>NZ_BCRO01000076.1 GCF_001552635.1 Actinomadura hibisca NBRC 15177 | reverse complement strand
TCCCCGGTGGCCGGGGTTAGTGGTCATGTTCGGGCACGGGGCTGGGGTTGTTGGTCGAGTGCGGAGCGCGCGGGCTCAGGCTCAAACAGCGGCGCCGCCGGGCCCTGGAGGGCCCGGCGGCGCCGGTGAGAGATAAAGGGCTCTCTCGCTATCTCACAGCTGTCTAACCGTTGTTACACGACCTGCCTCTACTTGCTCCGCGGGTCACCGTGGCAGCGCTTGAACTTCTTCCCCGAGCCGCACGGGCACGGGTCGTTCCGGTTCACGCCCGCGTACTCGTCCGCCGTCTCCTCGGTGTGGTGCTCCACGCCGCCCTCGCCGTCCAGCGTCGGGGCCGAGTAGTCCAGCTTCTTCGGGCGCTGCGGCTCGTCCAGGCCCTTGGCGTGGATCGCCGGGACGTCGTCCTCCGGGGCGTCGTCCTCGGGCACGTCGTCGGTGTCGGCCGTCTTGTTCAGCGCCACCGGGTTCGCGCCGACGGTCGGGGCGGTGGGCTGGTCCTCCACCTCGACCTCCAGGTTGAACAGGTAGCCGACCGACTCCTCCTTGATGCCGTCGAGCATCGCGTTGAACATGTCGTAGCCCTCGCGCTGGTACTCCACCAGCGGGTCGCGCTGCGCCATGGCCCGCAGGCCGATGCCCTCCTGGAGGTAGTCCATCTCGTAGAGGTGCTCGCGCCACTTGCGGTCCAGGACCGACAGGATCACGCGGCGCTCCAGCTCGCGCATGACCTCGCTGCCGAGTTCCTGCTCGCGCTTGTCGTAGGCCGCGAAGGCGTCCTCGCGGACCTTCTCGGCCAGCGTCTCGGCGTCCAGGCCGGAGATGTCGCCGCCGACCTCCTCGACCAGGTCGTCGACGGTGAGGGAGATCGGGTAGAGCTGCTTGAACGCCTTCCACAACTTGTCGAGGTCCCACTCCTCGGCGAAGCCCTCGCCGGTGGCGCCCGCGACGTAGCCGTCCACGACCTCGTGGACCATGTTGCGGATCTGCTCCTGGAGGTCGGCACCCTCCAGGACCTTGCGGCGCTCGGCGTAGATCACCTTGCGCTGCCGGTTCAGGACCTCGTCGTACTTCAGGACGTTCTTGCGCATCTCGAAGTTCTGCTGCTCGACCTGGCTCTGCGCCGACTTGATCGCGCCGGAGACGACCTTGGACTCGATCGGCACGTCGTCGGGGATGTTGAGGCGGGTCATGATCGCCTCGACGCGGGCGGAGTTGAACAGCCGCATCAGGTCGTCCTCAAGGG
The DNA here is from genome assembly GCF_001552635.1 of Actinomadura hibisca NBRC 15177. Classification (GTDB taxonomy): domain Bacteria; phylum Actinomycetota; class Actinomycetes; order Streptosporangiales; family Streptosporangiaceae; genus Spirillospora; species Spirillospora hibisca. Next base: position 61,973 of record NZ_BCRO01000076.1, on the reverse strand, counting down.
ACAGGTAGAAGCGGGACTCGCCCGGGTCGCCCTGGCGGCCGGAGCGACCGCGCAGCTGGTTGTCGATGCGGCGCGACTCGTGCCGCTCGGTCGCCAGCACGTACAGGCCGCCGGCCTCGGCGACCTCCTCGTGCTCGCCCTTCACCGCGTCCTTGGCCTTCTCCAGCGCCTCGGGCCAGGCGGCCTCGTACTCCTCGGGCGTCTCAAGGGGGTTCAGGCCGCGCTGGTGCAGCTCCAGGTCGGCGCGGAAGTCGGGGTTGCCGCCCAGCATGATGTCGGTGCCGCGGCCCGCCATGTTGGTGGCGACGGTGACCGCGCCCTTGCGACCCGCCTCGGCGATGATCGCCGACTCCTGCTCGTGGTGCTTGGCGTTCAGCACCTGGTGCGGGATGCCGCGCCGCTTGAGCATCTTGCTCAGCCGCTCGGACTTCTCCACCGAGGTGGTGCCGACCAGGACCGGCTGGCCGTTCTCGTGCCGCTCGGCGATGTCGTCGACGACGGCCTCGAACTTGGCCTGCTCGGTCTTGTAGACGACGTCGGCGACGTCCTTGCGGACCATCGGCTTGTTCGTCGGGATCGGCACCACGCCGATCTTGTAGGTCTTGTTGAACTCCGCCGCCTCGGTGTCGGCGGTGCCGGTCATGCCCGACAGCGTGCCGTAGAGACGGAAGTAGTTCTGGAGGGTGATGGTGGCCAGGGTCTGGTTCTCGTCCTTGATCGCCACCCCCTCCTTGGCCTCGATGGCCTGGTGCATGCCCTCGTTGTAGCGGCGGCCGTGCAGGATGCGCCCGGTGAACTCGTCGACGATCAGGACCTCGCCGTTCATGACGACGTAGTCCTTGTCGCGCTTGTACAGCTCCTTGGCCTTGAGGGCGTTGTTGAGGAAGCTGACCAGCGGCGTGTTGACCGAGTCGTAGAGGTTGTCGATGCCGAGGTAGTCCTCGACCTTCTCGACCCCGGCCTCGGTGATGCCGACGGTGCGCTTCTTCTCGTTGACCTCGTAGTCGCCGGGGCCGTACTGGTCGACCTGGCCGGCGGTGCTGACCAGCTCGGCGCGCTTCAGCCGCGGGACGATCTTGGCGAACTCGGCGTACCACTTGGAGTTCTGCTCGGCCGGGCCGGAGATGATCAGCGGGGTCCGGGCCTCGTCGATGAGGATCGAGTCGACCTCGTCCACGATCGCGAAGTTGTGGCCGCGCTGGACGCACTCCTCCAGGCTCCAGGCCATGTTGTCGCGCAGGTAGTCGAAGCCGAACTCGTTGTTGGTGCCGTAGGTGATGTCGCACTCGTAGGCGGCCCGGCGCTCTTCGGGGGTCATCTGCGGGAGGATGACGCCCACGTCGAGGCCGAGGAACTGGTGCACGCGGCCCATCCACTCGGCGTCGCGCTTGGCCAGGTAGTCGTTCACCGTGACCACGTGCACGCCCTTGCCGGACAGCGCGTTCAGGTAGGCGGGGAGCACGCAGGTGAGGGTCTTGCCCTCGCCGGTCTTCATCTCCGCGATGTTGCCCAGGTGCAGCGCGGCGCCGCCCATGATCTGGACGTCGTAGTGCCGCTGCCCCAGGACGCGCTTGGCGGCCTCGCGGGCGGTCGCGAACGCCTCGGGCAACAGGTCGTCCAGGCTCGCGCCCTCGGCGATCCGCTCCCGGTACTTGTCGGTCAGCTCACGCAGCTCGGCGTCGCTCATCTCGAGGAAGTCTTCCTCGATCGAGTTGACCTGATCCGCGAGCTTCTTGAGCTTGCGCAGGATTTTGCCTTCGCCCGCACGAAGGATCTTGTCGATGACTGGCGGCACTCTCGGAGGCTCCTTGCAGATCGTGGGTCACCGCTGGAGGGCGGTACGCACACCACACGTACGATGCCATCGTAGGCGAGACCCAGAATGGTCTAGGTCACCCTGCGACGCAATCCAGGACGGGTCCCGTTTGGCCCGTCAGGTCAAGGAAAGATCTCTCAGTGCACCTGAGGGGAGGCGCATCATGTCCGAGGAATCGCACGGCTCGCACGCCGGACGGCCCAGCTCGTGGGTCGCGGTTTCGATCATCTTCATCGGCTTCGCCATCGGTGGCGTGGCGTTGTGTTTGGGCCCCAACTGGCTGATGTTCTGGGTCGGTGCGGCGGTCATCGTGGTCGGTCTGGTGGTGAGCGCGGCGGTCGGGATCTTCTCTGACGTGGTGGTCGACGCGCCACGTGTCATCCCGGAGATCGTGGACTACTCGGTCTTCGGGAAGCGCACGGCCAGGCGCCGGGGCGGGAGGGCGGGCGAGACCATCGACAAGCCCGTCAAGACCGACACCCAGCACACCCCGCACGGCTGACGTCCGGTCCGTGGAGAACGGCCCGCCGCAGGATCGCACGTTGGGATCCCGGGCGGGTCGCTCTGTTTTGTCCATCCCTAGAGGAACGCGCGGAGCACCCCGGTGAGTTCCGCGTCACTCGCCCGTTCGATGCGGACGTCGTCGCAGCCCACCCAGTCGGCGGCGCGCCGCAACGCTTCGGCGAGGGCCGTCGCGGACGTCTCGATCTTGGCGGGCGTGGCGGCCCACGGTTCCAGCGACACCTGCCGGGCGACCAGCGTGCGGCCCTCGCGGCCGGGGTCGACCCGGCCGATCAGCCGCCCGCCCGCCAGCACCGGCATCGCGAAGTAGCCGTGCACCCGCTTGTGCTTGGGCACGTACGCCTCCAGCCGGTGGTCGAACCCGAACACGCGCGAGGCGCGGGCGCGGTCCCACACCAGCGAGTCGAACGGTGACAGCAGCGTGGTGACGTGCCATCCGCGCGCGGGCTCGGCCAGCGCGTCGGGGTCGGCCCAGGCGCGGTGCCGCCACCCGGCGACGGTGACGGGGACGAGCCCGGCGGCCTCGACGGCGGAGTCCACCTGCTCGCCCTTGAGACGGTAGTAGTCGGCCAGGTCGGCGCGGGTCGCCACGCCCAGCGCCCGTCCGGCGTGCCGCACCAGGTGGGCCAGGCATTCGGCCTCGCTCGGCTCGTGGCCCAGCAGCGGGGCGGGGATGGCGCGTTCGGCCAGGTCGTAGACGCGCCGCCAGCCGGTGCGGCGCACGCACACGACCTCGCCGAGGTCCAGCATCCACTCGATGGCGATCTTGTGCTCGCTCCAGGCCCACGAGTCCGACATCGAACCCGTGCCGGGACCCGAGCGCGCGCCGCCCAGGTCCTTGGTGGTGAGCGGCCCGTCGGCCTTCAGCCGGGCGCGCACCTCGTCGCACGCGCCCTCGGGCACCTGGTGCCAGCGGTGGCCGCGCTCGCGGAACGCGCGGCGGCGGAACGCGAAGTGCGGCCAGTCGGCCACCGGCAGGATCGACGCGGCGTGCGCCCAGTACTCGAACGTGCGGGCCTGGTGCGGCGCGGTGCCAGCGGGATCGCCCCAGTAGGCGGCGTCCACCGCGGCCCGGCCCACCGGACCGAGCCGCGCGTACGGCACCAGCTCGTGCGAGCGCGCCAGCACCGAGATCGTGTCGAGCTGGACGGCGCCCAGCCGGGCGAGCGCGCCCGGCACGCCGCCGCGGCGCGCGCCCGCGCCCAGCAGTCCCTGCGCGCGCAGTTGCAGGCGGCGCGCCTCGTCGGCGGAGAGTTCGGCGTAGGTCACGCCGTGATGCTAGAGGACGACACCGACAAAACGCCTTCGACGGTCACCTCCGGCTCAGGTGATCTCCAGCAGCTTCTCCCGGACCGCGTAGACGACCGCCTCCATCCGCGAGTGCAGCTGGAGCTTCTCCAGGATGTTGCGGACGTGGTTCTTCACGGTGTTCTCGGAGATGAACAGCTCCTTGGCGATCTCCCGGTTGCCCAGGCCGCGCGCCACCAGCCGCAACACCTCCATCTCGCGCTCGGTCAGCCGCGGCGCGGGCACCTGCTGGGTGCGCTCCTCGCTGCGCTTGGCCAGCGAGGCGAACTCGGTGATCAGCTTGGACGCCATCGACGGGCTGATCAGCGACTGCCCGCCGTGCACCGCGCGCACCGCCTGCGGCACCTCGTCGATGGAGATCTCCTTCAGCAGGTAGCCGCTGGCCCCCGCCTTGAGCGCCTCGAAGAGGTCCTCCTCCTCGTCGCTGATGGTCAGCATCACGATCTTGGAGCTGGGCGCGGCCTCCTTCATCGCGGTGCACGCCTCGATGCCGCTGCGGCGCGGCATGCGGATGTCCATCAGCACCACGTCGGGCAGCAGGTCGCCGGCCATCTGCACGGCCTCGTGCCCGTCGCCGCCCTCGCCGATGACCTCGATGTCCTCCTCGCCCTGGAGCACCATCTCCAGGCCGCGGCGGAACAGCGCGTGGTCGTCCACGATGAGCACGCGGATGGGGTCGGCCGACCCGCCGGACCCGCCGCGCGGGATGGCGCCGGCCTGGCGGGGCACCGCCGCGGCGCCGCGAGCCTCGGGAATCTCGCTCACCTGAGTCGCGGCGTGGAGGGGACGCCGCTTCCCCCCTTCGCAATCGGTGATCTGGGATCTATGCAGTTTCGGGATCCGGGGTGGCCCCCGGACGGGGTCGCCCGGGGTCGTCCCCGGACGGGTCGGCGCGCTCCCGGGGTGTCCCCCAGGCGGGCGCCGGGAAACCGGGGCGGTTCCGGACCGGCGCTCGCGCGGCCCGGGCCTTCCCGGGGTGGTACCGCCGGGAGCGCCCCCGGGATGTGCGGGACCGGGGCCGTGCTCGGCGTGGTGCGGGTCCGGGGGCGCGGGCCCCCGGGGCTTTGCGAGTCCGGGAGCGCTGGCTCCCGGGGTGGTACGGGCCCGGAGACGCGCCTCCAGGGTGGTGCAGGTCCCAGGGGCTCGGCCCCCGGGGTGGTGCGGATCCGGGAGCACGGGCCCTCGGGGTGGTGCAGACCGGGGGCGTTGACTCCCGGCGTGGTGCGGATCCGGGGGCGCAGCCCCCAGGGTGGTGCAGGTCCCAGGGGCGCAGCCCCGGGGTGGTGCGGGTCCGAGGGCACTGGCCCTCGGGGTGGTGCAGATCCAGGGGCATTTGGCTCCCGGCGTGGTGCGGGTTCGGGAGCGAAGGCTCCCGGGGTGGTGCCGGTCCGGGGGCGTGGGCCCTCGGGGTGGTGCGGGTCCGGTGCGGGTTTCCGTGTCCCTGGTGCGGGGCCGGGCTCCACCGGTCGGACGCCCGCCGTCCGGAGGCGTCCTCGGCCCAACGTGCTGGGGGCCGGGACCGTTCCCGGAGGGCCTGTGCACGGGCGCGCGGCCGGGCACCGACGCGCGGGACGAGCCCCGCGCGGCGCGCCCGGCCGCGGCGTCCGCGGCCTGCCGGCCGACGTCCTCTAGATCATGACACGCTTCGGGTCGTGACGTGACGCAAGTGCCACATCACTCTTCGACAAGGCGGATGACGCCGTAGTCCCAGCCGCGGCGGCGGTAGACCACCGAGGGCGAGCCGTTGGCCTTGTCGCGGAACAGGAAGAAGTCGTGGCCCACCAACTCCATCTCGAACAGGGCCTGCTCGATGCCCATCGGCTCGGCCTTGTGAAACTTCTCGCGGACGACGACCGGGCCGTCGCCGTCCATGGGGATCGGCACCAGGTTGCCATCGAGGTCGGAGGTCGCCTCGTCGGCGGCCGCCGCGGCGTCGGTGTCGGGGTCGGTACGGGTGTCGGGTTCGGCCACCGTGGCGACCGCCGCGCCGAACGCGGGCAGCGGCGCGGCCTCCATGGCGGCGAGCTTGGCGTTGTTGCGGCTGCCGTGGTGCGGCTTGCGCCGGTCGGCGTCGCGGCGGAGCCGGGACTCCAGCTTGTCCAGGGCCAGGTCGAGCGCGCCGTACCGGTCGTCGGCGGCGGCCTCGGCCCGCACCACCGGGCCGCGGCCGCGGATGGTGATCTCGACCCGTTCGCGCTGGTCGGCCAGGCGCGGGTTGCGCTCTTCGGACACCTCCACGTCCACGCGGGTGATCTTCTGGTTGAGCCGCTCGATCTTGGTCAGCTTGGTGTCGCAGTGCCGACGGAACCTGTCGTTGACGTCGGTGTGCCGGCCCCTCACGATGATGTCCACGCGGGACCCCCCTTCTCCCGGTTGTCGTTCGACGTTGGGACGGGGGTCTCCCCATCCCGACGCGAACTACACAGCTGGATGGGTCGCACCCGCCCGGCCGACCTGGTCTTCGTCCCCACATCCGCCTGCCGAGGGGCTCGCAGCTCTGTTGCCACTACTGCCCTTCTCCCGGTACGGAGGATGTCTGATCCTCCGGCGGGGCAGGACTTACCTCTAAGGCGCACCGTGATCGGTCGACGAGAAGTCGCCTTACGTGGGCCGTTTCGCCTGCGCCTGGCATCGGCTAGCCGGACCGCCTTCCGTGCTCGCGACGAGCACTGCGATCCAACGCAACCACGGACCCGGGCGGGTGCCATGTCAGGAACGCTAACCCCTTACGCCACGAATGTCAGGGGGGTGGAGGGAGGAAAAACTCACTGACCGTCATCGGAGGGCCCTCCGGAGGGGTGCCCGGGGCCCCTCCGGCCGCCGCTCACATGCCGTGAAACCCTGTATGCGCAGGGGTTGCGGCCGATCGTCGGGACGCAGGTCAGCGGGACCTCACCACCGGTCTGGTTTGCAAAATCTCTACTCGGCAACGGACCATCGGTGACCGTTGATATCGCAACCAATCACGCCATCGCCGACATCTCGGACGGTTGATGGTTACAACAGGTAACTACCGTCCGGGCGTGTCACCGTGAAGAAAGTCACCTTCCCCGGCACCGCCCAGTATCAGGCCCGCCAGTCCGACATCACCTGATCATGAGGGGTAGGCGGGGCGGCACGGCGCCGGGTCCGGCGCGGCGCGCGGGTGGTGGCGCGTCAGGAGCCGGGCCTACGGAGGGTGACCGCGACGGTCGCGGCGGCCGGAACGTCGGCGCCCGCCTCCTCCAGGGCCCGTGTCGCTTCCGCGAGGGTGTGCCCGGACGTCAGGACGTCATCCGCCAGGAGGGCCGTGCGGCCCGCTACGTCTGCGGCCGGGTGCGTTTCCAGGGCACCGGCCAGGTTCGCAGCGCGAGCGGGCCGGGACAGGGCCGCCTGGTCGCGGACGCGGCGGCACTGGCGCAGGGCCGCCAGGCCCGTGGCAGGCAGACCGGCACGGCGCAGTTCCCGGACGGCCGCCTCCGCCATGCGGCGCATGTGGTCGTGGCCACGGCGGCGCACGGCGCGGCGGGCTGACGGAACGGGGACCACCAGGAAGGGGCCGTCGGTCGGCATGTCGGCTGTCGCGGCTTTGAGGGCCTGAGCCAAGGCGCGTCCCAACGGATCGACCAGGGGCGTGCGGCCGTCGTCCTTGTAGGCGGTGATCATCTTGCGGACCGGGCCCGCGTAGGCGGTGACCGACCAGACCGGTGGCAGGACGGGCGATGCGGGGCCGGGGCTGCCCCGGGTGGGGGCAGAGTCCAGTAAGGCCCCGCAGCGGCCACAGAGAAGCCCTGAGGGCCGGGAACAGCCCGCGCAGCGTAGCGGGAGGAGCAGATCGAGGAAGGCGGTGTACGAGCGCATGAGACAAGTCTGCGCCGTCCGGCGGGACTTCGGGCGACGAGTTTCCAGCCTGTGGATAACTTCGGCGCCCAGTCGGGGTGGGGCAGGTTCGTCGGGACGGGTAGGGCAGGTCCGTGAGGCTGGGTGGGGCGGGTCCGTCGGGCCGGGGCCGTCGGGACAGGTGGGCCGGGGCCGTCAGGCCGGGCGGGCGGGATCCGTCAGTTCAGGTGGGCCGGGTCCGTTGGGGTGGGGTGGGGCCGGTTCTTCAGTTCGGGTAGGTCGGGTCCGTCGCCGGGATCGAGCATGTCCACTCGCTGAACTGCTCGCTCGGGTTGCGCTGCCGGCACACCCGCAGCCCCTCCGACGTCCGGGTGCCGATCAGCACCGGGGCCCCGGGCGCGGCCGCGATCGTGCGGGCCGAGTTCAGCACCCCGCCGCCCAGCGGCGAGATCGCGCCGCCGCCGACCGGCATCAGGTAGGGCAGCACCGTCTCGTCCAGCTCCTTGCGGCCCAGGACCGCGAGGCTGCCGTAGTCGCGCCAGGACAGGTCGCGTGCGTCGGGCAGCTCGGAGCTGACCGGCAGGAACGACCCCACGTCCAGCGCCCCGTCGGGCGCGCGGATGACGCGGCCGAGCTGCACCTGGTTCATGCCCTCGATGCGGACGATGACGGCCGCGCGCACCCCGTCGCGGGCGACCTGGAAGGCCAGCACCTGGCGGCCGCTCAGCCCCCACACCTTGACCTGCACGGGCGGGCCGCCGCGCTCGCGCACCCACAACCAGGACTTGTCGGCGCTGCTCTCGACCGTCCACAGGCGGCCGTGGCGGTCGAAGGCGGGCGCGGTGAAGCGCGACTGCTTGCCCCGCCCGGTCAGCAGGGGGCGCAGGCGCTGGTCCCCGGCCAGGTCGGTGACCAGGACCTGGTCGCCCTTGCGGCTGAGCCCGGCGGCTTCCCGGCGGTCGGGCGAGACGGCGGGGCGGCTGAGGCGGCCCGCGTCGTTGGTCATCACCGGCTGCGGCTTGTCGGCGGCCAGGCGGCTCAGGTCGCCGGCCAGGCCCATCGCGTACGCCTCGCCGCCGCGGTGCTCGCGCGGGCCGTCGGGGGCGTACTCCTCCCAGGACCGCGACACCGGCTGGGTCTCGCCCATGCCCTCGGGCGTGTAGTTCTCGCCGTCGATCCGCAACTTCCAGTAGCGGATCTCCGACAGCTGCCGCAGCGTCCAGCTGAGCTGCGCCGACATCCGCCGCAGGTCGCCGGAGGCGGCCTCCCGGCTCAGCTCCACGGTGGCGATCTCGTTGTCGACGGTGACGCCGCGCAGCTTGGTGCCGGCCGGGAACTCGCTGCGCACCGCGTCGCGCAACCACGACGTCGGGCCGCCCAGCAGCGCCTGGACGAGCTGGGCGGGCAGGCTCTGCCGGTCGACCAGCGGCAGGAAGATCCCGTTGGGCACCAGCGCGCCCCGGTCGGGGCCGAAGAAGTACAGGTCGACGGTGCGGAACGCGCGCTCCACGTCGCTCTTGGTCAGCAGCAGCCGCGCTCCGGCGTCGCCCGACAGCCCGGCGATCCGCCATCCGGCCTGCGGGTTCTTGGCCAGGTCGAAGGTGACGGCGACCTTCTTGGGGTCGGCGACGTACTGGCCGTCGGCGCGGATCGCGCCGAGCTGCTCGCCCTCCACCCGGACGGTGGCCTGGACGGCGTCCTGCTTGACCATGACGGGCTGGAGCCGGTCCTTGAAGACGGTGACCGACGGGCGCGGGCCGGGCGTCCACGCGCCGGGTTTGGCCAGGTAGGAGCGGGCGACGCGCTGCCCGTCGTCGAAGCTGCCGGAGGCCGCCAGGAAGCCCGACACGACCTGGTCGGGGGCCCAGCCGGCCTTCGGCGGGACCGGGATGATGCGGACGTAGGGGTCGTCGACCTGGTCGGCGCGCTCGACGGCCTTGCCGGACACCACGCGGCCGCTGGTGGGGACGTTGGCGCAGCCGACCGCGCCGATGGTGAGCGCCGCGGCGGCGGCCAGCGCGGCCGGGACGCGCCGCATGCGCGGCTCGCGGGCCTGCTCCGGGCGCTCCCCGAGCTGCCCTGGACGCTGCTTGCCGAGGTCCCCGGCCCGGTCGCGGCCCTGCTTCCCGGGCCCGCCGGCGGAGCCGGTCTCGTGCGCGGTGCCATACCCCGACGTCATTCGCCCGCCTCCAGTTCGGCGAACAGCGGCCGCGCCCCGCCCACGCCCGGCGGCACCAGCGGCAGCGGCGAGCCGCGCAGCTCGGTGCCCGCCACGCGCGGCAGCGACAGCCGGAACTGCGAGCCCGCGCCCGGCTCGCCCCACGCCTGGAGCCAGCCGCCGTGCAGCTGGGCGTCCTCGCGCGAGATGGACAGGCCGAGCCCGGTGCCGCCCGTCGTGCGGGCGCGCGCGGGGTCGGCCCGCCAGAAGCGGTCGAACACCATCTGGCCCTCCCCCGGTTTCAGCCCGACGCCGTGGTCGCGGACGGCCACCGCCACCGCGTCGCGGTCGGCGGCCACCGACACCACGATGTCCTCGCCCTCGCCGTGCTCGACGGCGTTGACCAGCAGGTTGCGCAGGATGCGCTCCACGCGGCGGCGGTCGACCTCGGCCATGCACGGCTCGCCGGGCAGTTGCAGCACGACCTTGCTGCCCTTGCGCTCGGCGAGGCCCTGGATGTCGCCGACGCAGCGCAGCACCAGGTCGCGCATGTCCAGCGACTCGGCGTCCAGGGTGGCCGCGCCCGCGTCGTGGCGGCTGATCTCCAGCAGGTCGGCCAGCAGCGACTCGAAGCGCTCCAGCTGGCTCTGCAGCAGCTCGGCCGAGCGGCCGACGGCGGGGTCGTCGAAGGTGTCGCGGCTCTCGTAGAGCATGTCGGCGGCGATGCGGATGGTGGTGAGCGGGGTGCGCAGCTCGTGCGAGACGTCCGACACGAACTGCCGCTGCACCTGCGACAGGTCCTCCAGCTCGCCGATCTTCTCCTGGAGGTTGGCGGCCATGTCGTTGAACGAGCGGGCGAGGCGCGCGAGGTCGTCCTCGCCGCGCACCCGCATGCGCTCCTCCAGCCGTCCGGCGGCCAGCCGCTGCGCGCCCTGGGCGGCGAGCCGGACGGGCGTGACGACCTGCCGGGTGACCAGCGAGGCGATCGCGGCCAGCAGCAGCACCAGCACCACGCCGACCCCGACCAGCGACCGGCTGACCAGCGTCAGCGTGTGCTGCTCCTGGGTGAGCGGGAACAGGTAGTACAGCTCCAGCTGGCCGGTCTTGCCGCCCATGATCAGGCCCTGGACGGGCGCGCCCTTGTTGTAGGTCAGCCAGCCGTAGGTGTAGACGCGGGCGCCGGTCGGGGCGTGCCGCAGCTCCTCGCGCATGCGCTGCGGCACGCTCTCGCTGAGCAGCTCGTTGGTGGCGAAGCCGTCGTAGGTCTGCTCGCGGGTGTCGCGGATGTAGACCTCGTACAGGCCGGACGGGCCGCTGCGGGCCTTCAGGCCGTCCACGGCGCGCTTGAGGCGGTCGGTGTCGTCGGTGGTGCTGCCCCGGTTGCCGAGGTCGCGCTGCACCTGGGCGAGGCCGTCGTCGAGCTGGGCCTGGGCCGTCTTGGCCTTGCCGTCCATCAGGGCGTTGGACATGCGCTGGGTGATGAAGATGCCGAGGATCGCCACGACGACCGCCGACAGGACCAGCGTCCAGGTCACCACGCGGATCTGGAGGGAGCGGCGCCAGCGCGAGTAGCCGCTGCGGAAGACGCGGCGCAGGGCGCGGCGGGCCCTGGCGAGGGCGCGGCGGGAGCGTCCGGCGCCGGCGCGGCCGGGACGTCCGGCCGGTCCGGTGGCGGTGCGGCCCCGGCGCAGCGGACGGACGGCGCGCCGGCGGGTGACGCCGCTCACCGGGACGCCACGCCCGCGCCGCCCGGGAGGGGGCGACGCGTCCTGCGCGTGCTGGGGCATCGGCATCCGCGCACGCTGCGCGTGTCACGCGTCCCATGGATGCCACACGTCCCGTGGGGGCCGCGCATCCCGTGAGGGCCGCGCGTCCCGTGGATGCCGCGTGTGCTGTGTGTTCCGCGGGTGTTGAGCACGCTGTGCTTCTTGCGCGTGCCGTGCGTCCCGCTAGCGGTCTCCAGGGCCCGCCGGGGCAGCCCGAGGGCCCGCGCCTGCCGGGCAGGGCGGGTCGGGCGGGGTCGGCGGGCCACCGGAGGGCGCGGCGGGCTCATCGGGACGGCGCGTTCAGGCCGGGCCGGCCTTGTAGCCGACGCCCCGGACGGTCACCACGATCTCCGGCCGCTCCGGGTCCTTCTCGATCTTGGCGCGCAGCCGCTGCACGTGCACGTTGACCAGCCGGGTGTCGGCCGCGTGCCGGTAGCCCCACACCTGCTCCAGCAGCACCTCGCGGGTGAAGACCTGGCGCGGCTTGCGGGCCAGCGCCACCAGCAGGTCGAACTCCAGCGGGGTCAGCGGGATGTGCCGGTCGGCGCGCTTGACCGAGTGGCCCGCCACGTCGATGGTGATGTCGCCGATCTGCAGCGTCTCGGGAGCGGGCTCGTCGGTGCGGCGCAGCCGGGCCCGCACGCGCGCCACCAGCTCCTTGGGCTTGAACGGCTTGACGATGTAGTCGTCGGCGCCCGACTCCAGCCCGAGCACCACGTCCACGGTGTCGCTCTTGGCGGTCAGCATGACGATCGGGATGCCGGACTCGGCGCGGATCTGGCGGCACACGTCGATGCCGTCGGCGCCGGGCAGCATCAGGTCCAGCAGCACCAGGTCGGGCCGGGTCTCCCGGAACGCCTCCAGCGCCTTGTCGCCGTCGTGCACGAACGACGGTTCGAAACCCTCGCCCCTCAGCACGATGCCGAGCATCTCGGCGAGAGCGAGATCGTCGTCGACGACCAGTACACGTCCTCTCATGGCCCTCATCGTCACTAGGTCGGGGTTCGGTGGGGATCGGGATTCCGGCGGCGGACCGCCGCCTTCGGGACCGGGTCCGGGCCCACCTCGCCAGGGTGAGATATGCCTCGGCACGCAAGGTTACCTGCGTTTGCCTCGTACATGACTCCCCCTGATTTCCCGAAACCGGGTCCTGACCCGCCTCGGCCGCGTCCGATGCCTGGCGGGCGGGCCTGCGGGACGCGGGGGAAAGGGCGCGGCACGCCGGGCCCCGACCCGGACTGTACGGGCAATCCAGGCGGTCCGACATGACAGGATGACCGGATCCGACAGGCGCATGGGGAGTTGGCATGGCGAGACCGGAGGAGCGGGGCGGCGACGCGACCGCGCCCGCCGATGTGCCCGCCGACGCCTCCATCAACCCGTCCGGCGACACGCCGGGGAGCCCGGCGGATGGCATGCCCGTCTGGACATTGGGCAGCCCGGCTGTCGGCGCGGCTGGCGGGATGCCGGGCAGCCCGATCGGCGACGCGGCCAGTGGGATGTCGAACGGCCCGGCCGTCGGCGCGGCCAACGGAATCCCGGGCAGCTCGGCCGATGGCGCGTCTCAGGGGACGCCGGGCGGCCCCGCCGACGGAACGCCGGGCGGTGCGGCCGACGACGCGCCCGCTGACCTGGCTTCCATGGACACCGCCACCCTTCTCGGCGGGGACATCCCGTTCCGCCCCATGTCGATCTCGGAGATGCTCGACGGCGCCGTCGCAGGCATCCGCCGCGCCCCCCGCACCACGCTGGGCCTGTCGCTCGCCGTCACCACCGTCATCCAGGTGGCCGGTTCGGTCACCGCCTACTTCTTCGTCGGCGACCAGGCCCGCGACGAGGTCACCCCGAGCGTGCTGCTGCGCTCGCTCGGCGCCCAGTTCACGCTGGGGATGATCAGCCTGGTGCTGTCGGCCTACGGCGTGCTGCTGCTGGCCGGGCTGCTCGGCCCGGTGCTCGGCCGGGGCCTGTTCGGGCTGCCCAACCCGCCGCGCCAGGCGTGGCGGGACGCCCGGCCCAAGGTCGGCGCGCTGCTGGTCGTCAGCCTGGCGATCATGGGGGCGGCGCTGCTGGGGCTGCTGGTGCCGGCCGGGCCGTTCCTGGCGCTGCTGGCGGTGGACGCGCATCCGGCGCTGAGCGCGCTGGCGGCGATCGTCGGCGTCCCGGCCGGGATCGCGCTGATGGTGTGGTTGTACGTGCTGCTGGTGCTGGCCGCGCCCGCGGTGGTGCTGGAGCGCCAGCCGGTCGGGAGGGCGCTGGCCCGCGCCCGGCACCTGTCGCGGGGCCGCTGGTGGCGGACCTGCGGGACGTTGCTGCTGGCCCTGCTGGTGACGGTGTTCATGGGGTTCTTCGCCCTGCGCATCCCGTTCCTGCTCGCCCAGCTGATCTTCTTCGGGGACGCGGAGGGCGGCGGCGCGGCCCTCGGCGCGCTGGCGCTGGACACCGTGGGCCGGATCGTGAGCTGGTCGGTGGTGCTGCCGTTCGACGCGGGCGTGATCGCGCTGCTGTACATGGACCGCCGGATGCGCCGCGAGGGCATGGACCTCGACCTGCGCACCCGCTCCCGGGCCGGGGCGGACGGCTTCTTCGAGCTCTGGCGGCCGGCGGAACGGCCCGCCCAGCCGCCGACGCAGCCGCCTTTCCAGCCGCCCGCGCAGCCCCCGAACCAGTGGCCCGCGGCACGCCCGGAGGCCGGACGCCGATGATCCGCACCGATCCCATCGGCCGCGACGAGGCCCGCGAGCTGGCCCGCCGCGAGCTGGACAAGCCCATCTACCAGCGCGACAAGCCGTCCTGGCTGGAGCGGGCCTGGGACTCCTTCTCCGACTGGCTGCGCGAGCTGTTCCAGCGCACCGCCCAGCCCGAGGCGCACGGCAGCGGCGCGATGGGCTGGGTGTCCTGGGTGGTGATCATCGTGCTGCTGCTGGCGGCGGTCGCCCTGGTGGTGTGGCTGATGCGCGGCGGCCGCAACGTGCGCTCGGCGCAGGACGCGCTGCTGGACGACGCGCCGTCCTCGGCCCTGGACCACCGCGCCGAGGCCGAACGGCTGGCCGCCACCGGCGCGTGGCCCCAGGCGATCCGCGAGCGGCTGCGCGCGCTGGCCCGCGACCTGGAGGAGCGCGCCATCCTGGCGCCCCGTCCGGGCCGCACCGCCGACGAGCTGGCGGCCGAGGCGGGCGAGGCGCTGCCGGACCTGGCGGGCGACCTGGCCGCCGCCGTGCGGATCTTCGACGACGTCTGGTACGGCGACCGTCCGGGCAGCGCGCCCGCCTACGAGCAGGTCAAGGCCGTGGACGACCGCGTCCGCGCGGCCCGCCCCCGCGCCCTGGACGACGAGCGCGCCGACGACCCCGCGCTGACCGGCGCCGACCAGGACGGGGGCCCGCGATGGTGACGCGCGCGGGAACGCCGGACGGGGCCGCCGTTCCGTCGGCGCGGCAGGTCGCCGGGCGGCGCTGGCGCGCCTCGCGCGGGGTGCTGCTCGCGCTCCTCGCCATGGTCGCCATCGCGGTGGCGCTGGCCGCGCTGCGCCCCTCCGGCACCGCGCAGGACCTCGACCCCACCTCGCCCGGCGCGGGCGGCACCCGTGCCCTCGCCGAGATCCTCAAGCAGCGCGGCACACCCGTCGCGGTGTCCCGCCGGGCCGCCGACGCCGCCGGACGCGCCACCGGCGACGCGGTCCTGGTCGTCACCCGGACCGAGCGCCTGACCGACGCCGACCTGGAGCGCCTGCGCTCGGCCCCCGGCGACCTGCTGCTGGTCGCGCCCGGCCGCGACGCCCTGGCCGCGCTCGCCCCGGGCGTCCGGGAGGCCGCCCCCAGCTTCGAGCGCGCCGACGACCCCGACTGCGCCCTGCCCGCCGCCGCCCAGGCCGGGCGCGCCACGTTCGCCAACGCCGAGACCTACGAGGTCCCGCCCGGCGCGACCGGCTGCTACCAGGCCGACGGGCTGCCCCGCCTCGTGCAGGCGTCGATCGGCGGCCGCACCGTCACCGTCCTCGGCTCCAGCTCCCCGCTCACCAACGAGCACCTGGCCGAGGAGGGCAACGCCGCGCTGGCGATGAACCTGGTCGGGGCCCGCTCCTCGATGGTGTGGCTGATCCCCGACCTGCCCGAGCCGGGCGCGGAGGGCGGCGAGCGGACGCTGGGCGACCTGCTGCCGTTCGGCGTCAAGCTGTTCTTCCTGGAGCTGCTGGTCGCGGTCGTGCTGGTGGCGTTGTGGCGCTCCCGGCGGCTGGGGCCGGTGGTGGCCGAGGCGCTGCCGGTGGTGGTGCGCTCCAGCGAGACCGTGGAGGGGCGCGCGCGCCTCTACCGGGCCCACCGCGCCCGCGACCGGGCCGCCGACGCGCTGCGCGCCGGGGCCCGCGAGCGCCTGGTGCCGCTGCTGGGACTGCCGCGCGGCGCGGCGCAGGACCCCGCCGCCGCGAACGGGATCGTCTCGGCGGTCGCGCTGCGCACCGGCCGGGCCGAGGCCGAGGTGGGCGCGGCCCTGTACGGTCCCGAACCGGCCGACGACGCCGGGCTCGTCCGGCTCTCCGATCTTCTCGACGACCTGGAAAGGCAGGTACGCGACTCGTGAACCACCCTGTGGACCTCGACAAGGACGACGACGTCCCGGCGGACGCCCCGCCGGCGGGCGCCGAGGAGGCGCGGGCGGCGCTGGCCGCGCTGCGCGCCGAGGTCGGCAAGACCGTCGTCGGCCAGGACTCGGTGGTGACCGGGCTGGTCATCGCGCTGCTGTGCCGCGGCCACGTGCTGCTGGAGGGCGTGCCGGGCACGGCCAAGACGCTGCTGGTCAAGACGTTGTCGCGGGCGCTGGACCTGGACTTCAAGCGGGTGCAGTTCACCCCGGACCTGATGCCGGGCGACGTCACCGGCTCGATGGTCTACGACGCGCGCACCGCCGAGTTCGACTTCCGGGCCGGGCCGGTGTTCACCAACCTGCTGCTCGCCGACGAGATCAACCGCACCCCGCCCAAGACGCAGGCGTCGCTGCTGGAGGCGATGGAGGAGCGGCAGGTGTCGGTGGACGGCAAGGCCCGCCCGCT
The DNA here is from genome assembly GCF_001552635.1 of Actinomadura hibisca NBRC 15177. Lineage (GTDB taxonomy): Bacteria > Actinomycetota > Actinomycetes > Streptosporangiales > Streptosporangiaceae > Spirillospora > Spirillospora hibisca. The sequence continues at coordinate 45,540 of NZ_BCRO01000076.1, read as the reverse complement.
GCCCGACCCGTTCGTGGTGTGCGCGACGCAGAACCCGGTCGAGTACGAGGGCACCTACCCGCTGCCCGAGGCGCAGCTCGACCGCTTCCTGGTGAAGCTGACGGTGCCGGTCCCGTCCCGGGACGAGGAGATCGCGATGCTCCAGCGGCACGCGTCCGGCTTCGACCCGCGCGACCTGTCGCGGGTGCGGCCGGTCGCTGGGGCGGCGGAGCTGGCGGCCGGGCAGGCGGCGGTGCGCACGGTGCACCTGGACGCCAAGGTCGCCGCGTACGTGGTGGACCTGTGCCGCGCGACCCGGCAGTCGCCGTCGCTGGCGCTCGGGGTGTCGCCGCGCGGCGCGACCGCGCTGCTGGCGACCTCGCGCGCGTGGGCGTGGTTGTCGGGCCGCGACTACGTGACGCCCGACGACGTGAAGGCGCTGGCCCGCCCGACGTTGCGGCACCGGGTCCAGCTGCGGCCCGAGGCCGAGCTGGAGGGCGCGACCGCCGACGGCGTGCTGGAGGGCATCCTCGCCCACGTCCCCGCGCCGCGCTGATGGCGCTGACCGGGCGGCTCGGGCTGCTGGCGCTGCTCGGCGCGCTGGTGCCGCTGGTGCTGCCGAGCTGGAGCACCCTGTGGGTGTTGTGGGGCGTGCTGCTGGCGGGCGTGGTCGCGGACCTGCTGCTGGCGGGGAACGTGCGGGCGCTGCGCTTCCACCGGTCCGGCGACGCCAACGTGCGGCTCGGCGAGACCGCGCACGTGGCGCTGACGGTGGAGAACCTGGGGCGGCGGCGCGTCAAGGCGCGGCTGCGCGACGTGTGGCCGCCGAGCGCCGGGGCCGCGCCGCGCGTGACGCGGATCGACGTGCCCGCCGGGGAGCGGCGGCGCGTCGAGATGACGCTGGTGCCGTCGCGGCGCGGCGACCGCGAGGCCGTGACGGTCGTGGTGCGGTCGGTGGGGCCGCTGGGGCTGGCGGCGCGGCAGTTGTCGCGTCCCGCGCCGTGGCGGGTGCGGGTGCTGCCCGCCTTCCCCTCGCGCCGCCACCTGCCGGGCAAGCTGGCCAAGCTGCGCGAGCTGACCGGCGCGCACGTGGCGCTGATCCGGGGGCAGGGCACCGAGTTCGACTCGTTGCGCGAGTACGTGGACGGCGACGACGTGCGCTCCATCGACTGGCGGGCCACGGCGCGGCGCGGCGACGTCGTGGTGCGGACCTGGCGTCCCGAGCGCGACCGCCGCATCTACCTGGTCCTGGACACCGGCCGCACCGCCGCCGGGCGGGTCGGCGACGTCCCCCGGTTGGACTGCTCGATGGACGCGGCGCTGCTGCTGGGCGCTTTGGCGTCGCGGGCGGGCGACCGGGTGGACCTGCTGGCCTACGACCGGCGCGTACGCGCGCGCGTGGAGGGGGCCTCGCGCACCGACCTGCTGCCCGCGATGGTGCAGGCGATGGCGCCGCTGGAGCCGGAGCTGATCGAGAGCGACGCGGCGGGCATGGTGTCCACGCTGATGTCGCGGGTGCGGCAGCGGTGCCTGGTGGTGCTGCTGACGGAGCTGAACACCGCCGCGATCGAGGAGGGGCTGCTGCCGCTGTTGCCGCAGCTCACGGCGCGGCACATGGTGATGGTGGCGGCGATCTCGGACCCGCGGGTGACGGAGATGGCGGCGGCGCGCGGCGATCTGGCGGCGGTGTACGACGCGGCGGCGGCCGAGCGGGCGCGCGCGGACCGGCGTCGGCTGACGGCGGAGCTGCGCTCCTACGGCGTGGAGGTCGTGGACGCGCCGCCGGAGGAGATCGCGCCCGCGCTGGCCGACGCGTACCTGGCCCTGAAGGCCGCCGGCCGCCTGTGAGGGGTTCGGACGGCACCGGGCCGAACGCCGTGAGCAGACCGGACGTCGCGGACGGGCCGGACGCCGCGAGCGAGCCGGGCGGGGGGTCAGCCGGAGGTGGGGGCCAGGTCGGGGCGGAGCTCGGCGTCGCCCGTCTCGCCGCCGCGCACCGCGCGGCGGCCCAGCACCACCACGTACGCCAGGAACGCCGCCTCGGCCACCACGCCGATGCCGATGCGCAGCCACGTGACGTGCACCCAGCCCGTCACGAAGCCCTCGATCAGGCCCGACACCAGCAGCACCCCGATGAGCCCGAGCGCGATGCTCATCGCGGCGCGGCCCTCCTCGGCGAGCGCCTGGCCGCGCCGCCGGGGGCCGGGGTCGATGACCGTCCAGCCGAGTTTCAGGCCCGCCGCGACCGCCAGGTAGACGGCGGTCAGCTCCAGCAGGCCGTGCGGCAGGATCAGGCCGAAGAACACCTCGCCCTTGTCGTGGGCGAACATCAGGCCGCCGGTGACGCCCAGGTTGAGCTGGTTGCTCAGCAGGACGTAGATCGTCGGGATGCCCAGGAAGATGCCGAAGATCAGCGCGACCGCCGACACCCACGCGTTGTTGATCCACACCTGGAACGCGAACGAGGCCGCCGAGTGCTCGGTGTAGTAGTTGGCGAAGTCGTGCTCGACCAGCTCGCGCACCTGGTACGGGGTGGCGATCGCGGCCTGCACCTCGGGATTGCGCGCCACCCAGATGCCGAGGGCGAGCGTCAGCACGTTGCCCAGCAGCGCGTTGCCGAGCCACCACCAGCGCAACCGGTAGGCGGCGGCCGGGAACGCGACCGTGGCGAGGCGCGACACGTCCCGCCACAGCGGCGCTCGCGCGCCCGCGACGGCGGCGCGTCCGCGCGCCACCAGCGACGACAGGCGCGACACCAGCATCGGGTCGGGCGAGCTGGAGCGCACCACCGACAGGTGGGTGGCGGTCCGCTGGTACAGCTCGACCAGCTCGTCGATCTCGGGGCCGGACAGCTTGCGCCCGGAGTTGATCAGCTTCTCCAGGCGCTGCCACTCGGGGTTGTGCGCGGCCACGTAGGCGTCGACGTCCACCCGGCGAGACTAACGCCTCCCCCCGCGCACCGGGCAAAATGGGCGGCCACTACCGAAGGAGGGTCATGCCCGAACTGGTGACCGGCGAGGCCGTGGCGCTGGACCTGCGCGTCGCGCGCCTGGCCAGCCGGGGCTGCGCCCTCCTGCTGGACCTGATGTTCCAGCTCGCGGTGCTCAACTTCGCCGTCTACATCGTGTCGATGACCGCGCTGGTCGCCGACGAGGCGTGGACGATCGGGCTGGTGCTGCTGACCAGCGTGCTGGTCCTGGTGGGCTACCCGTGCGCGTTCGAGACGCTGACGCGCGGCCGGTCGCTGGGCAAGATGGCGCTGGGCCTGCGGGTGGTGGCCGAGGACGGCGGGCCGGTGCGGTTCCGGCAGGCGTTGGTGCGGGCGCTGGCCGGGGTGCCGGAGTTCTGGATGTTCTACGGCGCGCCCGCGCTGCTGACCTCGCTGGGCAGCAGGCGCGGCAAGCGGCTGGGCGACGTGTTCGCCGGGACGATCGTGATCCAGGAGCGGGTGCCCAGCACGGGGATGTTCGGGCCGGTCGCGGTGATGCCGCCGCCGCTGCTGCCGTGGGCGCAACGGCTGGAGCTGTCGCAGATCTCCGACGAGCTGGCGCTGACGGCCCGCCAGTACCTGTCGCGGTTCTGGGAGCTGCTGCCGGAGGTGCGCGACGAGCTGGGGCAGCGCATCGCCGGGCAGGTCGTCGCGGTGATCAGCCCGCCCCCGCCGCCGGGGGTGCGGCCGGAGATCCTGCTGGCGGCGGTGCTGGCCGAGCGCCGGGTGCGCGAGGAACGCCGCCTGGCCGAGCGCCGGTTCCGGCGGATGCGGCGCCTGGGGCTGACGCCGGAGCCGCAGCCCGTCCCGGCGATGGTGATGACGGCGGCGGGCCCGCAGCCGGTGGGAGCGCCGCGCCAGGGCCCGCCCGCACCGCCGCCGTTCAGCACGCCGCGTCCGGGCCAGCCCGCCTTCCTGCCGCCGCAGCACTACGGGGCGGGTCCGTACCAGCAGGTCCTGGCACCACGGCCGCCCGCGCCGTACCCCGGCGGCCCCTATCCGGGCCCGTACCCGGGTGGCGCGCAACCGTCCCGTCCCTACCCGGGCAGCCCGTATCCGGGCGGCGCGCAACCGCCGCGCCCCTACCCGGGCGGTCCCCACTGGCCGGGGCAGGGCGTACCGCCCAACGGTCCCGCTCCCCAGGGGCCTGGCCGGGCAGGTCCGCCGAACGGCCCCGCGCCGCACTGGCCGGGCCAGGCAGGCCCGAACGGTCCTACGCCCCAAGGACCGGGCCAGGACGGGCCGCCGAACGGTCCTGCGCCGCAGTAGCCCCATCCGCCCTCCGCGTCCCTCCTTCATCAACTGTCGCCATGACACCGCGCCGTTGTTGGCGATTTCTCCCACTGGCCACGCCTCCCGAGCCCGGCCTAATATCCGAGCAACTTTCATATTTGGTCGGTCGCTTGCTCAGGAGGCGGTATGCGCGCCCGTTCCGTGCCCACCCGGGCCCTCACCCTCACCGCCACCCTGACAGCCGTCCTCGCCGCCGGAACCGTGGTCTCCCCCGCCGAGGCCGCGCCCGCCGCCGCGCCGCCGCCGCCCGTCATCACCGACGGCCAGGGGCGCGCACTGATCCTGCACGGCCTCAACACCGCCAGTTCCGCCAAAGGCCCCTCCGGCCTCCCCTGGATCAGCCGCGCGGACGTCGTCCGCGAGGCCCGCGAGCTGGGCAGCAACTCCGTCCGCTACCTGATCCAGTGGAAGAACGTCGAGCCCAGCCCCGGCCGCTACGACGAGAAGTACCTCGACGAGGTCGCGCGCCGCGTCGCCTGGTACCGCGAGCAGGGCATGCACGTCGTCCTCGACATGCACCAGGACATCTACGGCCCGGCCGCCTGCAAGGGCGCGGGCAACGGCACGCCCGCCTGGGCCACCCACACCGACGGCCTGCCCTGCACGCCCCAGACGCCCTGGGTCCTCACCTACCTGCAACCCGCCGTCGTCCGCGCCTACGACAACTTCTGGAACCACACCGGCAAGCACCCGGAACTGATGCGGCACTACACCGCGATGTGGCGGCACGTGGCCGCGCGGTTCGCCAAGGACCCGGCCGTGCTCGGCTACGACCTGATGAACGAGCCGTTCGGCGGCACCCGGCAGTTCGGGTTCTTCGAGAAGCCCACGCTCACGCCCTTCTACCAGCGGATCGTCAACGCGATCCGGGAGGTCGACCGGGACAACTGGATCTTCTTCGAGCCGCAGGCGCTCGGCACCAACGAGGGCGCCGACACCTCGCTCGGCGCCGTCACCGACCCGCGTCCCGGCGGCAAGCGGCTGGTGTTCGCGCCGCACTTCTACCCCGTCGGCATCGACCTCGGCGGCTCCTACAGCGGCGCGACCAAGCTCCTGGCCCGCGCCCAGTTCGAGCTGTGGAAGCGCAACCTGCCCGCCGCCGCCAAGCGCCTCAACCTGCCCATGTGGATCGGCGAGGTCGGCGGCATGAACGCCGACGCTCCCGGCGCGGCCGACTTCACCCGCGACTGGCTGGACATGGCCGACGGGCTGGGCGTCGGCTGGGCCTACTGGTCCAGCGACCCGGGCGGCGCGGGCCCCACCGACGCCCAGGGCAACTGGACGGTGTTCGGCAGGCTGCTCGCCCGCCCCTACCCGCGCGCCGTCGCGGGCACCCCCACGAAGATCTCCTACAGCTCGGGCACGCTCACCGTCGGCTGGCGGAACCGCGCCGGGGTCACCGCGCCCACCGAGATCTGGTGGCCGTCCGGCACGCCCAAGGTCGCCAGCACCGACGCGGCGGGCAAGTGGCGGTACCGGTGGGACGCCGCGCGCCGCGTCCTGTCGGTGTGGGCCGACCCGGGGACGGCCGCGCACACCGTCACCCTCAGGCCCTGAGGTTCGGCGGCGACTCCAGGTCGGTCAGCTCGACGCCGGGCGCGTCCACCACCACGTCGCCCGCCAGGTGCACGCTGCGGATCTCGCCGGTGGCGAGGTCGGCGACCTCGTAGCGCTCGACGGGCAGCGGGCCGCTGTCGGTGTCGTGCGCGGTGACGTCGGCGAGCCGCCAGCGTTCGGCGACGGTCAGCGCGGCCAGATTCGGCCCCGACAACCGCACCAGCCGCACGTCGGCCTGCGCGCCCTCGGCCAGGTCCAGGGACCGGGCGACCGCGACCAGGAAGCCCGGCGACTCCCCCAGGAAACCCTTGGCGGGGGCGTCGTGCCCGGCCGCGTCGTCGCCCGCGCCGCGCACCCACGCGACGGCGGGCCCGGTGACGCCGCCCCGCGCCCACCAGGCAGGGGCGACGATCTCGACACGGATCTGCCGCCACCGCGAGTCCACGACCAGGTCGGTGCGGACGCCGTCGGCGCGCTCCCCCACGTAGCGCCAGCCGCCGGGGCCCGGCGCGCACTGGAAGGTCTCGGCGACCCCCTCGTCCAGGTGCAGGTACGTTCCGCGCGGCATCCGCCAGACGCTACCGGTCGCGCGGCGGCCGCAGAAATCGGCTTCCCGGCGTGAACCGAACGCGCGGTATTGCTGATCTAATCGAAGACGTCCGGAGGGGCCCGGACCCGACGAGGCCGCGAGGTGAGCGCTGGGATGACGATGCGGCCGCTGGAGCCCGGCGATCCGCGGATGATCGGCGAGTACGAGCTGGTGGGGCGGCTCGGCCAGGGCGGGATGGGCACCGTCTACTTCGGCTGGACCCCGAGCGGGCGCGCGGTCGCCGTGAAGGTCATCCGCGCGGACTTCGCGGGGCTGCCGCAACTGCGCCGCCGGTTCGCCGCCGAGGTGCGGGCGGCGATGGGCGTCAGCGCGTTCTACACCGCGCCGGTGGTCGACGCCGACCCCGAGGGCGACCCGCCGTGGCTGGTCACCGCCTACATCCCCGGCCCCACGCTGGACGCGGCGGTGTACGGGCACGGCCCGCTGCCCGCCGACACCGTGCGGCTGCTGGGCGCGCACCTCGCCGAGGGGCTGGCGGCGATCCACCGGGGCGGCCTGGTGCACCGCGACCTGAAGCCGGGCAACGTGATCCTGGCCGAGGACGGGCCGCGCATCATCGACTTCGGCATCGCGCTGGCGTCCGGCACCACGCGCCACACGGCGGTGAGCGGGCCGCTGGGCACCCCGGCGTACATGTCGCCCGAGCAGGCGCGCGGCGAGGGCGACATCGACTGGCGGACGGACGTGTTCGCGCTGGGCGGCGTGCTGGCGTTCGCGGCGACGGGGCAGGGCCCGTTCGGCGACGGCCGCCCGGAGGCGCTGATCTACCGGATCTGCTCGCAGGAGCCCATGCTCGACGCCGTGCCCGACGAGCTGCGCGAGGTGGTCGCGGCGTGCCTGGCGAAGGAGCCCGCCGACCGCCCGGCCCCGCGCGAGGTGCTGGAACGCCTGCGGCTGCCGCGCACGACGGCCGACCAGACCGGCCGGACGACCTGGCTGCCCCCCGGCGTCACCACGATGATCGCCGACCGCGAGGAACCCGCCGCGACGGAAGCGGCCCCACCCCCGACCGCGATCGCCCCCGACCACACCACCGCTTCCGGGCACACCACGGCTCGGGCCACCGGCCACGCCGCCGCCCTGCTCGAACGCAGCCATACCGCCCTCGCCCAAGGCGATCTCGGCGCCGCCCGGCACGGGTACCGCGAAGCCGTCGCCTCCGGCGACACCGGGGCCGTTCCCGTCGCGCTCTACGGGCTCGGCAACGTCGCCGAACGCGAGGGCGACCACGCCGCCGCCCGCCACTGGTACGAGCGCGCCGCCGCCACCGGCCACACCCTCATCGTGCCCCGCGCCCTGCGGCGGCTCGGCGTCGCCGCCGACGAGCAGGGCGACCTCCACCAGGCCCGCCGCTGGTACCAGGAGGCCGCCGCCACCGGGCACACCGGCATCGCCCCCACCGCCATGACCGATCTCGCCGGGGTCGCCGAGCGGCAGGGCGAGCGGGACGAGGCCCGGCACTGGTACGAGCGCGCCGCCGCCAGCAGCCACCCCAACGCCGCGCCGCACGCCATGCACTGCCTGGGCGCCCTCGCCACCCAGGACGGCGACCCCGACGCCGCCCGCCACTGGTACGGCCGCGCCGCCGCCACCGGGCACGCCGACTACGCCCCGCGCGCCATGCGGCGGCTCGGGCTCGCCGCGCAGGAGCGCGGCGACGTCGAGGCCGCGCGGGACTGGTTCGAGCGCGCCGCCGCCACCCCGCACGCCGACGCCGCCCCGCGCGCCATGCGTCACCTCGGCCTGCTCGCCCGCCAGACGGGCGACGCGGACGCCGCGCGCGCCTGGTTCGAGCGCGCCGCCGCCACCTCGCACGCCGACGCCGCGCCCCGCTCCTTCCGCAGCCTCGGCCTGCTCGCCCAGGAGGCGGGGCTGCTGGCGCAGGCCCGCGCCTGGTACGAGCGCGCCGTCGCCAGCGCCTACCCGCCTGTCGCCCCCGCCGCCATGAACGACCTGGGCGTGATCGCCGAGAAGCAGGGCCACCTCGCCGACGCCCGCGATTGGTACGAGCGCGCCGCCGCGTCCGCCGACGCCGAGATCGCGCCCCGCGCCATGCACAACCTCGGGTTCATCGCCCAGGACCAGGGCGACCTCGCCGGGGCCCGCGCGTGGTGGGAGCGCGCCGTCGCCACCGGCCATCCCGCGATCGCGTCGGCCGCCCGCAAGAACCTGCGCGACCTCGATTCCTGAAAAAAAGTCCGGCGGTGATGTCGAGACCGCGTCGGCGGCTCCGACCAGTGGGTGAATCGACCCAGAAGGAGACGGACGGATGAACAAGGTCACCTGTGACATCGCGGTCTCGCTCGACGGTTTCGCCGCGGGCCCGGACCAGAGCCTGGAGTACCCGATCGGCGTGCACGCGGGCGTGCACGCCGGCGATCTGCTGCACCGCTGGATGTTCGAGCGTCCCGAGGAGAACGCCGAGGTCATCGAGGCCATCACCGAGGCGGGCGCCTACATCATGGGCCGCAACATGTTCAGCCACGGCCGTGGCTCCTGGGACCTGGACTGGACGGGCTGGTGGGGCGAGAACCCGCCCTACCACGCGCCGGTGTTCGTGCTCACCCACCACCCGCGCGAGCCCGTGACCATGAAGGGCGGCACCACGTTTTTCTTCGTCACCGACGGAATTGAGGCGGCCCTCGCGCGCGCCCGCGAGGCCGCCGGGGACCGTACCGTCTCCATCGCGGGCGGCGCGCAGACCGTGAACCAATACCTGGCCGCCGGTCTTCTCGACGAGCTACGCCTGCACATCTCCCCGGTGCTCCTCGGCACGGGCGAGCGCCTGTTCGAGGGCGTCGGCGACCTGGACCTGACGCCGCTGAGCAGCGCGACCACCGACCTGGTCACCCACGTGACCTACCGCGTGGGCCGCTGAGTTCTACAGTTCGTGTCGCGAACTAGCGGGCGCCGTCCAGGAACACCATCGGCACCTCGTTGTCGTTCACCAGGCGGCCCAGCAGGTCCGCCAGCGTCGCGCGCTCGGCCTCGCTCAGCGAGGCCGGGAGCACGTCGACCCGGGCGCAGGTCTCGGCGTAGAAGACGTCGGCGAGCGCGGTCCCGGCCCCGGTGAGCGCGACCCGCACCGCGCGGCCGTCCTCGGGGTCGGGCTCGCGGCGCACCAGGCCGAGCTTGGCGGTGCGGTCCACCAGGCCGGTCAGGCTCGACTTGGCCAGCCCCAGCGTCTCGCCCAGCTCGGTCATGCCGAGCGGCCGCCCCATCAGCACGCAGAGCAGCTGGCCCTGCTGCGAGGTGATGCCGTGCTCGCGCGCCGAGGCGGTGTACACCGCGTTGACCAGGTAGGAGGAGCGCACCAGCGCGGTGACGACCCCCATCGGCCCCTCTTCGCCCTTCGTCATCGGACCAGAATACGCGCGTTCATTCGTGGCACGAATTAACCGGGTTCAGGAGCCCAGCCGCCACGAGCGCAGGTAGTCCTCCTGCTCGAAGGTGAGGGCGTCGATGTCGACCCCCATCGAGGCGAGCTTCAGCCGGGCCACCTCGGTGTCGATCTCCTTGGGCACCTCGTGCACCGCCGCGTCCAGGCCGGGGTGGGCGGTGGCGAGCCAGGCGCAGGTCAGCGCCTGGTCGGCGAACGACATGTCCATCACCGCCGGGGGGTGCCCCTCGGCCGCCGCCAGGTTGACCAGGCGGCCCTCGGCCAGCAGCACCAGGCGGCGGCCGTCGCTCAGCACGTACTCGTCGGCCTGCGGGCGCACGTCCCGGTGCACCGCGACCGCCAGCGCGTCCAGGGCGCGCACGTCGATCTCCACGTCGAAGTGGCCGGAGTTGGCGAGGATCGCGCCGTCCTTCATCGCCGCCAGGTGCGCCGCGCCGATCACGTCGCGGTTGCCGGTGACGGTGATGAACACGTCGCCGTGCCGCGCCGCGACCGCCATCGGCTGCACCTCGAAACCCTGCAACGTCGCGTCCAGCGCCTTCACCGGGTCGATCTCTGTCACCACCACCCGCGCGCCGAGGCCGCGGGCGCGCTCGGCCAGGCCCCGGCCGCAGTAGCCGAAGCCCGCGACGACGATCGTCTTGCCCGCCAGCAGCGTGTTGGTGGCGCGGATGATGCCGTCCAGCGTGGACTGCCCGGTGCCGTACCGGTTGTCGAACATGTGCTTGGTGTCGGTGTCGTTCACCGCGACCACCGGGAACCGCAGCGCGCCCTCGCGGGCCATCTGGTGCAGCCGGATCACGCCGGTGGTGGTCTCCTCGCACCCGGCCTTGACGGTGCCGAGCAGGTCGGTGCGCTCGGTGTGCAGGATGTTGACCAGGTCGCAGCCGTCGTCCAGCACCAGGTCGGGGCCGATCTCCAGCGCCCGGTGGATGTGCTGGTAGTAGCCCTCGCGGTCGGTCCCGGCGCGGGCGTAGACCTCGGCGCCGTACTCGTGGACGAGGGCGGCGGCGGTGTCGTCCTGGGTGGACAGCGGGTTGGACGCGGCGAGCGCCACCCGCGCGCCGCCCGCCTGGAGGGTGCGGATCAGCCCGGCGGTCTCGGTGGTGACGTGCATGCACGCGGCGATCGCCAGGCCGTCCAGCGGGCGTTCGGCGGCGAAGCGCTCGCGGATCTGCCGCAACACCGGCATGCTCCGGTCGGCCCACTCGATCCGCTTGACGCCCTCGTACGCCAGCGCGGCGTCGGAGATGTCGCTCATCGGCCGTCCTCCAGGGCGTGGGAGACCGCCGCCGCACCGCCCGTGCGGGGCGGTGCGGCGGCGGAGGGTGCTTCTACCTGCGTGCTACCGGTGGATCAGTAGCGGTAGTGGTCGGGCTTGTAGGGGCCCTCGACGTCCACGCCGATGTACTCGGCCTGCTGCTTGGTCAGCTCGGTGAGCTTGACGCCCAGCGCGTCCAGGTGCAGGCGGGCGACCTTCTCGTCCAGGTGCTTCGGCAGCACGTACACGCCGACCGGGTACTCCTCGGTCTTGGTGAACAGCTCGATCTGCGCGATGACCTGGTTGGTGAAGGAGTTCGACATCACGAACGAGGGGTGGCCGGTGGCGCAGCCCAGGTTCATCAGCCGGCCCTCGGCCAGCACCAGCACCGAGTGGCCGTCGGGGAAGCGCCACTCGTGCACCTGCGGCTTGATCTCGATCTTCTCGACGCCGTCGATGCGGGCCAGGCCCGCCATGTCGATCTCGTTGTCGAAGTGGCCGATGTTGCTGACGATGGCCTGGTGCTTCATCCGCTCCATGTGGTCGGCGCGGATGATGTTGAAGTTGCCGGTGGTGGTCACGAAGATGTCGACCTGGTCCACCACGTCGTCCAGGCGGGCGACCTGGAAGCCGTCCATGGCGGCCTGCAGGGCGCAGATCGGGTCGACCTCGGTGACGATGACGCGCGCGCCCTGGCCCTTCAGCGCCTCGGCGCAGCCCTTGCCGACGTCGCCGTAGCCGGCGACCAGCGCGACCTTGCCGCCGATCAGCACGTCGGTGGCGCGGTTCAGGCCGTCGATCACCGAGTGGCGGCAGCCGTACTTGTTGTCGAACTTCGACTTGGTGACCGAGTCGTTGACGTTGATCGCCGGGAAGGCCAGGGTGCCGGCCTTGGCCATCTCGTACAGCCGGTGCACGCCGGTGGTGGTCTCCTCGGTGACGCCCTTGATCGCGGCGGCGGCCTCGGTCCAGCGGCCCGGCTTGTCGCCGATGGTGCGGCGCAGGGTCTCCAGGATGATCCCCCACTCCTCCGGGTCGTCGGCCGAGGCGGTCGGCACGGCGCCGGCCTTCTCGTACTCGGCGCCCTTGTGGACCAGCAGGGTGGCGTCGCCGCCGTCGTCCAGGATCATGTTCGGGGCCGACCCGTCGGGCCACTGGAGGGCCTGGTCGGTGCACCACCAGTACTCGTCCAGGGTCTCGCCCTTCCAGGCGAAGACCGGGACGCCCCGGGGGTCCTCGACGGTGCCGTCGCGGCCGACGACGACCGCGGCGGCGGCGTGGTCCTGGGTGGAGAAGATGTTGCAGGACACCCAGCGCACGTCGGCGCCGAGCTCCACCAGGGTCTCGATGAGCACGGCGGTCTGGATCGTCATGTGCAGCGAGCCCATGATCTTGGCCCCGCGCAGCGGCTTGGCCTCCGCGTACTCCTCGCGCACGGCCATCAGGCCGGGCATCTCGTGCTCGGCGAGCCGGATCTCCCGGCGCCCGAAGTCGGCCAGCGCCAGGTCGGCGACCTTGTAATCCATGCTTTCGTTGCTCCTTGGGTCCTCGCGGATGCGGCGCCCGCTCGCGGCGGCCGACGGAGGGCGCGCGGTGCGCTGGGGCACCGCGCCGGGCGTCGGCACGAGGGCGTGGGCCGGGGTCTGCGAGCGAGTCTAGGCGCGGACGGGCCGTCGCGGCACGGTTGGCCCCGCGTTTCTGACACGAATTTGTCAGAATGGTCGCCATGCGCATCACGGAGGCCGCGCGCCGCCTCGGGACCTCGCCCCGAATGCTCCGCTACCGGGAGAGCCTCGGCCTGCTCCCGCCCACCCGCGACGCCGCGCCCGGCGGGCACCGCCGCTTCGACGAGGCCGAGCTGCGCGCGATCGCGCTGGCCCTGGCGCTGGAGAAGCGCTACGACATCGGCCCGGCCGAGCTGGCGTTCGGGCTGCGGGTGCTGGCCGAGCCGGAGGTGCAGGCGCGCGTCCGCGAGCTGGGCGAACGCATCGGCCGCGTCTCCGCGCCGCCCGCACGCTACCTGGATTTCGAGAAGGAGAAGGCGTTGCGGCTGCTCCAGCGCCGCCGCTGAGTCCTGGTCCGGCTGCGTGGGCCCGCCCTCAGGACGGGCCCGCGCAGCCGGGCTGGTCAGGCCGGGACCGGGACCAGGACCGGGTAGTCGGTGTAGCCCTGCTCGGTCCCGCCGTACCAGTGCTCGGGCCGGGGCTCGTTGAGGGGCGCGCCCTGCTGGAGCCGCTCGACCAGGTCGGGGTTCGCCAGGAACGCCCGGCCGAGCGAGACCAGGTCCGCGCCCGCCGCCAGCAGGCGTTCGCCCTCGGCGCGCCCGCCGTCGGCCGGGAACGGGCTCGGCCACGGGAGGGCCGGGTTGGCGACCAGGACGGTCGGCCAGAGGCGGCGCAGCTCGTGGAAGAGCGGCGCGTCGGGGTCGGCGAACACGATGTGCAGGTAGGCGAGGCGGCGGGTGGACAGTTCCCTGGTCAGGACCGGGTAGAGGGCTTCGACGTCGCTCTCCTGCATCGCGTTGGCGGTGACGCCGGGGGCGAGGCGGATGCCCACCCGCTCCGCGCCGACGGCCGCCACGACCGCGTCCACCACCTCCAGGACGAAGCGGATGCGGTTCTCGATCGAGCCGCCGTAGGCGTCGGCGCGGTGGTTGGTGTGGGTGGACAGGAACTGGTGCAGCAGGTAGCCGTTCGCGGCGTGGATCTCGACCCCGGAGAAGCCCGCCGCGACGGCGTTGCGGGCCGCCTGGGCGAAGTCGGCGACGGTGGCGCTGATGTCGTCGAGGGTCATCTCGCGAGGCACCGGGGCCGGTTGCGGGCCGTCCGGAGTGTGGATCACGTCGGGGAACGGGACCGGGGACGGCGCGACCGGGTCGAGCCCGCTGTTGGCGGGATGGCCGATGCGCCCGCCGTGCTGGAGTTGCAGGAACATCCGGCCCCCGGCGGCGCGGACGGCGTCGGTGACGTGCCGCCAGCCCTCCGTCTGCGCCTGGGCGTAGGCGCCGGGGATGTCGGGGTAGGTCTGGCCGACGCGGTTGGGCGTGGCGGCCTCGGCGACGATCAGTCCGGCGGTGGCGCGCTGGGCGTAGTACTCGGCCATCAGGGGCGTCGGGACGCCCTCGGCGGTCGCGCGGTTGCGGGTCATCGGGGCCATCACCAGGCGGTTTGGCAGGGTCAGCGGGCCGAGGGCGGCGGGGGTGAACAGCGTGCTCATGACGGGTCTCCTCAGATTTCAGTGCTGGGTGGGGAAAGCGCGGGTGCGGGCCGCCAGGACCGTGACCAGCACCGGAACCAGCAGGATCAGGACGGTCCAGGGGAACGAGGCGGCCCCGAACCGGTCGAGCAGCACGCCGCCGAGGACGCCTCCGGCGGCCATCGCGACGTTCCAGAGCGTGACGAGCAACGTCTGCGCGGCGTCGGCCCGCTCGCCCCCGGCGTGGCCCACGGCGGTCTGGAGCAGGGTCGGCACGCCGCCCCAGCCCAGGCCCCACAACACCGCCGCGACGTAGACGAGGACGTGGGTGCCGGACGCCACCGCCAGCAGGGCCGCGCCCGCCGCGACCAGCAGCGTGCTCGCGACGGTCAGGGCGCGCAGGCGGCGGTCGATGCGCGCGCCGACCGCCCAGATGCTCGCCAGGGACGCCGCGCCGAACGCCAGCAGCACCAGGTCGGCGGCGTCCTCCATGCCGAGGTCGGCGAGAAACGTGGCGATGTAGGCGTACAGGACCGTGTGGGCCAGGACGAACACCGTGGTGACGAACAGGACCGCCCCCACGCCCGGCACCCGCAGCGCGCCCAGCACCGGGACGCGCTCGCCCCGCCGATGCCCGGGGAAGTCGGGGACCGTCACGACGATCCAGACGATCAGGACGGCGGTGAGGGCGGTCATCGCCCAGAACGCCGTCCGCCACCCGAACGCCTGCCCGGCGAACGTCCCGGCCGGGACGCCCAGCGACAGCGCGACCGGGATGCCCGCCATCGCGATCGCGATGGCCCGGCCCTGGAGGTGGGGCGGCGCGAGCCGCCGGGCGTACCCGGCCAGCAGCGCCCAGGCGAGACCGGCCGCGACACCGGCGACGAAGCGGGCCGTCATCGTCAGCAGGTACTGCGACGACACGGCGGTGACGGTGTTGGCGACCGCGAACGCCGCCACCGCCGTCAGCAGCAGGCGCTTGCGCCGCCATCCGGCGGTGGCCGCCGTCAGCGGGATCGCCAGCAGCGCGGTGCCGATGGCGTAGATCGTGACGGTCTGGCCCGCGGCGGACTCGGTGACGCCGAGGGCCCGGCTCATCTGCGGCAGCACGCCCGCGGGCAGGGTCTCGGTGAGGCTCGTGATGAACACGGCCGTCGCCAGGGCGAGCAGGGCGGGCATCGGGAGGCGGTCGGGGGCTTGCGGGCGGGCGCCGGGCGGCGCCTCGGTGGGAACGCTCGACATGATCGTTTCTCCGGGGGGGTCAGTCGTGCAGGGTCAGGCCGCCGTCGACCGGCAGGCGCGCGCCGGTCGTGAAGGTGGCGTCGGCGGCCAGGAAGAGCGCGGCGCGCGCGACCTCGTCGGGGGCGCCGAGGCGGCGCAGCGGGGTGCGGGCGTCGCAACGTTCGCGCAGGTCGGCGTAGTGGTCGAGGGGGACGCCGGGGGCGGGGTCGAGGAAGCCGGTCGCGACGGCGTTCACCCGCACGCCGCGCCCGGCCAGCTCGACGGCCAGCGCCCGAACGGCTTCCTCGTCGGCGGGCGGGGGGCCGAGGAGGACGATCGCGCCGCCGTCCGCCAGCAGGGGCAGCAGCGGGCGGGCGTCCGGTGGTCCGGCGGCGAAGACGAGGTCCAGGCCGTCCAGCACCTCCGCGACGGCTCCGGCCCGCGTCCCGGCCAGCAGGCGGACGCCGGAACCGAGGTCGGCGGTCGCCGGTCCGCCCGCGCCGGGGTCGGCGAGCACGACCTGCGCGCCGCCTTCCACCAGGCGTTTGGCGATGGCCAGGCCGACGTCCGTCGCACCTACGACGATCGCCCTCGTGCCTGCGTACTTGGTCATGGGAGAACCGTGCCGCGAGGCGCTTCGGGCGGGCTGACGGTTCGCTGACGGAGCGGCCGTCAGCGCTGTGTACGGTTCTGGGCATGCGTTTCGGGGTGCTGGGCCAGCTGGCGGTGTGGGACGGGTCGGGCGCGCCCGTCGTCGTCCCGGAGGCCAAGGTCCGGGCGCTGCTGGCCGACCTGCTCGTGCACGAGGGACGTCCGGTGCCCGCTGACCGGCTGATCGACGACCTGTGGGGCGACCGGCCGCCGGGCCGTCCCGCCAACGCGCTGCAAGCGAAGGTGTCGCAGCTCCGCCGGGTGCTCGGCCGCGACCGGGTCGTCCACGAGGCGGCGGGGTACCGGTTGCGGCTCGACGATCCGCAGGAGGTGGACGCGGCCCGCTTCCGCGCGCTGGCCGGTCAGGCGGGCGCGGCGGCCGATCCGGCGGCGCGGGCGGCGGCGCTGACGGAGGCGCTGGAGTTGTGGCGGGGCCCGGCGTTCGCGGACTTCGCCGACGCGGAGTTCGCGCGGGCGGCGGCCGACCGGCTGAACGAGCAGCGCTTGGCGGTCCTGGAGGAGCAGGCCGAGGCCCGCTTGGAGTTGGGCGACCACACCCTTCTCGTTGGCGAGCTGGCGGACCTGGTGGCGCAGCACCCGCTTCGCGAACGCCTGCACGCCGTACACCTGCGCGCCCTGTACCTGGCGGGCCGCCAGCAGGAGGCGCTGGCGTCCTACGCCGAGCTACGCGACCGCCTAGCGGAAGAACTCGGCATTGACCCGAGCCCGGAACTGTCCGCCCTCCACCAGGCGATCCTGCGCCAGGACGCCGCTTTGCTCCCGTCCTCGCCTCCCACCGTGTCCCTGCCACCTGCCGCGTCCCCGCCACCCGCACCACTCGCGCCCGCGCGCGAGGAGCCCGCTGGACGTCCGCCGACGAACCTGCCCGCCCCCGTCACCTCGCTCATCGGGCGCGATCAGGCCCTGGACGAGGTCGAACGCCTTCTGGACAGCGCGCGGCTGGTCACCCTCATCGGCCCCGGCGGCGTCGGCAAGACGCGGCTGTCGGTGGCGGTCGCGGCCCGGTTCGTGCCGCGCCTCCCGGACGGGGTGTGCCTGGTCGAGCTGGCCGGGTTGGCTCCCGGCGGCGACGTCGCGCAGGCCGTCGCCGCCGCGCTCGGCGTCCGCGACGACATGCCCGGCGCCGCCTCCTCCCCCGCCGACCGGCTCGCCGCCGCCCTCCGCGACCGCCGCCCCCTGCTCGTCCTGGACAACTGCGAGCACGTCGTCGGCCCGGCCGCCGACCTGGTGGACCTCCTGCTGCGCGCCGCCCCCGGCCTCCGTGTGCTGGCCACCAGCCGCGAACCGCTCGACGCGGCGGGCGAGGCCGTCGTGCCGGTCGAGCCCCTGCCGGACGCCGACGCGGCACGGCTGTTCACCGAGCGCGCCCGCGCCGCCGCGCCGGGCGTCGTGCTGGACGAGGCGTCCCGCGCGGCCGTCGCCGAGATCTGCCGGCGGCTCGACGGCCTCCCCCTCGCGCTGGAGCTGGCCGCGACCCGGGTGCGCGGCCTCGGCGTCCGGGAGCTGGCGGCGCGGCTGGAGAACCGGTTCCGGGTGCTGGCCGCCGGGCGGCGCGGGGCCCCGGCCCGGCAGCGCACGCTCCGCGCGATGATCGACTGGAGCTGGGACCTGCTCGGCGCGCCCGAGCGCATCGTGCTGCGCCGCCTCGCCGTGCACCGCGACGGGTGCGACCTCGCCGCCGCCGAGGCGGTGTGCGCCGGGGACGGCGTGGCCCGCGAGGAGGTCCTCGACCTGGTGACGCGGCTGGTGGACCGTTCCCTGGTGGTGATGGTGGACGGTCCGGAAGGCCCGCGCTACCGGCTGCTGGAGTCGGTGGCGGCGTACGCGGCCGAGCGGCTGGAGGAGTTCGCGGACCTGGCCGAGGTCCGCCGCCGCCACCTGGACCACTACCTCGACCTCGCCGAACGCGCCGCGTCCCGCCTGCACGGCCCCGGCCAGTGCGACCGGCTGATCCTGCTGGACACCGAGTCGGCCAACCTCCGGGCCGCCCTGGCGGAGGCGCTGGAGCACGCCGAGGACAAGGCGGTCCGTCTCGTCCGGGCGTTGGCGTGGTGGTGGCTGCTGCGCGGACGGCTGCACGAGGGACGGAGCGCGCTGGCGACGGTACGGGAGCACTCCGCCGAGATCGGGCTGCTGCACGGCGCGTTCGGACTGCTGACCGGCGACCGATCGGCCACGCCCCCGCCATGGGAGGACGAGACGGGCGAAGACGTCCTGCGAGCGGCCTGGCTCTCCGCGTTCGGCCTGTTCAGCGCGGGCGAGCTGGACGCCAGCGAGAAGCTCTGCGGACGCGTCCTCGACCTGGCCGGCGCCGACCGCTGGACCACCGCCGCCGCGCTCGGGCTGCGGGCGATGCACGCGCTGGTCCGGGGCGACCTTGACGGCATCGCGCGGGACGGGCACCGCAGCGCCGAGATCTTCCAGGATCTCGGGGACCGCTGGGGCGGCCTCCAGTCCCTCACCCCGCGCGCCGCGCTCGCCGAGATCAAGGGCGACTACGCCGAGGCCGAACGCCTCCAGGCCGAGGGATTGCGCACCGCCCGCGACCTGGGCCTCGCGACGGAGGTGTCCGCGCGCACCTCGGGCCTGGGTCGGCTGGCGCTGCTGACCCGCGACTGGGACCGTGCCCGTGACCTGCACGAACGCGCGCTGGAGCAGGCCGCCCGGCAGGGCTACATCTACGGCGAGGTCCACGCGCTGATGGGCCTGGCGCTCGGCGCGCGCCGTTCCGGCGACCTGGACGCCGCCGAACGGCACCTGACCCGCATCCGCGACGGGTACGCCTCCTCGACGATCGGCGAACACCTGCTGGCGGCCGAGTTCGGCTTCCTGGCGGAGCTGCGCGGCGACCTCCGGACGGCCGCCGAGCACCACGGACGCGGCCTGGGACTCGCCCGCTCGATCGGCGAACCCCGCGCCCTGGCGCTCTCCCTGGAAGGGCTGGCGGGCACAGCCGGAGACGCCGAACAGGCGGCGTTCCTGCTGGGCGCGGCCGACGGAGCCCGGCGCAGCGTGGGCGCGCCGCTGCCGACCGGCGAGCGTTTCGACGTCGACCGCATCGCCGCAGCGGCCCGGACCAAGCTCGGGACGAACGCGTTCGACGCGGCGTTCGCCCGGGGCGCGGCGGTGCCGGACTACTGGTCGGCCGCCTCCTGGCCGCCCGGGACCACCACGCCGGACTCGTAGGCCAGCATCACCGCCTGCGCCCGGTCGCGCAGCCCGAGCTTGGTGAACACCCGCGCCACGTGCGTCTTCACCGTGTGCTCGCTCACCACCAGCCGCCGGGCGATCTCGCCGTTGGACAGGCCGCCCGCGATCAGCACCAGCACCTCGGTCTCGCGCGCGGTCAGCGTGGCCAGCTCGGCGGGGGCCTGCGGGCGGCTGCGGCGCTGCCGGGTGAACTCGCGGATCAGGCGGCCGGTGACCTGCGGAGCCAGCAACGAGTCGCCGCGCGCCACCACGCGGACCGCCGACACCAGCTCGTCGGCGGTGGCGTCCTTGAGCAGGAAGCCGCTCGCGCCGACCGACAGCGCCTCGTAGACGTACTCGTCCACGTCGAAGGTGGTCAGCACCAGCACCCGCACCTCGTCGGCGCCGGGGCGGCCGAGGATGCGGCGGGTCGCCTCGATGCCGTCCATGCGGGGCATCCGGATGTCCATCACGACGACGTCGGGGCGGTGCTGCTCGGCCAGCCGCACCGCGTCGTGGCCGTCGCCGCCCTCGCCGACCACCGTGATGTCGGGCTGAGCGCCCAGCAGCGCGGCGAAGCCCGCCCGGACGATCGTCTGGTCGTCCACCACCGCGACCTTGATCACCGCCGCCTCCGGGCGGGGTCAGCGGCGGGGCGGTCCCTGCGAACCGGGATCACGAGACGGGTTCTCCTCCCTGGACAGCGGCAGTTCGGCCTCCACCAGGAACCCGCCCTGGTTCGCCGGGCCGGCGGAGAACCGTCCGCCCAGCATGGTCGCACGTTCCCGCATGCCCACGAGACCGTGGCCGCCACCGGACGGATCGGACGCGGGCTGCACGCGGGTGTGCCCGGTGGGGTCGGGGACGGTGCCCGTGGGATCCAGGGAGGGGTCCAGTACGGCGGTACGGGAGTGGGGGCGCTCGCGGTTCAGCACCATCGTCTCCCGCGCCGACCCGTCGTCGACCACCCGCACCGCCAGCCGGTCGGGCAGGTAGGTCAGCTCCACCCGCACCTCCGAGCCGGGCGCGTGCCGCCGCGCGTTGGTCAGCGCCTCCTGGACGATCCGGTACGCCGACAGCTCCACCGTCGTGGACAGCGCGCGCGGGTCGCCCTGGACCGCCAGGTCCACCCGGCCGCCCGCGCCCCGGTGCTGCTCGATCAGCTCGGGCAGCCGGTCCAGCCGGGGCTGCGGGGCCGAGTCGGGCTCGGGGCGGGCGTCGGCGCGCAGCACGCTGAGCAGCCGCCGCATCTCCACCAGCGCCTCGCGGGCCGTCTTGGCGATCTCGGTGTAGCCCTCGCGGGCCTGCGGGGACAGGCCGTCCATGGTGTAGGGCGCGGTCTCGGCCTGCACCGCGATCATGGAGACCGAGTGCGCGACGACGTCGTGCAGCTCGCGCGCGATGCGGGCCCGCTCGCGCATCACGGCCTGCTCGCGCTGCACGGCCGTCAGCCGGGTGAGGGTCGCGTTGTTGCGCTCCTGCGCGGCGGCCTCGGTGCGGCCCGCGCTCTCGACGGCCCGGCCCGCGTCGCCGAGGCCGATGGCGGCCAGCACCGCGACGACGGCGGCGGGCCAGGGCACCTCGTCCAGCGTGGAGGTCGCCAGGTAGACGACCGCGACGGTGACGACGCCGCCGACCGCCAGCACCCCGGCCGACTGGCGGGGCAGCTCGCGGCCCAGCGCGTACAGCGTGTAGAGCGCGGCGAAGGTGGTGGTGACCAGCAGCGGCTGCCCGGTGAGCAGGCCCGCCGCGAACGCGCCCAGCGCCACCGCCGCGACGGGCCGCAGGTACTCGCGCCGCCACACCAGCGGCAACGTGCAGGCGACGGCGAACGCCCCGGCCACGCCGAGCGGCGTCGCCACGCGCGGGGCCAGCTCGGCGACGGCGGCGATCGTCAGCGCGAACCCGGTGAGGGGCGCGAACCACCACGTCCCGGCGACCTCGCCCCACACGCTCATCCAGCGGGGCAGCGGCGTGGCCTGGGTGTCGCCGGGCGCGGGCCGCCGGTCGAACCTGGCGGCGATCTTGCGGCCGAGCGGGCGCAGCAGCGCCCCGACGCCGGTCAGGACCCACAACAACAGCTGGCCGACGCCCGCCACGATGCGGCCCGAAAGCCGCCAGGCGTGGTGGGCGAGGGCGGGGCCGAAGGCGGTCGGCGCGGCGGGCGGGGCGGCGTCTGCGCGGTCGTTCCTGGTCACCCCTCCATAGTGCGCGCTGACCCCGGCCCGTCACCTCACCGCGGGGGGCTATGCCTCAGGGCCGTATCCCCCTCAGGGACGACCCCTTTTCCCTCCTTTGGGGGGACGTGCAGGTGATCCGGGCCCGCGTAGTGTCATAACCGTGACCAACGCGGCGGCGCCGCCGGCTTAGGGGGTTCGGCGGAGCTGCCGCGGTCACGCCAGAACCGTCCGGAATCAGGGGCCGGACGGGGAGCAATGGGAAGAGGCGCCCTCGCCGGACGGCCGACCTGACCGGTCATGTCCTGGGCTGGGGTCGACCGGCACCACACCGGCCGGCCGGCGAGGGGATCGCCTACTTATTGAAGTCCTGACCCAAGGGGTTCGCCTGGGGGCTCACCCCTTGATCATGACTTTGCGGGTGCCAATCGCTTCGCGATCCGATGCGGCGGGCTCGCCTTCGGCATCGTCCCACCGCCTCGGGTCGGGCACCCGCCCTCGGTTTCCGTTCGTGATCCAGGGACGGCATTTGCCCTCGCCGGATGTCCGCCACTCTCACGCTGGGCGGACACCCGGCCTTCAAAGGCGACAGACCCGGTCACGGCTTGTACGGGGGCCACTGGTCGGTCGGGAGCGGGAAGTCGAACGGCGGAGGAAGAAGGATCTCCTCGCCGTAGGGCCCGGCGCTGACGATCTGGTAGCGCGGCCATCCCTCGGCCAGCCCGTAGAGGGTCCAGCGCTGGAGCTCCTGGTCCACCAACAGGTAGAAGGGCACGTTGCCCTTGGCGTAGTGCACCGGCTTGACCTCGCGGTCGTTGAACACGGTGTTGGGAGAGCGCGGTGAGGTGATCTCGACGATCAGCACGACGCCCTCCTGCTCCCGCTCCGGGTCGCGCGCCGCGTCCGGATGGACGACCGTCAGGTCGGGAATGCAGAAGCGCCGGGTCTCGTCCGGAAACTCCCACTGGAAGTTCTCCGAGTTCAACCCCCAGCGCAGCTCGGTCCTGCCCAGCGCCGACGCGTAGTTGAAGTCCGACACGATCTCTCCGACGATCTGTCGGTGCGTGAACCCGGCGGGTGTCATGACCAGCAGCACTCCCTCTTCGACGTACTCGACCCGGTGGGTTTCGAGCAGCCGGTCGGCGAGCGCACGCAGTTCGTCGTCGGACTCCATAAGGGCATCATCCAACGCGTAAGCGGGTTCGGCCACCATGAAATGCCTCCACTCCGTATCCGGCGGATCACAGAGTGACACATGACAAAGCCGGGTGTCCGCCGTTCTCGGGATACGGCGGACACCCGGCTTAAAAGGTGACAGGGCCGGTCAGGGCGTCGTGGAGGTGTCCGGGGTGGTGGGGGTGTCCAGGGTCGTGGGGGTTGCCGGCTGGGGGTTGCGGCGGTCGGCCTCGTCCAGGGCCGGCTCCAGGTAGATCAGCGTCGCCTCCGGGAACTGGGCCCGGATCCGCGCCTCGGCCGCGTCGATGCCGCGGGCCACCTCGGCGGCGGTGTCGTCGTGGTAGACGGCGATCTTGGCGGCGATCAGCAGCTCCTCCGGGCCCACGTACTCGGTCCGGATGTGGATGACGTGGTCGACCTCGTCCACCGACTCCAGCGCGGCGATGATGCGCTCCTCCTGCTCGGGGTCGGCGCCCTCGCCGATCAGCAGGCTCTTGGTCTCGATCGCCAGGATGATCGCGATGGCGGCCAGCAGCACGCCGATGCAGACGGTGCCGACGCCGTCCCAGACCAGGTCGCCGGTCACCACGGCCAGCGTGACGCCGCCCAGCGCCAGGATCAGGCCGACCAGCGCGCCGAGGTCCTCCAGCAGCACCACCGGCAGCTCGGGGGCCTTGGCGCGGCGGATGAACTGCCACCAGGACTTGTCGCCCCGGATCAGGTTGGACTCCTTGATCGCGGTGCGGAAGGAGAACGACTCCAGCACGATCGCCACGATCAGCACGCCGAACGCCCAGGCGGGCGAGTCCATGGTGGCGTCCGGGTGCTCGGTCGCCTCGTGGATCTTGTGGTAGCCCTCGTACAGCGAGAACAGCGCGCCGATGGTGAACAGCACCACCGCGACCACGAACGCGTAGAAGTAGCGCTCCCGGCCGTAGCCGAAGGGGTGCTTGGGCGTGCGGCTGCGCGCGGACCGCTTGCGGCCCAGCAGCAGCAGGCCCTGGTTGCCGGAGTCGGCGACCGAGTGGATGCCTTCCGCCAGCATCGACGACGAGCCGGTGAACCCGAACGCGACGAACTTGGCGGTGGCGATGCCGAGGTTGGCGGCCAGCGCGGCGACGATCGCCTTGGTCCCGCCTTCTGCACTCATCTACGCAATCCTCGCTTTGAGCTCTTGGATGGCCGATACGGGCGTGGGGTCGACACCCAGCGCGATAGCCAAGTAAACCGTCACGTAGTCCGCCAGCGCGATCAATGTCGCGATTCTCTCCAGCGGATGATCGCCCTCGGCGGCGATCTCGGTGACCGCGACGCCCCGTCCCCGCGCCAGCTCGACCGACGCCTCGCGGCGCTTGCGCGCCTGCGGGTGCTCCTCGGTGTCGCGCAGCACGAGCAGGTGCAACCCGTGCTCGGCGTCGTCGGCGCGGTCCCGGAAGAAGTCGTCGGGGTCGCCCTTGCGCTGCTCGGCGAAGAAGCCGTCGAACGCCATCACCTGGTTGTGGTTGGCCTCCGGCAGTTCCCCGAACACCCCCGGGTACTTGGCGTTCTCGTTGAGCTGGCAGCAGAACCGGTACGCGGCCGTGCCCGCCAGCGGCGAGGAGCCCCACACCATCGGCACGTCCCCGGCCAGGTCCAGCGCCACGCGCTTGGCCGGGTTGACGAACGCCTCGCTGTCGGGACGGCACCGGTTGGCCACGTCCTCCAGCCGCGCGGCCGTCGCCTCCAGCACCTCGTCGGTGACGTCGTTGAGGCCCAGCTCGCGGGCCGCCATGATCAGCGGGACCGTCAGGCCCCACAACGTCGCGCGCGGCTGCCCCACCGACCGCACCGGCACGAACAACGCGCGGCTGCGCGCCGCCAGGTCGGCCAGCGGCGAGTCCGCGCCGCCCACCAGCAGCAGGCGGCAGCCCCGGCGCGCGGCCTCGGCCGCCACCGCCAGGGTCTCCTCGGTGCCACCCGAGCAGGACACCGCGATCACCAGGTCGGCCGCGCCGACCCAGCCGGGCAGCAGGTAGCCGCGCACGGTCACGACCGGCACGGGGCAGCCCGCGCCGCACACCGCCGCCAGCACGTCGCCGGAGATCGCCGAGCCGCCCATGCCCGCCACCACGACCGCGCGTGGCCGCCCGTCGGCGGCCAGCGCCGCGACGCCGGCCTCCCGGGCGGTGCGCACCGCCTCGCGGATCTGCGCGGCCGACGAGGCGACCTGGCGCAACATGCCGCCGGGATCGGCGGCCTCGATCGCGGACGCGTCGTCCAGCACGTCCGCCTCGACCACGCCGCTCACGGGGCCGGGGCCCGAGCCTCGTCCACCAGCAGCACCGGGATGTCGTCGCGCACCGCGTAGACGTAGTGGCAGGTGCCGACGCACGCCAGCTCGTCGGCGTCGTCGGCGGGCCGCAGGTCGCCGCCGCAGTTGGGGCAGGCCAGGATCTCCAGCAGCCAGGAGTCGAGTTTCACCGTCACTTCTCCCTCACGATCGCCAGGACCTCGTCGCGGACGGCGGCCATGGCGGGCTCGTCGGCGGCCTCCGCGTTGAGGCGCAGCAGCGGTTCGGTGTTGGACGGCCGCAGGTTGAACCACCAGTCGCCGCCATCGACGGTCAGGCCGTCAAGTTCGTCGATCGTAACGCCCGGCCGGTCCGCGAAGGCCGACCGGACCCGCTCGGCGGCCGCCGCCTGGTCGTGCACCTCGCTGTTGATCTCGCCGGAGGCGGCGTAGCGGGCGTACCCGGCCAGCAGCTCCGACAGCGGCCGGTCCTGCTGCTCGCCGAGCGCCGCCAGCACGTGCAGCGCGGCCAGCATGCCCGAGTCGGCGAACCAGAAGTCGCGGAAGTAGAAGTGCGCCGAGTGCTCGCCGCCGAACACCGCGCCGCTCTCGGCCATCGTCTGCTTGATGAACGAGTGGCCCACGCGGGTGCGCACCGGGACGCCGCCGTGCTCGGCGATGATCTCCGGCACGGCCTTGGAGGTGATCAGGTTGTGCACGATCGGCGCGCCGGGGTGCTTGGCCAGCTCCCGGGCCGCCACCAGCGCGGTGATCGTCGACGGGGACACGATCTCGCCGCGCTCGTCCACCACGAAGCAGCGGTCGGCGTCGCCGTCGAAGGCCAGGCCGATGTCGGCGCCGGTCTCGCGCACCTTGGCCTGGAGGTCGCGCAGGTTCTCCGGCTCGATGGGGTTGGCCTCGTGGTTGGGGAAGGTGCCGTCCAGCTCGAAGTACAGCGGCACCAGGTCGATGGGCAGGCCCTCGAACGTGGTGGGGACGGTGTGGCCGCCCATGCCGTTGCCCGCGTCCACCACGACCTTCAGCGGCCGGATGCCCGACAGGTCCACCAGCGTCTTGAGGTGGTCGGCGTAGCCCTTGAGCAGGTCACGTTGCGACACCGTGCCCGGCTCGCCGTCGTGGGCGGGCACGCCCTGCTCGACCAGGTCGCGGATCTCGGTGAGGCCGGTGTCGCGGCCGATGGGGCGGGCCCCGGCGCGGCAGAGCTTCATCCCGTTGTACTTGGCGGGGTTGTGGCTGGCGGTGAACATCACGCCGGGCAGCTCCAGCACGCCGCTGGCGTAGTAGAGCAGGTCGGTGGAGCCGAGCCCGGCCTCGATCACGTCCGCGCCCTGCGCGGTGGCCCCGCGGGCGAACGCGGCGGCCAGCGGGCCGGACGACTCGCGCATGTCGTGGGCGGTGACGACGGCGGACGCCCCGGTCACCCGCACGAAGGCGGCCCCGACCGCCTCGGCGGTCGCGGCGTCCAACTCCTGCGGCACCACGCCGCGGATGTCGTACGCCTTGAAGATCTTGGCGAGGTCGCCCACTCCCGTGCTCCCCTGTCTGCTCGCCCAACGTCTGCGGGCCCCGAGCCTACCGGGGCCGGACGCGCCCGCCGCCCGGGGTGGACGGACCGGGCATGGGAGCCGAGCGGACTACTCCTGGGCGGGCTTGGTGGCGGCGGGCTCGGAGCGCAGCACGCGCAGGTGGCCGCGGCGGCCGACCTCGGTGCCCTGGCCGACCGGCTCGGTGCGGCCGTCGGGCGCGGGGCGGGCGGCCTCGCGGACCGCGTCGGCGAGCGCCTCCAGGTCGTCGGCGCTCGGCTCGGACTCGGTCTCGACGGGGAGGCGGACCAGTTCCCACCCCATGGGGGCGGTGAGCCGCTCGGAATGCTCCGCGCACAGGTCGTAGCAGTGTGGCTCGGCGTACGTGGCGAGAGGCCCCAGAACAGCGGTGGAGTCGCGGTAGACGTACGTGAGCGTGAACACTGCGGACGCCTTGCAGGCGGTGCGGGAGCAGATGCGGACGGGGCTCACGATGGCCGACCGTACCTCCCCGCCGCCGCCTCCGCCACCACCCCGCTGCACGTGTCGCCGTTACCGGTCAATTTCCCCGGCAACGATCACATTCACGCAGCTAACGATCACTATCCGTCACCGGCGCCGTCCGGCGGGGCCGCGGTGCCCAGCCAGGAGGCGATGGCGGCGCCCCGGGTGCGCACGCCGAGCTTGGTGAAGATCCGGTTCACGTGGTTCTTCACGGTGAACTCCGACAACACCAGCATGGCCGCGATCTCCCCGTTGGCGCGGCCCCGGGCGATGAGGTCCATCACCTCGGCCTCGCGCCGCGACAGGCCCCAGCGGTCGCGCGAGGGCCCGGCGGGGTGCTCCGGGGCCCGCCCGGCGGGCCCGGCGCCGCGCAGCGCCTCCACCACCGCCACGCTCGCGGCCGGGGACAGCGGGCTGGCGCGCCCTTCGACCGTGTCGTGGACGGCGGCGATCAACTCCGCCACGCCGAACGTGCCGTGCACCAGGTAGCCCGCCGCGCCGTTGCGGACGGCCGCGCCGATGACCTCGGCGTCGGTGTCGTAGGACAACATCAGCACCTTGGCCAGCTCGCTGAGCGGACCGGCCGCCGCCACGCCGTCCATCTCCGGCATCCGCACGTCCAGCAGCACGAGGTCGGGCCGCAGCAGCCGCGCCTGCTCCACCGCGTGCCGGCCGTCCACGGCCTCGCCCGCCACCGTCAGGCCCCCGGCCTCCAGCAGGGCGACCAGGCCCGCCCGGACGACGGGGTTGTCGTCCACCACCAGCACCCGCAGGCCGGGCCGCGCGCTCATCGGGCCGCCTCCGCGTCGCTCTCGGAGCCGGGCAGCGGGCGGGCGTACGGGACGGCCATCCGGACGGCGGCGCCGCCGCCGGGCGAGGAGTCGACGCGGAACCGGCCGCCGACGCGGCGCGCCCGCTCGGCCATGCCCAGCAGCCCGTAGTGGCCCGCGCGGGACAGCAGGTCGAAGCGGCCCCCGTCGGGCGGCTCGAAGCCCTTGCCGTCGTCGCGCACCACCAGCTCGACGCCGTTCGGGAAGGGGCGCAGCGTCACCTCCACCGACCGGGCCCCGGCATGCCGTCCCACGTTGACCAGCGCCTCCTTCAGCACCGCGATGATCTCGTACCTGACCAGCGGCGGGGGTTCGGGCCGCGCCTCGTGCCCGCAGTCGGGGATCCGCAGCTCGACGGGCACGCCGTCGCTCGCGCTCCACTGCGCGCACAACCGCCGCACCCCCTCCCCCAGCGGCAGCAGGAACGCCTCCTCGCGCAGGTCGGCGATCAGGCCGCGGGCCTCCCGGCGGGCCGCCGCCAGCGCCGCGATGATGGCGGCGGCGTCGCGCTCGGCGCGTTCGGGGGCGTTCCGGATGCGGACCGGCAGCACGCTCGCCGACAGCGCGACGCCCTCCAGCGTCTTGGCGAGCGAGTCGTGCATCTCGCGGGCCAGCCGGGCGCGCTCCTCGGCGGCGGCGAGCGCGCTCTCGGCGGTCCGCCGCGCCTCCTCGGCCTCGGCGTACTGGTCGAACAGGCGGCGCAGCACGACCCCGGCGCAGGCCGCGAACGGGTAGAAGACCGGCAGGCCCATCAGCAGGCCGGGACCCTCGTGCCCGCTGGGGACGGTCCCGGGCATCGCCAGGTAGCACAGCGCGATCTGCACCATGCAGACCGCCAGCACCGGCCCCCACGCGTACAGCACCCCGGCCAGGGCGGACGTCATGACCGTGAACAGGAAGACCGGGCCGAACACCCCGCCCTGCACCACGACGGCGAACACCAGCACCGCGTCCAGGCAGACCAGCGCCGGATGGCGCAGCAGGACGGGCAGGACGCGCCGCCACAGCGCCGCCGCCAGCGCCGTCTCGACGCCCAGCAGCGCGACGGCGGCCAGCAGCGCCGGATCGATCCTCGGGCCCGGCATCAGCGCCAGCGCCATCGCCGCCAGCAGGCCGCGCAGCAGCAGGAGCAGGCGGAAGGTCACCGCCAGGCGCGTGTCCGCGGCGTGCCCGGCCGGGCCGCCGGTACCGGTCAGTCGGGGCATCGGGGGTCGTCGCAGGCGCGCCAGGCGTCGGAGTCGCGCAGCAGCTGCACCACCTGGCTGCGGTCGCGCAGCGTGAACGCGCCGCCGTCGGTGCTCGCGGCGAGGGCGCGCAGGTCGGGCGGGACGGCCGCGCCGACGCTCAGCACGACCACGCTCACCGGGCGGCGCGGGTCGAACGAGGCGGCCAGCTCCTTGCGGGTGCGGTCGAGGTCGCCGCGCGCGCCGCCGCCGTCCCCGCCGGCGGTGAGGACGATCACCACGTTGAGGTCGCCCTCGTCGTAGCGGCGGCTCGCCACCCGGTAGGCGGCCGTGATCGCGCCGTACAGGCCGGTTCCGGGGCCCGGCCGGGCCTTGACCTTCCGCAGCGCGTCCTGGATCTCCAGGCGCTGGGTGTGGCCGCTCGGGCGGAGCGCGGCCAGCGGGCGCATCGGCGCCAGGACGCGGGGCCGGTCGCCGGGGCGCTCGCCGAGCGTCCAGAGCCCGAACTCGGTGTCGTCCAGCATCAGCGAGGAGCCCTGGGCGAGGGTGGCGCGCATCAGATCCAGCCGCGGTCCGCGCGCCGGGCCGGTCTGGTCGATCAGCGCCAGCGCGTTGACGCCCTGCTTGATCCGCCGCCAGTACTCCTGGACCTGCCGGGCGACCCGCTCGTCCGCGACCGGCAGCACCGGCGGGGCGGGGCGGGCGAACTGGGCGTCGACGGCCCGCACGGCGGGCAGGCCGGGGCCGGCCGGTGGCGGCGCGTCCGGCTTGACCGGGCGGCGCAGGCCGACGCGGTGCAGGTCGGCGGCGGTGCGTCGGTCTCGCAGCGCGGTCAGGAAGTCCGCGGCGACCCGGCGGCGACCCGCGTCGCGGGCGACACCGACGTAGGGGAAGTCCAGGGCGGGCGTGCTCTGCGCCGGGTGCACGACGGCGAGCCGGGCGGCGGGGTCGCGGGCGTCCCGGTTCTGCCGCCAGACCTGCTGCTCGGGGACGGCGGCGACCTCCGGCCGCCCGTCGGCGTCGTCGTCGCCGCCGAACGCGCGCTCCAGCGGGCGGTCGGCGGGCAGCGGCTCCACCGAGTGCAGCGTGCCGGCGAACCGCTTCGGCCCGGCGGCCGAGCGCCACAACGCCTGGAGCGCCAGGCTTCCGGCGCCCGTCTGGGCGGGGTCGGAGATCCACAGGCGGAACCGGTCGGCGTCCTGATGGGCGGGGCCGAAGCCCGCCCAGGCGCGTTGCTCCAGCGTGGAGCGGTAGCGCTGGGCGGTCGCCTGCGGCAGCGCGAACACCAATGGCGAGGAGGCGACCGACGGCGCGGCGCGGTCGGCCCCGGCGGCCCCGGCCCAGAAGGAGGAGTCGGGGATCCAGACGTCGGGGACCGCCCGGCCCTGGCGCAGCACCGTGACCGTCTCGGCGGAGTCGCCCGCCACGACCTTCACCACCGCGCACCGGCCGTCGGCGCGCTGGGCGTCGTTGTAGCGGTCGGCGACGGCGAGGACGGCCGGGACGACGGCCGGGTCGGCGGTCACGGTCAGCCACTGGGTGCGCCCGTCGCAGTGGGCGTCGCGGGTGGCGTAGGCCCAGCCGCCGCCGCCGAGCAGGAGCCCGAGGCCGAGCGCCACGGCGGCGGCCACCGAGACGCGGTCGCGGTTCCGGCCGTCGCGGGCGGCGGTCGCGGGGGCGCTCCAGTGGCGCTCACCCGCGGCGCGAGCGGCGGCGGCCGGGATCGTGTCCTCGCCGTGCCAGGCCGCGTTCGACGATGCGGGTTCCAACGCGAGCGACCCTTCTTGACACTTAAACCAAAATCTGCCTCAGGAGGCCATACGCGCAACTTTAACCTTGTTCATCCCGCTAGAATCCCCCGTTTCCCCGGCCCCCACCGGCGCGTTGTCGCTGACCTGCGCCGTCGGCGCGCGAAGCCCCGGCAAGATCACCATGGGTCACCGGGCGGGCGCGGCCACCGGCCCTCAGGCACCAGTGGGCGGTGGCGCGATTGGTCCCGTGGCACCTGTCCCGGCGGCGGCGCGCGGCGGCAGTCTGTGCCTGGTCGCGGGGGCGACGACCGAGCCGCCGGGGGCGGCGGCGCCCGAGGCCCCTCCCGGAGGACGAGATGACAGAGACCCTGCGCCGATCGTCACCCACCGCCAAGGTCGGCTACGTGATCGTCGTGGCCGAGAACCTGGCCGACATCGAGTCGATCAACGAGCTGCTGCGGTTCGACTCCGCCGTGGTGGTGGTGCGGGCGGTCGAGCACGCCGCGCACTGGATGGCCCGGGAGAGGGAGGGCTCGCCTGATCCTGGGGACGGCGGCCCCGGGGACGGGGACCGCGTCCGGGTGGGACGGCTGGAGATCCGGCCCGGCGAGCGCCGGGTGTTGTGGTGCGGACGGCCGCTGGACCTCAGCCAGCAGGAGGTCTCGATCCTGAGCTGCCTGGCGGGCGCGCCCGGCCGCGCGTACTCCTTCAAGGAGATCGCGGAGGCGGCGTGGGGCGGCGCGCACCGGATCGAGCCGACGGTGGTGCACAGCGCGCTCAGGCGGCTGCGACGCAAGCTGGCGGGCGCGGGCGTGGGGGCGCGCATCGAGTCGGTGCGCGGCTACGGCCTGCGGCTGATCCCGGAGGGCACGGGAGATCTGGGCACGGCGACGGCGTGAGCACGCCGTCCGGCCGTCAGCCGCCTGCGCAGGCTTGGAAGCCGTAGCGTTCGGCGAACTCGCGCATCGTCTCTTCGGGGCGGTAGGAGGCGAGCGACTCCTCGACGGCCTTGGCGGCGGCCGTCTCGTCGCCCGCGCGCAGCGCGGTCTCGGCGCGGTCGGCCAGGCCGGTCAGCCGCCCGGCCATCTGCCGTCCCGGCGCGACGAACTCGCGCCGCAACCGCCCGGCGTCGGCGGACGGCGGCTGCACGGCCTCGATCCGGCCCATGGCGTCGGTCATCAGCCGGGCGGCGCGCCGCAGCTCGGCGACCTCGGCCGCCGCCCCTTCGGAGGTCGGCTCCTCGTGCTTTTGGCCCGCGTCGGCGCAGACGGCGTCCACCGCCGCGATGTAGCGGCGCTTGGCGTCGGCGTGGCTCCGCTCGTCGGCCTGCGCGTCGGCGTGGTACCACCAGCCGGCCGAGCCGCAGGCGATCAGCACGGCGGGCACCAGGCCGAGCAGGACGCGGTGACGGGCCATCGGGTGCTCCCTCGTCGGGCGGGGTCGTGGGGGCCGCCGACCCCGCGGTCGGGTCCGCGGAGCCGGCGGGCGGGTGTGGAACTGGAGCGGGAAGGGCGTCAGCAGCGGATGCGGGCCTGCTCGCTGCTGCGGTACAGGTTCGCCGTCTGGCTGCCGCGGAGCACCGAGTACGCCTGGAGGATCGCCTTCGGGCGGTAGAGCTGGCTGCCGCCGGAGCACTTCCAGGAGGCGGTCACCGTCTTGGTGTAGGCGTGCGAGGCGTTGCCGTCGCTGTGCTTGGCGGTCGCCTTGTTGCGCCACAGGCCGAGGCCCCGGTACTGCTGGAGGTCGAGGCGGACGTTGATCTTCCGGCCCCAGCCGCCGGAGTTGCAGTGGAACGTCTGGCTGGTCTTGATGTACTTGCCGGTCTTGTACGGCTTGAGCACCTTGTAGTAGCCGCGGCACTGCGGGTGGTAGCCGCTGTCGAAGTTCCGCTTGCCCGACCAGCCCGTGGCCGAGTAGGTCGGCGCGGCCTTGGCCGTGGCGGCCTTGGCGACGGTCCCGGTGTCGGCGGCGGCCATCGCGGCCGGACCGGCGACGGCGAACCCGCCGCCCACGGCGACCGCCACGACGGCCATTTTGGCCACTTTACTGTTACGCATCGATGTACGCCTTCCTGTTGCCGGGCATTCCCGGGAATCGCTTCGAGCGACATTTGCCATAATCGTGAACGGCGAATGTCGGCTCAATTCCCGGACGCGGTCGGTTCGGCGGCGAAACGCGTCTGGGCGGGCCGGCGGGCGGCTCGCGGCGGGGGCCGCCGGAGGGGTGCGCCGAGGCCGTCCGGCATCGGCCGGGGCTGATCAGGGGGGCGCGGCGGTAGGCTGGGACACGTGCGATCCCGTGTGGCGGGCGTACGGCGCCGCGACCGGCACGGCCGCGGCCTCCGTGGCCCCCTGACGCCCCCGCAGGCGCCGATCTCCCGCACCAGGGCGGAGCGGTTCGACGATCTCGTCGAGGACGAGGTGCGCCGGCTCGGCCGCCGTTGGGGCCGTGAGCTGGCCGGAGTCGAGTTCGTCGTCGCGGAGGTCCCCGACCTCGAACCGGACTTCACCGGCCCCGCCCCGCTCGGCATGACGCTGCCCGGCGACGAGGGCGAGCACGCCGACGTCCGGGCGCGCATCGTGGTCTACCGCCGCCCGGTCGAGGCCCGCGCCGACGGCGACGCCGAGACGGTCCGGCTGGTGCGCGACCTGCTGGTGGAGGAGGTCGCCGACCTGCTCGACCTGCCGCCCGAGTCGGTCGACCCCAGCTACGACTCCCCCGACGAGTAGCGCCCCGCCCCGCGTTTTCCTTCCTTTTTTCCGCGCCCTTCGAGGGTGACCCTTTTCCGGAATCTGGTGCGCGTCCGACCGCGCCCGGATTCCTGCTAGTGCCACGGCACTAATCCGCCCCGCCGCGAATAGAACCGGCGGGGGATTCCGGTGGCGGCCCTGTACCGCCAGGGTTTCCGTTGGCCGCGATCACGGTGATGGCGGCCTCCGCCGCCTCGAAGGGTCACCGGTATGCCCGACTCCGCCCTCCGCACGCCTTCCATCACCCCGATGCCGCGGTGAACCGCCGGGTCCCGGTCCGCGCCGCCGCCGTCGCCGCCACGCTGTCCACCGTGGCCGCGCCGGTCGTCGGCCAGGCCGCCGCTACCGCCGCCACCACGCCCGCCGCGCCCGCCGCCGTCGCGTCCGTCCCCGACGCCTTCGCCGCCCGCGCCGCCGGAACCAACCCCGTCTACTTCGTGCACGGCATCGACTGGAACCGCTCCCGCCCCGGCAACGCCCAGATCAACTGCGACAGCACCTGGAAGTCCGCCATCGCCGCGCTGCGCGCCAAGGGCTGGAAGGGCCCCATGGTGACCTGGGGCTACTACGCCAAGGACACCCGCTGCACCCGCAAGTTCAACGGCGACCTGAACACCCGGCTCCAGGAGCTCGGCCGGCGGCTGGCCTGGGACATCAACGACCACTACGGCAAGTCCGGCAAGCCCGTGGACGTCGTCGCCCACTCGATGGGCGGCCTGGTGGTGCGGGCCGCCGTCGAGGGCGTCCGCCGGTACGGCAAGAACAAGGACTGGCCGGACCGCCTGCTCATCCGCGACGTCGTCACCTACAGCACCCCGCACACCGGGACGAGCTGGGGCACCAGCTGCGTGGCGCTGCGCGGCTGGAAGCAGTGCAGCGACGTGCGGCCGAACAGCGGCTTCCTGAAGTGGGCCGGGCAGGACCCGCAGGGCGCGGGAGGCACCGACTGGACGCTGGTCGGCGCCAGCGACGACGACACCATCACCAGCGGCTCGGCCACCGGCATGCGCGCCCGGCACAAGGTGATCTACGCCGCGGGCCAGGGCCTGGAGCACTCGGTGATCAAGAACAAGGGCACCGGTAGCGGTTGGAAGCACCGCTACTCCAACGACCACGGCGCGACCTGGCGCTCGACGAGCGGCGGCGCGGGCCCGCTGCTGCTGCTCCACAACGCCCTGTCGGGCACCTCCGCCTGATCCCCCGCCCCGCTTCCGCCGGTTCACCGAAAGGAACCACGATGACCGTCAGCACGACCGCCGCCCTGCGCCGGACCGCCGCCGTCGGCGGCCTGACCGTCGCCCTCGGCGCGGGCGCGCTCGGCACCGCCGCCCACGCCGCCTCGCCCACCGCCGTCTCCAGGTCCTTCAACGTGTGCGTGCCGACCGTGACCAACTGCGCGGCGGTGCGCCAGCCCGCCGTGAGCGCCCAGGGCAAGTTCACCTTCACCCGCGACTCCGTGCACGGCAAGGTCAAGGCCGTCGAGCGGACGAACAAGCGCGCCACGTTCAAGGTCGCCTACCACCTCAAGAACGGGGCGGTCCGGACCGTCGTCCTGCCCATCGACAAAAAGCTCGACCGCAGCTTCGGCTATCCGGCGACCTCGCGCGCCATGCACAAGATCGTCGTTCGCGTGTGCGCGGGCACCGCCTGCGGAAAGCCGCAGACCATCAAGGTGCCCGCCGTCTGAGGCCGGTGCCCGGGCACTAACGCGGCCCGCCCGATTGGCCCCCTGCTCTCTGTTCCGGCACCACGGTTTTCGCGAACATTTCCAACGTCGGCGGCGCGGCCCCCTCGCAGCGCGCCCCCGACGTCAGACCGCCCCGCCCCACCGGAAGGAATCCCATGCGCACCATCAAGCTCCTCGGCGCCACGGCCGCGACCGGCATCGCCCTGACCGCGCTGTCCGCGCCGAGCGCCCACGCCGCCCCGGCCGCGCCCGCCGCGCCCGCCAAGGCCGCGACGGTCGCCGCCTCCGACCTCCACGCGACCGCGACCGCCAGCGTCAAGTGCGGCCCCGGCAAGGGCGGCAACAAGCGGGTCAACTTCAGCTGGCAGAAGGGGAGCGTCTCCACCAAGGTCTACTTCAACAACCACTGCACCAAGGGCAAGCGCATCCCCGCCACCGTGTGGGCCCGCGCCAAGAAGGGCCCGGGCGGCTACGTGTACAACTGGAAGTGCCTGAACACCAACGGCGGCACCAAGGGGAACAAGAAGTTCTCCACCGGCCGCTTCTCGATCTACAAGATCGTGAAGGACAACAAGTGCAAGTGAGCCGTCCCTGACGGTCCCCGCGTGCCACGCGGAGCGTGCGCCCCGGCCTGCCCAGGCCGGGGCGCACGCCCGTGCCGGGGGTCAGGGGACCAGCGAGCGGGGCGAGTCCCCCACCGGCGGCATCCGCTGCGCGACGGGCGCGGGCACGATCGGCAGCACCGTGAACGACCGCTCGCCGCCCTTGCCCGTGGCGAGAGTGCGGGCCGCGTGGACCGGCCCGGATCCGGGCCCCAGCGCGATCAGCGCGCCGAACGACGGCGCGCCGGGCGGGCCCGCGAGCCGGGCCTCGGCCGTCCGCCCGGCCGGAACCCGGATCTCCTGGACGGCGCCGGGCCCGTCCGGGCCGACCGGGGTGACGCGGACGGTCGCGGCGCGGTCGGGCGCGGTCAGGGTCAGCCACGACTCAAAACGGTTGTCGGCGACGACGCCGCCTACCTCGCCCAAGGGCTCGGTGGCCGTTCCGTAGGCGACGTCCGCGCCGCTCTGCGCAGTGAACCCGGCCACGATGGGCCGGTCGGAGGTGATCCGGACGGCGGCGGCCTTGCCCGCCAGGGTGCTCTCCAGCGGGACGGCGGTGACCGTCCCGGCCGGGGCGTCCAGCACGTCCTGGCCCTGCGGGGTGAACGCGCCGCGCGCCGTGATCGCGCGGATGCGGACCTGCGCGTCGTCGCCGCCGGGGACCGCGACCAGCAACTGCCGCTGGCCCGCTCCGCCCGGCACGCCCGGCAGCACCAGCGCGGTGGCGGGGGCGGGCGCGGGCGGCAGCCAGTCGATGCCCGCCTTGGCCGCCGAGCGGACCCGCAGGGACGCGGCCACCCGGCCTGACGTCGAGCGCACCCGGATGGCGATCTCGCGGGCGGCGGCCACGATGTCGCCCAGCCCCTCCGGCTGCTTGCCGATGCGGACGATCCGGGTGCTGTAGGGCTCGACGAGGGTGCCGCGACCGTCCGTCGTGTCCAGGGGGCCTTCACCTGACAGGGCGGTGACGTCGACGGAGGCGGGCTGGGCCTCCAGGTTGGTCAGGTACAGGTCGAGGCGCTCGGCAGCGTCGGGGCCGGGACCGGTGAACCACTGGTCGGCGTTGGGGGCGGCGCAGCGCACCCCGGCCAGGCCCCGGTCGCCGCCGGAGGGCCAGTGTGTGGTCTGCTCGACTTCCAGGCCCGCCGCGAGGTGGCCGTAGGCGCGGACGGCGAACGAGTCGCGGGTCTTGGCGAGGTCCTTGGACCAGACGGTGCCGGGTGCGGCGGGCGTGCCGAGCGGAGTGCCGCCGCGCGTCGGGACGACCTCGCCTTTGCCGGGAACGGCGGATTTGGCGGCAGACGGCGGGGCGAGGGTGCTCAGGCGCAGCCCCTCACCACCCGGACAGGCCACCAGCGCCGCCGTGACGGACGTTCGCACGCCCGTGGCGGCACGGGCCGGACCGTCGGGCCGTGACAACGCGGCGGCCCCGTACAGCGCCGCCAAGGCCAGCAGGACGAGCGCAGCCACGGCGTAGCGGTAGGCCGTCAGCCGCATGACGCGCTCCAGAACCTTCGCGATCACGACCACTCCCCGACCGACTCCTCAGCGGTCTCGGTAGTCCCCGCAGTCCCGCCAGGCCCTGCGGCCTCGGCAGCCCCAGCAGGCTCGACAGCCCCGGCGGGCCCGGCATTCCTGGTAAGTCCCGCAGCCCCAGCAACTCCGGCGCGTTCCGCGGCCCCGGCATTCCTGGCAGGCCCGGCGGGATCAGCAGCCCTCCCAGCGGCCCCAGCGGGCCCGGCGGGTTCGGCGGGCTTGGTGGAGACGGCCCCGGGGCCGTGTCGGGGTGTGATGCGGCGGCGTAGCGAGCCCGCCGCCGCGCGTGCCCGGCGGCGGCCGTTCGAGGTGGTGAACCGGTCCGGCTGCGCTCCGGGCAACGCCAGGATGATCACCAAGAGGACGGCCGCTCCCTGCACCGTCACCCAGGTGTGGCGCAACCGCTGGTCTCTCTTCAGGGCGAAGTCCCCGCCCGAGGCCGGGATCTCGTAGGACGCCGCCCAGCCGTCGGCCGGACGGGGTTCCAGCTCGCGCCCGTTCAAGGTCGCGTGCCAGCCGTCGTCCGCCGATTCAGCCAGCAGCAGGGTCCGGAGGCTTGCAGCGGACGGGATGCGGATCCGGGCTGTCACGCTGTCCACAGCAAGGGGTTCGGGTTCCGCGCCGCCCAGCAGCGTCAGGCGTCCGGCCGGTTGCTGGAAGCGCCAGGTGCCGAACGTCTCGGTGCGGCTGAACCGGGTCAACTCCGGCGCGGCGTCCAGCACCGTCGTCAGCCGTTCCTCGGCCGGGCGCGCCACCAGCACGTACTGCACGCCCATCCTCGTCAGCGCCTGGCCCTCGTCGCCCGCGCGTCCCCCGGCCAGTCCCGCGACCAGGTCGTCCATGCGGCGGCGCGCCCGCTCGTCCGGCGGCGTCTCGGTCTCCCCCAGGTGCGGTTCGCCGCCGCGCAGCACGCTGTAGAGCACGCGGCCGTCAGGCCCGCTGCGCAGCAGCAGCGTGCGCGGGCCGGTCGGCTCGGCCAGGAACTCGGGGACGGTGGCCTCGGACACCTTGGCCAGCGGCCCGCTCCCGCCGACGATCCACAGGACGGCGGCGCAACCGGGCGCGGTGAGGGCCGCCAGCACGACCAGCGCGCCGCCCACCTGGTAGATCAGGTGCGTCCCGGCCAGCGATTCGGCGGCGCGCCGGACCGCCGCCGTCGCCGCCAGCAGCAATCCGCACGCGGCGAACAGCAGCGCCGCGCCCGGCCACGCCGGAGCCTCGTCAGCACCCTTGACGACGGTGAACGCGCTCACCGCCACCGCCGTCATCAGCCCGAACAGCGCCAGCAACCATCCCGCGAGCACGATCGTCCGGCGGTTCCGCAACGGCAGCGCGCACAGCGCCGCCAGCAGCAGCCCGTAGGTCGCCCAGCGCGCCGGGGTCCCGGGCCCGCCCGGACTGAGGGCCAGCAGGTCGGCGGCGTCCGGGAGCGGGACCATCGCGGCGTGCGGCCCCGCCTCCAGCAGGAAGCGCGACGGGTGCCGCAGCAGCCCCAGCGTCCACGGCCCCAGCAGCAGCGGCGGCACGCCCAGCATGATCGCCAGGTTGCGGCGGCTCCGCCGGAACAACGTCCCCACCAGCGCGCCCGCCGCCAGCGCCAGCGGCCACACCAGCGGCACGAACGCCATCGCCACCGCCAGCAGCAGCGCCGCCGTCCACGCCGCCCGCCCCTCGGTGCGCCGGTCGCGACGGCGCGGCAACCCGCACGCGCGCGCCCCCGCGAGGCCGACCAGCGGCAGCAGCACCAGCACCACGGCCGTGCCCAGCCGCCCGCCCGCGATCGCGCCGGTAGCGGCGGGCAGCAGCGCGTACGTCGCCGCGAACCACATCCGGATCGCGGTCAGCGGCACACGGCAGCGGCTCCGGGCCCGGCGCGTCCGGGACGGCTCCGCCACCAGCGGCCGCGCCGCCGCGTAGGCCGCGAGCCCCGCCAGCGGGACGCTCGCCAGCAGCAGCACCGACACCGCCAGCCACGGCTTGCCGAACAGCAGCGACGACACCGCCGCCAGCGCCCCGACGTAGGGCGGGCTCCCGTCGTCGGAGCCCAGCCCGGCCGGATGCCAGCCCGCCCAGTACTGCGCCCACAGATCGCTAGCGCCGCCCCCGGTGGGCAGCAGCGCACCCCCACCTAGGCGGCTTCCCGCGAACACCAGGGAACGTTCGGCGGCCAGGGCCACCGCCGTCAACGTCAGGAACAGCAGCACGCCGGGACGCGCCGACAACCAGCGCGCCGTCGCAGCCAGGGCACGACGGCCACTGTGCCGCCGCTCCTCCAGGTCCTCGTCCAGATCGCGGCGACGCTCGGCCTCATGCGCGGCCACGTGCGCCGACAGTTCCTCGTACAGGCGGCGCAGCGCCACGCGCCGCGCCATATGGCGGCGAACGCTGTGGTAGACGTGTCGCCTCCCCTGCGCGCGTGCGACGCGAACCCGTCGCAGCCGCAACGGATGAAGCGCCACGTCCGCGAACCCGCCCAGCTCAGCGCGCGCCGCCGCGGGCTGCTTGACCGCCAGCAGGTACAACACGCGCGTCAGCGTCGTCCACAGGTTGCGCAGCAGCGCCCGCACCATCACCGGCCACGGCAAGTTCCCCAGCAGCGCGTTCAGGGCGTTGCGACGGTCGGTGCGACGCGGGCTCTCGGTATGCGCGCCGATCTCGCGGTCACCGCGCCGGGCCGCCTCCGCGTGGTGCACCACCGCGTCGCCGACCGCCACCACGCGGTGCCCGGCGGCCAGTGCCCGCCAGCAGAAGTCCAGGTCGTCGCGGAACAGCCCGAACGACGCGTCGAAGCCGCCGAGCCGGTCCCACACCTCGCGGCGCACCAGCATCCCGGCGCTGCTCACCGCCAGCACGTCGCGGACGCCGTCGTGCTGGCCCTGGTCGAACTCGCCGCGCTCCACGCCGGTCACGCGGCGGGCCGCGCGGTCCACGGTCGTGCCCAGCTCCAGCAGCAGGCGGCGGTCGTACCAGTCGCGCAGCTTGGGCCCCAGGACGGCCGCGCCGGACGCGGCGGCGCGCAGCAGCAGCCGTTCCAGGGCGTCGTGGGCGGGCGCGGAGTCGTCGTGCAGCAGCCACACCCACTCGGTGCGGGGCTCGCCGGGGTGGTCGTCGGGGACGGGCAGGGACGCGGCGGGGTGCCGCAGGGCGGCGGTGATCGCGTCGCCGTAGCCGGTGGCGCGGGGCAGCTCCAGCAGGTTCCCGGAGGTGACGACCTCGGCCAGCACGCCCGGCCCCCGGTCGCGGCTGCCGGTGTCCACGGCGACCATGCGCTGGACGGGGCGGGACTGGGTGAGCAGCGCCTTCAGCGTCTCCGGCAGCCAGCGCACGCCGTCGTGGGCGACCAGGACCGCGGTGACGACGTGCCGGTCGGTGGTGGCGGGGGCAGGGGGCACGGGGGGTTCCGCCCGATCTCGGGACGACAGACGGCAGCCGTGCCGGTCCCTGGCGGGCCGGCACGGCTGACACTGTACGCGCGACTGCGCGAAATCTCCGGAACTTCCCCGTTGTCCGGATTGCCGGGTCGCGCTCCCGGCGGCCGCCCGAGCCGCGGTCCGAGCCGCGCGGCCCGTGCCGCCTCCCTACGCCGTCTTCCGTGCCGTCTCCCGGCACCGCCTCCCCGCGCCGCCCCGCGTCACGCCCGGCCGACACCGCGGGAGGGCGGCCGGCGCGACGCGCTTCAGGGCGGCGGCGGGGGGATCAGACGGCCTGACGCTTCAACTTGCGACGCTCCCGCTCGGACAGACCCCCCCAAATACCGAAACGTTCATCGTGCTGCAGCGCGTACTCCAGGCACTCGGCCCGTACCTCGCAAGCCCGGCACACCTTCTTGGCCTCGCGAGTCGAACCGCCCTTCTCCGGAAAAAACGCCTCCGGGTCCGTCTGCGCGCACAGCGCACGCTCCTGCCAGCCCAACTCTTCGCCGTCCGTGCCGTGCGCCAGCGGGATCACCACCTCGCTCACAGCGCACCTCCTAGCCCGTGGAGCCCCCTGGTCAATGCCTTCCCTCCAGCTCCGTCCCCCGAGAAGGCATAGAACTACACCCACGAAATTACACGCGTGTAGCGCCCACTCCGTCAAGCGGAACAAGTTTCCGATGGGACAAAGAGGGGTTTTTGGGGTATGAGCGCGATCTGCTTTGACCGGAGATCAGATAATCGCGCCTTCACCAGGGGTAATCAGGGTCTCACGGAGACGTCACTGCGGGGGGCGGTTGTCCCGATACCAGTCGCCGCCCTCGTCCGGACGCTGCTCGCCCTGCGGCGGCTGCTGCCCGTAACCGGACTGCCCGTACCCGGGGTGGCTCTGCTGGCCGGGCTGTCCGGGCTGCTGGTGGCCGGGCTGCTGGCCGCCCTCGCCGCCGGGGCCGCCGTAGGCGCGCGTCCACTCGCCGACGCCCTCGCCGGTGTCGGACGGCGACTGCTGCTGCCCCTCGCCGCCCTGCCCGTAGCCGGGCTGCTGGCCGTACTGCTGGTACTGCTGGCCGGGCTGCTGCTGGCCGTGCTGCCCCTGCTGGTAGTCCTGCGGCTGCTGGCCCGGCTGCCCGTACTGGACCTGCTGGCCGTAGCCCTGCTGGCCCTCGCCGTAACCGGGCTGCTGCTGGCCCTCGCCGCCCTGGCCGTAACCCGGCTGCTGGCCGTACTGCTGGTACTGCTGCCCCGGCTGCTGCTGGCCCTGCTGGAAGTCCTGCGGCTGCCCGAACTGCTGGCCGCCGTACTGCTGCTGCCCCTGCTGGTAGCCGAAGTCGGGGTACCCCTGGCCCATCTGCCCCTGCGGGGCGGCCGGGCGGGGCGGCTGCATCCCCTTGAAGAGCGTCAGCACGAACCAGATCGCCAGGCCCACCACGGCCAGCCGGGACGCGCCGTACAGGAAGACGCCGAGCTTCTCGGCCGCGCCGGCCGCCACCGAGTCCACCAGCATCGCGCTCAGCCAGCACACCACCGCGAACAGCGCGATGCCGCCGAGCACGCCGAGCGCGCCCATGACGACGGTGCGCGCCTGCTTGGTCGGCGGGCCGCCCCACAACGAGACCGCCACCGCCCCCACCACCAGCGCCACCGTGACCGCG
Source organism: Actinomadura hibisca NBRC 15177 (assembly GCF_001552635.1). Classification (GTDB taxonomy): domain Bacteria; phylum Actinomycetota; class Actinomycetes; order Streptosporangiales; family Streptosporangiaceae; genus Spirillospora; species Spirillospora hibisca. Next base: position 3,100 of record NZ_BCRO01000076.1, on the reverse strand, counting down.
CTCGTGAACAGGCCGCCGGTGATCTCGCCGAAGGCACGGCCCTTGAAGCTGCTGGCCTCGCCCCCGCCCGCCAGCAGCACGATCAGACCGGCGAGCAGTTGCAGGCCCGCGGCCCCGAGCAGGACCCAGGCGGCCGGTTCGCGCAGGCGCTGGACGGCTTCCTTGTTCACGACCAACATCTCCAGACGGTGTCTGCCCGGGGCGGTGCCCCAGGCCCCGGGCGTCGCCCGAAAGGCTGTTACAGGCAATCGGATTACTGCGCAAAGCTTTGCACATCCGGCACCGGTGCGTCCCGCAGGCAATGATCGCGTTGTCGAGGGCCACCGGCGTGCGGGGCGTGCGGCCGGGACGCCTAGGCTGATCCCCATGAGGATCGTTGCGCTGGCGGGCGGTATCGGCGGGGCCCGCTTCCTGCGCGGACTCCAGGCGGCCGCCCCCGAGGCCGACATCACCGTGATCGGGAACACCGGCGACGACATCTCGTTGTTCGGGCTCCGGGTATGCCCCGATCTGGACACCGTCATGTACACCCTCGGCGGCGGCATCAACGAGGAGCAGGGCTGGGGCCGCGCCGACGAGACGTTCACCGTCAAGCAGGAGCTGGCGGCCTACGGCGTGGGCCCGTCCTGGTTCGGCCTGGGCGACCGCGACTTCGCCACCCACATCGTGCGCACGCAGATGCTGGAGGCCGGGTACAAGCTGTCGGCGGTCACCGAGGCGTTGTGCGACCGGTGGAAGCCGGGCGTGCGGCTGATCCCGATGACCGACGACCAGGTCGAGACGCACGTGGTGGTCGACGACCCCGAGCACGGCCGCCGCGCGATCCACTTCCAGGAGTGGTGGGTGAAGCTCCGGGCGTCGGTCCCGGCGCAGGCGATCACCGCGATCGGCGCGCCGGACGCCAAGCCCGCGCCCGGCGTGCTGAAGGCGATCGAGGCGGCCGACGTGGTGTTGTTCCCGCCGTCCAACCCGGTGGTGAGCATCGGCACCATCCTGTCGGTGCCGGGCGTCCGCGCGGCGGTGGCGGCCAAGACCGTCGTCGGCGTCTCCCCGATCATCGGGGACGCGCCGGTGCGCGGCATGGCCGACGCGTGCCTGACCGCGATCGGCGTGGAGACCTCCGCGCGGGCCGTCGCCGAGCACTACGGCGCCGACCTGATCGACGGGTGGCTGGTGGACGAGGCCGACGCGGGCGTCACCGTCGAGGGCGTCGAGGTGCGGTCGCGGCCGCTGCTGATGAGCGACCCGGAGGCGACCGAGGCGATCGCCGCCGCCGCGCTGGACCTGGCCCGGGAGCTCGCCCAGTGAACATGCAGGTCTTCGGCGTCCACGGCCTGCCCGAGGTGGCCGAGGGCGCCGACATCGCCGCGCTCGTCCCGGCCGACCTGCTGGAGGACGGTGACGTGCTGGTCGTCACCTCCAAGATCGTCAGCAAGGCGGAGGGGCGCGTCCTGGTCGCCGACGACCGGGAGAAGGCCATCGACGCCGAGACCGTGCGGGTGGTGGCCCGTCGCGCGCACGCGCGCGGCGAGACACGGATCGTCGAGACCCAGCAGGGCCTGGTCATGGCCGCCGCCGGGGTGGACGCCTCCAACACCGAGCGCGGCACCGTGCTGCTGCTGCCGGAGGACCCCGACGCCTCGGCCCGCCGCATCCGCGCGCGCCTGCGCGAGCGGACCGGCGCGAACGTCGCGGTCATCGTGTCCGACACCTTCGGGCGGCCGTGGCGCAACGGGCTGACCGACGTGGCGATCGGCGTCGCCGGGATGGCCCCGCTGGAGGACTTCCGGGGCCGCAGCGACACGTTCGGCAACGCGCTGGAGGCGACCGTCACCGCCGTCGCCGACGAGCTGGCCTCGGCCGCCGAGCTGGTCAAGGGCAAGCTGGACGGCGTGCCGATCGCGGTCGTGCGCGGACTCGGCGCGCTGGTCACCGACGACGACGGGCCGGGCGCGCGCGCGATGGTGCGTCCCTCGGCCGAGGACATGTTCCGCTACGGGTCGGCCGACGTGCTGTACGCGCGCCGCACCATCCGCGAGTTCACCGGCGAGCCGGTGGACCCGGCTGCGGTGCGCCGCGCCGTCGCCGCCGCGATCACCGCGCCCGCGCCGCACCACACCACGCCGTGGCGCTTCGTGCTGCTGGAATCGGAGGAGGCGCGGACCGGACTGCTGGACGCGATGCGCGACGCGTGGGAGGCCGACCTGCGCCGCGACGGCTTCTCCGAGGAGTCGATCACCAAGCGGCTGCGCCGGGGCGACGTGCTGCGCCGCGCCCCCTACCTGGTGGTGCCGTGCCTGGTGATGGACGGCTCGCACGACTACCCCGACGAGCGCCGCTCGCGCGCCGAGCGGGAGATGTTCGTGGTGGCGACCGGCGCGGGCGTGCAGAACCTGCTGGTGCAGCTCGCGGTGGAGGGACTGGGCTCGTGCTGGGTGTCCAGCACGATGTTCTGCCGCGACGTGGTCCGCGAGGCCCTGGACCTGCCGGAGACCTGGGACCCGATGGGCGCGGTCGGCGTCGGCCACGCAGCCGCTCCCCCGCGCGAGCGCCCGCCGCGCAAGCCGGACGCCTTCATCGAGGTGCGCTAGCGCCAGTGTGGAAACCGCGCGGGGTGGGGTTGGTGGGGGCATGCAGAGCCGCGTGGGGTGGGGTTGACGGTCAGGCTTGGGGAACCTGCACGGGGTTGGGGTGCTGGACGCCTGGATCAACCCCGTGTGGGGTTGGGGTTGGTGAGCGGATGCGGGGCGCGGGGTTGAGGTAGGTGCTTGGGTGCAGGGAACCCGGGCGGGTTGGGGTTGGTGGGCTCCTGGATCAACCCCGCGCGGGGTAGGGGTTGTTGGTTGGGTGCGGGGCGCGGGGTTGAGGTAGGTGGTCGGGTGCGGGAAACCCGCACGGGCTGAGGTCGCTGGGCTCCCGGATCAACCCCGCGCGGGCTGGGGTTGTTGGTTGGGTGCGGGGCGCGGGGTTGAGGTTGATGCTCGGGTGCGGAAAACCCGCACGGGCTGGGGTTGGTGGGCCCCTGGATCAACCCCGCGCGGGGCTGGGGTTGTTGGTTGGGTGCGGAAAACCCGCGCGGGGCTGGGGTTGGGCGATCACG
>NZ_BCRO01000075.1 GCF_001552635.1 Actinomadura hibisca NBRC 15177 | reverse complement strand
TCTACACCAGACCAACAACCCCAACCCCGCGCCCCGCACCCAACCAGCAACCCCGGCCCCGCACGGGTTTGTGCACGTGCCCACTCAGCCCAGCCCGCACGGGGTTAAGAACACGTCCCTGCCCGCCTCAGTTCACGCGGGTTTTCCACACCCTGCCCACCAACCCCAGCCCGCGCCCCGCGCTCGAACACCAACCTCACCCACGCGCTCCGCGCATGCCCGCCAACCCCTCGCCCCAACGCAACAGGCCCCCTGCCCGTATCTCCGGACAAGGGGCCTGCCACTTACTCAAGCTCAGCTCACCTCAGCGCTCAAACCCAGGTCCCAACGAACCCAAGCCAGCTCTACCAAGAACAAGAGCGAGCACAGAGCAAAGGCGAACCCAGATCAGCCCTGGCGAGCCGGACGACGGTCGCCGCCGTCCCGGCGCGGCCCGTAGGAGCCGCCCCGGCGCTGGCCGCCGTGGCCGCCCTCGCGACGCTGGCCGTAGCCACCCTCGCGCTGGCCGTACCCGCCGCTTTCACGCGGGCCACGGTAGCCGCCCTCACGGCGCTCACCGCCGCCACCGTTGTAGCCGCCTTCGCGACGCTCGCCGCCGCCACCGCCGTTGTAGCCGCCTTCGCGCGGCCCACGGTAACCGCCCTCACGACGGTCACCCCCGCCGTAGCCGCCGCCGTTGTAGCCACCGTCACGACGCTCGCCGCCGCCACCGCCGTTGTAGCCGCCACCGTTGTAGCCGCCCTCGCGCGGCCCGCGGTAACCCCCGCCGCCCTCGCGACGCGGACCACGAGCGCCACCACCACCGCCGCCGCCGAAGCCACGGCCGTTGCCGCGCCGGCCGCCGCCCGGACGCCCGCCGCGGCCGTTCTCACGGCGCGGGCGCTCGGGGATGATCGGCTCGACGATGGGCTCGAACGACGGGATCCGGGCGCCGGTCAGCCGGGCCAGGGTCTCGTCGCCGGAGGCCACGCGGGTGCGCGGGGCCTCGATGCCCGCGCGGCGGGTCATCGCCGAGGTCGAGCGCACCTGGTGCGGCAGCACCAGGGTGACCACGGTGCCCTTCTCACCGGCGCGCGCCGTGCGGCCCGCGCGGTGCATGTAGTCCTTGCTGTCGGCCGGCGGGTCGACGTGCATGACCAGGCTGATGTTGTCGACGTGGATGCCGCGCGCGGCGACGTCGGTGGCGACCAGCACGTTGAACGAGCCCTCGTGGAACTCGGCCAGCGTCCGGGTGCGCAGGCCCTGGCTCTTGCCGCCGTGCAGGCCGGCCGCGCGCACGCCGGCGTCGGTCAGCTGCTGGGTCAGCCGGTCCACGCCGTGCTTGGTGCGGGCGAACAGGATCGTCCGGCCCTCGCGGTTGGCGATCTCGGCGGTGATGGTGGCCTTGTCCTTGGGCGCCACCAGCAGCAGGTGGTGCTCCATGGTGTCGACGCCGGGCTCGTCCACCGGGCCGATGGCGTGCGTGACCGGGTCGTTCAGGTAGCGCTTGACCAGCACGTCCACGTCGCGGTCCAGGGTCGCCGAGAACAGCAGCCGCTGGCCGCCGGGGCGGGCCTGGTCGAGGATGTCGGTGACGTCGGGCAGGAAGCCCATGTCGGCCATGTGGTCGGCCTCGTCCAGCACGACGATCTCGATGTCGGACAGGTCGGCGGCGCCCTGGCGCATCAGGTCCTTGAGGCGGCCGGGCGTGGCGACCAGGATCTCCACGCCGCGGCGCAGCGCGTCGATCTGCTTGAACATCGAGGTCTGGCCGATGACGGTCTTGAAGTGCAGGCCGACGCTGCGGCCGAGCGGCTCCAGGTTCGTCTGGACCTGCTGGGCGAGCTCGCGGGTCGGGACGAGGATGAGGCCGAGGGGGCGCTTCGGCGCGGCGCGGCGGCCGGCGAGGCGGGCCAGCAGCGGGAGGCCGAAGGCGAGGGTCTTGCCGGAGCCGGTCTTGCCGCGGCCGAGGACGTCGCGGCCGGCCATCACGTCGGGGATGGCGGCGGCCTGGATGGGGAACGGCGACTCGATGCCGGCGCGGACGAGGGCGCTGACGAGCTCGGCGGGCAGGCCGAGCTCGGCGAAGGTGGGGACGACCGCCTCGTCGGTGGACGGGGTGAGGTCATGGGCAGCAGGAACGTTGGTCACGCAATACCTTCCGAGAGGGGGGCACGTCTCGGGAGGCACCGCGAGGAGAGTCTGCGGGCTGCAAGGACGAGCCGGACGCGTTCAGCGTCGTAAGAGTGATTTGTTCAGTCTAACGTCGCCGACGGCCCAGGTTATGCCCCGTCCCGCATGATGAACTCCGTCACACGTCCACATTCGGCTACTTTCACCCCCTTAGATCTTGCGGGAAGAGGGCCGTAAGGCCGTCTCCGCGGACCGCCGGAAGCCCTCGTTTCGCCACGGCGTGTCGCGCCGCACGCTCCCTCCCCCTCAGCAGGCGCAGGAGATGCCGGAGACCGGCGCGGTGAGGGGATCGGGGGAGCGGCGGGTGACGACGCCCCGGCCGTCCTCCACAGGAAAGCCCTCCCGCGCGTAGTACTCGAACCCGCCGATCATCTCCTTGACCGCGTAGCCGAGCTTGGCGAACTCCAGCGCGGCCTTGGTCGCGCCGTTGCAGGCCGGGCCCCAGCAGTAGACGACGACGGTGGCGTCCCGGGGGATCAGCGACTCCACCCGTCCCGGGATGGCGATCTGCGCGGTGGGGAGGTGGACCGCCCCCTGAACGTGGCCCTGGTTCCAGCTTTCGACGCTGCGCGAGTCCACCACGACGATGCCGGGGAAACCGGCCGCGAGGTCGGCGGCCACGTCGGAGACGTCGGTCTCGAAGGCGAGCCGGGCGGCGAAGTGAGCCAGCGCCTCAGCACTGGAAGCAGCACGCACACCAACCGAAACCGCACGCACCCCAACAACATCGGACATTAAAACTCCCCTGACCTGCGACTCCACCAACCAACGACACGATCCTGACCGACACCCCCACACCCCACCCAGTGGCAAAAACGCCCCATACCCTTAAGATCCCGCCATGCCCTCGGCCTCCCCCACCAGCCGCCCCACCCTCTCCGTCCTGGCCTTCGACGGCATGTCCCCCTTCGAGCTCGGCGCGGTCGTCGAGGTCTTCGGCCTCCCCCGCCCCGAACTCGACGTCCCCTGGTACGACCTGCGCGTCTGCTCCTTGGAGCGCGGCCCGATGCACGCGGTCGGCGGCTTCACCATGACCACCGAGCACGGCCTGGACGACTTCGCCGCCGCCGACACCGTCATGGTCGTGGCCGTCCCGGACGTGCGCGGCGCCGTGCCGGACCCCGTCGTCGCGGCGCTCCGGTCCGCGCACGCGCGCGGGGCGCGGATCGTGTCCATCTGCTCGGGCGCGTTCGCGCTGGCGGCGGCCGGTCTCCTGGACGGCCGCGAGGCCACCACGCACTGGCGCTACGCGGGCCTGCTCCAGCAGCGCTATCCCCGGGTCCGCGTCACCCCCGACGTCCTCTACGTGGACGGCGAGGACGTGCTGACCGGGGCGGGCAGCGCCGCCGTCCTCGACATGTGCCTGCACCTGGTCCGCAAGGACCACGGCGCGCGCGTCGCCAACGCCGTCGCGCGCCGCCTGGTCGTCCCGCCGCACCGCGCCGGGGGCCAGGCCCAGTTCGTCGAGGCCGCCGTCACCGCGCCCGAGGTGGACGACGCGGTGGCCCGTGCCATCGGCTGGGCGCTGGCGCACCTGGCCGAGCCCATCACCGTCGCCGACCTGGCCCGCGCCGCGTGCCTGGCGCCGCGCACCTTCATCCGCCACTTCAACCGGCAGACCGGCACGAGCCCGCTCCGTTGGGTCGTCACCCAGCGCGTCATGGCGAGCCTCCCCCTGCTGGAGGGCACCGCCACGCCCGTGGAGGAGATCGGCGCGGCCGTGGGGTTCGAGAGCCCGGCGACGTTCCGGCACCACTTCACGCGCGCGATGAAGACCTCACCGTCGGCCTACCGCCGCACCTTCCGCGCGGCGTCCTGAGCGTCCCGGCGCAGGCTTGGGGACGGCACCCCTGGGTAGGTTCCGCGAACAGGCGATGATCTTGCTGGGGGGCAACGATGGAGCGCACGGTGGCGGTCGCGCGCCGGAGACCGAGCCGGACCTGGTTGCGGGTGCTGGGAACCGGACTGCTGCTGTGGGCGGCGACCGTGGCCGTCACGATCCTGACCGCCAACGCGACCCTGCTGCCCACCATCGTGCTGCTGGGCAGCTTCGTCGTCCCGGTCACCTTCGCCATCTGGGCGTACGAGCACGGCACCGCCGAGGAGGTCACGGTGCCGCTGCTGTTCGCCTCGTTCGTGGTCGGCGGCGTGCTCGGCATCCTGGGCGCGTCGCTGCTGGAGTCCTACCTGCTGCACCCATCGCCGTGGATGTACGTGGGCGTGGGGCTGATCGAGGAGGGCGTCAAGCTCGCGGCGCTGATGCTGGTGGCGCGGCGCATGCGCGAGTACGGCACCCGCGACGGCATGGTGCTGGGCGCGGCGGTCGGGTTCGGGTTCGCCGCCTTCGAGAGCGCCGGATACGCCTTCAACGCCCTGGTCACCGTGGAGGGCCTCAGCATCCGCTCGATGCTGGAGACCGAGGTGCTGCGCGGCCTGCTCACCCCGCTGGGCCACGGCCTGTGGACCGCGATCCTGGGCGGCGTGCTGTTCGGCGCGGCCCGGCGGCACGGGCGCTGGCGGCTGGACGTCACCGTGCTGGCGACCTACCTCGGCGTGTCCCTGCTGCACGCGCTGTGGGACTCCATGCACGGGCTGGCCATCGCCGCGACCCTGATCATGACGGGCGCGCCGTGGCAGTTCCAGCTGCTGGAACGCGGCTACCTGCCCGAGGCCACCCAGCAGCAGGACCACCTGATCACCATGTTCAACTGGGTGGGCCTCGCGGTCATCTCGCTGGCCGCGCTGCTGTGGTTGCGGGCACTGGCGGCCCGCTCCCGCGAGCTGCCGCCACCGCCGCCGGAGGAGCCCCTGCCGTGGGGCCCGGCGAATCCGTGGCAGGGCTGAACGTTCAGGACCTGAACGTTCAGCGCCGCCAGCGCGCCTGTCCCGGCCCCTTGCAGGTGTAGACGCGCCCCCGGTAGGTGCCGGTCGCACCGGGCGGCGAGCAGAACGCCCCGGGCCGCACCGACCGGCCGCCGTTGTCGTCTTCCGGCGGAGCGGGCGGCTTCGGCGTCCTGGTCTTGGTGCGGGTCGGGGTGGGCCGAGGGCTGGGCTTCCGTACGCGCGGAGGCGTGATGCCCGGAACGTTGGCCGTGCACCAGGTGCTCATCTGCGCCGCGCCGCCGACCGCGACCTTCCGGGCCGCCGGAAGACGCGACGCCGCGCCAGCCGTACGGGCCTTCGTCAACGCAACGGTGGCCTTGGAGGCGATACCGGCCGTCCGGTAGGCGGACGCGTAGGCGACGTAGGTGCACATCTTCCGAGCCGCCCCGTCCACCTGGGGCGTGCTGCTGGGCGTGGCGCTCGACGTGGTCGCGCTGGGCGTCGGTGTGGAAGATGGGGAAGGCGTGGAAGGCGTAGGCGTCGAAGAGCTCTTGCCCGCCTTGGCCGTCGGCTTGCCGCCCTCGTTCCCCAGCGCCACCACCACCCCGCAACCGCCGAGGAGCAGCAGGGCGAGCACCCCGACGATCGAGCACCCCAGGGCGGCCTGGTGTCCGTTCTGCCGGCTGGGCGGCGGTCCAAGCGGCGGTCCGGGCGGCACGGCCATGGGCACACTCCACGGAAAAGGGGGTGCTCATGTGACGCACGACTCACGACGGCGGTTGTCGGACGATGTCAGGAACAGCCTTCGAACTGCGGCACCGACTCGGTGAGCCGCAACCGCGACGCCCCGAACCAGGTGCGCAACAACCGTGCGGCGGTGCCGTCCTGGTACATCAGGGTGATCGCCTTGTTGACGGCCTCGCAGCCCTCGATGTCGCCCTTGCGCAGGCCGACGCCGTAGGGCTCGTCGGTGAACGGCGCGTTGACGATCCGCACCTTCCCGGCGGCCCGCGTCGCGAACCCGGCCAGCACGAGGTCGCCGGTGGAGACCGCGTCGACGTCCCCGGCCAGCAGCTTGCCCAGGCAGGAGCTGTAGGACGGGGCCGGGACCGCCCGCACCGCGATCCCCAGCCCGACGGTGACGCGCTCGCCCGACACCGACCCGGCGGCCTGGCAGACGCGCCGCCCGGCCAGGTCGCGCACGCCCCTGATCCGCAGCTCGTCCCGCCGGACCATGATGTCCTGGCGGGCGAGGTAGTAGGGGCCGCCGAAGGTGACCTGGACGGCGCGCTCCGGGGTGATGGAGTAGGAGGCCAGCACCAGGTCCACGGCGCGCGACTCCAGCAGCCGCTCGCGGTCGTCCGAGGTGACGGCGCGGAAGGTGACCTTGGAAGCCCCGAGGCGGCGGGCGACGTAGCGTCCGACCTCGACCTCGAACCCCTGGAACACGCCGCCCGGCCCGCGCATGCCGAGTCCGGGCTGGTCGGCCTTGACGCCGACCACCAGCTCACCGCGCCCGGCCACCGAGTCCGTCCCGTCCGCGGAGCACCCCAGCAGCCCCAGGACGAAGGCCAGACAGCAGACCGCGCGCACGCCGACAGATGCCACAAATCAGGGATAGGAGACCGAAACGGCCACTAGATGAACGCCGGACCACACCCCGGCAACGCACCCCGGTCCGTATCCCCCACCCCGAGCCGCACAGCCGTCCAAGGCGGAAACACCAAGGGCCCCGGCCGCATGGCCAAGGCCCTTGAATTCGGAGTTGATCTCCACTATTCCCCCACTCGGGGGGAGTGCCAGCGCCCTCTCCCGTGTGGGACAGGGCGCTGACCAGGGGTGGAGCCACGGGGATTCGAACCCCGGACACCCGGCTTGCAAAGCCGGTGCTCTGCCAACTGAGCTATGGCCCCCCGCAGATCGAGCGCGACCAGCTTACCCGTGGTCGGCGCGCTGCGCGGAACCCCGCACGCGGGCACGAATGCGAGTGCGGGGCGGAGAGCGGGCGCGGCGGGTCTCGCCGGCCCGCGTCAGGCGGTGGAGACAGTGGACCCGGCGGGATCGAGGCGGGCGACGTCGGTCGGCTCCGCTCCGGTCACGCCGGGGCCCTCTTCACAGACGGCTCAGCTGTCGGAGGACGTGGCCTCGGTCCACAGGTCCAGCTCGGCGCGGTCCTGCTGGAGCCGACGCCAGACAGCGAAGCCGCCAAGACCAACAACGGCGAGAACGAGCAGCTTCTTCACGGTGGGGACCCCTTCACCTCGACTATGAAGCCAATGCCCGAGGGAACGTCCGGATCGTGTACGAGAGTTCCCCCAGGTTCTTCGCGCAGCCTAGCAACCCGGCCGCGGCGCTCCGCACCCCCTCGCCGGTATCGGACTCAACGTCCAATCCGGACGGGCGGTGGTGCGGGTGGTGTGGCGCTCGCGCCACCTCGCCGGACGCCCGGAGCCGCCGCATAATCGCAGGGGTGAGCGTAGAGGACGACTTCGGCCTCTGGGAGCGCGAGCTGCGCGGCCCGGCGCCGGAGGAGGAGCGCGGCGGCGGCATGGTGGTGGTCGCGGCCGGGACGGCGGCCGGGTGCGTCCTGCTGATCGTCCTCGGCGACGTGCGGCTGGGCGTGGCGGGGCTGACGCTGGCCGCGTTGATCCTTTTCCTGTGGCGGATCGGGCTGTGATGCGATGATCCCCGAGGGGCGGGACCGCTTCCGGCCAGCCCCTCGCCCCACCGCGCCACCGCGTCCGGGCCCGGCGTGGCGCGCGCCGACCGGCCCCGACCCCGCCCGACGCGCCGCGCCGCCCGTGGTGGTCAAATGGGGGCGTTGACGAGACGAGGGGGATTCCCACGAGCGAGGCCGCGGCCGGTGGCACCTTCCGGATCGGCGGCGACCTGCCCGTCCACCGCCTCGGGTTCGGCGCGATGCGGATCACCGGGCCGGGCGTGTGGGGCGGCCCGCAGGACCGCGACGAGGCGCTGCGCGTGTTGCGCCGGGCCGTCGAGCTGGGCGTCACGCTCATCGACACCGCCGACTCCTACGGCCCGTTCGTCAGCGAGGAGCTGATCGCCGAGGCGCTGGCGCCCTACCCGGCGGACCTGGTGATCGCCACCAAGGGCGGCTTCACCCGGCAGGGCCCCAACGAGTGGGTCCCGGTCGGCCGCCCCGAGTACCTGCGGCAGTGCGTGGAGATGAGCCTGCGCCGCCTCGGGCTGGAGCGCGTCGACCTCTACCAGCTGCACCGCATCGACCCGGAGGTGCCGCTGGCGGAGCAGCTCGGCGTGCTGCGCGACATGCGCGACGAGGGCAAGATCCGGCACATCGGCCTGTCGGAGGTGTCGGTCGCCGAGATCGAGGCGGCCCGCGAGATCGTCCCGATCGTGTCGGTGCAGAACCTCTACAACCTGACCGAGCGCAAGTCCCAGGACGTCCTGGAGTACTGCGAGCGCGAGGGCCTCGGCTTCATCCCGTGGTTCCCGCTGGCGGTCGGCAGGCTCGCCGCGTCCGACGGCGTGCTCGCCAAGGCCGCCGGGCGGCACGGCGTCACCCCCGCGCAGCTCGCGCTGGCGTGGTTGCTGCACCGCTCGCCGGTCATGTTGCCGATCCCCGGCACCTCCAAGGTCGCGCACCTGGAGGACAACATCGCCGCCGCCACGATCACGCTGTCCGACGAGGAGGTCGCCGAGCTGACCGACCTGGTGGTCACGGACTGAGCCGCTCCGGCTCGGCGGCCCCGGCCGCGTCGCCCGTCGTCTCTTCAGCCACCTCTCCGGCCGCGAACGCGGTCTCCGGCGCGGGCGTCGCCCCGGCCGCCGCCGGAGGCCGCGCGGTCGCCAGCACCGACCCGCCCAGGATCAGCGCGAACGCCGCCAGGATCGTCCCGTCCAGCGGCTCGCCCAGCAGCAGCACGCCCGCCGCGACCGCCACCGCCGGGTTGACGTAGGTGAACACCGGCGCGCGGATCGCGCCGACCTCGCGGATCAGCTCGAAGAACACCACGAACGCCACCGCCGTGCACACCACGCCCAGGACCGCGAGTGCCACCAGCACCCGGCCGTCGGGCAGCTCGGCCGGTCGGGTCACCGCCGCCGGGACGGCGTAGATCAGCGCGGCCACGCCCAGGCACGCGGTGGTCATCGGCAGGCTCGGCACCTCCCGGAGCTTCCGCGTCATGATCAGCGGCCCGACGGCGTAGCCGACGACCACCAGCGCGACCTCCCCGATCGCCCACGCGCTGCCGCCGTCCAGGTGCGGCGCGGCCAGCACCCCGACGCCGACCAGGCCGAGCAGCAGCCCCGCCAGGCGCGCCGGGCCGAGCCGCTCGGCGTCGCCGCTCGCCCGGCCGAGCACCACCGCGACGATCGGGACGGCCGCGATCAGCAGCCCGGTCATGCCGCTGGACAACGTGCGCTCGGCGTCCGACAGCAGCGCCCACGGCCCGAGGATCTCCACCGCCGCGAACGCCAGCAACCACCGCCAGTGCCCGCGCAGCGCCGCCAGCCCACCGGCCCGCACCGCCAGCGGCAGCAACAACAACGCGCCGAGGGCGGTGCGCGCGAACACCACCATCGGCACCGAGACGCCGTCCTCCACCGCCACCTTGATCAACAGATAGGGGATGCCCCACAACACGCTCATCAGCGCGAACAGCACCCAGCCCCGCCGGCTCACCGCGTCCTCCACTCGTGCGCCGCCCTGGCGCGCCGGTTCAGTATGGGGACGGCCGCCGGAGCCCGTCTTGAACGCTGTTGCGGTACACCCCCGGCGTGACGCCCAGCACGCGCCGGAACCAGCGCGTCAGGTGCGCCTGGTCGGCGAACCCGACGGCGGTGGCGACCTCGGCGGGCCGCCATCCCGCCTCCAGCAGGGCGCGGGCCCGCCCGACCCGGTACTGGGCGAGCCACGCGTACGGCGGCATGCCCATCGCGTCGCGGAACGCGCGCAGCACCTGATAGCGCGACAGGCCGAGGCCGGCGGCCAGGTCGCTGAGGGCGGGCGGCGCGGTGAGCTCGTCGGCGAGGCGGGCGGCGACCAGCCGCGCGATCTCGCCGCCGGGTCCGGTGGCCGCGACGGACCGCGCGGCGGTCTCGGCGTGCCGCCCGACCAGCGCCGACAATGTCCACAGCAGGCGCGACTCGCCCTCCAGGGGGTCGTCGCCCCGCATCAGCTCCCGGTGCGCCCGCCACAACTCGCATCCCAGCATCGGGTCGCGCACGATCGGGTCGCGGAAGTGCGGCATCCGGCGGCCGACCTCCGCCAGCAACCGCGGGCTCGGGTACATCACGCGGTAGGCGAAGCCCTCCGCGCCCGCCGGGCCGCCGGTGTGCGGCTCGCCCGGCTCGACGATCACCAGGTCGCCCGGACCGGACCCGACCATTCCGCCCCGGTAGCGCATGACCTCGCTCCCGGCGGTGGTGACGCCGATGGCGAACTCCTCGTGCGCGTGCGGGGCGTAGTGCAGCCGCCGGAGCCGGGCGGTCATCAGGTCCAGCGGCGTGCCCTGGACGCCTTCGACGCGCGCCCAGACGGCCCGGTCGGGCGAGGCGGCCGTCTCGCCCGGCGCCGGGTGGGGCGGGGAGGACACACGATCGGAGCGGGACGCCTCCCCGCGCGGCGGGGAGGCGTCGCGGTCGGGCGGCGGACCGTCAGGCGGAGAAGACGTGCCGGAGCCGCCAGCGGTCGGCGTCACGGCCCAGCTCCGCCACGGCGGGCCCGGCCGCGCCGGTGATCCGCACCCGGTAGATCCGGGTGTCGGCCGCCGCGCCGTAGGTCTTCAGGACCGCGTCCACGGTGTAGCGCGCGCCGCGCCACTCGTACGCCGTGAGCCGTCCGGCGGGGTCGTGCTCGGCGCGGATCGGCTCGTTCAGAAGGTGCCCCATGGGGCCCCGACCCTAGCAGCGGCTCGAACGCCTGTTCCCTGCATGCAAGACGGTTCCGTCGCAGGTCAGAGGCCCTTTTCACGGCAGCTCCGCAGATGGCCGCGCGGTCGGCGGGGCGCCTTCCGGGCGTGTCCGCCGCGCGCCGTCCGGACGCGCCGCCACCGACGCGTCGAGCATCGCCCGGAAGGTGGCGCAGCGGGTGAAGTCGTCGTGTTCGCACCCCAGGGCGCACTCGATCAGTTCGAGCGACGCCCGCGCCTCGTCGATCCGCCGGACGAGCGCGGCGCGGCGACGGCGCAGCACCTCGCGCCGCTCGGCGGGCACCGCGAACATCTCGCGGATGTCGTCCAGCCCGAACCCCGCCTCCTTGGCCCGCAGGATCGTCGCGATCCGGTAGAGGTCGCCCTCCCCGTACCGCCGCCGGTCGCCCGCCGCCCGCGCGGGCGCGAGCAGCCCCACCGACTCCCAGTGCCGCAACACGTGCGTGGCGAGCCCGAAGCGCCCGGCGACCTCGCCGATGCCCAGGGAGCTTGACTTCATGTCGACATTAAGTCGCAGCATCGCGGACATGTCCATATCCCAGAACACCACGCCCCTCGCCGCCCTGCTGGACGTCTTCGACACGCTGCCCGGCGCTCCGGAACTGCGCGCCCGCACCTACGACCTCCTCGGGACGGGCGACCGCCCCGTCGTGGACGTCGGCTGCGGCGCGGGCCGGGCGGTCGCCGAACTGTCGGCCCGGGGCGTGCCCGCGATCGGCGTCGACCGCGACGAGCAGATGATCGCGACCGGCCGGTCCCGCCACCCCGGTGCCGACCTGCGCGTCGGCGACGCCGGGGCGCTGCCCCTCGCGGACGGCGAGGCCGGCGGCTACCGCGCCGACAAGGTGTTCCACGACCTGGCCGATCCGGCGGCGGCACTGGCCGAGGCGCGGCGCGTCCTGGCGCGCGGCGGCCGCGCCGTCCTGATCGGCCAGGACTGGGACACCCTCGTGATCGACGCCGCGGACGGCGCCCTCACCCGCGCCGTCGTGCACGCCCGCGCCGACCGCGTCACCGCGCCGCGCTCGGCCCGCGCCTACCGGGCACTGCTGCTGGACGCGGGGTTCGCGGACGTGACGGTCGAGGTGCACACCCTGCTCCTGCCGGGCCCGGAGGCGACGGCGATGCTCGGCGGCTTCGCGGCGGCGGCGACCCGTCCCTAGGGAGATATCCACAGGCTGGGGGCAACGCTATGCACAGCCGATGACCAGCGCGGGAGGGGCCGGACGCCCTGTTGTTCCACAGCGGAATCCCCAGCTGCACGGGTGTTTCGCACACGCTGTCCACCACGTTTCCCCAGCCTTGACCCGCCCGGTCGGCGCTCCCGCTCCGTCCACAGAATCCACAGGCTGTGGATAACTTCTGTGCACAGCCTGTGATTCGTGCGCCGCGCCGGTGTCCACCGCCCTTTCCCCAGGTGTTCCCCAGGCCCTCCAGAAGTTGTCCACCCCGTGGAAAACCCTGTGAGCAGGGGCTGAGACGCCCTCCGCACATCATTGCTCACAGGCCGTGCACAACCTGTGGGCAACTCGCCTCCACAACCGGCCGCGTCCGGTGGACGGAGGTTGCCCACCGGACATCCCCAGGCTGTCCCCAGGAAGGCCCGGTCCTGTGCACGACACCTTCGTGGGCGACGGACCCCGCACTCCAGTCGACACACCGGACAAGGGCCCGAGACCGTCCGGACCCGACAATGCGCCCGGCGACCGCCGCCCTAGCCCGCGACGGCCCCTTCCAGGTCCGCCAGGCGCCGCAGCTCGTCGCGCAGGCCCTCCCGCTCCTTGTCGTCCAGCGGGACGGCACGCGCCTCCGCCAGCGCGGCCCGCGCCTTGCCCTCGTCCTCCCGCCGCAGCGCCACCTCGGCGCTCATCACCAGGGCCTGCACACGCTGTGGACCGGTCAGCGGGTCGCCGGAGGCCAGCAGGCGGTCCAAGATCGTGGTCGCCGAGCGCAGGTCCTCCTTCGAGTCCGCCATGAGGACGGCCATGTGGAGGGCGCGGGCGACCCGCTCCTCGGGGACCGGCCCGTGATCGAAGACGTCGGAGATCGGCTGGCCGACGCGCAGCTGGACGCCGTTGGGGTCGGTCATCAGGAACTGCCGCACGCCGTAGGTCATGTCCTTGAGGACGCCGATCCGCGGCAGCCCCCGCGCCGGGACCCGGCCCAGCGCCTCCTTCAGGCCGGACCGGAACGCCTCGTACAGCTCGTCCACATCCGTCGTCACGACGTAGCACATGTGCATGGACGCGGCCGGATCATGCTTCTTCCAGCCGTAGAACTGGAGCACCAGGCCGCCGCGGCTCAGCTGGATGAAGGGGTTGGGGCTGGTCTGCTTGGAGGTCGTCGCGAAGCCGAGGGCCCGGTAGAACTCCTCGGTCTCGTGGATGGACACGCAGGGAAAGATCGGGATGGTCCGCTCCGCCATGCCCGGAGCGTAGGCCGCGTCCGCCTCACTAGTCAAACTTGAATAGCTAGGTCAGAGCATCTTCGGATCAATGGCGCCCGCGATCGCGTGGCGGCCCGCGTCGTTGGGCGTCAGGCCGTCGGACCCGACGTAGCCGGGCCGCGGCCGCTGCGGATCATCGGGGTCGGCCAGCGCCCCGGCCACGTCCACCACCGCGTCGTACTCGCCGCCCTCGCGGATCCAGCGGTTCAGCTCCCGCCGCACCCGCTCCCGCCCAGGCGTCCACCTCGGCGCGCCCTCCAGCGGCGGCAACGTCATGCCGATCGCCTTCACACCGTGCGCTCGCGCCGTCTTGATCAGCTCGCGGTGCGCCGCGATGAGCTCCCGAGCGCCCGCCTCCGCCCCCGGGCACGGATCGACGATGTCACCGGCCCCGAGCTGGACGAGCACCGCCCGCGCCCCGGGCCGCGCCAGCACGTCCCGCCGGAACCGGTCCAGCCCGCCGTCCCCGCCGCACTCCGGACCGTCCAGCAGCCGACTCGCCCCGATCCCCGCGTCCACCACGGCCCACGAACGGCGCTCGGCGGCCACCCGCTCGGCCAGGTGGTCGGGGAACCCCGCCCCGTCGGCCGGCGCGTCACCGAGGACGACCGCCGCGCTGCGCGGCCCGCCCGCGACCTCGACCCCGGCCAGGAAGTACCAGGAGGGCGACGACGCGCGATAGGCGTCGCCCGCGATGTCCGCCAGATGATCGCCAGCGGCCCGGTAGGACGGCGCGGCCGCCCGCTCGTGGAAGGCCGCCCCGACGAACCGCACCGTCACCGCCAGCCGCTCCAGCGGCGCGACCGGCAGCGGCACCGCATCACTGAGCGCCTCCGACCCCGCCGGGACCACCGTCTCGACCGCACGCCCGAACGTCACCGCCGCCGCCCCCGGCCGCACCGCCGAACCACCCGCCGACCGGCCGACCATGACCCCCGCCACGCGCAGCGGCCGGTCGCCGTAGCGGTTCGACAACCGCAACCGCAGCCGCTCGCCCCCGGCGGAGACCCGCACGACCTGACGCACCGACACGTCGACGAACCCCGCGCGCGCCCAACCACCGCCCACCGCGCCGGGCCGCTGCGGAGCCGCACCCCACACGGCCGTCCAGTGCTCCTCGGACGCCCCCAGCCGTGCGGCGGCGTGCCGCGCCGGAGACGTCTGGACCATGCCGGCGACCAACGCCGCGCCCACCATCGCCCCGACCGAGATCTTCGCCGCCCGCAGGAACATCATGCATCCGATCGCACCATCGGAGCAGGCGCCAAGACATCAGGGAACGCCCCCGAACCGAGGTAGGGACACCCCTACCTTTCCCCTACGGGCGGGACTCCTCATGCAGCCGCCCAGTGTCGGTCGTGCCCGCCGTCGCGAGAAAGCACAATGCCTGCCACCGCCTTTTATCCACACCCTGTGGACGAATTCTGCCCCTGGCCCTACCAGCGGAAGAACAACCATTCCCGTAAGCGTGCGCCACGCCCATCCCCACCCATCAACACCCGCCCCATGCCGAGGACAAGTCCACCACCTGACCGGCCGCCAGCGGGTCCAGCGCGCCGGTCTTCCGCCCGTCGCTCTTCGGCTCCCACCGACAACGATGTCGGCCGAACGGCCTTGACGTGCGGGAGCGCTGGGGGAGACTGACCAGGTGATCGTCAAGACTCTCCGGCCTCGCGACTACAACGAGGCGCTGCACGTCGGCCACTTCTTCCGCAACAAACGGGTCCCCGTCGTCATGGACCTCACCGCCCTGCCCGACGACGTGGCCAGGCAGTTCATCGACTTCGCCGCAGGACTGGTGTTCGGGCGCGGCGGCGACATGGACCGGCTCGGCCCCAAGGTGTTCCTGCTGGTCCCGGCGGGCCTCACCAGGCCCGCCGTCGTCCCCGAACAGGGCGAGCCCGGCGCCTTCTAGCGGCCCATCCTGAACCTCGACGGCACGATCAACCTCCTGTTATTCATCTGCGCAGTAGAAACTGCTCGGTAGGGCGTACGTGGACGTCAACTGCTCGCAACTGGCGGTTGCGTGCTTGCGGCTCGACGGGGCTCGCGCCCCGATTCCTCGGCTGCATCAGGCGCATTGACAAAAACCCAGGCCACTCTGGCGCGTTGGCGCACGTTGACAGCGGCGATGTGGTCCGACGGGCCAGCGAGCCCGCAGACCTGGCAACGGAAGTCGTCCCGGCGAGGACGGTTCCGGCGGGAGACATGCCCGCATCTCGGGCAGGTCTGGGACGTGTAGGCCGCATCCACCTGAACGAACGGCACACCCGCCCGGAGTGCCTTGTAGGCCAGGTAGGCCACGATCTGGTGGTACGGCCATCGAGAGAGCATGGCCCGCTGGTGCCGCCTGAGCCGTATCCGGTCGCGGATGCCGCGCAGATTCTCCACGGCGATCCCGCGCCCGGTGCGTTGGGCATCGGCCACGATCTCTTTGGCGATTCTGTGATTGACGCACGACGCGTGCCGAGCCTCCCGGCGCGCCCGGCTCTGCAACTTCCGCTTGGCCGACTTGGTCCCCTTGGACTGCATCTCGGCCCGAACCCTGGCCATCCGTCGCCGGTACCTGGTCAGCCCGGAACCTTGGTGATCACGCCCGTCGCTGGTCGTCACCAGGTTGACGATCCCGCGGTCGATGCCGATCCAGTCCGACGGCTCATCGTTCAAGGGCGCCTCGGGGACCTCGCAGGTCGCAATCAGGAACCACTTGCCCGCACGGTGGACGAGGTCCGTCTCTCCTTTTCGGTAGCGGGTCAACATCTCCAATTGCCGGGCCGTGGCGGTGAATGGGATTCCACGGATGCGGCCCTGGACCGTCCAGATGGAGACCGTGTTGTTCTCCCACCACCAGGACAAGCAGCGGTCGTCGAATGGCTGCGCAGCCTTCGGCCGGAAGGTCACCGGCTTGCTCTGCGCGCGCCTGCGTCCGCGTTCCCGCATCAGGCCGCCACTCACCTGGGCATGAAGCACCGTGTACGCGTCGGCGACCTTGCGGATGACGTGCAGTGACGCCTGTGCCGCCAGTCCGGTGGCTTTGAGGTCGGCGTACACCAGTTTCTGCAGCGGGACGCGGCCATAGACGCGCTGCTGGAAAGCCCGCTCGGAAACCCGGTTGGCGGCTTCGTTGCAAGCGTGCAGGGTCGACGCCAGCGCCGCTTCCTGCTCGGGCGACGGCAGCAGCTTCACCTGCACCATCAGCTTCATGTCGAACATAATGGCGAGCTGGGCGCGGCCCGGTCTGCGGTTCGACGATAGAAATGCATAAGACCCACTTCTCCAGAAGTGGGTCTTATGTCCGAAATATAGCGATGTGGGCGTACCAGGACTTGAACCTGGGGCCTCATCCTTATCAGGGATGCGCTCTAACCGACTGAGCTATACGCCCTCACCTGCGCCGCCGCTCCGGGCGGCGCATGGAGAGATTACCGCATCTCGTGACCGGACCGGTAATCCTTAAAACCGGCGGCTACTCCGCCTCCTTCAGCGTCACCTCGACGCCGCCCACCAGGTCGGCGGCCAGGTTGTAGATGACCGAGCCGACCGTGGACAGGGCGGTGACCAGCAGGACGTTCAGGGCGCCCACCAGGACCGTGTAGCCGAGCACGCGGGTGAAGGAGAACCAGCTTCCGGCGTCCAGGCCGCCCTCGGTCTGGCCCTGCTGCTTGGTCAGCTCGTTCACGGTGTCGCTGATGGCCGTGAAGACGCCGAGGCCGGACAGCAGCGCCCACAGGACGATCACGGCGACCAGCAGGACCACGAAGCACACCAGCGACATGACGAAGCTGAACTTCATCACCGACCACGGCTCCAGGCGCGCCAGTTGCAGCTGCGCCTTGCGGGCGGGCTTGCCGCCGGCCGCGGGCGGCTTGGCGCCGGGCTTGGTCGAGTTGGCCGCCGGGCGGTCCTTCAGGACGGTGCCCGCGAAGCCGCCGGAGTTGTTGCCCGCCGGGGCCGGTCCCGGCGGGGTCGTCCCCGCCGGGGGCGGTCCGGCCGGGGTGGTCCCGATCGGGGTGGCCCCTGCCGGGGTGGTCCCGATCGGGGTGGCCCCTGCCGGGGTGGTCCCGGCCGGGGGCGTCCCGGTCGTGGGGACGCCGCCGGCGGCCGCCGCCGGGGAGGCGGCGGGGTCGCGCTGGAACGGCGTGTCGGTGCGGCCGCTGGAGACCGAGCCGGCGGGTTCGGCGGGCTTGGCCCAGTCCTTCTTCGCCGGTTCGGGCTTGGCGGGCGCCTCGGGCTTGGCCGTGTCCTTGACCGGGGCGATCGCCTTGTCGTCGGCCGGGCCGGTGCCGGTGTCCTTGACCGCCTCCAGGTCGGGCGTGGTCGCGTCGGAGACCACCGGGGTGATCTCGACCGTCGCCTCGTCCCGGGCGGGCTTGGCGGATGCGGCCACGGTCTTCTTGGGCTTGGCGGTCTCGGCGCCCTTGTCGGACCCGCCCTTGCTCTTACCGGGCTGCGTGCTCACGTGTCCTCCTGGGCTGAGGGAACGTCACTCGCCGTGCCCCCTTCGTCCGTGTCGGCGTCCGAGTCCTCCATGGACTCTACGTTCCTCGCGATGGCGACGATGCTGCCCCCGTCCGCGAGGCTCATCAGACGCACGCCCATGGTCTGCCGGCCGGACTGCTTGATCTCCTCCGCACTGGTGCGGATGACGCCCCCGTTGGAGGTCATCGCGAAGACCTCGTCGTCCTGGCCCACCATCAGGGCCCCTACCAACCTGCCGCGAGATTCAACGATCTTAGCGGTGAGGACGCCCTTACCCCCACGACCCTGGACGGGGTATTGGTCCACGGGGGTGCGCTTGGCGTAGCCGCCCTCGGTGGCCACCAGCACGTTCTGGGTCTGGTCCTGGACGACGAGCATGTTGAGGACCTCCTGGTCCTCCTCGAAGCGCATGCCGATGACGCCGGAGGTGGCGCGGCCCATGGGGCGCAGGGAGTCGTCGTCGGCGCGGAAGCGGATGGCCTGGGCGCCGGTGGAGACCATGAGGAGGTCGTCCTCGGAGGAGACCAGACGGGCGGCGATGACCTCGTCGTCGTCGGCGAGGTTGATGGCGATGATGCCGCCCGAGCGCGGCGAGTCGAAGTCGGTGAGCGCGGTCTTCTTGACCTTGCCGCCCTTGGTGGCGAGCACGAGGTAG
Source organism: Actinomadura hibisca NBRC 15177 (assembly GCF_001552635.1). Lineage (GTDB taxonomy): Bacteria > Actinomycetota > Actinomycetes > Streptosporangiales > Streptosporangiaceae > Spirillospora > Spirillospora hibisca. Next base: position 45,357 of record NZ_BCRO01000075.1, on the reverse strand, counting down.
GGCGCGACCTGGTAGTCGCGCAGGTCCATGACCTGGGCGATGTGCTCGTCGGGCTGGAAGGCGAGGAGGTTGGCGACGTGCTGGCCGCGGGAGTCGCGGCCGGCGTCGGGCAGCTCGTAGGCCTTGGCGCGGTAGACGCGGCCCTTGTTGGTGAAGAAGAGGATCCAGTGGTGGGTGGTGGTGACGAAGAACTGGTCGACGATGTCGTCCTGCTTGAGCTGGGCGCCGCGCACGCCCTTGCCGCCGCGGCGCTGGGCGCGGTAGAGGTCGGTCTTGGTGCGCTTGGCGTAGCCGCCGCGGGTGATGGTGACGACGACGTCCTCCTCGGCGATGAGGTCCTCGTAGGAGACGTCGCCGTCGAAGGGGATGATCTGGGTGCGCCGGTCGTCGCCGAAGCGTTCGACGATGGGGGCGAGCTCGTCGGCGACGATGCGCCGCTGGCGTTCGGGCGAGCCGAGGATGTCGTTGTAGTCGGCGATCTCGGCCATGAGCTTGTCGTACTCGTCGATGATGGCCTGGCGTTCCAGGGCGGCGAGCTTGCGGAGCTGCATGTCGAGGATGGCCTGGGCCTGGATCTCGTCGATCTCCAGCAGCGACATCAGGCCCTGCTGGGCCTGCTGCGCGGAGGGGGAGCGGCGGATGAGGGCGATGACCTCGTCGATGCGGTCGAGGGCCTTGAGGAGGGCGCGCAGGATGTGGGCGCGCTCCTCGGCCTTGCGGAGCAGGAAGCGGGTGCGGCGCACGACGACGTCGATCTGGTGCGCGACCCAGTTGCGGATGAACTGGTCCAGGCGGAGGGTGCGGGGCACGCCGTCGACCAGCGCGAGCATGTTCGCGCCGAAGGTCTCCTGGAGCTGGGTGTGCTTGTAGAGGTTGTTGAGGACGACCTTGGCGACGGCGTCCCGCTTGAGGACGATGACCAGGCGCTGGCCGGTGCGGCCGGAGGTCTCGTCGCGGACGTCGGCGATGCCGTCGAGCTTGCCGTCCTTGACGGATTCGGCGATCTTGAGGGCGAGGTTGTCCGGGTTGACCTGATAGGGCAGTTCGGTGACGACCAGGCAGGTGCGGTTCTGGATCTCCTCGACCTCGACGACGGCGCGCATGGTGATGGAGCCGCGGCCGGTGCGGTAGGCGTCCTCGATGCCCTTGCGGCCGACGATGAGGCCGGCGGTCGGGAAGTCGGGGCCCTTGACGCGCTCGATGAGGGCTTCGAGGAGTTCCTCGTCGGTGGCGCCGTAGTTGTCGAGGTACCAGCGCACGCCTTCGGCGACCTCGCGCAGGTTGTGCGGCGGGATGTTGGTCGCCATGCCGACGGCGATGCCGGCCGATCCGTTGACCAGGAGGTTGGGGTAGCGCGACGGCAGGACGTCGGGTTCCTGGGAGCGGCCGTCGTAGTTCGGTGAGAAGTCGACGGTCTCCTTGTCGATGTCGCGCAGGAGCTCCATCGACAGGGGGGCCATGCGGCACTCGGTGTAGCGCATGGCGGCGGCGGGGTCGTTGCCGCGGGAGCCGAAGTTGCCGTTGCCGTCGACGAGCGGGTAGCGCATCGACCAGGGCTGGGCGAGGCGGACCAGGGCGTCGTAGATGGGCGAGTCGCCGTGGGGGTGGTAGTTGCCCATGACGTCGCCGACGACGCGGGCGCACTTGAAGTAGCCGCGGTCGGGGCGGTATCCGCCGTCGTACATCGCGTACATGACGCGGCGGTGCACCGGCTTCAGTCCGTCGCGGACGTCGGGCAGCGCGCGCGCGACGATGACCGACATCGCGTAGTCGAGGTAGCTCTTCTGCATCTCGACCTGGATGTCGACCGGTTCGATCCGGTCGGTGGGCCGCTCGCCCTCGGTGGTCATGTCCGTCACTGTGGAAGTCCTCTTCTACGTAGTGGGAACTCGCCGGCCGGGTCTCAACGCTGTCGGGCCGTGCCCGCGCGGGCGCCCGTCCGGCGCTCTCGTCTCGCCGCGGCGGCCGTCCGGCGTCCGGGCCGGAGCGGGGCTCCGGCGGGACGCGCGGCGGCCGGCCGCACCGGCCGCGTCAGATGTCGAGGAAGCGCACGTCCTTGGCGTTGCGCTGGATGAACTCCCGGCGCGGCTCGACCTCCTCGCCCATCAGGACGCTGAACAGCTCGTCGGCCTGGGCGGCGTCGTCGAGCTGGACCTGGAGCAGGACGCGGTTGTCGGGGTCCATGGTGGTGTCCCACAGCTCGTTGGCGTTCATCTCGCCGAGGCCCTTGAAGCGCTGGATCAGGTCGCGGGGGCGGGGGTCGCGCTTGCCGGCGGCGACGCCGGCCTCGATGATCGCGTCGCGCTCGCGGTCGGAGTAGGCGTAGTCCACGTCGGTGCCGCGGGTGTCCCACTTGATCTTGTAGAGCGGCGGCTGGGACAGGTAGACGTGCCCGGCCTCGATCAGCGGCTTCATGAAGCGGAACAGCAGCGTCAGCAGCAGGGTGTTGATGTGGTGGCCGTCCACGTCGGCGTCCGACATCAGGATGATCTTGTGGTAGCGCAACTTCTCGATGTCGAACTCGTCGTGCACCCCGGTGCCCAGCGCGGTGATGATCGCCTGGACCTCGTTGTTCTTGAGGATCTTGTCGATCCGCGCCTTCTCGACGTTCAGGATCTTGCCGCGGATCGGCAGGATGGCCTGGTACATCGGGTCGCGGCCGCCCTTGGCCGAGCCGCCGGCCGAGTCGCCCTCCACGATGTACAGCTCGGACTTCACCGGGTCGGTGGACTGGCAGTCCGACAACTTGCCGGGCAGCGAGGTCGACTCCAGCAGGCTCTTGCGCCGGGTGAGGTCGCGGGCCTGGCGGGCGGCCAGCCGGGCGCGGGACGCCTGGGTGGCCTTGTGGATGATCTCCTTGGCCTCGCCGGGGTTGCGCTCGAACCAGTCGCGCAGGTGCTCGTTGCACGCCTGCTGCACGAACCGCTTGGCCTCGGAGTTGCCGAGCTTGGTCTTGGTCTGCCCCTCGAACTGCGGGTTGGCCAGCTTGATCGAGATGATCGCGGTCAGGCCCTCGCGGACGTCCTCGCCGGTGAGGTTGTCCTCCTTCTCCTTCAGGAGCTTCTGCTCCTTGGCGTACCGGTTGACGATGGTGGTCAGCGCCGCCCGGAAGCCCTCCTCGTGCGTGCCGCCCTCGGCGGTGTTGATGGTGTTGGCGAAGGTGTGGACCGACTCGGCGTAGGAGGCGTTCCACTGCATCGCGATCTCCACCGACATGCCCTCGGTGTCGTCGCCGAAGTAGATCACCGACTCGTGGACGGGGTCCTTCTTGGCGTTGATGTAGCGGACGAAGTCCTCGATGCCGCCCTCGTAGTGGTAGACCACCACGGTCGGCTCGTCGTTGACCAGGTGGTCGGGGCGCTCGTCCCGCAACGTGATCGACAGGCCGCGGTTGAGGAAGGCCATCTCCTGCATGCGGCGCGAGAGCGTCTCGAAGTTCCAGTCGAGCGTCTCGAAGATGTCGGGATCGGGCCAGAAGGTGATCTGGGTGCCGGTCTCGTCGGTGGGGTCGCCCTTCTCCAGGGGGCCGGTGGCGCCCTCCCAGGTGTAGGACTGCCGCCAGTAGTGGCCGTCGGTCCTGATCTCGGCGTCCAGCCGGGTGGACAGCGCGTTGACGACGGCCGAGCCGACGCCGTGCAGGCCGCCGGAGACCGCGTAGGACTTGCCGTCGAACTTGCCGCCCGCGTGCAGCGTGGTCAGCACCAGCTCGACGGCCGGCTTCTTCTCGACCGGGTGCTCGCCGACCGGGATGCCGCGGCCGTTGTCGACGACCCGGACCCCGCCGTCGGCCAGCAGCGTCACCTCGATGGCGTCCGCGTAGCCCGCGAGCGCCTCGTCGACGGAGTTGTCGACGATCTCGTAGACGAGGTGGTGAAGGCCGCGCTCCCCGGTCGATCCGATGTACATGCCGGGGCGCTTGCGTACCGCCTCGAGACCTTCGAGGACAGTGATCGAACTAGCGTCGTACGCCAAAGGAGATCCTCCTGCCGGGGACGCGTCGCCGCCCCGCGTCGTGGTGAACGCGGTGTGCCCCGTAACACACGTAAGGGCGCCCACGTGCTCTGGTCATGTCGGACAGAGAACCCGGGCGACCCATGGCGGTACAGCATCCTGAACCCGAATTCATTCTACCGGGTGATGCGCCGAAAAGTGGCACTGACGGACGCTGTGTGGCCGTGTGGCGGCTCGGCAGCCTCGGAGGCACATCCCCCCATTCGCCCTAGGGGCTTCTCTGGCCTACGGGGCGCTCGACGCGGAACACCGTGCCGAACGCCCCGAACAGATGTTCCCACCGACCACTGACAAATCGCGGGACGCCCACAGGGGCGGGGCGTGCGCGCGTGCTCAGCCGGGCGCGAAGACCGCCCCCGGCGGGCGCAGCGAGAGGTCCGCGCAGGTCAGCGGACCCGCCAGGCGCCGGTGCGGCGCGGCCCGGACGAGGGGCCCGTCACCTTCACCTGGCGGACGGTCCCCTGCCCCAGCTCCTCGTTCAGCCGGCGGACCAGCGTCGCGGCCAGCAGGCGGAGCTGCGTCGCCCAGGTCGTGGAGTCGGCGGCGACCGTCAGCACGCCGTTCTCGAACTTCTCCGGGCGGGTGTGCTCGGCCAGCTCGGGGCCGACGATGCCGGGCCAGTTGCCGAAGACGCCGCCGACCGCGGCCCGCTGCTCCCAGCCCCGGGTGGCCAGCAGGTCGCGGATCGCCGAGCCGAACGCCCGGGGGTCGCCGCCGCGCCCGGGGTCGCGGACGGGGGCGGGCCGGGCGCCGCGCTTCTTCTTGCCGCCCTGGCCGGGCAGGGTGCCGCGCTTGAGGGCGTCGGCCTTGGCCTGGGCGAGGGCCTCGCGGGCCAGCTCGACGCCGGTCTTGGCCGGGGGAGCCGCACCGTCGGAGGCGTCCGCCGCGCCGGCGGCGTCGTGCACATCCTGTGGATCGTCGGTCATGGGCGCTCCTCCCTCCGCGAAGCCCGGATCAGTCCCGGACGACCTGGCCGCCGGAGACCGTGAAGGACGCGCCGGTCAGCTCCCCCGGCACGTCCGCCGGCACCGCGGCGGTGATCAGCACCTGCTCGGCCGGGGCGACCATCCCGGCCAGCCGCCGGCGGCGCCCCGCGTCCAGCTCGGCGAACACGTCGTCCAGGATCAGGACGGGGTCGTCGCCGTCGGCGCGCAGCAGGTCGAACGCCGCCAGGCGCAATCCGAGCGCGAACGACCACGACTCGCCGTGGCTGGCGTAACCGCGCGCGGGCAGCTCCCCCAGCCGCAGCACCAGCTCGTCCCGGTGCGGGCCGACGAGGCTGACGCCGCGCTCCAGCTCCTGCTTGCGGGCCTCGCCCACACCCGCCAGCAACTGCTCGGCGAGTTGTGCACGATCTGTGGACAACTCCGCCGCACCCAGGGAGCTCTTGTAGATGAGGTCGGCCGCGCCGCCGTTCGGGGCGAGCGCCTCGTACGCGCGCGCGACGAGGGGACGCAGCCCGGCGACCAGATCGAGGCGCGCGGCCAGCAACTCGGCTCCCGTACGAGCCAGGTGCGAGTCCCACACGTCCAGGGTGGCCAGGACCTCCGCGCCGGGCGCGCGACGGTGGGCGGCGGCCGATTTCAACAGGGCGTTGCGCTGCTTGAGGACACGCTCGTAATCGGCGCGCACTCCGGCGAAGCGCGGCGCGCGCGCGGTGAGCAGCTCGTCCATGAACCGGCGGCGCTCCCCGGGGTCGCCCTTCACCAGGGCCAGGTCCTCGGGCGCGAACAGCACCGTGCGGACCATCCCCAGGATCTCCCGGGGCCTGGGGACGGGGGAGCGGTTGAGCCGGGCGCGGTTGGCCCTGCCGGGGTTGATCTCCAGCTCGATCAGCGCCTTGCGGTCGTCCTTGACGACCCCGGCCCGCACGATCGCGCGCGGCGCGCCCTGCCTGACCAGCGGCGCGTCGGTGGCGGCGCGGTGGCTGCCGTGGGTGGCGACGTACCCGACGGCCTCGACGAGGTTGGTCTTGCCCTGGCCGTTCGGGCCCACGAACGCGGTGACGCCCGGTTCGAGCGGCACCTCGGCGGTGGCGTACGACCGGAAGTCCTGGAGCGAAAGGTGGGCGACGTGCACGGGACACGAGGGTAGGGCCTCCGAGCCGCCACGGCTGCCACTGCGGGAACAGGAGCCGCCTGTGGGCCCGCGAAAAACCCGCACACCCAACCCCCGCCCGCCCAGGGGGGCGACCCCACTTCCATTGTCCACCGCCCTGCCAAGGCCGTGGGGAAAGTGTCCACTGGTTGTGGATAACCCGCCGCGGGCCGCCCCCGAAGAGGCGGCCCACGTGAGGCGTGTTGTGGAACAGGGGTCCGGGATTCCAGGGGCGGAACCGCCGCGGGGTCAGACCTTCGGCGGGTCCACGTCCGCGCCGGGGGAGTCGGCGCCCTTCGCGCTCTCCACCGCGTGGCCGCCGAACTGGTTGCGCAGCGCCGCCACCACCTTCATCGCCGGCGAGTCGTCCTGGCGCGAGGCGAAGCGGGCGAACAGCGACGCCGTGATCGCCGGCAGCGGCACCGCGTGGTCCACCGCCGCCTGGACCGTCCAGCGGCCCTCGCCCGAGTCGTTGGCGTAGCCGCGCAGCTCGTCCAGCTGCGGGTCCTCGGCCAGGGCGCGGTTCATCAGGTCCAGCAGCCAGGAGCGGATGACCGTGCCCTCCTGCCAGGAACGGAAGGTCTCGGGCACGTTGGTGACGACGTCGGACGCCTCGATCAGCTCGTAGCCCTCGCCGAACGCCTGCATCATCGCGTACTCGATGCCGTTGTGGACCATCTTCACGAAGTGGCCTGCGCCGATCTCGCCGCTGTGGACGAAGCCGAACTCGCCCTCCGGCTTGAGGGTCTCGAAGATCGGCATCAGCCGCTCGACGTTCTCCTTGTCGCCGCCGACCATCAGCGCGTAGCCGTTCTCCAGGCCCCACACGCCGCCGGACACGCCGCAGTCGACGAAGCCGATCTCCTTGGCCGCCAGCTGCTCGCCGTGCTTCTGGTCGTCCACATAGTGTGAGTTGCCACCGTCGACGACCAGGTCGCCGGGCTGGAGCAGTTCCCCCAGCCTGTTGACGGTCTCCTGGGTGGGGCCGCCGGCGGGCACCATCACCCACACCGCGCGCGGCGCGGCCAGGCGCTCCACCAGCTCCTCCAGCGAGGCGACGTCGCTGACCTTCGGGTCGCGGTCGTAGCCCACCACGGTGTGGCCGCCGCGGCGCAGACGTTCGGCCATGTTGCCGCCCATCTTGCCCAGCCCGATGATCCCCAGTTCCATGCTCACTCCCCTGTGGATAGGTCCCTGTGCACACCCGCGCGGGCGTCTCCCGTGCGGGCGGGTCCCCCCTGGTATGCCCCTTTGACGGTACTTACCCCGTCAGTCGCACCGGCATGATCAGGTACCGGTAGTTGGGGTTCTCCCCGTCCTGCGGGGGCTTGCCGGTGAGCACCGCGGGCTTGGTCGGGGTCGTGAACGACAGCCGCGCCACGTCCGAGCCGATCGCCGACAGCCCGTCCAGCAGGAAGCCGGGGTTGAAGGCGATCTCGATGTCCTCGCCCTCCAGGTTGGCCTCCAGCGCCTCGACGGCCTGGGCCTCGTCCCCGGTCCCGGCCTCCAGCACGACCTCTCCCTGGCGGAACGAGAGCCGTACGGGGGTGTTCCGCTCGGCGACCAGGGAGACGCGCTTGACCGCCTCGATGAACGGGGCGGTGGAGACCTCGGCGAGGCCGGCGTACTCGCTGGGCAGCAGCGACCGGTACTTGACGAAGTCGCCGTCCAGCAGCCGCGAGGTGGTGCGGCGCCCGCCGCCCGCGAAACCGATCATGCCCTCGCCGGCGCCGCCCGCGCCGCCCAGCGCGATCGACACCTCGGCGCCGGAGGTCAGCGACTTGGCGGTGTCGGCGAGCGTGCGGGCGGGCACCAGGGCGACCGCGGAGAAGTCCGGGCGCTCGGGCTTCCAGTGCAGCTCGCGGACCGCCAGCCGGTAGCGGTCGGTGGAGGCGAGCGTGACGGTCTCGCCCTCGATCTCCACGCGCACGCCGGTGAGCATGGGGATGGTGTCGTCCCGGCCCGCGGCGATAGCGACCTGCGCGACGGCGGCGGCGAACTCGTCGCTGCCCACCGCGCCCGCGGCCGGCGGCATCTCCGGCAGCGTCGGGTAGTCCTCCACAGGCATGGTGAGGAGGGTGAACTTCGCGCTGCCGCAGCGCAGCATCACCTTCGCGCCGTCGGTGGTCACCTCCACAGGGTGGGGAGGAAGGCTGCGGCAGATCTCGGCGAGCAGGCGGCCCGACACCAGCGCGGTGCCCGGCTCCTCGGTGTCGATGTCGGTGGACACCTGCGCCGAGACCTCGTAGTCGAACGCCGACAACTTCAGCCGGTCGCTCGCCTCGATGTGCATGCCGGCCAGGACGGGCACCGGGGGCCGCACCGGGAGGGTGCGCGCCGTCCAGGCCACGGCGTCGGCCAGGGCGTCTCTGTCGATGCGGAACTTCAAGGGGACCCGCCTCCTGCAGGTGTCGGACAACGGTGACGTTCGCCGGGCCCGGTCGCGCGCTCGGAGCGCGTTGTCCCCAGGCCCTGATTTGATCTGGATCTTTTCTTGGTTAGAACACAGAGGTAGTACTAGTAATAGGGGCGGTGGATAGTGTGGACAGACCCCGTTTCCGCAGGTGAACCCGCGGATTTCTGTCCACCGGGGCTGTGCATGGACGGTGGACGACGCGGCGCCGCCTGAGGACGAAGAATCTGTCCCCACAGCTCATCCCCACGTTCTCCCCCGGTTGTCCACGAGTTTTCCGCAGGTTCTCCCGGGGTGGCGGGCCGGCGGGTGTGCGCGACGGCTTCGTCCCCAGCCCGTCCCCAGGTCTTCCCCAGGTCGTCCACGGAGTCGTCCCCATGATGCCGGGTGGCCGTCCCCAACCTGTCCCCAATCCATCCACGAGTTGTCCCCAAGTTCTCCGCAGGTTGTCCCCCGGGTTGTCCACGGAATGACCCAGGGTTATCCACAGGCTGTGTGAGTTGATCTCCCGCTGGGAAGGGGTGTCCGATGCGCTCGGGGGGTGGTTCAGCGCTTGCGCGCCTGGTGCTTGATGCGCCCGGTCAGCTCGGTGACCTGGTTGTAGATCGCCCGGCGTTCGGCCATCAAGCTGCGGATTTTCCGCTCGGCGTGCATCACCGTGGTGTGGTCGCGGCCGCCGAACTGCTGCCCGATCTTGGGCAGCGACAGGTCGGTCAGCTCCCGGCAGAGGTACATCGCGATCTGCCGCGCGGTCACCAGCATGCGCGAGCGCGACGGTCCACAGAGGTCCTCGATCGTGGTGCCGAAGTACTCCACAGTCTGAGCCATGATCATCGCGGCGGTGATCTCGGGCCCGGACTCGTTGGGGATGAGGTCCTTCAGCACGATCTCCGCCAGCTTCATGTCCACGGACTGGCGGTTGAGGCTGGCGAACGCGGTGACGCGGATCAGCGCCCCCTCCAGCTCGCGGATGTTGGAGGCGATCTGCGAGGCGATGAACTCCAGCACGTCCGGCGGCGCGGCCAGGCCCTCCTGCCGAGCCTTCTTCTGCAGGATCGCGATGCGCGTCTCCAGCTCCGGCGGCTGCACGTCGGTGGTCAGGCCCCACTCGAAGCGGTTGCGCAGCCGGTCCTCCAGCGTCACCAGCTCGCGGGGCGGCCGGTCGCTGGAGATGACGATCTGCTTGCTGGCGTTGTGGAGGGTGTTGAAGGTGTGGAAGAACTCCTCCTGCGTCTGCTCCTTGCCCTCCAGGAACTGGATGTCGTCCACCAGCAGGATGTCGACGTCCCGGTAGCGGCGGCGGAACCCGTCGGCCTTGCCGTCGCGGATGGAGTTGATGAAGTCGTTGGTGAACTCCTCCGAGCTCACGTACCGCACCCGCGCCCCGTTGAACAGGTTCTGCGCGTAGTGGCCGATGGCGTGCAGCAGGTGCGTCTTGCCCAGGCCGGAGTCGCCGTAGATGAACAGCGGGTTGTACGCCTTGGCGGGCTGCTCGGCGACCGCCACGGCGGCGGCGTGCGCGAACCGGTTGGACGAGCCGATGACGAACGTCTCGAAGGTGTACTTGGGGTTCAGCCGCGCGTGCTCGGCGGAACCGCCGCCCCCACCCTGTGGACGGGGCTCGGCGCCCTCCTCCTCGCCGCCGCCCCGGTCGCCCCGGTACTGGTCGGCCGGCTGGTAGGAGTCCTCCGAACGGCTGGGGGCCTCGTGCTGCCGCTCCTCGCGCCCCGGCGCGTCGGGACGGCCCGGACCGCCTCCCGGACGCTGTGCGCCCAGCGTGCGGTCGTTCAGGTGCGACGGGGCGTGCCCGCGGGGCGCCGGGGGCATGTCGGACGGACGGCCACCGAGGGCGTCGTAGCCGTCGCCGCCGTTGGGGGACGGGCCGGAACCGCCCGGCTCGCCGCCGAAGCCGCCCTTGCCGGAGTCACCGAAGCCGGGATCGCCGAAGCCGGAGCCCGGCCCGGGACGCCCGCGACCGGGGCCGGGATAGCCGTTCTGCTGCCCGCGCCCCTCGAAAGGGGAACGCCCGCCAGGGCCCGCGCCATAGGCGGGCGGCCGGGGAGCGGCCGGAAAACTGCCGCCGTGGTCGCTGTCGCGCTGCGGCCAACCGCGCTCTTCCTCAGCCTGGGGATAACCGCCGGGGCTGTGGGAAACCCCGGGCTGCGGCCGCCCGCCGTAGCCCTGGTCTCCGTAGGACTGGTCGGGGTAGGGACGCTCGGAGTACTTCTTCTCCCCGAAGGAACGCTCCTCGTACGAGCGGTCTTCGAAGGAAGGACGCTCCTCGTAGGGGCGGTCCTCGAACGGCCGGTCCTCGTACGACTCGTAGGGCTGCTCCCCGTAGGAGGGGCGCTCTCCGTAAGCCTCGGGGCCTCGCTCGTGGTGCTGCTCACCGGGGGAGGCCGGGGGTTCGGGCTGGACGGTCACCGCGACGCGGATCTCGCGGCCCAGCTCGCGCGAGAGCGCCTGCGTGATGAGGTTGCGCAGGCGCGTCTCCAGCGCGTCCTTGGCGAACTCGTTGGGGGCCGCCAGCAGCGCGGTGCCCTCCACCAGGGCGAGCGGACGGACCAGCGGGAGCCAGGCGCGGTAGCTGATCGGGAGGTCCCCGTCCGACAGCGCCGTGAGGGTGCGGGCCCAGACCGATCCGAGATCCTGTCCGTCCATGCGCAAGGTCCCTCCCCAAACTCTGTAGACCGGCACACCGGACCGCCCGGATCGCCTGCGCGCGAGGCCCGTCCCAGTGAGCACGGCGGCGCCGCGAGGGACTTACTCTCTCACGAGTTGTCCACAGAGTTGTCCACATGCTGTGCATGAGCACGAGATCCCTGTGCAAAAGCCCTGAGGGCGCACGGGATCGCTCGGTGCCGTTCTAAGGGGAGTCCCGGATGCCGCCGTCCGCGGTACCCGAAAAAGAAGGCCGACGCACAGACGGGTCGGCTACGGCCAGAACCCTAGCCGCTGCCGTCGGCCCCCCGCAACACGAACGGGATTCGCCCCAAGGTCATCGTCCATCACCCCCGGTCACCTCCCTACCCGCGCAAGATCATCCCCTCACGCGCGCGAGCTGGGAATGCTTGCGCGGGGAGCGGAACGGGGACGGCCGGGCAGTTCGCCCGCGCGTTCTCGGAATGCCGCCGCCGTCGCGCCGGGGAGGGAGCGGGACGAAGCCGGGGCCCCCTGCGAATGGCGGTGGAAAGGAGCCGACGGAGGGCGCCGACAGTCCCCCGGCGAAGGGTGGTTGTGCACAGTTGTCCACAGGGATATCCACGTCCCGGATTCGCTGAGGGCGAAGAACGGCCGCGCGCTGGGATCTCGGCCTCGACTCGGGTGACAAAGCGGTCTTGCACCCCTTCTTGTGGAGAACGCGGGGAGGAAGTGCAATAGCGCACACCCGAGGCCCGCCGGGCACCGTCCCGGGGAAAGGCGCGCGGCCCCGGCGCGCCCTCTGGCGGAGAAGGTCTCCGTTTGACCTGATGGGCAGCCAGCCCGTAACGTGCTGAGGTCGAGTCGCATCGACGGAGATGACGCGTGCCCGCCTCCATCGCCCGGGTGGGCCCCCGCTGCGGGGGACCGGACGCGGCCCTCGATGCGACACATCGCGCCTAAGACAACCCGACCGCAGCACTGGAGCCTCAAGTGAGCAAGCGTACTTTCCAGCCGAACAACCGTCGTCGCCACAAGAAGCACGGCTTCCGGCTGCGCATGCGCACCCGCGCCGGCCGCGCCGTCCTCTCCGCGCGGCGCGGCAAGGGCCGCGCCCGCATCGCGGTCTGACAGACCCCTCACATGCTGCCGTCCGGACACCGGATGCGGCGGCGGGACGAGTTCACGTTGGCCGTCCGGCGCGGTCGCCGCGCCGGACGGCCAACTGTCGTCGTGCACCTGCTGCGCCGTGAGGACGCCCAGGCCGACCAGGGGCCCGACCGGGAAACCGGCGCGGCGTCGCTGGTGGGCTTCATCGTGTCCAAGGCGGTCGGCAACGCCGTGGTGCGCAACCGCGTCCAGCGCCGGTTGCGCCACCTGGTGCGCGCGCACCTCGATCGACTGCCGGGGGGTAGCCTGCTCGTAGTGCGCGCCAACCCCGCCGCGGGAACGGCGCGCCATGACGACCTGGCCGCGGATCTGGAGTCGGCGCTCGACCGGCTGCTGCGGCCCACGTCCAAGGGGCACAGATGACCGATCGGCCTGGGGCGCCCGCCCCCGGTGACCAGGCGGCCGGCGTGCCGAGCCCGGTCGCCGGGCCGGCCCCGGACGCCGACGGGCGCGACGCGTCGCCGAGCCCGGCGGCCCGCGCGCTGATCCTGCTGGTCCGTGCCTACCGCCGCTTCTTGAGCCCCCTGCTCGGGCAGCAGTGCCGCTTCCAGCCCACCTGCAGCGCCTACGGCCTGGAGGCCCTCCAGACGCACGGCGCGCTGCGCGGCACCTGGCTGACCGCCCGCCGGATCGGCCGGTGCCACCCGTTCCACCGCGGCGGGCACGATCCCGTGCCGCCGCGCCGGAACAGGGACGCGGCACCCACCCACACCTCCGGCCGCGAGGAGAGCGGCCCCGCCCTAGCAGAGCCCAAGGAGCTGCCCGGTGCTTGACTGGTTGTACTCGATCGTCGCCCAGCTGATCGTGTGGATTCACACGGGGCTGAGCTCCGTCGGCATCGACAAGGACAGTGGATGGGCGTGGGGCGGCTCGATCATCCTGCTCACCGTCCTGCTGCGGTTGTTGCTGGTGCCGCTGTTCGTCAAACAGATCCACGCCTCCCGGAAGATGCAGGAGCTGAACCCGAAGGTTCAGGCGCTGCGCAAGAAGTACAAGAACGACAAGCAGCGCCTCAACCAGGAGGTCATGAAGCTCTACCAGGAGAACGGCGCCAACCCGCTGTCGGGCTGCCTGCCGATCCTGGTGCAGATGCCGGTGTTCATCGGCCTGTTCCAGGTGCTGAAGCGCATCTCCGACGCCAAGCCGGGCGAGGGCGTGTTCGCCGTCACCCCGGACCTGGTGTCCAGCGCGCAGAAGGCCAACATCTTCGGGGCGCACATCCCCGACACCTTCCTGAACGCCTTCGGCGCCGACCCGAAGAGCTGGAGCGCGATCGTCATCACCGGCATCGCCGTGGTGATCAGCTCCTGCACCACCTTCTTCACCGTGCGGGCCAGCATGAAGCGCCAGCCGGTCACCGACGAGAACAACCCGATGATGCAGGCCCAGAAGATGATGGTCTTCCTGGCCCCGCTGTTCGGCCTGTTCGGCCTCGGCTTCCCGCTGGGCGTGCTGATGTACTGGGTGACCTCCAACAGCTGGACCCTGGTGCAGCAGCACTACATCTACTCCAAGTACCCGCCGCTGGGCGCCAACGGGGAGCCCGCCGCCGGTACGGCCACGGGCAAGGGCGGCAAGGCCGCCCCCGCCCCGACCGGCATCAAGGCCAAGCTGAAGAAGGACGCCGACCCGGTCCCCGAGCCCGAGGACAAGCCGAAGGCCGTCCGCAACCAGCCGACGCGCAAGCCGCGCAGCAAGCGCAGCGGCACCCCGAAGCGCTAGTTTTGACCCCGGTCCGCGCCGAAGAAGGAGATCCCCGTTGAGCCAGACCGACACCACCGAGGTCGACGTCCAGGCGCTCGAACAGGAAGGCGAGATCGCCGCCGACTACATCGAGGGCCTGCTGGACATCGGTGACTACGACGGCGACATCGACATGGACGTCGAGGGCGAGCGCGCGATGGTCGCGGTGGTCGGCGGCTCCCTGGACGAGCTGGTCGGCAAGCGCGGCGAGGTCCTGGAGGCCCTCCAGGAGCTGACCCGCCTGGCCGTGCACCGCCAGACCGGCAACCGCACCCGGCTGATGCTGGACATCGGCGGCTACCGCGAGCGCCGCCGCGCGGAGCTGACCAAGCTCGGCCAGGACGTGGCCGACGAGGTCAAGCGGGGCGGCCAGGCCAAGCCGCTGGCGCCGATGACGCCGTTCGAGCGCAAGATCGTCCACGACGCGGTCGCCGAGGCGGGCCTGCGCAGCGAGTCCGAGGGCGAGGAGCCCGACCGCTACGTGGTCGTCCACCCTTCTTGAATTGAAGCCCCGGCCCAGGGGCTCGTCTGGCGGCTCGCCCCTGACCGTGTCTTGGCGAGAGCCACATCGCTTCGCGATCCGGCCCGGGGAAGCTCGCCTTCGGCGTTGCTTCCCCGGGCCGGTTAGTCTCTCGCGCGCCAGTTGAGGTTCTTGAGCCCGGTCCACGGACCTGGACGGGCAGAGACCCCGCCCCCAAAATCCGGGGTGCGGGGCCTCTGCGGGGGCTCGGTGTGCACCGCCGCCGTAGCACACCGAGCGTTCTGGAAACCGGCCGTCGGCGGCGGTTCAGACCGGTTTCGTCATCTGGGCGCCGGGGCGCGCCGGTCTCCGGCGCTGGTGGCCGGCGGTCCCGGGTCCGTCGTGGGGGGCGGTGGTCCTGGTGGTGGTCTTAGGGTGCGCTGCTCGCACGAGCGTTCAGTCCGTTCGGTTGCGATCGTCACGACGGGTGGCCGGTGGGCGATCGGTGCGCCGGTGGGTCAGTCCCGCTCGCGGGGAACGCGCCGCTCGGCGGGGATCGGCGTCACGTTCTGGATGGCGGGGTCCTGCGCGTAGGCGGGATCCTGGGCGATGGCCGGGTCCTGGCCGCTGTGGCCGCCGGGGTGCCGGGGCGTCGCGGGGCGCTCGACGACCCGCTCGACCCGCTCGACGGGGGCGCCGGTCGCCGCGTCCACGGGGCGCTCGATGATGCGCTCCTCCTTGATGACCGTCTCAACGGGCGCGCCCTCGTCCCCGTAGGCGGGGTCGGCGCCGACGATCTGCCCGGCGCGGCGGCGCGGCCGGGTGTACAGCAGGGTGAAGGCCATGCTGATGGCCCCCACCAGGATCAGGATGAGGCCGACCATGGTGATGTTGACGCCGCTGACGTCGACGTTGAGGGCGAAGGCGAGGATCGCGCCGATGGCGATGAAAGCCAGACTGACTCCGATACCCATGGCTCGGAGCCTCCTTCCGTGAAGGGCGGGCAGCACTGGTCTCCCTCTACCCCGGTGGCGCCGAATATGCGCGCCTTCGGGCACGGCTGTGCCCGGGGCCGCCCTCCCCAAGGTCATCGCCCCGTTTCGCGAGTACGTCGCCGGGTGGTTTTGTGGAACGATTCGTTCGGTGGGGACTGCACGTGAGGTATTCGGTGACACACTGCCCATCGCGGAGCGCTATGCGGACTTCCTGGCCGGGCCGGGGGTGGAGCGGGGGCTGATCGGCCCGCGCGAGGTCGACCGCCTCTGGGAGCGCCATCTGATCAACTGCGCGGTGGTGGCCGAGGCGATCCCCGAGCACGCCACCGTGGTGGACGTCGGCTCGGGCGCCGGGCTGCCCGGCCTGGTGCTGGCGATCGTCCGCCCCGACCTGCGGATCACGCTGCTGGAGCCGCTGCTGCGCCGGACCACGTTCCTCGACGAGGCCGTGGCGCTGCTCGAACTGAAGAACGTCGAGGTCCGCCGGGGCCGCGCCGAGGAGGTCGCCAAGGACTTCGCGGCGGACGTGGTCACCGCCCGCGCGGTCGCCCCGCTGGAGCGGCTGGCCAAGTGGGCGCTTCCCCTGTTGCGTCCGGGTGGGGAACTGCTCGCCCTCAAGGGAGAGCGCGCCGCCGTGGAGCTGGAGGAGGCCCGTCCCGTTCTGTCGCGGTTCGGGGTGCGGACCACCGAACTGCTGCAAGTCGGGCGCGGTAAGGTCGACCCGCCGACAACGCTTGTCCGTGTGGTCGCCGATAGCGCGCCCCGGCGCGCTCAAGGGTCGAGGAAGAAGAGGTCTTCATGAGCACGGGACCAGGAGTGGACCGGCCTGACCGCGCCGGTGAATCCCCCGACGACTCCTCCTCCGGCCCGGAGCGGCCGGAGCAGGCGCCGGAGGCGGGGGAGGGCGGCGCGGCGGGGGCCGCGAGCGCTCCGTCCGGGCACGCGATGTGGGCGGACACGACGTCGGGGACCGCCGACAACGTCGGCTACGTCCCGACCGGGGGCAGCGGCGGCGCGCAGCCGCCGGGACGTTCATCTCAGGGGGAGTCGGAACTGGTGCGCGAGGCGCTCAAGGACGCCAAGGTTTCACATGAAACGACGGTGACCGCACTCAAGGCGATGGCGGGGCGGCGGGAGCGGGAGTGGCCCCGGCCCGGCGCGTGCCGGGTCATCACGATCGCCAACCAGAAGGGCGGCGTCGGCAAGACCACCAGCTCGGTGAACATCGCCGCGTCGCTGGCGCTGCACGGCGCCCAGGTGCTGGTGGTGGACCTGGACCCGCAGGGCAACGCCTCCACGGCGCTGGGCGTGGACCACCACGCGGAGATCCCGTCGATCTACGACGTGCTGATCGAGGACACCCCGATGGCCGACATCGTGGTGGCCGCGCCCGACATCCCCAACCTGTTCTGCGCGCCCGCCACGCTGAACCTCGCCGGGGCCGAGATCGAGCTGGTCTCCAAGGTGGCCCGCGAGTCCCGGCTGCGCCGCGCGCTGGACGCCTACGAGACCGACAAGTTCGACTACGTCCTGATCGACTGCCCGCCGTCGCTGGGCCTGCTGACGGTCAACGCGCTGGTGGGCGGGGACGAGCTGCTGATCCCGATCCAGTGCGAGTACTACGCGCTGGAGGGCCTCGGCCAGCTCATCCGGACGGTGGACCTGGTCAAGGCGCACCTGAACCCGGCGCTGAACGTCTCCACCATCCTGCTCACCATGTACGACGCCCGGACCCGGCTGGCCGCGCAGGTCGCCGAGGACGTGCGGCAGCACTTTGGAGACATCGTCCTGAAGACCGTGATCCCCCGGAGCGTGCGCGTCTCCGAGGCCCCCAGCTACGGCCAGTCCGTCATCACCTACGACCCGGGTTCCAGCGGCGCGCTCGCCTACAGCGAGGCCGCGTCGGAGATGGCCCACCGCAACGCCGGAGCCGCCACGTGAGCCAGCGTCCCCGCGGCCTGGGCAAGGGCCTGGGCGCCCTCATCCCCACCGCCCCGCCGCCGCCCCCGCAGCCGGAACCGGAGCCGGGCGGCCCCGGGAACGGACACGGCGGCGGCGCCCACCCGGCGGGCTCGGACGGCGCGGCCGCGTCCGTCCCGGGCCTCGCGCCGGTCGCCGGGGCGCACTTCGCCGAACTCCCCCTGCACGAGATCCGGCCCAACGCCCGGCAGCCGCGCCGGCACTTCGAGGACGAGGCGCTCGAAGAGCTGGCCGAGTCGATCCACATCGTCGGCCTGCTCCAGCCGATCGTGGTGCGCCGCAACGCCGACGCCGAGCACCCCTACGAACTGATCATGGGGGAGCGGCGGCTGCGCGCCGCCAGGCAGGCGGGCCTGGAGGTCATCCCGGCCATCATCCGGGACACCGGCGACGACGACATGCTCCGGGACGCCCTCCTGGAGAACCTGCACCGCCAGCAGCTGAACCCGCTGGAGGAGGCCGCCGCCTACCGGCAGCTGCTGGACGACTTCGGCACCACGCACGAGGCGCTGGCCGCGCGCATCGGCCGGTCCCGCCCGCACATCACCAACACGCTGCGGCTGCTGAACCTGCCGCCGAACGTGCAGCAGCGCGTGGCGGCGGGGGTGTTGTCGGCCGGGCACGCCCGCGCCCTGCTGGGCCTGGACAGCGCCGAGGCGCAGGAGCACCTCGCCAAGCGCATCGTCGCCGAGGGGTTGTCGGTCCGCGCCGTCGAGGAGATCATCGCGCTGCGCGAGGTCGAGGACGGGCCGCCCGAGCCCCGGCAGGGCCGCGCCAAGAAGCAGGTCGCGCCCGCCCTGCGCGACCTGGCCGACCGGCTGTCGGACCGCTACGAGACCAAGGTGCGCGTGGACCTCGGCCGCAACAAGGGCAAGATCGTGGTGGAGTTCGCCTCGATGGAGGACCTGGACCGCATCATCAAGTCGATGGCCCCCGACGACGAGGGCGTGCGCGGCGACCTCGACGAGTGACCCCCGTCCCCAGGCTTTGCCAACGCCCCGGTCCCCTCGCAGGGCCGGGGCGTTCGCATGTGCGGATGAACACCGGGGGCCGGCGCCGAGCGGGCGTCGCCGGTGCCGTCATCGCCGGGGGACGGTCCCGGGACCCGGGGGACCACCGCACCCGCCCGTGACGGCGGCCGGAAGCCGTGCCTCGCTCGGCCGAGCCCGTGCACTCCCCCGGGCGGCCACTTCGTGATCATGTATTTCCCGCCGTCCGGCGGCGAAACATCCGCCCGGCCGGGAATCGATCCGTGGGGTTGGCGGCCGACGTTTCACGGGAAACCGAGGGGCCGCGCTCTTGGGGAGTGAGGGTTTCACGGGAAACCTGGGCGGCCCCTGCCGGGCTGCGGCGACGCTTTCTGGCGCTGATCTCGGGGCGCGCCAACGTTTCACGAGAAACCTTGAGGCTGCTCTCGGGGCGCATCGACGTTTCACGGGAAACTGCGCCTGCGGAGACTCGTGGTTTCCCGTGAAACGTCTCAGCCCGTCAGTCCCGGCTATCCTCGCGCCGGGACGTCAGGCGGCGCTCGATCAGGTCGCGGCACAACTCGCCCAGGTCCAGATCGGCGGCGCTCACCGCCCGGGGGAGCAGGCTCGTCTCCGTCATCCCCGGGGCCACGTTCACTTCCAGGAAGTGCACCTCGCCGTCTGGGGAGACGATCAGGTCGGTACGGGACAGGTCGCGCAGCCCCAGCGCGCGGTGGGCCGTCACGGCCGCCGCCGTCGCCCGCGCGGTCGCCTCGTCGCTCAGCCTCGCCGGGGTGACGAACTCGGTGTCGCCCGCGTCGTAGCGGGCCGTGTAGTCGTAGCGGCCCCCAGGGGCCACGATCTCCACGGCGGGCAGGGCGTGGGGCTCGCCGCCGCGTTCGATGACGCTGACGGCGATCTCCGTGCCCGCCACGTACTGCTCCACCAGAGCCGCGTCCCCGTAGGCGAAGCAGCCCACCATCGCGGCGGGCAGGTCCCCCGCCTCCCGGACGACCGACGCGCCCAGCGCCGAGCCGCCCTGCGTCGGCTTCACGAACAGGGGGAGGCCCAGATGGTTCAGGATCCGCTCCAGGACGGCGGAGGCACCCAGGTCGTGGAAGACCTCCTTCGGCAGGGCGACCGAGGCGGGCGTCCGCAAGCCCGCCCGGTGGACGACCGCCTTGGCCGTCGGCTTGTCCCACGCCACCCGGCACGCGTCCGGGCGCGCGCCCACGTACGGGATGCCGAGCAGCTCCAGGACGCCCCGGATCGCGCCGTCCTCCCCCGCCGCGCCGTGCAGCACCGGGAACACCGCGTCCGGCGGGTCGCTGGTGAAGGAGTCGAGCAGGGTCGCGTCGGCGTCCCGCAGCTCCACCGGGACGTCCACCGAGCGCAGCGCGTCGGCGACGCGGCGGCCCGAACGCAGGGAGACCTCCCGTTCGTGCGACAGTCCCCCGGCGAGCACGACGACGTGACCGAGTTCCACAACCCCTGCCTTCCTGTGAGATGGGAAACGCCCGGCTCCCCGATGGGAGGCCGGGCGTCGCGTCCAGCGTCTCAGACCGTGTCGGGCCCCGGCGTGTGGACCCCGCCGGGGGAGCGCTGGTGCTCGACTCCCCCGAAGGTGTCGCGCAGCCGGATCTCCTGCTCGACGACGCCGGCCAGGCGGCGCACCCCCTCGCGGATGCGGTGCGGCTCGGGGTAGCAGTAGGAGATCCGCATGTGCCGCCGCCCGTCGCCGTCGGCGTAGAAGCCGGTGCCGGGGACGTAGGCGACGCGCTCGGCCAGCGCGCGCGGGGCCATCGCCTTGGCGTCCAGGCCCTCGGGCAGGGTCAGCCACACGAAGAAGCCGCCCGCCGGGCGCGTCCACGTGCAGCCCTCCGGCATGAAGGCGTCCAGCGATTCCAGCATCGCGTCGCGCCGCTCGCGGTACAGCTCGCGGAAGTCCTTGATCTGCTCGCGCCACGGCTGGGTGGTGAGGTACTCGCGGACGGCGAGCTGGGAGAAGCTCGACGGGCACAGGATCGCCGACTCGGCGGCCAGCACGAGCTTGGCGCGCACCGCGTGCGGCGCGAGCACCCAGCCGACCCGCAGGCCCGAGGCGATGGTCTTGGAGAACGAGCCGAGGTAGACGACGCGCTCGGCGTCGTCGGCCCGCAGCGCCCGCATCGGGTCGCCGTCGAAGCCGAGCAGGCCGTAGGGGTTGTCCTCGATGATCAGCACGTCGTACTCGGCGGCGATCTCCAGGATCTGCGCGCGGCGCGCGGTGGTGAGGGTGACGCCGGCCGGGTTCTGGAAGGTGGGGACGGTGTACAGGAACTTGACGGTGCGGCCCTCGCGGCGCAGCCGCTCCAGCGTCTCGCGCAGCGCCGCGGGGATCAGGCCGCCCTCGTCCAGCGGCACGTGCACGACGTCGGCCTGGTAGGAGGCGAAGGTGCCGAGCGCCCCCACGTAGGACGGCGCCTCGGCCAGCACCACGTCGCCCGGGTCCACGAAGATCCGGGTGACCAGGTCCAGCGCCTGCTGCGCGCCCACCGTCACCACGACGTCGTCGGCCGACGCCTGCACGCCTTCGAGGGCCATCACCTCGCAGATGCGCTCGCGCAGCACCGGGTCGCCCTGCGCCGAGGCGTACTGGAGGACCTCCGCGCCGTTGCGCGCCACCAGGTCGCCGACCATGCGGCCGACCTCGTCCAGCGGCAGCGCCGACACGTACGGCATCCCGCCCGCCAGGGAGACCACCTCGGGGCGGGCAGCCACGGCGAACAGAGCCCGGATCTCCGAGGCCACCATGCCGGCGGCACGGGCGGCGTAGCGATCGGTGTAGGCATCCGTGCGCGTGTGCTGTTCCACGAGGCACCTCCAGGGGTGTTCGGAATGTCTCTGCAAACTACGGCATCGCCGTCGGCGGGGTGCGTGGAACCCCCGCGCCTCGCCTGCCGGGGACCGCGTCCCCTCTCCGATACGATGCCCGAGGGTCCCGGTCTGTTCCGGGATTTTCTGCGAAGTGGCGTACCGCCCTGGGGGTGCCGAACAGGTGTCGCGTCGTCTCGTGAACATCACGCTGGACAATCTGGACGACCTGCCGCGCCGCTGCCGGCGCTGCGTCTTCTGGGAGCTGGACCCGGTGAGCCGCGACCGCGCGGTGGAGGCGGGCGCCCCGGAGCTGGAGAAGGAGGCGTGGATCTCCTCGACCCTGCTGGAGTGGGGCGGCTGCGGGAAGCTCGTGTACGTCGACGACGTCCCGGCCGGGTTCGTGCTCTACGCGCCGCCGCTGTACGTGCCGCGCTCGGTGGCGTTCCCGACCAGCCCGGTCAGCGCGGACGCGGTGCTGCTGATGACCGCGCACATCCTGCCCGACTTCACCGGCGGCGGCCTCGGCCGGATGCTGGTGCAGGGCGTGGCCAAGGACCTGACCCGGCGCGGGGTGAAGGCCATCGAGGCGTTCGGCGACCTCAAGGGCGAGGAGGGCGGCTGCATGGTGCCGGCCGACTACCTGCTGTCGGTCGGGTTCAAGACAGTGCGGCCCCACCACCGCTACCCGCGGCTGCGGCTGGAGCTGAAGTCGGCCCTGTCGTGGCGTGAGGACGTCGAGGTGGCCCTGGAGCGGCTGCTGGGCTCCATGACCCCGGAGGGCGCGCTCCGGCCCGTGTGAGGCGCCGTCAGAGCCCGGAGAGCGGAACGGCCCGCACCTCGGCGAGGTGCGGGCCGTTTCCCGTGGAACGGGGGTGGGCGGGCCGGGTCAGAGGAACTCGGCCAGGTCGCGCAGCAGGGCGGCCTTGGGCTTGGCGCCCATGATCTGCTTGACGACCTCGCCGCCCTGGTAGACGTTCATGGTCGGGATCTGCATGACGCCGTACTGCGCCGGCACCTGCGGGTTCTCGTCGATGTTGAGCTTGACGATGTCGAGCTTGTCGCCGTGCTCCTTGGAGATCTCCTCCAGGATGGGGGCGACCATCCGGCACGGGCCGCACCACTCCGCCCAGAAGTCGACCAGAACGGGCTTGTCGTTCTTGAGGACCTGGGCCTCGAAGTCGGCGTCGGTCACGGCCTTCATGGTTTCTCCTTCGTGTTCCCCCGGCGGCGGAGGTGCCCGCCGCCGCGCGCTGGTCGGGTACTGCGGACAGCCGGTCAGCCCTCGCCGGCCAGCTCCTTGGCGGGCTGCGGCACGATCTCGGCCTCGCCGCGGTCCTGGAGCCAGCGCTCGGCGTCGATGGCGGCCGAGCAGCCGCTGCCGGCCGCGGTGATGGCCTGCCGGTAGACGTGGTCGACGACGTCGCCGGCGGCGAACACGCCCGGGATCTTGGTGGCGGTGGTCGGGTGCCGGACCAGCAGGTAGCCGTCGGCGTCGCTGTCGAGCTGCCCGGCGAACAGCTCGCTGCGGGGGTCGTGGCCGATCGCGATGAACAGGCCGGTGACGTCGAGGCGGGACTCGGCGCCGGTCTTGAGGTTGCGCAGCTGCACGCCCTGGACGCGGTCCTCGCCGTGGATCCCCACGACCTCGCTGTCCCACACGAACCGGATCTTCTCGTTGGCGAACGCGCGGTCCTGCATGATGCGGCTGGCGCGCAGCTCGTCGCGGCGGTGCACGACGGTGACCGAGCGGGCGAACTTGGTCAGGAAGATGGCCTCCTCCATCGCGGTGTCGCCGCCGCCGACGACCACGATGTCCTGCTCGCGGAAGAAGAAGCCGTCGCAGGTGGCGCACCAGGACACGCCGCGGCCCGACAGGCGCTTCTCGTCGGGCAGGCCCAGCTCGCGGTAGCCCGAGCCGGTGGCGACGATCACGGCGTGCGCGCGGTAGACGTCCTCGCCCACCTTGACGATCTTGGGGTCGGCGGTCAGGTCGACCTCGGTGACGTCGTCGGTGATCAGCTCGGCGCCGAACCGCTCGGCCTGCTTGCGCAATCCGTCCATCAGGTCCGGGCCCATGATCCCGTCGGGGAAGCCGGGGAAGTTCTCCACGTCGGTGGTGTTCATCAGCGCGCCGCCGGCGGTCACCGACCCCTCGAACACCAGGGGCTTGAGGTCGCCCCGGGCGGCGTAGATCGCGGCCGTGTAGCCCGAGGGGCCCGAGCCGATGATGATGACGTTGCGGACGTCGCTCACAGTACTGTCCTTCTCCTTGTTCGCCTTCGGTGCCAAGGCCCGCCACGGCCCACGCCGGGACGCCTCCGCCCTGCCGCCTCACCGCTCGGCGCCTCGCCGCCTCCGGCTCAGCCCGCCCTGTCGGTGGCGTCAACCGATCCTAGGCCCCAGGGATTCCCGGGCCGTCGCCGTGCCGGTCACAGGGCCGGTCATAAGCTTGTCCCCATGGCGCGAATCCTTCTCCTCCACTCGATGTACGGGTTGCGGCCCGCCGTCCACCAGGCCGCCGAGCGGCTGCGCGCGGCCGGGCACGAGGTGCACACCCCCGACCTGTACGACGGGCGCGTCGCCGACAGCCAGGAGGCCGGCCTCAAGATCAAAGAAGAGATCGGCCGGGACGAGCTGCTGCGCCGCGCGGTGGCGGCGGCCGCCCCCCTGGTCGGCGACGGCGGCCTGGTCTACGCGGGCTTCTCGCTGGGCGGCGCCATCGCGCAGAACCTGGCGCTGGCCGACGAGAAGGCGGGCGGGCTGCTGCTGATGCACGGCACCTCCGACATCGCCGACGACGCCGCCACCGAGATCGCGGTGCAGCTCCACGTCGCCGACCCCGACACCTACGAGCCGGTGGACTGGCTGAACGCCTGGTACCTGCGGATGCGCCGCGCGGGCGCGGACGTGGAGGTGTTCCGCTACCGGGGCGCGGGCCACCTGTTCACCGACCCCGACCTGCCCGACCACGACGCCGAGGCCGCCGAGAAGGCGTGGGCGATCGTCGAGGACTTCCTGCGCGAGCTGGGCTGACGTCGGACCGGACGCACGGAAGGGCCGCTCCCGGCCGGGAGCGGCCCTTCCGTATATATGTGTGCAGGCCGGGCGTTCGTCAGCCGCCGGCGACCGTGTGCTTCAGCTCGCGCGTGTCCTGGGCCGAGCAGTCCGGGCCGACGACCCAGATCTCCCAGGCGTCGGGCTTGGCGGCCCTGACGGCGATCACCGTCGCGGGGCCGCCCTCGTACCTGGCCGAGTCGACCAGCGCGGGGGTCTTGCCCCGGGTGACGCTCGCGACGCACTCCGACAGGCGCGCGTCCGGAGCGCGGCCCTCGGTGCGCGACTCGCCCCCCTTGCCCAGCAGGTCGCCGACCTGCGGGCCCAGGGACGAGGCGCGGTAGTCGGTGCCGCTGGCGGCCACGGTGAAGGTCACCGGGGCGGCCAGGGTGTCGCGCCGCGGCCCCGAGCCCTCGGTCGCCGCGCCGGGCGCCCGCGCGGAGCTGCGCATGGCGGCGCCGCCGTCGCTCCCGTCCATCACGGGTGTCTTCGCCGCGGTGCTGGCGTCGCCGTCGGAGCCCTCCAGCGCGGCCTTGCCGACCATCGCTCCGCCGCCGAGCACGATCGCTGTGGCGGCCGCCGCCGACAGGAGCCGCCAATGCCGTCGTCCGCGCCGCTGCTCCAGGCTCACCACCTGGGCGCTGTGCAACGATTCGGCCGCGATGGCCGAGTCGATGCGCGACGCCAGGTCGGCGGGCATGGCCGGTGTCGGTGCCTCCGCCAGGAGCCGGGAGACGTCCGCAAGGTCGGCGGAGCGGTCCCGGCAGTCGGCGCAGGATTCGAGGTGCGCGTTGACGGAGGCGGCGTGGTCGTCTTCGAGCAGCCCCTCGGCCAGGTCGGCCAGGGTGTCGTAGTCAAGATGTGCGGGGTTCTTCATCTGGGTGTGCCACCTCCTTCCACACCTCCGACGTTCCGGGGCCCCGGACGGTTCCGGTGGTGGGTCAGCAGCGGCGCGAGCCGGGCGCGGCCGCGCGCGCAGCGGCTCTTGATGGTGCCGGGCGGCACCTCCAGCACGCGGGCGGCGTCGTCGACCGAGTAGCCCATCATGTCGACCAGGACCAGCGCGGCCCGCTGCTCGAACGGCAGGACCGCGAGCGCGCTGCGCACGTCCAGGGCGACGCCGTGCGCGTCGGTGGGGTCGGGGGCCTTGGGCGCGACGGCGTCGAAGGTGGCGTCGTCGCCCATCGGCGTGGCGGGCCGCACCGACTTGCGGCGGATGCGGTCCAGGCAGGCGTTCACCACGATCCGGTGCAGCCAGGTGGTGACGGCGGCGTCGCCGCGGAACCGGCCGGCGGCGCGGAAGGCCGACAGGCAGGCGTCCTGCAGCGCGTCGGCGGCCTCCTCGGGGTCGCCGAGCGTGCGCACCGCGACGGCCCACATGCGGTCGCGGTGCCGGTTGACCAGCTCGGCGAAGGCATGGGGGTCCCCCGCCGCGTGCCGGGCGAGCAGTTCCTTGTCGGGGGTCTCGTCCACCGGGCGCGTGCTCACCGACGCCATGGGCGACGGCCTTCGAGCGCGGCGGGGCCGTTCAGCGGCGGACGTCGTCGGCCGGAAACGCCTGCTGGGGTGCGCACCACAGATTCCTGGGGGGAGGGGACAATTCTGCTCACAGGCACGATACAGACTGATCCAGCCCCACGTCACAGCCCGTTCGCCGGTGACCGGATCGCCACCGACCTGTGACGCTGGTCGTGGCGCGCCCGGTGACCGGCCCGCGACCAGCGGAACGATCCTGGAAGATCAGCCCGCGGAGGCGCCGAGGACCGTGATCTCGCTCATCCTGCCCTTGCAGGAGCGCGGCAGCTTGGTGAACCAGACCAGCACGTACCGGCCGGCCTTCTGCGCCGAGACGTTGATTGTGGTCTCGCCGGACACGGTGTCGTTGCGGCCGATCGAGGTGAGGTCGGTGGGGGTCTGCGAGTCGCCGATCCGGACCTGGAGGGTGCCGCCCCCTTCCACGCCGGCCACCTTGACGCTCTGCACCTTGACCGGGCGGCCCATGTCGAGCACGACGCCGAGGCCCTTGGAGTAGCGGCCGAAGTTGACGTCGGCGTAGGTCTGGGTGCTCCAGACCGTGGAGTCGCGCCCGTCGATCACGGCGCCGGGGTTCTTCTTGATCGTCGGGTCGAGGTGCCCGCCGATGGGGTCCTCGGCGGCGATCGCGTTGTCGGCCTTCAGCCGGTCGACCGACGGCTTGGCCGTGGGCTGCGCGGGCTGCCCGCCGGTCTGGCCGCGGGCGCCGGTGTTCCCGCCGGTGCCCGGGTCGTCCTTGTCGTCGCCGGCCAGGGCCCACGCGCCGAGGCCGACGATCACGGTCAGCGCGGCGGCGGCGACGCCCAGCAGCAGGCCGCGGCCGCCCTTGCCCTTGCCGCCGGAACGGTGGGCGCCCACCGGGGCGGTCGCGGGCGGGGCCGGGGTGTGGTGCGCCTGGGGCTGGGAGCGCGTCTGGGAGTGCGGCTGGGGCTGCGACTCGTGCGGCCGGGGCGCGGGGCGGGCCGGAGCCGGCCGCACGGCCGTGCGCCGGGGCGGCGGCGGGGTGCCGCCGCCCAGCCCCGCGAACAGCGGCAGCGGGGTGCGCGGCACGCCGCGCAGCGCCGTGGCCAGGCCGGCGGGGGTGGTGATGGGCTCGCCGTCGCCGATGCCCAGGCAGCGGCAGACGATGTCGTTGACGCCCTGGGCGATGCCCGCCTGCACCTGGCGGGGCGCGTGCGGCACGTCGTCGGTGGCGGGCGCGGCGGGCAGCGCGGAGCGGGCCGGGTCGCCCGGCCAGTGCGCGGTCAGCGCCGCGTACAACATCGCGCCGAGGCCCCGGACGTCCTGGACGTCGGGGTCGTCGGCGCGGCAGTCGCGCAGCGCGGCGTCGGTGGCGATGCCCAGCAGCTTGACGGTGCCGCCGGTCGTCCACACCAGGTCGCGCGGCGACAGGCACAGGTGGGTGAGGCCCGCGGTGTAGGCCGCGGCGATGGCCTCGGCGGCCTCGTACAGCAGGGTGGCGGCGCGGCCGGGCTCCAGCGGGCCCTTGCCGAGCATCTGCTCCAGGGTCTCGCCGACCACCCACTCGCTGACCACGTAGGCGTTCTCGCCGGAGTCGTCGGCGTCGAAGACCTGGGTGAGGCGCGGGTCGGTGAGGCGGCTGGCGGCGCGCGCCGAGGTGATCACCTCGGCGATGCGCGGGAACTCCGGGTCGAAGGTGCGCACGGCGACGGCGCGGGCGAGGATCTCGTCGACGGCCTTCCACAGCGAGGAGCCGCCGGAGTCGCTGATGCGTTCTTCGAGGCGGTAGCGGCCGGCGAGTCGTGTGCCGGGCTCGATGACAGACGTGCTCACGGCACCGTCCTGCGCAGGTGGTCAGGTCCCATGTTCGTGGCGTGGCAGCTTACGCCTCCGACCCTCCTCTTTGCGTTCCCCAGGGTGTCGCCCCGCAAGCCGTGGTCTCCCACATGGTAGTGGTTCCGCGGAGGGGCGGCCCCCTTATCGCCGCGCGTCCCGAGTACTTTGCCACGCTTTACCCGGCCGATCGCAGATCACCCCCGGCCGGGGATGCGCCGCGCGAACGTCGAGATCATCGTCTGCACCTCGCCCACCCGCAGCAGCTTGGCGAACAGCAGGTACAGCGCGAAGCCGCCCGCGCTGCCGACCACCAGCGCGACCAGTCCCTGCCACAGGCCGACGCCGAGCCCGGCCTCCACGACGGCGTGCACCGCGTAGCCGAAGCCGAGCAGCGGCCACAGCGCGATCGCGAGCTTGACGTAGCTGGTGAGCACGCGGCGGCCGTCCATCCCGCCGAGGCGGCGGCGCAGGACCAGCCAGCCGACCAGCGCGCCGACGGTCTGGGCCAGCGCGAAGCCCCCGGCGATGCCCACGATGACCTTGTCGGTGGGCAGCACGGCCGAGACGGTGAGCGCGGCGGCGATGTTGGCGGCGACCACCGCGACGCTGACGAAGGCGGGGGTGCGGGTGTCCTGCATGGAGTAGAAGACCCGCAACATGAGCTGGTAGGCGGCGAACGGCACCAGCGCGATCGCGAACATGCGCAACACCTCGGCGATGACGTGCGCGTCGGCGACGCTGGTGTTGCCGTGCGCGAACAGCACCGTGGTGATCTCGGGGGCCAGCACGCCCATCAGCGCGGCGGCGGGCAGGATCACCACCGACGACAGGCGGAGGCCGCCGGAGAAGTCGTCGCGGACCTCGGCCATGCGCCCGGCGGCGGCGTGCTCGCTCATCCGGGGCAGCAGCGCGGTGATCACCGAGACGCCGATGATCGCGTAGGGGAGCTGGAACAGCTGGTAGGCGTTGAAGTAGGGGGTGTAGCCGACGTCGCCCAGGTGCTCGGCGCGGCCCCGCACGCCCGCCGCGTTGGCCAGCCGGGTGGTGATCGCGAACCCGATCTGGGTGATCACCACGTAGGACAACGTCCAGACCGCCATCCGGCCGATCTGGCCGAGCTCGCCCTTGCGGAAGTCCAGCCGGGGCCGCCAGCGGAAGCCCGAGCCGCGCAGCGACGGCCACAACGCCACGGTCTGGAGCGCCATGCCGCCGATGGTGCCGCCCGCCAGCAGCGCGATCTGCCCGTCGGAGATGTTGTCGGGGCTCACCTCGCCGGTGGCCAGCAACCAGAACGCCCCGGCCGTGCAACAGATGACGATGTTGTTGAGCACCGGCGCCCACATCGGCGCGGCGAACCGCTTGCGCGTGTTGAGGATCGCGCCGGAGAAGGCGCTGACGCCCAGGAAGAAGATCTGCACCGCGAACAGGCGGGCGAACAGCACGGCGAGGTCGCGCTGCGCGCCGTGGAAGCTGCCCCCGTAGATGCTGATGAACACCGGACCGAGCGCCACCGCCACGGCGGTCATCACCGCCAGGCCCAGCACGGCGAGGGTGAACAGCCGCTGCTCGTACCGCGCGCCGTACTCGGCGTCGCGGTCGCGGGCCCGCACGATCAGCGGGACGACCACGGCGGTCAGGACGCCGCCGAGCAGCAGGTCGTAGACGATGAACGGGACGGTGTTGGCGGTGTTGTAGGCGTCGGCCAGCGCGCCCACGCCGAGCGCCGCCACCAGCATCGCGGTGCGCAGGAAGCCGGTGACGCGGGACGCCAGCGTGCCCACGGCCATCACCGCGCTCGACCGGAGCAGCGCCGACGCGCCGCCGCCCTTACCGCCGCCCTCCGGAGCGGAAGGCGGGGCTACGGCGTCGGGGAGGGGCAGGTCAACCGCTGTTTCCGCCGCGATATTCGCCCCCGGCACGGTCTGCGGGGTCCCCGGGTACGGGGGCTGCGCCGGCATCGGGGCCCTCGGCGGCGGAGGCGTCTGGGGCGGACCCGTCGGCGGGCCCTGGTACCGCGACGGGGGTGGCCCCTGGGGGTGCCGCTGGGGCGGTCCCTGCGGGTGTCCCGGGGGAGGTCCCTGCGGGTTCGCCGGGGGCGGGCCCTGGGGAGGCGGGCCCGGTGGGTTGGCCGGTCGGCCAGAACCCCGCCGATCCGGCGCCGGGGGTCCCTGGTCCCATGGCTCCGGCCGCCGCTGGTTCCATTCCGCTTCCGACACCGGCTGCCTCCGCTTCCCGGCGGCGCCTTGCTCTGATGGCCCGCACTCCGACGCCCACGAAGAGTACGGCAAGTCCACCGCCGGTGATGAGCACCGCGACGCGCCCGTACCCCGTGGTCCGCACGGTGATGACCTGCGTGTCGCCGTACTTCTTGCCGTCGTCGACGGTCAGCAGCTCCACGTGCAGGCGGAACGAGCCGTTGCCCATCGCCTGCACCGGGACGCGCGGGGTTTCCTTCTGGTCCGGGCCGAGCTCGATCACCTCGTCCTTGGCCTGGAGCTCGCCCACCTTCAGCTTGGCGGGGTACTCGGCGCTGACCCGCAGCCGGAACCGCACCTTCTGGTCGGGCAGGTCGTTGGCCAGGGTGAGCAGCAGCCGGCCCGAGCCGCCGGCCAGCGGCGCGCTCTTGGACAGCAGGCGGATCTTGTCCATCCGCTCCTTGAGCTCCAGCGCCAGCTCCTGGCGGGCCCGCTGGGCGGGGCCGGGACGGCCGCGCCAGGCGGCCGACTGCAGGCGCAGGACGGCCCGGTCGTAGCTCATGGTGATCGGCGCCACCATGATCGCGGCGAAGCCGCGGGCCCGGTGGCCGATCGCGTACACCTGGTCCAGGTACCGGTCGCCCAGCTCGAAGCGCTGGTACTCGTCGGGGTAGCCGCGGTAGACGCGCGGCTGCGCCGCGGTCGCGCCGACGGCGGCCAGCGGCTTCTCGGCCAGCCAGGGCGCCTTCTGCGTGTAGTCCAGCAACATCTGCGCCTGCTTGGGCGAGGGGTTCCAGTGCCGGTTGGGCGCGACCACCACGGTGCGCTGCGCGTTCGGGCTCTCCATGGTGATCATGGCGGTCTCGGCGAGGAAGCGCTGCTGGGCCAGCAGCTCGCCGCCGGGCGACTTGGCGCTGCTCTGGGAGACGATGGTGCTGAGCTTCTGGTCGTAGGCCAGGACGGGCTTGACGCCCAGGCCCGTCTGCACGTTGGTGCGGGCGACGGTGGTGACGTTCTGCGGCTCGAACATCGTGTCACTCAGCAGGAACGACCCGCCGCCCTTGAGGTTCAGCCGGGCGAGCTGGCCGAGCGTGCCGTACCCGGCCAGGCCCGACGGCGGCCAGGCGATCTGCGTGGTGGGCTTGCGGCCGAGGACGTCGGCGGCGACGCCGGTGTGGGCGTAGGACTGGTTGAGGGGGCCGATCTGCTTGTAGCGGACCAGCGCCATCACGTCGGGGTCGGCGTAGGGGAGGGTGAAGTACGGGTCGCCCTTGGACGCCTCGCGCAGCGACTTCAGCCAGTCGACGGCCGTCTGGCTCTTCTGCTTGTGCACGGTCTTGCGGGGCCGCTGCTCCTGCACGTTGTAGCCGCCGGCGGCGGTCATCGTGGTGACGTCGTCCAGCAGCGCGGGGTCGATCGCCCAGGTGACCGGCGTCCTGGTGCTCTGCGCGGCGTCCACCAGGCCGCGCAGCCGCCCCCCGGCGGCCATGTCGGTGGCGAGCTTGTCGTCGGTGAAGGTGCGGTCGTCGGCGCGGTGCATGCGGTCGACCAGCGGCCAGACCCAGCTGACCTGCACCGGCTTGAAGCTGTTCTGCTTGGGGACGTAGGTGACGAACGAGGTGACGCCCGCGAGCGCCTGCCCGGAGCCGTCCACCACCTCGACACCGACCGGGTAGACGCCGAACCCGTACCGCTCCAGGCCCATCACCGCGGTGTCCACGCTCAGCGAGAAGGTCTGCCGCCCGTTGGCGGCGGCGGTCTGCGGGAGCTGCCAGACGGCGTTCGGCGGCTGGCCGTTCAGGTTGCCGGGCGGGGCGGCGGCGTACTGGTCGAGCTCGCCCCGGCTGGACACCGGGGTGCCGTTGTAGCGCAGCCGCACCGACAGGCCGGGCAGCGCCTGGCCGGACCGGTTCTGCACCACGCCCCTGACGGTGATCTTGGACTTGGGGTCGGCCTTGGCCGACATGTACGTCAGCGAGAGGGCGACCTGCTGGCGGTCGCGGTGCGGCGCGGCGGCGGTCGCGGGCTCGTCGGGCAGCGCCACGTCGGGCGCGGCGGCAAGGGCGGCGTCCACGGTGGTGTCGGGGACCGCCAGTGCCGCCACGGAGGTGCCGGGGACCGCGACGGTGGTGGCGGCCGCGGCGGCGGTTCTGGGCGTCATGGCGGCCAGGAGGCAGGGGAGGAGAGCGGCCAGCGCGGCCGTGCGTTCGACCCGTCTCACGCCATGCCCGCCCGGGGGCGGCCCGCTACCGGGACCGCTTGGGGGCGGCGGGCGTCGTATTCCCGCACCACGGGCTCGATGGTAGTCGCGTCGCCGCCGCCCTCGGACCCCTCCCGGGCGTCCGCGCGTCCGAAACCTCCGCCCAGCAGCGGTCCGGCGATCTTCCCGGGGCGCGGGGCGGGCGTCAGAAGGAGGCCGAGCCCGCGCCGGAACGGTCGGGGAGCCGTCCCGGGCCGAACAGCTCCACCGGCTTGGCCCCGCTCAGCGCGTACAGGTCGAGCGCCCGGATGCCCAGCGCCGTGGACGCCTCGCCGGTCGCGGTGTACACCACCTCGTCGGACGGCAACCCGTCGATGACGCGCTGGTCGACCAGCAGCGGCATGCCCTGGGGCAGCAGCAGCGGGCACACCAGTCCCGCCGCGTAGGCGGTGACCTTGTTGACCAGGTCGGCGCGGGCCGGGCGGATCAGCCGCGCGCCGACGGCGTGCCGCACGACCTCCGTCGGCGGCCGCACCCCCGCCGCGACGATCACCCCGGCCAGGAAGCGCTGCCCCCGGTACACGTCGTTGCAGGCGTAGACGCGTGTCACCAGGCACCGGTCCGCCGGCAGGCCGAGCGCGCGGGGCAGCTCGTCGGCGTGCGCGATCGCGAGGGGCAGCCGCACGATCTCGTGCAGGGTCTCCTGCTCCAGCAACGTCCGGTGGATGGTGAGGGCGTCCTTCATGTCCGGCTCCGTTCCGCGGGGTCGTGACCCCGCTCGCAACCCCCGTTGGCTGTTCCGCGCCCCGTGGCCGTGCCGCGCCACCGGCCGTCCCCCGGCCGTCCCCCCTGTCGCGTGGCCCCCGCACGGCGGGTCTGGTCACATACCCGCCGAAACGGAGATCATCCATGGGGGGCGCGCCGGTCGCCTCCGTCGCCCGCCGCGTGTCCCGTGCGCGCTCCGGCACCCCCGCCGCGGGCCGGCCCGGCCGGGCGGTGGCCCGAGCTGCGGCGGCGTCCCGCTACCGTTGGGGGTCAGGGGAGGCTCGGCCGGCGGCCGCGCGGGTGTTCACCGGGATATCCAGAACGTAACCCGGGGATCGCGGGATGTGAAGAGCCTTCAATCCCGTCTTCGGGCGGACGCGCGCCCGCGCGCGCAAAGTCCTTTGTCAGCGAACCACCAAGGAAATACGCTCGATGGCCGTGCCCAACCAGAACGTGTCCCCCGAGCCGCAGGCTGCCCCCTCGACGGCCCAGCGCGCCGCCGTCGCCGACCTGCTGCGCCGCGTCGCGCCCGTCGCCGACGAGCTGGGGGCCCGCTTCGCGGCCGCCGGGCACGAGCTCGCCCTGGTCGGCGGCCCGGTCCGGGACGCGCTGCTGCGCCGCCCCACCAAGGACGTGGACCTGACCACCGACGCGCCGCCGGAGAAGATCCTGGAGATCATCGACGGCTGGGCCGACGCGGTGTGGACGATCGGCATCGAGTTCGGCACGGTCGGCCTGCGCAAGGGCGACGACCAGCTGGAGATCACCACCTACCGCAGCGAGTCCTACGACCCGAAGTCGCGCAAGCCCGAGGTGTCCTACGGCACCTCGCTGAAGGAGGACCTGCGCCGCCGCGACTTCGCGGTGAACGCGATGGCGGCGCGGCTGCCCGGCTATGAGCTGGTGGACCCGTTCGGTGGCCTCACCGACCTGCACCGCAAGGTGCTGCGCACGCCCGGCCGCCCCGAGGACTCCTTCAGCGACGATCCGCTGCGGATGATGCGCGCGGCGCGCTTCGCGTCCCAGCTCGGCTTCGCGGTCGCCCCGGACGTGGTGCGGGCGATGACCGACATGGCCGACCGCATCGAGATCGTGTCGGCCGAGCGGGTGCGCGACGAGCTGTCCAAGCTGGTCTGCGGCGAGCACCCGCGCGAGGGCCTGGCGCTGCTGGTGGACACCGGCCTCGCCGCGCACGTGCTGCCCGAGTTGCCCAAGCTGCGGCTGGAGATCGACGAGCACCACCGGCACAAGGACGTCTACGAGCACTCGCTGATCGTGCTGGAGCAGGCGATCGCGCAGGAGGAGGACGGCCCGGACCTGGTGTTGCGGCTGGCGGCGCTGCTGCACGACATCGGCAAGCCCCGCACCCGCCGCTTCGAGGCGGGCGGCCGGGTGTCGTTCCACCACCACGAGGTCGTCGGCGCGAAGATGACCCGCAAGCGGCTGACCGCGCTGCGCTACCCCAAGGAGGTCATCGCGGAGGTGTCGCGGCTGGTGGAGCTGCACCTGCGGTTCCACGGGTACGGCACGGGCGAGTGGACCGACTCGGCGGTGCGCCGGTACGTGCGCGACGCGGGCCCGCTGCTGAAGCGGCTGCACAAACTGACCCGCGCGGACTGCACCACCCGCAACAAGCGCAAGGCCGACCGCCTGCGCCGCACCTACGACGACCTGGAGGTGCGGATCGACCGGCTCGCCGAGGAGGAGGAGCTGGCCTCGATCCGCCCGGAGATCGACGGCAACGAGATCCAGGAGATCCTGGGCATCAGGCCCGGCCCGGCGGTGGGCCGCGCCTACAAGTTCCTGCTGGAGCTGCGCCTGGACCAGGGCATGGTCGGCAAGGAGGCGGCGGCGGCCGAGCTGCGCCGCTGGGCCGCCGAGGAGGGGCTGACGGCGGCCGACGGCGGCACGGGCGACGCCTCGGACTCCGGCACGGACTCCGGCACGGGCGGCGGTGCGGCGTGATCGACCTCAGGCTGGGCCGGATGAGCCCCCAGCAGGCCGAACGGCTGCTGGAGTTCGACCGCGAGCACGTCTGGCACCCCTACGCGCCGATGCCCGCCACCGATCCCGTGCAACCGGTCGTGTCGGCGGCCGGGACGCGCCTGACCCTCGCCGACGGCAGCGAGCTGATCGACGGCATGTCGTCGTGGTGGTCGGCGATCCACGGCTACAACCACCCCAAGCTCAACGCGGCGGTCACCGCCCAGCTCGGCAAGATGGCGCACGTCATGTTCGGCGGGCTGACCCACCCGCCCGCCGTGCGGCTGGCCGAGAAGCTGGTCGAGCTGACGCCCGCGCCGCTGACCAAGGTGTTCTTCACCGACTCGGGGTCGGTCGCCGTCGAGGTCGCGATCAAGATGGCGCTCCAGTACTGGCGCTCGCAGGGGCGGCCCGAACGGCACCGGCTGCTGACGGTGCGCGGCGGCTACCACGGCGACACCTTCGGCGACATGGCCGTGTGCGACCCGGTCAACGGGATGCACCACCTGTTCAGTGACGTGCTGGCGCGGCACGTGTTCGCGCCCCGCCCGCCCGGCGGCTACCTGGACGAGCCCGACGAGGAGTACCTCGCCGAGCTGAAGCGGCTGGCCGCCGAGCACTCCGGCGAGCTGGCCGGGATCATCGTCGAGCCGGTCGTGCAGGGCGCGGGCGGGATGCGCTTCTACGCGCCCGAGTACCTGCGCGCGCTGCGCGAGATCGCCGACGAGCACGGGCTGCTGCTGGTCCTGGACGAGATCGCCACCGGCTTCGGCCGCACCGGCGAGTTCTGGGGCTGCGACCACGCCGAGGTCGTGCCCGACATCATGTGCGTCGGCAAGGCCCTGACCGGCGGCTACATGACGCTCGCCGCCACGCTCTGCACCGACGAGGTGGCGCGCGTCATCTCCACCGGGGAGGCCCAGGTGCTGATGCACGGGCCCACCTTCATGGCCAACCCGCTGGCGACGGCCGTGGCGGCGGCGTCGATCGATCTGCTGCTGTCGCGCGACTGGCACGCCGAGGTCGACACCATCGAGGCCGTGCTGACCGCCGGGCTGGAGGGCGCGCGCGAGCTGCCGGGCGTCGCCGACGTGCGGGTGCTCGGCGGCATCGGCGTCATCGAGGCCCGCGAGCCGGTCGACGTGGCGGCCGTGCAGGAGGTCGTGATGGAGCACGGCGTGTGGTTGCGGCCCTTCGGCAGGCTGATCTACACGATGCCGCCGTACGTCAGCACCGAGGACGACCTTGAGCACATCGCCGACGCCATGTACGCCGCGGCCGTCTCGCTGACCGAGGACTGACGCGGCGGGAGCCGCCGCGCCGCCGCTGGGCGTCGCGCCGTCGTTGCCGTCGTGCTGCGTCTGGCCGCCTCAGTGCGCCGGGACGGCCGCTCCGGCGCGGCCCGACAACGTCCGGTACACCAGCGCGCTCGCGGCGTAGGCCGCGATCACCAGCGCGAGGGTCGCGTAGGAGACGCCGTCGGCGGGCAGCCAGGTCGCCGCCACGGCCGCCGCCGCGGCGAAGGCCGCGTTGAACAACATGTCGTACACCGCGAAGACCCGGCCCCGGTAGGCGTCGTCGATCGACTCCTGGAGCACGGTGTCCACGCACAACTTCACGCCCTGCGACACCACCCCCAGCGCGAACGCGCCCGCCGCCCACGGCAGCTCGGCGAACGGCGTCGCCAGCAGCAGGAGCGACACCGCCCCGGCCCCCAGCAGCAGCGTGACCCACGCCTGCTTGCTGATCCGCCGCACGACGAGCGGGGTCGCCAGCGCGCCGGCGAAGAAACCCGCGCCCGACACCCCCAGCATCATCGCGAACGCTGCCAGCCCGTCCTCGGCGTCGGCGGTGAAGCGGTTGCGGCACAGCAGCAACGTCATGATCAGGATGACGCCGTACAGGAAGCGATGCACCGAGATCGCGCCCAGCGCCAGCGCGGCCTGCCGCCGCCGGGCCAGGTGCCGCGCCCCGTCCGCCAGGCCGTGCAGCACGTTGCCGAGCGCCCGCCGGGTCTGCTCGGGGGCCTCGGCGAGGTGCGGGCCCAGCGTGCGGCGCGGCAGCGTCGTCGCCGTCAGCCCGGCCAGCAGGAACAGGGCCGCCCCGCACAGCAGGATCAGCGCCGTCCCGTCGCCGCCCGCGCCGAACACCGCGCGCAGCAGGTAGCCGACGCCCGCGCCCACGAACGCGATCACCGTCCCGGAGGTGACGGCGAACGCGTTGGCCGTCACCAGGTGCTCGCGCCGCACGACGTGCGGCAGCGCCGCCGACAGCGCCGCCAGGAAGAAGCGGTTCACTCCCAGCACCAGCAGCACCATCAGGAAGAACCCCGCGCCGTCGTACCCACCGGCGACCAGCGCGGCCACCACCGCGACCAGCGCCGCCCGCAGGACGGGCGTCCAGATCAGGATGCGCCGCCGCGACCAGCGGTCGATGAGCACCCCGGCGAACGGGCCCAGCGCCGAGTACGGCAGCAGCGTCACCGCGAACGCGGCCGCCGCCTTGCCCGCCGACGCCTGCCGCTCGGGGGAGAAGAAGACGTAACCGGCCAGCGCGACCTGGAACACGCCGTCGGTGAGCTGCGAGGTCAGCCGCGTCGCGTACAGCCGCCGGAAGTCCCGGCCCCGCACGATCGCACGCAGTTCGCTCGCTCTCACCCGATCACCCTATGCGGCCGTCCGAGAACCTTCGCCGGTCGTGCGTCAGGGGGCCAGCCACACGTGCGTGTAGTCGTAGGAGGCGGCCGTCGGCAGGAACCGCAGGCCCCGCACGCGCGCCGACATGTAGGTGGTCACCGCGCGCTCCATCAGCGGCACGATGGCCGCGTCCTCCATGATCTTCTGGTCGGCCTGCTGCCAGTACCCGGCGGCCTGGTTGGGGTCGCTCGCGGTGAGCGCGGCGTCGATGGTGCCGTTGACCTGGAAGTTGTCGTAGCCGCCGTAGTTGGTGGAGCCCGGCCCGTACAGCCGGCCGTCGAACAGCGGCTGGATCACCGAGCGGCCGTTGTTGCCGTACCAGTCCGGCGTCCACCCGGGTGCGGCGATGTCCCACTGGCCCGCCCGCGCCCTGCCGGGGTCGGAGATGGTGCCGCTGTAGAAGGTGTTCCCGGCGTCGGCCGACAGCTCGGTCTCGACGCCGCACGCGTCGAGGTCGGCCGCGATCGACTGCGCGATGAGCTTGTGCAGGCCGTTGGTGCGGTAGGGGAAGCGCAGCTTGAGGCCGGAGTGCCCGGCCTTGGCGAGCAGGTCGCGGCACTTGGCGGCGTCGCCCGCCTCGCCGGGCGTGCGGTAGTGCGGGATCGCCGAGTAGCCGGGCAGCCCGGACGGGATGACCGTGTGCAGTGGTTGCGCCACGTCCGGCCCGCCGACGATCTTGATGAGGGCGGAGCGGTCCACCGCGTACTCCAGCGCCTGCCGCACCTCGCGCTTGCCGAGCGCGCCGGAGTTGCTGGGGCTGCGGGTGTTGAACACCAGGTAGGGATTGGTGTTGGGCACGTCGCGGATGGCGAACCGGGCGTCGCGGCGCAACCGGGGCAGCGCCGAGGTCGGCACGGGCTGGTCCCAGGCCAGGTCGGCGCCGCCCTGCTCGATCTGGCGCTGCACGGCCTCGGCCGAGTCCTGCCCGAGCGTGATCTCGATCTTGGCGACGTGCCGGGACCGCAGCGGGTCGCTCCCGGCGCGCCACGCCGGGTTGTGGCCCAGCGTGTAGGACTGGCCGGGCCGGTAGCCCGTGATCTGGTACGGGCCGTTGGAGACGGTGTTGCGCCGCAGCTCGGCCGAGTCCGGCACGTACCTGTCGTACTCCTTGGGCGCGGCGGCCGACGGCTGGAGCGTCAGCAGGTTCAGGAAGTCGCTGGCGGGCTGGCGCAGCTTGAAGACCAGGGTGTCGTCGTCCTTGGCGCTCAGCCCCTCGATCTCGTGCCGGTCCTGGTAGGCGGCCTGCGCGGCGGCGTCCTTGGCGGCCACGCCGGCGAAGCCCCGGCAGTAGGAGTCCATCCCCTTGATCGTGGAGATGTAGTAGCCCTTGCTGGAGGACGGGGCGGCCGGGTTGCACAGCCGCTTGAGGCCCCGGACGAAGTCGTGCGCGGTGACCGCGCGCGGCGGGGAGGTGTTCCACCGCACGCCCTGCCGCAGGCGCACGGTGTAGGTGCGGCGGTCCTTGCTGATGCCGCCGTTCTCGCGGGTCGGGATCTCGGCCGCGACGTCGGCCTGCACCGGGATCGTCTCGCTGAACACGTTGGACGCGCGGGTGCCGAACAGCGCCCGCGCGAAGACGCGCGTCAGGCCGTAGGACCCGACGCTGTTGACGGCGGCGGTGTCGAGGTGCTCGACGTCGGCGGAGCCCACGACGCGCAGCGTGCCGCCGTCGCGCGGCGGCCCGGTCGCGGCGCCCACCGAACGGTCGTCCCCGCCGCACGCGGACAGGCCCGCCGCGGTCACCACGGCTCCCGCGAACCCCGCCGTCAGCCTGAGCGCCACCGGTGCCATGCATCTCCTCCGCTCGGCGATCCGACCGTCACTGGAGGTGTCAGAGTAGGGCCAGAACGTGACAACGGCCGCTACATCACCATTTCTTGTCTAGGAATAAGGAAGCCCTGACAGTGTGTCCACTGTCAGGGCTTCCTTGGCGAGCTTTTGTGAGCAGGCTCTCAGATGTTTACCGTCCGGGGCGGCTCACCGGCCCGGCGCTCAGCGCGCATCGCTCGCTCAGCGCTCAGCACCCATCGCTCGCTCAGCGCTCGATGTCACCGCGGATGAACGCCTCGACGGCCTCGCGGGCCTGGTCGTCGTTGTACTGCTCCGGCGGCGACTTCATGAAGTAGGAGCTGGCCGACAGGATCGGGCCGCCGACGCCGCGGTCCTTGGCGATCTTCGCGGCGCGCACCGCGTCGATGATGACGCCGGCGGAGTTCGGGGAGTCCCAGACCTCCAGCTTGTACTCCAGGTTCAGCGGGGTGTCGCCGAAGGAGCGGCCCTCCAGGCGGACGTAGGCCCACTTGCGGTCGTCCAGCCACGGCACGTGGTCCGACGGGCCGATGTGCACGTCGGCCTTGGCCATCTCGTGCGGGATCTGGGAGGTGACCGACTGGGTCTTGGAGATCTTCTTGGACTGCAGGCGCTTGCGCTCCAGCATGTTCATGAAGTCCATGTTGCCGCCGAAGTTGAGCTGGTAGGTGCGCAGCAGCTCGACGCCGCGGTCCTCGAACAGCTTGGCCATCACGCGGTGCGTGATGGTCGCGCCGACCTGGGACTTGATGTCGTCGCCGACGATCGGCACACCGGCGTCGGTGAACTTCTGGGCCCACTCGGGGTCGGAGGCGATGAACACCGGCAGCGCGTTGACGAAGGCGACCTTGGCGTCGATGGCGCACTGGGCGTAGAAGCGGTCGGCCTCCTCCGAGCCCACCGGCAGGTACGACACCAGGACGTCGACCTCGGCGTCCTTGAGGGCCCGCACCACGTCGACCGGCTCGGCGTCCGACTCCTCGACCATGTCGAGGTAGTACTCGCCGAGCCCGTCCAGGGTGTGGCCGCGCTGCACGACGACGCCGCTCGGCGGCACGTCGGCGAACTTGATGGTGTTGTTCTCGCTGGCGTGGATCGCCTCGGAGAGGTCCATGCCGACCTTCTTGGCGTCCACGTCGAAGGCCGCCACGAACTCGACGTCGCCCACGTGGTAGTCGCCGAACTGAACGTGCATCAGGCCGGGGACGCGGGTCTCGGGCGCCGCGTCCTTGTAGAACTCGACACCCTGGACGAGTGAAGAGGCGCAGTTGCCCACACCCACGATGGCTACGCGCACCGAACCCATCCGGTTGCTCCTTCTCTCTTGCGGAACATGTGGTGTTTCGTCACCCGACCCCGAGGGGGGTGGGCCGCCTTGCGTCAGCGGCCCGTCTCCCGAGGCATGTCCTGAGTCGTATTAGAAGTCTTGTTGGCTTGCAGTTCCTGTTCCGCCCGCTCGCGCCCGATCAGCTCGTTGAGCCAGCGGACCTCGCGTTCGACGGATTCGAGCCCATGGTTCTGGAGCTCCAGGGTGTAGCTGTCCACCCGCTCGCGGGTGCGCGCCAGCGCGGCGCGCAGCCGCTCCAGCCGCTCCTCCAGCCGGCTGCGCCGGCCTTCCAGGATCCGCAGCCGCACGTCGGCGCGGGTGTGCGAGAAGAAGGCGAAGTGCACGCCGAACCCCTCGTCCTCCCACGACGCCGGCCCGGCCTCGGTCAGGAGCTGCTGGAGCCGCTCCTTGCCCTCGGCGGTGAGCTTGTAGACGATCTTCGAGCGGCGGCTCTGCAGCGCCAGCGGCACGTTCGGCTCCTCGGGCCGGTCCTCGACGATGAGCCCCTTGGCGAGGAGCAGCTTGAGGCACGGGTAGAGCGAGCCGTACGAGAAGGCGCGGAACATCCCCAGCAGGGTGTTGAGCCGCTTGCGCAGCTCGTACCCGTGCATCGGGGACTCGTGCAGCAGGCCGAGGACGGCGAGTTCGAGAACGCCTGCGCCCTTCTTGCCCGCCATGCCGCGTCCCACTTCCGCAGAGCCGATGTCTCGTCTTGATGTATCGAGCGAATGTATCGGTTCGATACATCGCCAAGATACGTACCGCGATCGCTCCTGGCAAGTCGGCCTCGTCACGAAGGCTCCTGGTACGCCCTTTTCGCTACCTCTCTCGGCGGGTGCGGGCGGCCTGGCCTGCTGTTATGTGGGCCGGTGCCACGGTGAACCCGCCGGGCGCGCGCCCGCTCGGTCCGTCGGCGCGGGCGGCCACCCGCGCGACCTACACCTACGGGGCGGAACCGGGCCGTCACGAAGGGCGCGCGGGCC
This sequence comes from Actinomadura hibisca NBRC 15177, assembly GCF_001552635.1. Taxonomy (GTDB): domain Bacteria; phylum Actinomycetota; class Actinomycetes; order Streptosporangiales; family Streptosporangiaceae; genus Spirillospora; species Spirillospora hibisca. Next base: position 3,682 of record NZ_BCRO01000075.1, on the reverse strand, counting down.
CTGCGGAGCTTGTGCGGATGGCGCAGGAATACGGTGAATTCAGGGTGTATGTGGTGGAAGTGTGCCAAGGTTGCGGCTGGAACCACCTGACGGTGTCCGCTGTCCTCGGCCTGCGGGATCAGCCCTCTGACCTGTGAGGACACGCCCCGGTGCGGGCGAGATGGGCGGGTTCGTGGCACACTGCCTCCGGCGGCCCCGCAAGGCCCGTCCCTCCCCCGCTCACCACCCCGCACAGTAATCTTCGGGAAATCCAGTCCCCTGTTGATCGAGGTCGCGTGAGTCATCCAAGCCAGCCCCGACCGGTACCCGGGTCGCCGCGGCCGGGCGGGCAGAACTTCTCCCGTCCCGGTCCGTCCAACGGTCCCGGCCCCTCCGGACCCCCGCAGGGGTCCCCGGCGCCGGGCCGTCCGGACGTGCCTCCAGGCGCCCCGGGCGGGCAGCGCAACGTACCCGGGGCGCACCGCTCCGTCGGACCGGGAGCACCGGCCGGGCCGGGGGGCCCAGGCGGTCCCGGTGGCCCCGGCGGTCCGGGCGGTCCGGGCGGATTCGGTGGACAGGGCCCGGGAGGACCGGGCGGCCCCATCGGCCCGGGTGGACGCGGCCCCGGCGGCCCGAACGGGCCCGGGGGACCGGGTGGCCCCGGCGGTCCCGGTGGTCCGGGTGGCCCTGGCGGCGGAGGCCGCGGGCGGCGCGGCGCGCAGGACCCGTCGAAGCGGGGCTGGAAGCGCCACTTCCTGTCGCGCACGACCGGCTGGCGCCGCTTCCTGCCGTCGTGGAAGGTCGTCGCCGCCCTGTTCGTGCTGCTGTTCGGCAGCCTCACGGCGATGGTCAGCATGGCCTACGCGGGCACGCCGGTGCCGGAGGAGCCCTCGGTCGAGGGCGTGGAGGACCAGGCGTCGATCTTCTACTACTCCGACGGCAAGACCGAGATCGGCCGGATGGGCAAGGCGCGCGAGAGCGTCGAGCTGGCCAAGGTGCCCCGGCACGTCCAGGACGCGGTGCTGGCGGCGGAGAACCGCACCTTCCGCACCGACAAGGGCGGCATCTCGGTCAAGGGCACCGGCCGCGCCGTCTGGCTGAACCTGACCGGCGGCAAGGGCGGCGGCTCGACGATCACCCAGCAGCTGGCGAAGAACTACTACTCCGACCCGTTCAACCGGACCTACGGCCGCAAGGTCAAGGAGATGTTCATCTCCATCAAGCTCGAGGACAAGTACGACAAGGAAGAGATCCTCAAGCTCTACCTGAACACCATCTACTTCGGGCGTGACACCTACGGCATCCAGGCCGCCTCGCGCGAGTACTTCGGCAAGAACGTCGACCAGCTCAACAAGAGCCAGGCGGCGGTGCTGGGCGGGATGATCCAGGACCCCAACCGGGAGATCACCAAGAAGGAGAGCCAGCCCTGGCTCAAGGAGCGCTACGCCTACACCCTGAACGGCATGGTCGGGCTGAACACCATCACCCAGGCCGAGGCCGACTCGCTCAAGACGAAGCTGCCGTCCATCAACAAGCCGGGCAAGCGCGGCCAGCTCTACGCCGGGCAGCGCGGCTACATGCTGATGCGGGCCAAGACCGAGCTGATGCGCCAGGGCATCACCGAGCAGGAGCTCACCACCAAGGGCCTGCGCATCACCACGACCTTCGACGAGCAGAAGATGAGGGACGCCAAGCAGGCGGCCGAGCACTCCGTCCCGCAGGTGCACCCCAAGCAGCTCGCGCGCAAGTCGAAGATCCGGGTCGGCCTCATCTCGGTCCGGACCGAGAACGGTGAGGTCGAGGCGTTCTACGGCGGCCCCGACTACCTCACCCAGGCGTTCGACAACGTCTGGAGCGGCTCGGCGCAGGCCGGGTCGGCGGTCAAGCCGTACGTGCTGGCCACCGCGCTGAAGCAGGGCTACAACCTCAACAGCCGGCTGGAAGGCCGGTCGATGGCCCCGATCGACGGCAACGGCAACGTGGTGTCGCCCAACACCCCAGGCGTCATCAAGGTGCCCAACGGCCACACCAGCGGCCCGACGGTCACCATGACCGAGGCCACCGCCGACTCGGTCAACACCGCGTTCGTGCAGCTCGGCTTCAAGGTCGGCCACGAGGCGCTGATCAAGACCGAGACCGACGCGGGCATCTCCCCCGACCTGGTGAAGCCCTACAAGGGGCAGGGCGGCATCGCGCTCGGCATCAACAACATCCGGCCGGTCGAGCAGGCCGCCGGGTACCAGGCGTTCGCCAACGGCGGCACCTGGCACGAGCCGCGCGTGCTGCGCAAGGTGATGGTCCGCGACGAGAACAACAAGGACAAGAAGAAGACCAAGCTCATCCCGTACCGGACGCCCAAGTTCTCCGGGCTGAAGTTCAAGAAGGAGCGCCAGGTCTTCTCCTCCGCCGTCGCCGCGGACGCCACCCACGCCATGCGGCAGGTGGTCCTGCGCGGCACCGCGCAGGCGGCGGCGCTGCCCGACCGTCCCGTGGCCGGCAAGACCGGCACCACCGACCACAACGTGGCGACCTGGTTCGTCGGCTACGTCCCGCAGCTCTCCACGGCGGTGACGCTCTACAACGACGAGTTCGACAAGGTCGCCAAGCGCAAGAAGTCGCTGATCCTGCCGGGCATCGGCGAGGTCGAGGGCGGTAGCGTGCCGGCGCGCATCTGGCGGGCCTACATGGTCGACGCGACCAAGGGCATGGAGGTCAAGCAGTTCCCGCCGCCCGCCAACGCGGGCCGGATCGAACTGTGGGCCAAGCCGCCGGTGAAGAAGGAGAAGAAGGAAGAGAAGAAGGACGAGAACAAGGACAAGCCCAGGTACTGCCGGCTGCCCATGTTCAAGGACCGCCCCGAGTGCAAGGACGGCAACGAGCCCGAGCAGCCGAAGCCGGGCGGCGAGAAGCCGCCGTGCCAGAGCCCGATCGCCAACCCCACCTGCGACCCCAACAAGCCGCCGCAGCCGAACCCGCCGAAGAACGGCTGGTGGTGCCGCATGCACCCGGACTACCCGGCGTGCCGCAAGAACGGCCGCGACAATCAGGAGCAGGGGCAGAACGAGCCGGTGACGCCGAACTCCCTTCCCGAACGCTCGCGCATAGCGTTCAGCCCGAGCAGACCACGGGACTGACGTCCAGCGGTACGGCGGCGGCCGGTCTCTCCCAGGCGGGGGGATCGGCCGCCGCCGTTCCGGCCGGTGTTGTGCAGAGATTGTGCGGGTTTCCTTCAGGTGCGCGGCGGCGCGGCGCCGGTCGTGCGGCGCTCCCTCGCCGTCGTCCTGATCGCCTCGCGCGCCGCTCGCCTCCATAGCGACGCGCTGGAGGCCGCACGACGCACGTTTCTGCTGGTTGTACCGGTATGCCGGATAAGGTGCGACACGCCGCAGCGGCCCCCGCCGGTCCGGCCGCGCCGCCCCGGGCCGCCCGCGCACCGGCCGCTGCCGACCCCCACGCCCCGACGTGAGCAGTACTCTCGGACGACGCACAGCCGTACCCCCAGTTGATGAGGACGCGTGAGTTACCCAAGCCAGTACGGACCGGAAAACGGAGACGGCCCCCGCTCCGGGGGCCCGCGCCGACCCGGCGGGTCAGGCACGCCCCGCAGTGGCAGGGGAGCGCAAGGCGAGGCTCCCGGCGGTTCGCCCACGCCCGGCCGCCCGGCCCGGCCCGGCGGGCGACCGCCCCAGCGCGGTGGCCGCCC
>NZ_BCRO01000074.1 GCF_001552635.1 Actinomadura hibisca NBRC 15177 | reverse complement strand
TGCCCCCGGCAGGGGGACTCCGTCCCCCTGCACCCCCTGGGGCGGGGTGGGGGTTGGGTTGGGGTTGGGGTTTGTGGTGTGGGCTGGTGGGGGTTAGGCCACGTGGGGGATTACCAGGGACAAGGCTGAGGTGATGTCCTCCGCCTTTGGGGCCACGTCCGGGACCACGTCTCTCAGGGCCAGCCAGCCGTTGATCGCCTGGGCCGTCGGTTTGGCCTCCACCAGGCCCGGGTCCTCGTAGTTGTACCAGGCGGCCACCTTCGACCAGCGCCACAGGCGGTGGCCGCCGGTCGACAGTTCGGCGGCGGGGAAGCCGCCCTGGCCGCGGGCGCCGGTGATCGACAGCCGTACCGAGTCCACGGAGCGGCCCACCCGCTCGGCGATGTCGCGGATGGTCAGCAGGGGGTCCGCCTCGACCCGCAGCACGTGCACCTCCGAGGTGGCGGCCTCCACGTGCTCGACCACCTCCATGATGGCGGCGGCCAGGGTGGGGCCCTCCCAGGTGCAGGAGGCGTTGCCGGGGCGGTCGGCGTGCTGGGGCTCGCTGATGATCGAGACCGTGACCCGGCCCTGGGTGCGGTCGAACAGCGGGTCGAGCTCCTCCTCGTAGAGGGGACGGCTGAGGATCAGCGCGAAGTCATAGCTCGGCATCCGATCCTCCTTGGACGTGCTTCTCTCTTGGAAAGGTACAACGGGCGGGCGCGGTATGCTGGTGTCGGGAGCAGTCTCCGGTGGTGGACCGTGCGACGATTTCGCATCGGGCCCGCCGGTGACGTACACTCCTGTGTCGGTCCGTTTTCGGCCGCCTTCATCCCCGGTGGAACGCCGTCGGCGTCTCATGGGGTTGCGGCCGGCTTCCCTCGGTGGTCCTTCGGGTTATCCGGGCGTTTCGCGGGCCGAGTCCCATGAGCCGATCAGCGAAGCGCGGAGGACATGCCCAAAAAGGAAGGCGCCATCGAGATCGAGGGCACCGTCATCGAGTCGCTCCCGAACGCGATGTTCCGGGTGGAACTCGACAACGGGCACAAGGTGCTCGCCCACATCTCCGGCAAGATGCGGATGCACTACATCCGTATCCTGCCGGACGACCGCGTCGTCGTGGAGCTGAGCCCCTACGACCTCACGCGCGGTCGGATCGTCTACCGCTACAAGTAATCATCCCACTGGGGTTGCCTTCCCCGTGCGTGGCGGCGCGGGGGTGACCCTGATCCCTAGGAGACCCAGTGAAGGTCAAGCCGAGCGTCAAGAAGATCTGCAACAAGTGCCGCGTCATCCGCCGGCACGGCCGGGTCATGGTCATCTGCTCCGACCCGCGCCACAAGCAGCGTCAGGGCTGACGTTCCCACCTGCGTGACCCCGCCCCCGGGCGGGTGACATATCAACGCATCGCAACCTTCGCCCGGCAGCCGCACGACTCATGATCGAGTCGTGCGGCGGCCGCGTGTGAAGGCCCACCCCCGGACGACGGAGGCCGGGGCCGCCACCCTGCACGGGTGTGTGCGGACGCGGTGCGCCAACACCTCCGCCCAATGAAGGGAACCGCCAGCGATGGCACGCCTCCTCGGCGTCGACCTCCCGCGCGACAAGCGTCTTGAGGTCGCTCTCACCTACGTCTTCGGCATCGGCCGTACCCGGGCGCTGGAGACCCTGAAGGGCACCGGCATCTCCGGTGACCTGCGGGTCCACCAGATCGGCGACGACGAGCTGGTCCAGCTCCGCGACTGGATCGAGGCCAACTACAAGATCGAGGGCGACCTCCGCCGCGAGATCCAGGCCGACATCCGCCGCAAGATCGAGATCGGTTGCTACCAGGGCATCCGGCACCGCCGCGGCCTGCCCGTCCACGGTCAGCGCACCCAGACCAACGCGCGCACCCGCAAGGGCAAGAAGAAGACCGTGGCCGGCAAGAAGAAGGCCGGCAAGAAGTAGTCCGCCCGGACCTCGGTCCGAACGGATCGACGACCTCAGAGTAGAGAGAGCAGATGCCTCCTAAGAGCCGTGTCGGCGCCAAGAAGGTGCGCCGCAAGGAAAAGAAGAACGTCGCTCACGGGCACGCCCACATCAAGAGCACGTTCAACAACACCATCGTCTCGATCACCGACCCCAACGGCAACGTGATCTCCTGGGCCTCCTCGGGCCACGTGGGCTTCAAGGGCTCGCGCAAGTCCACCCCGTTCGCCGCGCAGCAGGCCGCCGAGTCGGCCGCCCGGCGCGCGATGGAGCACGGCATGCGCAAGGTCGACGTCTTCGTGAAGGGCCCGGGTTCGGGCCGCGAGACCGCCATCCGCTCGCTGCAGGCGACCGGACTTGAGGTGGGCTCGATCCAGGACGTCACGCCCGTCCCGCACAACGGCTGCCGCCCGCCCAAGCGCCGGCGCGTCTGAGGCAGGGGGATAAGGAAAAATGGCTCGTTACACCGGTGCCGACTGCAAGCTGTGCCGTCGGGAGAAGATGAAGCTGTTCCTCAAGGGCAGCAAGTGCGAGGGCCCCAAGTGCCCGATCGAGATCCGTCCTTACCCGCCGGGTGAGCACGGCCGCGGTCGGCCGAAGGAGACCGAGTACCTGCTCCAGCTCCGCGAGAAGCAGAAGGCCAAGCGCATCTACGGCGTGCTGGAGAAGCAGTTCTCCAACTACTACGTGGAGGCCAACCGCCAGGGCGGCAAGACGGGCGAGAACCTGCTCGTCCTGCTGGAGCGCCGCCTGGACAACGTGGTCTACCGCGCGGGCTTCGCCAAGTCCCGCGACATGGCCCGCCAGCTGATCCGCCACGGCCACATCCGGGTCAACGGCAAGAAGGTCGACATCCCGTCGTACCTGGTCCGTGAGTCCGACATCGTGGACGTCAAGGCCAAGTCGCTGGAGATGACGCCGTTCGCGGTCGCCAAGGCCGAGGTCGGCGAGCGCCAGGTCCCGGCGTGGCTGGGCGTGGACTCCGAGAAGATGCGGATCCTCGTGCACTCCCTGCCGGTCCGGCAGCAGATCGACGCTCCCGTCCAGGAGCAGCTGATCGTCGAGGTCTACTCCAAGTAGCCCTCACCGGGTCCCCCGCGGGGGGATCCGCCTTGTCGCCGGGCGGGCGCGCAGCGGCTGCGCGTCCGCTCCGGCGATACTGGGAAGAACTCCGTTCGCGGTCGTCAAATAGCGGGCACCGCGGGAAGAAGGAAAACCCATGCTCATCGCACAGCGTCCCACCCTCGCCGAAGAGCAGGTGGACGAGTACCGCTCCCGGTTCACCATCGAGCCGCTGGAGCCGGGCTTCGGCTACACCATCGGCAACTCGCTGCGCCGCACCCTGCTGTCCTCGATCCCGGGCGCCGCGGTCACCAGCATCCGCATCGAGGGCGTGCTGCACGAGTTCTCGACCGTCCCGGGGGTCAAGGAGGATGTCACCGACATCATCCTGAACCTCAAGGAGCTGGTCGTCTCCTCCGAGCACGACGAGCCGGTCGTGATGTACCTGCGCAAGCAGGGCCCCGGCGAGGTCACCGCGGCCGACATCGCGCCGCCGGCGGGCGTGGAGGTCCACAACCCGGACCTGCACATCGCCACCCTGAACAACAAGGCCAAGCTGGAGATGGAGCTGACGGTCGAGCGCGGCCGCGGCTACGTCTCGGCGGCCCAGAACAAGCAGCCCGGCCAGGAGATCGGTCGTATCCCGATCGACTCCATCTACTCGCCGGTGCTGAAGGTCACCTACAAGGTCGAGGCGACCCGAGTCGAGCAGCGCACCGACTTCGACCGCCTGATCCTGGACGTGGAGACCAAGCACGCCATGCTGCCGCGCGACGCGGTGGCGTCGGCGGGCAAGACGCTGGTCGAGCTGTTCGGCCTGGCCCGCGAGCTCAACGTCGAGGCCGAGGGCATCGACATGGGCCCGTCGCCGACCGACGCCGCGCTCGCGGCCGACCTGGCGCTGCCGATCGAGGAGCTGAACCTCACGGTCCGCTCCTACAACTGCCTCAAGCGCGAGGGCATCCACTCGGTGGGCGAGCTCGTCGCCCGCAGCGAGCAGGACCTGCTGGACATCCGCAACTTCGGCGCCAAGTCGATCGAGGAAGTCAAGCAGAAGCTCAACGACATGGGGCTGTCGCTGAAGGACTCCCCGCCCGGGTTCGACCCGAGCGCGGCGGCCGACAACTACGGCGACGACGACACCAGCTACGCCGAGACCGAGCAGTACTGATCCCGGCGGGGCGCGGTCTCCGCGCCCGCACTGATCGACCCCGTCCCGGGTCGGGCCTTCCGGCCCGGGACTCCGGCTGACGTCGGTACCTGGTACGGCCGGCGCAGGAAGGAACGACCATGCCTCAGCCCACCAAGGGCGCCCGCCTCGGCGGCAGCGCCGCGCACCAGCGCCTGATCCTGGCCAACCTGGCCACGGCGCTGTTCGAGCACGGCCGCATCACCACCACCGAGGCCAAGGCCCGGCGGGTCCGCCCGCTGGCGGAGAAGCTGATCACCAAGGCCAAGAAGGGCGACCTGCACAACCGTCGCCAGGTGGCCCAGGTGATCCGGGACAAGGGCGTCGTGCACGAGCTCTTCACCGAGATCGCGCCGCGCTTCGAGAATCGTCCCGGCGGCTACACCCGCATCACCAAGATCGGGCCGCGCAAGGGCGACAACGCCCCCATGGCCGTGATCGAGCTGGTGCAGGAGCAGCTCGCGGCCGCCACCGCCAAGCCGGCCGCCAAGGCCGAGCCGGCGAAGGCCGAGGAGCCCGCCAAGGACGAGGCCGACACGCAGGCCGACACCGAGACCGAGGCCCCCGAGGCCAAGGACGAGGCCAAGGCCGAGGACGCCAAGTAAGGCGAAGCGCCACGCGCGGGCCGTCCGGCCCGAGATTGCGCTGAGGCCCGCCGTTCCCGTTACGGGACGGCGGGCCTCATCTTTGCGAGACTTGATCTCCCACCCCGCACCGCACCGTCTCGTTGGACAAGGACACCCCGCCCTCATGACCGCACTGGTACGCCTGCGCCTCGACATCGGCTACGACGGGACGGACTTCGCCGGATGGGCCAGGCAGCCCGGCCAGCGCACCGTCCAGGGCGCCATCGAGGACGCCCTGGCGAAGCTGCTGCGGCTGGACCCGCCGCCCATGCTGACCGTCGCCGGCCGCACCGACGCGGGCGTGCACGCGCGCGGCCAGGTCGCGCACGTGGTGCTGCCCGTCGCGGCCTACTCGGCGGTCAACGGCACGATGCCGCGCCGCCTGGCCGGGCTGCTGCCGCCGGACGTGCGGGTGTGGCGGGTGTCGGTGGCCCCCGAGGGCTTCGACGCCCGGTTCTCGGCCCTGTCGCGCCGCTACGTGTACCGGGTGTGCGACGACCCGGTCGGCGTGGACCCGCTGCGCCGCCACGACGTGTTGTGGCATCCCCGGCCACTGAACCTGGACCGGATGAACGAGGCGGCCCGCCTGATGGTCGGCGAGCACGACTTCGCCGCGTACTGCCGCAAGCGCGAGGGCGCGACGACGATCCGGGAACTGCTGCGCTTCTCGTGGGCGCGCGAGGCCGAGCGGCTCGCGGCGGCGACCGTGCAGGCCGACGCGTTCTGCCACTCGATGGTGCGCGCCCTGGTCGGCGCGCTGCTGGTGGTGGGCGACGGCCGCCGCGACGTGACCTGGCCCGCCGAGGTGCTGGCGACCCGGACGCGGGACTCGGCGGTGAACGTGGCCCCGGCGCACGGCCTCACGCTGGAGGAGATCCGCTACCCGGACGCGGAGGGGCTGGCGCAGCGCGCGCAGGAGACGCGGCGGGTGCGGACGCTGAACGCCACGGTGCCGTCGCTTGGCGAAGGGGAGTCCGAGGACTCCTAGCGGGAACGGGGAACGCCCCGTCGCGCACGCGCGCGACGGGGCGTTCGACGTCTCAGCGTCCGGCGCGGGCCTCGATGGGGCGCACGCCCAGGTCGATGAACTGGCGGGCGGCGTCCCGGAGCGTGGTGTCGCCGGTGCGGGCCTTCTTGCCGTTGGCGTACTGGGCATAGGCGTAGACGATGTAGCGGCCGCGCACGGTGCTCAGCGCGTACCCGCCCGCCTGGTCGATCTGCTGGGAGTTCTTCCCGGCCATGCCGCGGAACCACTCGTAGGCGGCGGGGTCGCCGACCTTGCTCACCCGCAGCGCGACGGGCCGGTTCGGCATCACCGCGATGCCGGTGGTGACGGCCAGGGACTTCGCACCGTCCAGATAGGTGACGCGGACGACGCTGCGGCAGCCCTCCTGGGTCAGCGTCTGCGCCATCACGCCGCGCGCGGCGAGTGAGCAGCGGTGGTTGACCGAGGTGCGGTCGCGCACGTACGGGCGTCCGCCGACCGTCACGTTCGGTTGCGGGAACGCCTCGGTGAGCGCGAGCGGCCGGGTGTCGGTCTTCTCGCTGGTGATGTCGACGGGCGCGGGCGGCGGGGGCTGCTGCGGGGCGGGCTTGGCGGCCGGGGCCGAGACGCGGGCCTTGGCGGGTTTGGCGGGCTTGTCGTCGCCGCTCCCGGCGACCGCGAAGACCGCGACCGCGACGATCAGGGCGGCGGCCGCGCCGCCGCCGATCAGCAGCGGGCGGCGGTCGCGCTTGCCGCCAGAGGGCTCCGCGTGGAGGGGGCCGGAGCCGAAGATGCCGCCGGGGCCGCTGTCGCCGGGCTTGACGGCGGGCTGGGGAGCGGTCCGCTCGCCGGGCTCGGCGTCGATCGGGAGGCCGCCCTCGGCGTGGGAGACGGGCGTGATCACCGTGGGCTGCGGCTCGGGCTCGCCGGCGGGCTCGTCCGCCTGCGGAACGGGCTGGGCCTGCGGGATCGGCGTGGTGCTGTCGGCGGGCGGGGTGACGCCGGGCGGGAGGATGGCGTCCGGGACCAGGACGGGGGAGAGCGCGCCGCCCGTCCCGTTCCCGGGCCGCCGGGCCTCGGGGGGCATGACGGGGATGCCGTCGGGGTCGGTGTCGGCGAACGCGGAGGGGCCCGGCGAGGCGACGGCCGGAACCGGTCGGCGCGGCACCGCGCCGCGGGTGTCGACCTGCGTCGCGCCGCGCCCGGCCACCAGCGCGCCCGGCAGCGCGACGTCGCCCGTCGCCAGGGGCGCGGGCCCGGCGTCGTCCGGGGCTCGCGCGTCGTCGGGGCGGGACGGCTCCGGGCTCGCGGGCGCGGCGCCTCCGGCGTCGTCCTCGGACGCCCACCAGGGCTTCTGCAGCCCGAAGGGAGGCAGGCGCAGCGCTTCGGCGGCCTGGCCGGGGGACTCCGGCGCGGAGCCGGACTCCCCGAAACTGGGCGGCGCCGGGGAGGCCGGAGCTTCGGTCTCCCCGGGGTCGTTAGGTCCAGACATAGGCAGACAGGGTATTCATACCGTTCAGTTTCGGAAGGGTTTGCCTTCGGTTTCCCGGTAGTGCAGGGCGAAGCTGAGGTTGCTGCCCTGGATGACCTGCTGGGCGAACGCCTTCACGGCGGGGTGCGCGGTGGTGGGGATCTTCTTGCCGTCCGGCCGCTGCACCCAGGTCATCACCAGGTAGTGGCCCCGCACCTCGGCGGTGCCGAGCGCCTCGCCCTTGCCGAGGGTACTGGTGGAGCCCGCGCCCGGCAGCGGTTGCAGGAAGGCGTCCTTGGCGAGGGCGGCCTGCCGGGCGACCTTGGCGGCGTTCTCGGTCCTGAGGTTCAGGATGCCGACCGAGCCGATCAGCTTGCGGTCGGTGCGGGCGTAGGAGGCGCGCAGCGCCTGGCTGCACCCGCCCTTCTTGAGCACGCTGACCAGCTTGGCCCCGGTGACGGTGCCGGTGCAGCCCTTGGTGGCCTTGGCCCCGGCCCGCACGTACTTCTGGCCGCCCGCCTTGAAGGACGACTTGCCGAACACCTCGCCCAGCGACAGGGGCTTGGGGTCGGTCTGGCGGCTCTTCAGCTTGACCGGCACGAACGTGGGCGACGGCGGGGCACTGGGCTTGGCCGCGGGCTTCTGCTTGGCGGCGGGCGGGGTGGGGGACTTGGCGGGCTTGGGGTCGTCCTTGAGCATCGCCGAGGCCCCGACGCCGCCGCCGATCAGCAGCACGCCCGCGACCAGCGAACCGCCGATGATCAGGGGCAGGTTGCGGCGCTTGCCGCGCCCCGGCGGGGTGGGCCCGGAACCGGACCCGCCGTCGTCGAACCGGTCACCGCCGTACCCGCCGCCGAACGGCTCCTGCCCGAACTGGTCCTGCTGCCCGAACTGGTCACGCTGCCCGGGGCGGTCCTGCTGGCCGAACTGGTCGTGCTGCCCGAAGGAGCCGCCGCCGTCGCCGAACGAACGTGTCCGCTCGGTGGTCTCGTCCGCGTCGTCCGCCCAGGAGGCGCCCGCGCCGCCGCCGCGCGGAGCGAAGGGCGCCTCGTCCTTCGCGGCGTCGAACGGCGCCGGCTCCGGACGTCCGGCGCCGGGACCGTACGGCTCGTGCGGCGGCTGCTCGGGAGGCCAGCCGCCGGATTTGCCTTGATCGCCCGGATAACCCATGGCTTGGACCTTACCGTTCCCTATCCAAGGCTCTGGACCGACAGAACATCCAGCATGACCCATTTTCGAGAGGTGGACGGGCTGTTCGGAAGAGACGCTCACTTCTCTCTTCAGGTGCCGCGAGGTGAGGTTGCGCAAGGACTACGAGAAGACGCGTCCGAAGACGCCACCGGACGGGCCGTGGATGGATGGGGAGTCGACGCCGCGAGACGCGGCAAGGTTTTCGATTCCGTTGCGACCGATCTTCTTCGCCGTTATGTTCGATGACGTGCAGCTTCGTTATCGTTACCGCTTGTATCCGACGCCTGGTCAGCGTGTTGCGCTGGCGCGTGCGTTCGGGTGTGCGCGGGTGGTGTTCAACGACGGGTTGCGCGCCCGGCAGGCCGCCCATGCTGCGGGCCTGCCCTACATCGGTGACACCGATCTGCAGAAGCAGGTGATCACCCGGGCGAAGCTGACTCCTGAACGGGCGTGGCTGGGCGAGGTGTCCAGCGTCGTGCTGGTCCAGGCGTTGGCCGATCTGCACGTGGCCTACCGGAACTTCTTCGCCTCACTGGCAGGCGAGCGAAAGGGCCCCGAGATCGCCGCGCCGAGGTTCCGGTCCCGCAAGGACGTGCGGCAGTCCGTTCGGCTGACCCGCAACGGATTCCGTGTGCGGCCCGGCGGCCGGTTGCGTGTGGCCAAGGTCGGTGAGATCAAGGTGCGGTGGTCGCGGCCGCTGCCGTCCGAGCCGTCCAGCGTGACCGTGGTCCGGGATGCGGCCGGGCGTTACTTCGCCTCGTTCGTGGTCGAGGTGGAAGACGAGCCGCTGCCGGCCGGTGGGCGGGAGGTGGGCGTCGATCTGGGTCTGGCGGATTTCGCGGTGTTGTCGGACGGCACCAAGATCTCCAATCCGCGGTGGTTGCGCAGCCGTGAACGCAAGCTCAAGCGCGCTCAGCAGGCCCTGTCCCGTACCCAGAAGGGATCACGCAACCGCGGCAAGGCCGCGCGCCGGGTCGCCAAGGCGCATGCCAGAGCCGCCGATGCGCGCCGTGAGTTCCATCATCAGCTCTCCAGTTGGCTGGTCCGCGACAACCAAGCGGTCTATGTGGAGACGCTGAGCGTCAAGGGGCTGGCGCGTACCCGGCAGGCGCGCGGCGTGCATGACGCCGGGTGGGCGGCGTTCGTGCGGATGCTGGAGTACAAGGCCGCCCGCCACGGCCGCACCGTCGCCAAGGTGGCGCGGGATTTCCCGTCCACTCAGCTGTGCTCGCAGTGCGGACGGCGCGACGGCCCCAAGCCTTTGCGCGTCCGTGCCTGGGCCTGTCCGGGATGCGGGGCCCGGCATGATCGTGACCACAACGCCGCCCGCAACGTCCTGCACGAAGGACGACGCCTCACCTCCAGCACCGTCGCCGCCGGATGTACCCCTGCTCAGGGGCATGCGGAGACGCCAAACGCCTGTGGAGAACCGGTGAGACCACCGTTCGCGGTGGCGCGGTTCGTCGAACCAGGAACCCGCCAGAAGCCGGAGGCCGCCTGACAGGCGACCTCCGGCAGGCTGGGATCTCTGTCTTCCGGGGCAGAGAGGACGTCAAATGGGGGCGAACTGGGCTCTGGTTACTTCCAGCCGAAGTTCTGCGTCCACCAGGGGCCGCCGGAACCGTTGGCCATGCCCACGCCGATGGCGCGGAGCTTGCAGTTGAGGATGTTGGCGCGGTGGCCGGGGCTCTTCATCCAGCCCGCGACGACGGCCTCGGCGGACGAGTAACCCCTGGCGATGTTCTCCGCGCCGCCGCCGCCGGTGTACCCGGCGTCCTCCATGCGCTTCCAGGGGCTGTCGCCGTTGCGGGAGGTGTGGTCGAGGTAATTGTGCTTGGCCATGTCGGCGGAGTGGCGCCGCGCGGCGAGGGCCAGGTGGGAGTCGGTGCGCAGTGCGCCGCATCCGGCCTTGGCGCGCTCCTTGTTGGTGAGCGTGACCACAGCGCCTTCGGGGCCGCTGGCTCCGGGGGCGGGGGCGGTTCCGCCGCCTCCGCCGCCGTTGTCGGTGCCGTTCCCGGGGCGGGGGGTGGTGGACGTGGAGGGGGAGGGCTTGGGGGAGGCGGACGCGGTGGGGATGGCGCCGCGCAGGGGCTTGAGCGGCAGGCGCGGGTCGCCGAGTCCGCCGCCCGCCGACGGGGCGCTGGTGGGGCGGGCGCTGGGGGCGGCGTTGGACGGGGCCCTGTCCTCGGGGAGCGGCGAGGTGGAGGCGGAGTCGGGCCGGGGGGCCGCGCCGTGCGCGGAGGCGGGCTCGGTGCCCAGCTCGGGCAGGACGACGCGGTCGAGCGCGAAGCCGGCGCCGATGGCGAGGCTGGCGCCGGTGACGGCGGCCACGGTGATGATCATGGACTTGGCGCGCCGGCGTGGGCGGGCGGCGGCTGCGGGCCTCGGGCGGGTGGGGCGCGGCCGTCCGGGGCCGGGGCGGCTTGGACGGCTGGAACCGAGCTGCTCGGAGCGGGACTGGCCGGGGCGTGGCTGGCCAGAGCGCGGCTGCCCGGGGCGGGGCTGCTCAGGGCGCGGCTGGCTGGAGCGCGGCTGCTCGGCGTGGGGCTGGCCCGGACGCGGCTGCTCGGATCGGGGCTGGTCGGGGTGCGGGCTCGTCCTCAGGGGGGCGGGCTTGCGGGGCTCGGGTCGGCGGGGAGTGGCCAACGAGACCTCCGAGGGGGGAGGGCCGGCGGGGGAGTCCGGCGGGGTTCCGGTCGGGCCGCACCTTATCCCTATATGCGCGAAAAGTCCGTCGGTCTGCGGGGTTGGTGGGGCGCGAGTGGCGTGTTTCGGGGGTACCGAATGCGGCAGGTCGGAAGTGGGCGAGGGGGTGTCTGCCTGCGCTTCTTCGGTGGGCCGGACGGAAGGAGGGCTCGGTGGGCATCGCTTCGCTTTGACCCGCACCCCTCCGACTGGGTATTCTGCGGGTTTGTTGTATGCGATGACGCCTGCCCTCTCGGGCGGCCGCGATCGCAGACCATCCGCCGGCGTGTTCCGATCAGCTCCACCGGGTCGGGAACCCGGCCTCCCGGAGCGCCAGGTCGGACCAGTCTCTGATCGGCGTGTACAGGAATCCGCTGAGTCGACAAGAAACGAAGGCCAACCACCGTGCGCACGTACACCCCTAAGCCCGCTGACGTACAGCGTCAGTGGTACGTCATCGACGCGACCGATGTCGTGCTGGGCCGGCTCGCCTCTCAGGTCGCACAGCTGCTTCGGGGTAAGCACAAGGCGATCTACGCGCCGCACCTCGACACCGGCGACTTCGTCGTGATCATCAACGCCGGCAAGGTGGCGCTGTCCGGCAACAAGCTGGAGCAGAAGCGCGCCTACCGGCACAGCGGCTACCCGGGCGGCCTCCGCTCGGTGGCCTACGGCGACCTGATGGCCAAGAACCCCGAGCGCGCCGTCGAGAAGGCGATCAAGGGCATGCTGCCCAAGAACTCCCTCGGCCGCCAGATGTTCGGCAAGGTCAAGGTCTACGCCGGTCCGGAGCACCCGCACCAGGCGCAGAAGCCGGTCCCGTTCGAGATCACCCAGATCAGCCAGATCAAGAAGTAGCACCGGCCCGGCTCCCCCGGGAGTCGAGCAGGCGAGCCCGGCGTGCGAGACGATCGTGCGCCGTCCCCAAACAGTGGCCGCCGGGGTGCCCGCGCAGCGGGTCCGCCTCCCCGGCTAGAAGACCTCATAGGAGAAGCGTGACCGAGTCCACCGGTACCGAGACGCCCGAGGGCGCCGAGATCGACTCGTACGAGGACGCCCCGTCCGAGTACTCCACCGAGACCCCCGAGACCGCCGGCGAGGGCGGGCTGCTCGGCCAGCCGGTCGCGACCGGCCCGGCCGCCGGCACCGGCCGCCGCAAGCAGGCCATCGCGCGGGTCCGGATCGTCCCCGGCTCCGGCCAGTGGACCATCAACGGCCGCACCCTGGACCAGTACTTCCCGAACAAGGTCCACCAGCAGATCGTGAACGAGCCGTTCGTGCTGCTGGGTCTGGAGAACCAGTTCGACGTCATGGTCCGCGTCGGCGGCGGCGGCACCACCGGCCAGGCCGGCGCGCTGCGCCTCGGCATCTCCCGGGCGCTGCAGTTCGCCAACATCGAGCACCGTCCCGCGCTGAAGAAGGCGGGCTTCCTGACCCGCGACGCGCGCGTGCCCGAGCGCAAGAAGGCCGGTCTGAAGAAGGCCCGCAAGGCGCCGCAGTACAGCAAGCGTTAATTCACCGGTACGAGCCGTCGCACCCCACGACGTTCCTGCGGCCGACCCCCCATGGTCGGCGGCATACGGGTGCGGCGGCTCGTCCGCGTTTTCAGGGCTTTGGCGCACTAGATTTGACCGTGCGGAGCGTTACCGGGGGCAGCGAGGCTCCGGTGGCGTCCGCGCGGTCTTTCGTTTTCCTCGGGAGTGTTGAACTGTGGGTCGTCTGTTCGGGACCGATGGCGTACGCGGGCTGGCCAACCGTGATCTGACCGCCGCGCTGGCGATGGACCTGTCGGTCGCCGCCGCGCGGGTGCTCGGCGAGGCCGGGGCCTTCAAGGGGCACCGGCCGGTGGCGGTGGTGGGGCGCGACCCGCGGGCGTCGGGGGAGTTCCTGGAGGCCGCGGTGGTGGCGGGGCTGGCGAGCGCGGGCGTGGACGTCCTCACGCTGGGGGTGCTGCCCACCCCGGCGGTCGCCTACCTGACCCACACGCTGGACGCCGACCTCGGCGTCATGTTGTCGGCCTCGCACAACCCCGCGCCGGACAACGGGATCAAGTTCTTCGACCGGAGCGGGCACAAGCTGCCCGACGACATCGAGGACCGGGTCGAGGCGACGCTCGGCACGCCGTGGGAGGCGCCGACGGGCGCGGGCGTCGGCCGGGTGCGGGACGCGCACGGGGCCGTCGAGCAGTACGTGGCGCACCTGCTGTCCACCGTGCCGGTGTCGCTGGACGGGCTGCGCGTGGTCGTGGACTGCGCGCACGGCGCGTCCGCCGACGTCGCGCCGGAGGCGCTGCGCCGGGCCGGAGCCGAGGTCATCACAATCGGGTGCGCGCCGGACGGGCTCAACATCAACTCCGGCGTCGGCTCCACCCACCTGGACGCGCTGAAGCAG
Source organism: Actinomadura hibisca NBRC 15177 (assembly GCF_001552635.1). GTDB lineage: Bacteria > Actinomycetota > Actinomycetes > Streptosporangiales > Streptosporangiaceae > Spirillospora > Spirillospora hibisca. Next base: position 50,624 of record NZ_BCRO01000074.1, on the reverse strand, counting down.
GCCGTCCGCGAGCACGGCGCGGACGCGGGCATCGCCAACGACGGCGACGCCGACCGCTGCCTGGCCGTCACCGCCTCGGGCGAGGAGGTGGACGGCGACCAGATCATGGCGATCCTGGCGCTGGACCTGCACGAGTCGGGGCGGCTGGCGGCGGGCACCGTGGTGGCGACGGTGATGTCCAACCTCGGCTTCAAGATCGCCATGCGGGAGGCCGGGCTGACGGTGGTGGAGACCGCCGTCGGCGACCGGTACGTGCTGGAGGCCATGAAGGCGGGCGGCTTCAACTTCGGCGGCGAGCAGTCCGGCCACGTCATCATGCTGGACCACGCCACCACCGGCGACGGCGTGCTGACCGGCCTGCACCTGCTGGCCGCGATGGCGCGCCGCGGCCGTCCGCTGGACGAGCTGGCCAAGGCCATGACGCGGCTGCCGCAGGTGCTGATCAACGTCAGGGGCGTGGACAAGGCGAAGGCGACCGCCTCGCCCGAGCTGGCCGCCGCCGTCGAGACGGCCGAGGCCGAGCTGGGCGAGACCGGCCGCGTGCTGATCCGGCCGAGCGGCACCGAGCCGATGGTGCGGGTGATGGTGGAGGCGGCGTCCCAGGACCACGCGCAGCAGGTGGCCGAGCGCCTGGCCGAGGTGGTCCGGGGCGTCTAGCCCTCGGTGATCTCCAGCTTCCCGACCTTGAGGTGCCCGATCTCGACGGTGCCGGCCTCCAGGTGCTCCACCACGGCGCGCTTGACGACCAGCTTGCCGATCGCGAAGGCGCCGACGGCGATGGCGCCGAGCGCCATGGAGCCGAGGGCGAGGGAGCCGAACGCGTTGGCGGCGCGGAGGGTGATGCCGGTGGCCGATGCCCCGGTGGCCTCCGCGCCGGTCGCGCGGGCGCCCATGCCGCGCTTGATGTGGACCCGCTCGACGGGCTGTTCGTCCTGCTCGTCCGGTGCCGGGATGTTCTGCTCGCTGCTCATGGGATCACCCTATGCAGGGCGGGCCCGCCGTCAGCAGCGGACCAGGAAGTCCTGGAGGGCGTCGTGGTCGGAGCGGGTGACGGGCAGCTCGTACTCGTGGGCGACCGCGACGTACTTCACGGCGTAGGTGCACTGGAAGGCCTTCTGCGGCTTCCACTCGCCGGGGCCCTTGTCGCTCTTCTGGCGGTTCGGCACGCCCCAGACCGCGAGCAGGTTGTCGTGGTCGTTGGCGAACTGCTCGCGCCGGTCCTCGTTCCACCGGGAGGCCCCCATGCGCCAGGCGAGGGCGAGCGGGTAGACGTGGTCGATCTGGACCTCGGCGGCCTTGGACTTGGTGAAGTCGATCTTCTTGCCGCTGTAGGGGTCGTCCAGGTCGCCCGCCAGCACGATGCAGCGGCCCTGCTTGCGGGTCTGCTTGAGGTCCCGGCCGAGGACGTCGTTGCGCTGGTCGCAGCCGTTGTGGTCGACGTCCTTCCAGCGGGTGCCGAACTTGGCGCGGGCGTAGCCGCCGGACGCGCCCTCGCTGGCGATCTTGAGCCCGGACAGGTCCTTGCGGGCGGCGGTGACGCTGCGGTCGGCGGGCTTGGTGCCCTTCGCGACCGGACCGGAGCCGCCGCTCGGCCCGACGTTCTGCCCCTCGCAACCGGCCAGCGCGATGATCCCGACCGCCGCCACCGCCGTCATCCGTCGGACCCTTGGCATGAGCACACCCTCCCTGTACCTGGCCATCTATGCCCATTTTGGGGGGTTCAACCACTGTGCCGTTCCGGGGAGGACGAGGGACGGACCGTTCGCCTGTGGATAACCGATGTGATCAAGCTTCGTCTCGTAGCCTGGAAAGCGCGGTCCCTCAGGAGAGGCAGGATCCCATGCCGGATGAGGCTATCCAGGAACGTGTCGGCATCCGCGTGGCGCGAGCGCGCAAGCGGCGTGGCCTCACGCAGAACGGGCTGGCGCAGCGGGCGCGCTACTCCCGCTCGCACATCGCCCAGGTCGAGACCGGCGCAAAGGTGGCCACCCCCGCGTTCGTCGCCGCCATCGCCGCCGCGCTCGGTGTGGACCCCGCCGAGATCTACGGCCAGCCCTACCGGTCTCAGGGCCATGACGACGAGGTGCACGCGTCCATTCCCGAGTTCCGGCGCGTGCTGGCGTGCATGGACGCCGGTCCCGATCTCGCTGGTCCGCCCCGTTCGCTAGAAGAACTGGCGGCCGAGGTCGCCACCGCGCGGCAACTGCTGCACAAGGCGCAGCTGACCAAGCTGGGTGCGCGGCTGCCAAGTGTGCTGGAAGAGCTCACCTACTGGGCGTACGAGACCGACTCTCCCCGTGCGTGGGTGCTGCTGAGCAAGGCGCTCTACTCGGCGGTCGGTCTCGCGCGGCGGCTCGGCTACAGCGGGGACGCGCTCGCGCTGCTGGAACGCACGACCGAGGTCACCCGGCGGGCCGAGGATCCGCACCTTCCCGCACTGATGACGCTGGCGCGGGCACTACTGCTGCTGGGCATGAACGCCCCCGCGTCCGCGTTGACGCTGCTCGACCGGGCCGCCGGGCAGATCACGCCCGGCCGACCGGACTCGGGTGAGGTGGCGGGCGCGCTCGATCTGCGCTCGGCCATCGTCGCCAGCCGGGCCGGGGACGCCTCCCGTGGCTGGGACTACCTTGGTCGTGCGGCCGAGCGCATCAAGGCGGGCAAGGGCGGCGCCGACGTGCACGGGCTCCAGTTCACCGCGGCCAACGTCGCCATTCACGGCGCAGCCGTCGCGGTCGAATTGGGCGACCTGGACGAAGCGGCCCGCCGGGACCACGCCATCGGCGAGCGGACGTTGGACGCGCTTCCGCCTGAACGACGCGCGCACCACGAGATCGACATGTCCCGCGTGCACATCGAGACCGGCGCATACGACAAGGCGCTGGAACGTCTGGGAAGTGCTGACCGGACCGCACCCCAAATGACGCAGTTCCACCCCTCGGCGCGATCCGCCGTGGCGCACCTCGTGGACGTGCGCCGCTCACTTCCCGAGCCGCTGCGCAGACTCCAGCGGCGCATGGCCGTGTAGCCCGCCGACGGCCGCGAGACAACCGCGAGCGTGTCCCATCTTGGGACACCGCAAGGAGTGACACGCATGACGCTATGAGTCATGAACGCGAACCTTGATGACCCCGCTGCCGTGAAGGCGGAGTTGCGTGCCGAGTTTCCCGGGTGGTCGATCATCCACACCGATCGGGGGCGCTGGTGGGCCACGCGCGGGCCGCTTCCTCGCGACCAGGCCAGCCGGATCGCCGACGTGGAGGCCGACACCCCCGAGCAGCTCCGCGCTCGCCTCCAGGCCGTGGTCGACGCCGGGGACGCCTGGCAGCTCGCGGCGCACCTGCGGAAAGGGGCGCAGCCGTGAGCGACGACGACCTCACCCCCGACCAGCGGCGGCACCTCCTGCGCAAGGCCGCCGCCTTTGAGGCGCTCATGCTGAACCTGCCGACCGCCGCACACCCCTTCCGCGGTGATCCTGAAGTCGTGCGGCGGGCGCAGGAGGTGCTCGCCGAGCCCATGCCCGGAACGGGCGAAGACGGGCCGGACGAACGTCCGGCGGATACGGCACCATGAGGGCGTGCTGCATCTCAGAGCGATCGTCCCGGCGGACCGCACCGACGCCGTCTGCCGCGTGCTCGCCGACGCCCCCGGCGCCACCAACCTCGTGGTGGTCCCCGGCGCGGCCCGGTCGCCGCACGGCGATCTCGTGACCGCCGACGTGGCGCGCGAGGCCGTCAACGAGATCCTGGACGCGTTCAAGCGCCTCGACCTGCCCCGCGACGGCTCGGTCACCATGGAGCGCCTCGACCTGTCGCTCTCGCAGGGCTCCGACCTCGCCGAGAAGGCCGCGCCCGGCTACGAGGACGACGCCGTCGTCTGGGAGGAGCTCGACCGGCGCACCACCGACGACAGCCGCCTGTCGTGGGCGTTCCTGGTCTTCCTCGCGCTCGCCACCCAGCTCGCCGGGATCGCCGCCCTCACCGACTCCCCGATCCTGGTCGTCGGCGCGATGGTCGTCGGGCCGGAGTTCGGCGCGGTCGCGGCGGTCTGTTACGGGATCTTCCGCTGGAACCCGGGCCGGATCGGGGCGGCGCTGCGCACGCTCGCGATCGGGTTCCTGGTGGCGATCGCGGTGACCTACGCGTGCGCCCTGGTCAGCCGGTGGATCGGCGTCATCGACACCGCCGAGCTGCCCCGCGACCGGCCGATGACCGACTTCATCTACAGCCCGGACCGCTGGTCGTTCATCGTCGCGCTGCTGGCGGGCGCGGCCGGGGTCCTGTCGCTGACGGCGGGCAAGTCGGCGGCGCTGGTCGGGGTGTTCATCTCGGTCACCACCGTCCCGGCCGCGGGCAACCTGGCGGTGGCGCTGGCGCTCAAGCACCGCAGCGAGATCGACGGGTCGTTGCTCCAGCTCGCCGTGAACCTCGCCGGCATGGTGATCGCCGGGGTCGTGGTGCTGTTCGTCCAGCACCGCGTGTGGCAGCTCGTCCTGCGCCGGTGGGGGAGAAGTCCGGGCCGGATTCGGCCATAAGGCTGAGGTGGCGGCGCGGCGCGGCCACTAGGTTCGAGACATGCCGATCATCGCTGCCCAGGGGCTGACGATGAGGTTCCCCCGCGTCACCGCGCTGGACGACCTCACCGTGGCCGTGGAGCCGGGCGTCGTGGGCCTGGTCGGGGCCAACGGCGCCGGCAAGTCCACCCTCATCAAGATCCTGCTGGGACTGCTGCCCCCCACCTCCGGGCAGGCCCAGGTGCTGGGCCTGGACATCGCGCGGGAGGGGGCGCGCATCCGCGAGCGGGTCGGGTTCATGCCCGAGTACGAGGCGCTGCCGCCGGACGTGTCGGCCACCGAGTTCGTGGTGCACATGGCCCGCATGTCCGGGCTGCCGCCGACCGCCGCCCGCGAGCGCGCCGCCGACACCCTGCGCCACGTCGGCCTCTACGAGGAGCGCTACCGGCCGATCGGCGGCTACTCCACCGGCATGCGGCAGCGCGTCAAGCTCGCCCAGGCCCTGGTGCACGACCCCGAGCTCGTCTTTCTCGACGAGCCCACCAACGGCCTGGACCCCGCCGGGCGCGACGAGATGCTCGGCCTGATCCGCCGCATCGGCGCCGAGTTCGGCATCAGCGTGCTGGTCACCTCCCACCTGCTGGGCGAGCTGGAGCGCATCTGCGACCACGTCGTGATCATCGACGGCGGGAGGCTGCTGCGCTCGCAGGAGGTGGCGGCCTACACCGCCGCGAGCGGCGCGCTCACCGTCGAGGTCGAGGAGGGCCGCGACCTGCTCGGACAACACCTGCACGACCAGGGCGTCGCGGTGCGGCCCGAGGGCCGGTTCCTCGTGATCGAGATCGCCGGCGAGCAGACCTACGACCTGGTGCGCGACGGCGTCGCCGACCTCGGGCTGCGGCTGATCCGGCTGGAGCAGCGCCGCCACCACATCGAAGAGGTCTTCGCCGCCGGTCCCGCCCCGCAGGGGGTGACCCGATGACCACCAGCGCCATCCACGACATCGGCTACCGGCACTACGACGGCCGCCGCCTCGGCCGCGCCTACGTGCTGCGCTCGTTGTTCGTGCACAACCTGCGCGCCGCCTTCGGCCTCGGCCGCCCGGCGCGCGCCAAGGTCATGCCGTTCCTGCTGGCGGCGATCATGATGTTGCCCGCGGTCGGCAGCATCGCGGCCGTCGCGCTCACCAAGCAGCCCGAGGCGCTGATCCGCTACTCCTCCTACGCGCCGCTCCTGCAGATCGTCATCGCGATCTTCCTGGCCACCCAGTCACCGGTGCTGGCCTCCCGGGAGCTGCGCTTCCACGTGGTGCCGATGTACTTCTCCCGGCCGGTCGGGCACCTGGACTTCGTGCTGGCCAAGCTCGCGGCGCTGGCGACCGCGCTGCTGGCGCTGATGGCGGTGCCGGTCACGCTGCTGTACGTCGGCGGCCTGGTCACCAGGGTGCCCGGTCCGCGCGACCAGCTGCTGCACTACCTCGGCGGGCTGGTCGGCTGCGTGCTGTTCGCGCTGGTGCTGGCGTCGATCGGGCTGGTGATCGCGGCGTTCACGCCGCGCCGCGGGTTCGGGGTCGCGGCCGTCATCGCGGTCTACATGCTCTCCAGCGCCGTCGTGGTGATCATCCAGGAGCTGGCGGAGGCGCAGACCAACTTCGCGCTGGCCGGCTGGGTGGGGCTGGCGACGCCGTTCAACCTGGTGGACATCGTCCAGGTGCGGCTGCTGGGCACCGAAGCGGCCTCGCGCGCGCAGCCGCCGGGCGTCACCGGGGGCGTGGTGGCGCTGGCGGTCTGCGCGGCGCTGGTCGCGGGCGCGACCGCCGTCCTGTACGCGCGGTTCCGGAAGGCGGGCCTGTCATGAGCACGATGCAGCTGGCGAACGTGTCGCGCTGGTACGGCAACGTCGTCGCCGTCAACGGCGTGACGATGGACATCGGCCCCGGCGTCACCGGCCTGCTGGGCCCCAACGGCGCGGGCAAGTCCACCCTCATCCACATGATGGGCGGCTTCCTGGCCCCCTCCTCCGGCACCGTGACGCTGGACGGCGCGCAGGTCTGGCAGAACCCCGACGTCTACCGGACCCTCGGCCTGGTGCCCGAACGCGAGAGCGCCTACGACTTCCTCACCGGCCGCCAGTTCATCCTGGCCATGGCCAAGCTCCACAAGCTGCCCGACCCGGGCGCGGCCGCGCAGCGCGCCATCGACCGCGTCGAGATGGAGTACGCCGCCGACCGCACGATCGGCAACTACTCCAAGGGCATGAAGCAGCGCATCAAGATGGCCTCGGCGCTGGTCCACGACCCGGCGATGTTGCTGCTGGACGAACCCTTCAACGGCATGGACCCGCGCCAGCGCCTCCAGCTGATGGACCTGATCCGGCAGATGGCCGCCGAGGGCCGCACGATCCTGTTCAGCTCCCACATCCTGGAGGAGGTGGAGCGGCTGGCCAGCCACATCGAGGTGATCGTGGCGGGCCGGCACGCGGCCTCCGGCGACTTCCGCGAGATCCGGCGGCTGATGACCGACCGGCCGCACCGCTTCCTGGTGCGCTCGGGCGACGACCGCGCGCTCGCCGCCGCGATCATCGCCGACGGCTCGGCGCGCAGCGTGAACCTGACCCCCAAGGGCGTGGAGATCGAGGCCACCGACTTCCAGCGCTTCACCTGGCTGCTGCCGCAGGTCGCCAAGCAGTCGGGCGTGCGCCTGTGGGAGGTCGCCCCCTCCGACGAGTCCCTCGAAAGCGTCTTCTCCTACCTGGTGGAACGATGAACCCCACGATCGCGATGATCACGTTCCGCGCCATGCTGGGGCGGCGGCGCGCGTTGTTGCTGCTCGGGCTGCCGCTGCTGCTGCTGGCGCTGGCGGCGGGCCTGCGGATGACCGGCACCAACGACCTGGAGATCTCCACGGTGGTGCTCCAGCGCTTCGGCATCGCCACGCTGCTGCCGCTGCTGGCGCTGATCGCCGGGACCGGCGTGCTCGCCCCGGAGATCGACGACGGCCAGATCATGTACGTGCTGACCAAGCCGATCCCGCGCCAGGTGATCGTGCTGACCAAGCTGGCGGTCGCGATCGTGCTGGTGACGTTGTTCGCGGTGCTGCCGGCGTTCCTGGCCGGGTTGGTGCTGACCGGCATGACCGCGCAGGTCACGCCCGCCTTCACCGTCGGGATGCTGGTGGGCGGCATCGCCTACAGCGCGCTGTTCGTGGCGCTGGCGGTGATCAGCCGCAACGCCGTCACCATCGGCCTGCTGTACGCGCTGGTGTGGGAGACGCTGCTCGGCAACTTCGCGCCGGGCGCCAAGTCGGCGTCGGTGCAGCAGTGGGCGCTGTCGGTGGCCGACGCGCTGACCGACGCCTCGACGGTGCGTTCCACGGTGGACCTGCCGGTCGCGCTGGTGCTGCTGGCGCTGGTCACCGCGATCGGGACGGCGCTGGCGGTGGTACGGCTGCGCTCGTTGTCGGTCGCCAGCGCGGAGTGACCTCCTCCGGCGTCAGCCGCCCGTCGGACATCGCGTAGACGCGGTCCACCGAGCCGAGCTGGGCCAGGTCGTGGGTGACCATGACGGTGGCCAGGCCGCGTTCGCGGGTGAGGCGGGCCAGCAGGCCCACGATCCGCGCGCCGCGCTCGTGGTCCAGGGCGCTGGTCGGCTCGTCCACCAGCATGACCTCGGGCCCGTTCATCAGGGCGCGGGCGATGTTGACGCGCTGGCGCTGGCCGCCCGACAACTGGTGGGGGCGCTTGTGCGCCTGGTCGGACAGGTCCACCGCCGCCAGCAGCTCGCGGGCGCGCGGCTCGGCCGCGCGCGGGGAGCGGCCCGCCAGGTGCGCCATCACCAGGAGCTGGTCCAGGGCGGTGAGGGAGGCGGGCAGGTTGGGCTGCTGGAACACGATGCCGATGTGGTCGCGGCGCAGCCGGGCTCGCTCGCGGGGGCTCAGCCGCGTCACCTCGTGCCCGGCGATCTCGGCGGTGCCCGAGGCGGGCGTGACGAGGGTGGCGGCGACCGCCAGCAGGCTGGACTTGCCCGAGCCGGACGGCCCGGTGACGGCGGTGAACTCGCCCGCGTCGACGGCCAGGTCCACCCGGTCGAGCGCGGTGAGGGTCTGCTCACCATCGGGGTAGGTCAGGGTGATGTCGGTGAGGCGCAGCGTCATTGCGAGGCTCCCAGGGCGGTCAGCGGGTCGACGGAGGTGATCTTGCGGATGGCCAGCGCGGCTCCGGCGGCGCCGAGCAGGATCATGACGGCGACGGGCAGCACGGTCGTCGCCGCCGACAGCACGAACGGCACGCTCCCCTCGGCGAGCAGCCCGGCCGCCGCGCCGATCGCGCCGCCCAGCCCGGCTCCGATCAGCAGCATGACCACCGCCTGCGCGAGGGCGTCGCGCAGCAGGTAGCCGGTGCTCGCGCCGAGCGCCTTGAGCACGGCCACGTCGGGGCGGCGCTGGATCGTCCAGACGGTGAAGAACGCGCCGATGACCAGCGCCGAGATCGCGAACAGGAAGCCGCGCATGAGCTGGAGCGACCCGTTCTCCGAGGAGTAGGACGCGATGGCGGAGGGCGCGTCGTCGCGGGCCATGGTGGTGGTGCCCAGGTCCGCGTCGGCCTTGGCGACCGCGCCGTCGGACGCGTCGCCGGTCAGGGCCAGGACGGTGGCGGCGGTGCCGCGCTGCGGGGCGGTCGCCCGCCAGTCGGCGATGGAGATCCACGCGACCGGGGCGTGGCTGAAGGAGGACGCGGCGCCGGTCCCGGCGACGGTGAGGTCGCGTCCGGCGAACCGCACCCGGTCGCCGGGCTTGAGGCCGCTGTCCTCGGCGAGCGCCTTCGACAGCAGGACCCGTCCGGCGGCGACCTCTCCGCCGGTGTCCCGGGCGAGCGCCCCGTCCGGCCGGACGCCGAGGACGGCGGCCGACGCGCCGCGCTCGCCGTGGGTGAGCCGTCCCATGGTGACGCCGAGCGGTTCGGGGGCCGCGCCGGGGACCTGGTCCCAGGCACGTTCCGTCTGCTCGGTGATCCGGCTGTCGGAGAAGGAGATCTTGCCGTCGCCGGAGAAGACCACGCGGCCCGCCGGCAGGTCGGTGACGGCCGAGATGTTGTCGCGGGCCAGCCCGGCGGTCAGCCCCGACAGCAGCGTCACCAGCAGGGTGATCAGCAGGACGACCGCGCCCATCAGCGCGAAGCGGCCCTTGGCGAACCGCAGGTCCCGGAGCGCCACGAACACGGCGCACCCCCGTTCTTCCAGGTCGGTTTCTTCGGACACCTCCAGCCTGTGCGGCGCGCCCCACCCGGCGCATCGTGCGGGAGAGCTGCGGAAATCAACCTTTTGTACGACCCTTTCGCCCGCGCCCCGCGATTACGCTGTGTGACGAGATGAGTGATGATCCGTTCTTTCCCGCCGTGCGGCTGCTCGGCTGGGCCGTGCACGGCACCTTCGCGGTGCTGCTGGTGATCGCCGTGGTCCAGACGGCGGGCCAGGGCCGCGCCGGGGCGGCCGCCGGTGGCGTGGCGCTCGGGCTGCTGTACGCCGCCGGTGTCGCCGTGCAGCAGCGCGTGCTCCGCAAGGGCGCGAACCCGCACGCCGCCGGGGTCGTGGTCCCGCACGCCGTGGGGGCCGTGCCCGCGCTGGCGTGGTGCTGGCTGGCGCTGGTCGCGGCGTTGTGGGGCGTCCTGGCCTTCACCGCGCCGCAGATGGTGTGGCTGGCGTTCCCGCTGTTCTTCGTCTGCCACTACCTGCTGCCGTGGCGGGCGGCGCTCCCGGCCGTGGCCGTGCTGACGGTCACGGCGATCGCCGCCTCGGTCCGGCACGCCGGGCCGTTCACCCTCGCCCAGGTCCTGGGCCCCAGCATCGGCGCGGCGGTCGCGACCCTCATGGCGCTGGCCTACCAGGCGCTGCACCGCGAGAGCGAGCGCCGCCGGATGCTTATCGACGACCTGGTCCGCACCCGCGAGCAGCTCGTGCTGGCCGAACGCGACGGGGCCCGCCTCGCCGAGCGCGAGCGCCTCGCCCGCGAGATCCACGACACCCTCGCCCAGGGCATGTCCAGCATCATCCTGCTGCTCCGCGCCGCCCGCCGCGACCTGGACGACCACCGCGAGGCCGCCGAGGAACGGCTCCGCGAGGCCGAGCAGGCCGCCGCCGAGAACCTGGAAGAAGCGCGCCACTTCGTCCGCGCCCTCACCGCCCCGGCGCTGGAACGCTCCTCGCTGGCCGACGCGCTGCGCAGCGTCACCGAGGCGACGTCGGCGCGGACGGCGACGCACGTGCGGTTCGAGGTGTCCGGGACGCCCCGGGCACTTCCCCCTGACCACGACCTGGCCCTGCTGCGCATCGCGCAGGGGGCGCTGGGCAACATCGGCAGGCACGCCAACGCCCGCAACGCGGGAGTCACGCTGACCTACCTGGACGACGCCGTGATGCTGGACGTCTACGACGACGGCGCGGGCTTCGATCCCGCCGCCCGGACCGGCGGCGACGGCACCGGCTACGGGCTGCGCGCCATGCGCGACCGCGCCCGCGCCCTCGGCGGCGACCTCACCGTGGAGTCCGCGCCCGGCGACGGCACGGCGGTGGTGGCGACCCTGCCCCTGGAGGACGAATGACGAGTACGCCGCCGATCCGCATCCTGCTGATCGACGACCATCCCGTAGTGCGGTCGGGCCTGCGGGCGCTGCTGGCCGACCAGCCCGACTTCGAGCTGGTCGGCGAGGCCGCCACCGGCGAGGAAGGGGTCGCGCAGGCACGGGCGCTGCGTCCCGACGTGGTGCTGATGGACCTGCGGCTGGGGTCGGGGATCAACGGCGCCGAGGCGACCCGGCACATCCTGGCCGCCGGGCCGGACGCGCCGCGCGTGCTGGTGCTGACCACCTTCGACACCGACGCCGACATCGTGGCCGCCATCGACGCCGGGGCCACCGGCTACCTGCTGAAGGACGCCCCGGCCACCGACCTGCACGCCGCGATCCGCGCGGCCGCCGCCGGGGACAGCGCGCTCGCGCCCAGCGTCGCGTCCCGCCTGCTCGACCGGATGCGCCCCCAGGCCGCGACGCTGACACCACGCGAGCTGGAGGTGCTGCGCCTGGTCGCGGAAGGAATGTCCAACCGGCAGATCAGCAAGAAGTTGTTCCTGAGCGAGACCACGATCAAGACGCACCTGGTGCACATCTACGCGAAGCTGGACGTGGACTCCCGCACCGCCGCCGTAGCGACCGCAACCCGCCGCGGCCTCATCCGCCCGGAGTGAGCCCCACCCGACCTACGACGGTGTCAAGCCGGGCCCAGGAGGGTGCGGTCGCCGTCCGGTTCCACTGCCACCACCTGCGCCACCGGTAGTTCGCGCACGTCCTGCGCTTCGGGGTGGCGTACTGCCGGGCCTGGCACCGTCAGCAGCGGGTCAGGGCCTCGTGCTCGGTGTGTGCCCAGGTCTCCGACCACGCGTAGTTCGGTCACGCCCGGTCCGCCCGCCGCGACCAGGTGCCAGCGGCGTGGTGAGCGCCACCACACCGCCGCCGCCCTCGTGTTCCCGTCGGACGCGTAGTCGCCGTTCGTGCCGCCCCGCTCCGACAGCGCGCGCCCGTCCGGGCCCACCAGCGCCGCCGTGCCCGGCGCGCCCCACGGCACGGACGTGTCGATGGTCAGCAGCCACGCCTGGCCCCCGCCGTCCGGCAGCCCGCCCTGCCATAGCCGCCCGATCCGCAGGTCGCCGGTGTCGGCCAGCGACGCCACCGACTCGCAGGCCGCCGCGCGCAGCGCCGCCCACTGGCCCCGGACGTCGCGCGCCAGGTCGCCCCGGAACCACACCCGGGAGGTGGGCGAGCCCGCGGTCCGCGCGGCCAGTTGCAGGAGCGGGCGCGGCCAGCCTCCGGTGGCGGGCCGGTGCGTCATCGTGAACACCAGGTAGTTCTGGCAGCGCGGCCCGATCCACGACCACGGCACCGGGTCGCTCAGCCCGTCGTGCACCGGCACCGGAAGCCAGCGCGGCGCAATGTCGGACGGGCGGGCCACCCGCACGCCGGTCAGCCACGGCGGGGCCAGGAACCGCGACGTCGAGCCCAGCATGACGAGACGGGCGGCGGAACCGGCCGACCGGTTCAGCGACTCCACCCCGCGCGACAACCGCCGCTCGTAGTAGTCGGCGATCATGGGCGCGTTGCGGTAGCCGGGGGAGTCGCGCAGCACCACCACCGTCGCGCCGTCCACCCGCCCGGCGTACAGCACGGCGATCGTGCCGACCGGCGGCTCGCGGCGGTCGCGCCGCCACGCGTCGGCGGCCCGGCGCAGCAGCGCGGCGTCGCCGCTCAGCGGGCCCCGCGTCGGCCACTGCTCCAGCTGGGGCGTGGACGTGCGCCGCCACGCGCTCCCGTTGACCACCAGCGGGTCGCCGGACGGGGCGTCGCGTTGCTGGAGGTAGCCCGTCGCGCCGACGGCCAGGAAGATCGCCAGGCCCGCCGCCACGACGCTGCGACGCGGCGGCAGTGGTGGCCGCACCCGCACCAGGGTGGGGTCGAAGGCGAGCAGTTCGGCCCGCTGCCCGGACGTGCCCTCGCCGGACGCCGTGCCCAACGACGCCAGGGCGCGGTCTACCTGGTCGATGCCCAGCATCATGTGTTCGCCCAGCTCAGCGGCCGTTTCCGGTGGGGTCAGCCCCTCCAGGCGGCACAGCAGGCACACCAGGCGCTCATGGAGCGACGCCTCGCGCAGCGCCTTCCGCGTCGGCCCTGCGGCACCGGGCATCGGCTCGCCCAGCAGCCGGTGCGGACGCAGCAGGGGAGAAGGCGGTCCGGTCAGCAGTTCCGCGCACAACGCCCGGCGCAACGCCGCGTACGACGAGCCCGCCTTCCCGGCCGCCCGCCGCACCGCCCGGCGCGCTTGGGCCAGCAGGACGCCCGGAGCGGTGTCGCCGTCGTCCAGCGTCAGGTACGCGAACCTGACCAGATCGACATGGCGCTCGCGCAACAACCGCCGAACCGTCTCGCGCACCTGGCCACCTCACACAGGCCACCTCACACGGGTCACCCGCATTGTGCGCCGCCCCGGCAGGCCCTGAACAGCCTTAGATCCGGCGCAACCGCACCCGCTGCACGCTGTGGTCGCGGCCCTTGTGCAGCACCAGCGTCGCCCGCGCCCGCGTCGGCAGGATGTTGGACACCAGGTTGATCTCGTTGATGTCGCGCCACACCCGCTGCGCGAACGCCGCCGCCTCGTCCTCGTCGAGCTGGGCGTAGCGGTGGAAGTAGGAGCGCGGGTCGGTGAAGGCGGTGCGGCGCAGCGCGAACAGCCGCTCCACGTACCACTGCCGGATGTCCTCCACCCGCGCGTCCACGTAGATCGAGAAGTCGAAGAAGTCGGAGACGCCGAGCGTGCCCGCGGGCGGGGCCTGGAGCACGTTCAGCCCCTCGACGATCAGGATGTCGGGCCGCCGCACCGTCTGCCGCGCGCCCGGCACGACGTCGTACTCCAGGTGCGAGTACACCGGGATCTCGTACTCGGCCGCGCCCGCCTTGATCGACGACACGAACCGCACCAGCGCCCGCCGGTCGTAGGACTCGGGGAAGCCCTTGCGGTCCATCAGCCCGCGCTCGGCCAGCACCGCGTTGGGGTACAGGAAGCTGTCGGTGGTGACCAGTTCCACACTGGGGTGCTCGGGCGAGCGCGCCAGCAGCGTCCGCAGCAGCCGCGAGGTGGTGGACTTGCCGACCGCCACGCTGCCCGCCACGCCGATGATGAACGGCGTGGGTTGCACCGGCTCGCCCAGGAACCCGCTGACGGTGTCGCGCAGCCCGCCGTCGGACAGGAAGAACAGGTTCAGCAGGCGCGACAGCGGCAGGTAGACCTCCTCGACCTCGGTGATGTCGATCGGGTCCTTCAGGCCGCGCAGCGCGTCCAGCTCGCCGGAGGTCAGGGGGAGCGGGGTGTTCTCGCGGAGCGCCCGCCAGGCATCGCGGGAGAGTTCCACGTAAGGGCTCGGCACGCTGTCCCATCCGCTCGTCATGCTGTGAACAGTAGCCATCGGGTAGGACGGCCCCGGCGTTTCACCGGCGGTCCACGCTATAGCCACGCGTCCACGGCACGTGCAGGTAGGTCCGGGTGGCGAGAACGAATAGGCTGCTCGCCATGTGCGGAATCGTGGGTTACGTCGGCGCGAGGCCGGCGCTGGACGTCGTGGTCGAAGGACTGGCGCGGCTGGAGTACCGCGGGTACGACTCGGCGGGCGTGGCGGTGCTGGCCGACGGGGAGCTGGCCACCGCCAAGCGCGCGGGCAAGCTCGTGAACCTGCGCGAGGCGCTGGCCGAGGAGCCGCCGCCCGCCGGGACGCTCGGCATGGGGCACACCCGCTGGGCCACCCACGGCGCGCCCAACGACCGCAACGCCCACCCGCACCTGGACTGCTCCGGGCGCGTCGCGGTGATCCACAACGGGATCATCGAGAACTTCGCGGCGTTGCGGAGCGAGCTGGAGGAGGGCGGCCACAAGCTGAACTCCGACACCGACACCGAGGCCGTCGCCCACCTGCTGGAGGACGAGCTGAAGCGCGGCGGCGACCTCGCCGCCGCGATGCGCCGCGTCTGCGGCCGGCTGGAGGGCGCGTTCACGCTGGTGGCGGTGCACACCGGCGACCCCGACCTGGTGGTGGGCGCGCGCCGCAACTCGCCGCTGGTGGTCGGCGTCGGGGACGGCGAGAACTTCCTGGCCAGCGACGTGGCCGCGTTCATCGCCCACACCCGCGACGCCATCGAGCTGGGCCAGGACCAGGTGGTGGAGCTGCGCCGCGACGGCGTGACCGTCACCGACTTCGACGGCCGCCCCGCCGAGGTGAAGGAGTACCACGTCGACTGGGACGTGTCGGCCGCCGAGAAGGGCGGCTACGACTACTTCATGCTCAAGGAGATCGCCGAGCAGCCGCGCGCGGTCGCCGACACCCTGCTCGGCCGGATCGGCGCCGACGGCCGGCTGTCGCTGGACGAGATGCGCATCACCGACCAGGAGCTGCGCGAGGTCGACAAGATCATCATCGTGGCGTGCGGCACCTCCTACCACGCCGGGCTGATCGCCAAGTACGCCATCGAGCACTGGGCCGGGCTGCCCTGCGAGGTGGAGCTGGCCAGCGAGTTCCGCTACCGCGACCCGATCCTGTCGCGCTCCACGCTGGTCATCGCGATCTCCCAGTCGGGCGAGACGATGGACGCGCTGATGGCCGTCCGGCACGCCCGCCAGCAGCACGCCAAGCTGCTCGGCATCTGCAACGTCAACGGCTCCACGCTGCCCCGCGAGTGCGACGGGGTGCTCTACACCCACGCCGGGCCCGAGATCGCGGTCGCCTCCACCAAGGCGTTCCTGACCCAGCTGGTCGCGGTCTACCTGATCGCCCTCTACATCGCGCAGGTGCGCGGCACCAAGTGGGGCGACGAGGTCTTCGCCATGATCCAGCTCCTGGAGCGCATGCCGGAGAAGGTGGACAAGGTCCTGGAGACCATGGAGCCGGTGCGCGAGCTGGCCCGGTCCCTGGCGAACGAGCGCAGCGTGCTGTTCCTGGGCCGCCACGTCGGCTTCCCGGTCGCCCTCGAAGGCGCGCTGAAGCTCAAGGAGCTGGCGTACATGCACGCCGAGGGCTTCGCGGCCGGCGAGCTGAAGCACGGCCCGATCGCGCTGATCGAGGAGGGGCTGCCGGTCATCGTGGTGGTGCCGCCGCGCGCCCGCGACGTGCTGCACGACAAGATCGTCTCCAACATCCAGGAGATCCGGGCCCGCGGCGCGCGCACCATCGTGATCGCCGAGGAGGGCGACGAGTCGGTCGCGCCCTACGCCGACACGCTGATCAGCGTCCCGGCCGTGCCGACGCTGCTCCAGCCGCTGGTCACCACGGTGCCGCTCCAGGTGTTCGCGTGCGAGCTGGCCACCGCCAAGGGGCACGACGTGGACCAGCCGCGCAACCTGGCCAAGTCCGTCACCGTCGAGTAGCCGCGGCCTGTTGATCACGGTCGCGTAACGGCGGGAACCGCCCGCCGCCCCCGCACGTCGCACCGGAATACGCCGGTGCGCGGGAGGTGGCGGGTGGACCGTCCGAGCAGTAGTGCTGAACACGGCGTCGAGGCGCGCGGCGTCACCCGCGCGTTCGGCACCGTCCCCGCCCTGCGGGGCATGGACATCACCGTCCCCTACGGGCAGGTCACCGCGCTGGTCGGCCCGAACGGCGCGGGCAAGACGACCCTGCTGCTGATCCTCGCGACGCTGCTGGCCCCCGACGCCGGGCACATCCGCGTCGCCGGGCACGACCTGCGCGCCGACCCCGAGGCCGCCCGCGTCCACCTCGGCTGGATGCCGGACGTGTTCGGCGTCTACGACCAGCTCACCGTGGACGAGTACCTGGCGTTCTTCGCCGACGCCTACCGGCTGCCCGCCGCCGAGCGCCCCCGCCGCATCCGGGCGCTGCTGGCGCTGGTCCACCTGGAGGAGTACCTCGGGCAGCCGGTGCACGTGTTGTCGCGCGGGCAGAAGCAGCGGCTGGGCGTGGCGCGCTCGCTCATCCACAAGCCGCGCGTGTTGCTGCTGGACGAGCCCGCCTCGGGCCTGGACCCGCGCTCGCGCGTCGAGCTGCGCGACCTGCTGCGCTCGCTGGCGGCCGAGGGCGTGGCGGTGCTGGTGTCCAGCCACGTGCTCGGCGAGCTGGAGGAGATGGCCGACCGGGTCGTGCTGGTCGACCACGGCCGGACCGTCGGCGAGCACCGCATGGGCGACCTGGCGGGCGCCGCCCGCCCGCGCTGGCGCGTCCGCGCCCTGGACCCCGGGGGCCTCGCCGCCGCCCTCGACGGCCGCCCCGAGGTGGGGGAGGTCAGCGAGCTGCCCGGTGGTTGCGAGCTGGGCCCGCTGACCGAGGCGCAGGCGGCGGGGCTGCTGGCCGACCTGGTCGCCCGCAAGGTGCCGGTGGTGGAGTTCGGTCCGGCCACCGGCGCGCTGGAGTCGGTGTACCTGGCGATGACCGAGAACCGCCGATGAGCTGGGGAGTGGCGTGATGGGAGCACGCGTGCGCGGGGCCCGGCTGGTGGCCGTCCAGGAGGTCCGCATCCGGTTGCGGACCGGCCGCTGGAAGGCGCTGCTGGCGGTGTGGGCCCTGCTGGTCAACGGCCTGGGCCTGCTGTTCCGCCTCAGCCTGGAGAGCGGGGACCACGGCGACGACGACCCCCAGGGCGTGCCGATGTTCGGCGGCGTGCTGCTGGCGGTGCTGGCGTTGTGCCTGCTGATCACCCCGGCGCTGACCGGCCAGTCGGTCAACGGCGACCGCGAGCGCGGCACGCTGGCCGCCCTCCAGCTCACCCGCCTGACGCCCGCCGACATCGCGCTCGGCAAGCTCGCGGCGGCCTGGGGCACCGGCCTGCTGGTGCTGGCCCTCACCCTGCCGTGCGTGCTGCTCCCCGTCCTGGAGGGAGTGATCACCCCGGGCCGGGCGGCGGCCACGCTGGCGGTGACCGGGCTGCTGATCGGCGTGGTGTGCGCGCTGTCGCAAGCATGGTCGGCGCTGGTGGCGCGCAGCATCACCTCGGTGCTGCTGTCGTACCTGACGGTGCTGGCGCTGTTCGGCGGCACGCTGCTGCTGTTCGCGCTGGCGCAGCCGCTGACCGTCGAACCCCGTTACTACAGCAGCAGCAGCGGCACCCGCTACGCCTACGAACGGGAGCGGCCCGAGCTGGTGTGGTGGCTGCTGGCCCCGAACCCGGTGGTGGTGCTGGCCGACGCCGCTCCGCGCCTGCCTCCGCACATAGAGACCGACGGCGACGTCTCGACCAGCAGCGAACCCGACAACGACCCGCTCGGCGACCTCGGCCGCTCGGTGCGCGAGATGCGCGCGGGCAACGGCAACTACCACGAGGGCGGCCCGGTCTGGCCGTACGGCCTGGCCTTCGACCTGCTGCTGGCGGGCGGCGCGTTCTGGGTGACCACCCGCCGCCTGCGCACGCCGGTGCGCAGAACAGCCAAGGGCGTCCGCCTCGCCTGACGGGCCCGGCGCCCTGCGGGATCGCCGCGGGAGCGCCCGGCCCCACCGGACCCGGCGATGTGGCCGGACCCGGAACCCCCGTCCGGAGACGGGGCACCGGCATGACGGGATCCGGCTCGCCGAGCCGGATCCGGTCATGCCCGAACGTCACTCACCACTGTTCACAAGTCGTAGGCGCCCGCCTTCACCCGTCCCGAGAAGACCCGCCAGGCGGCCAGGTCGAACCTCAGGACCGGAACGGCCGACACGGTGTCGGCCCCGCTGTCACGAACGCCGATCTCGCGGTGGCCGGAACGGGCCACCTCGACGCAGGTGCCGTTGGCTCCGCAACGGCTGCTTCTCGTCCATGGGCTCACAGACGCATGGTCGTCTCGCATCCCAACCTCCTGCTGCGCGGTTTGAGGGATCGGGGATGTCGGCGACGTCGCCGTGCTCTGGTTGTACCCCGCGCCAGTGAAGATCACTTGACCTTTGCGGGGCGGGCCGCCGGGGCGGGCGGCGGCCCGGACGCCCGGTGCGGGCGAGCGGTGCGGACGGGCGGAGCGAGTGGAGCGGGCGGGCGGCCGGCGGGCCCGGGACGGGCCGCGCCGGGGTCAGGACGACAGGTCGAGCTCTCCGCGCTTCACCCGGTCGGTGAAGGTGCGCCATTCGGCCGCCGAGAACTGGAGCACCGGGCCGGCCGCGCCCCTCTTGGTGTCCCGGGCACCGATCTGGGACGGGTCGAGCCGAGCGACCTCGACACACGTCCCGGTACCGCCACAACGTGAACTCTTGCGCCAATCGGCAGCCTCGAAGGCAGGCACTGCACGCCCTTTCGCCAAGTGTTGTTTCGGTGTCCGGATTCGCATGAATCCGCGACGGGCGACCGGCCGGCGTTATAGTGCTGGGAACGATGGTGGACTTTCTGAACCGGTCCACTACGTCGACGCACGTCCGGCCGCGCCAATTCGACGCGGCCAAATTACCAAACGATCACTGGGCGCGGCGGGCATTGTGGTGTGCTCGGCCTACGTGTTTCTGCATGTCCGCGTCCAGGCAGTGCCGATGCGTGCCTGGTCAGCGTGGGGCGGATCAGCGATGACCGCCCTTTGTCCGCTGAATGTCCGGATCGTCGGCCGCGGCGTGATTGTGATCACTTTGCCGGGGCGGTCAACCCTGGCGCCGCCAGTCGTCGCGGGCCGCCGCCAGCAACTGGCGGGTGGCCGTCTCGTCCAGGGCGTACTTGGCCATTCCGGCATGCGCCAGCCGATACATGTGGGTGGTGTTCTCGTCGGCGAAATAGCTCAGGGTGAGGCCTTCGACGTGCACGATATCGGGAAAGCTGATGTCGTGCGCCGGTGAGAATTCCAGCAGGATGAATCCCGTGGAAATCACCGGATGGGGTCCGTTCATCGGCAGGATCCGCAGCGACACGTGGGGCAGCATGGAAATCTTGCGCAGGTGTTCCAGCTGGTCGCCCATCACCCGGGCGTCGCCCACCCGGCGGCGCAGGATGCTCTCGTCGATGATCACGTCCATGCCGAGCGGCTCGGGGCCCGCCAGCACCTGCTGGCGCCGCATCCGCACGTCGATCCAGCGCTTGATCTCGGCGGGCGGCTTGGGGCCCACCACGTCCCAGCCCGCGACCACGTGCCGGGCGTAGTCCTGGCTCTGGAGCAGGCCGGGCACCACGAAGTCCTCCCACTGGAGGATGTTGTCGGCCTCGGACTCCAGGGAGATCAGCTCGGCGTAGCCGGGGGTGAGCCCGGCGTACTCCTCCCACCAGTCGCGCTCGGTGGCCGAGCGGGCGAGCTTGATCAGATCGTCGAACCGGGAGCCGTCGACCCCGTACAACGTCAGCAGGTCGGCCACGTCCTCGACGCGGGCCCCGGTGCGGGCGTTCTCCAGCCTGGAGACCTTGGCGGTGGACCAGGACAGGCGGACGGCGACGTCGTCGCCGGTGAGCTTGCGGTTCTCGCGGAGGCGGCGGAGTTCGATGCCCAGACGGCGCTGGCGGACGGTCGGGCCGCGTGAGGTGCTCATGGCTGCTGACCTCGGCGGGAGAGGGGGACCTGGGGGGTGCGGGTGGCCTGGAGGGTGCGGGTGGCCGCGATGGCGCGGGTGGCCTCGGAGGTGCGGAGTGCCGATCGTGGGGGCGGACAGGGGGTGAGCACTCAGCGTCGCTCCTGATCGCGTGACCGGCAAGACCGTAACCGGTGAGCTAACGGCGTATGTCGCAATGAAACTTGCAGAGCAACCTACATTAACGCAGCATTGTCCTACCGGCCCGAAAATCATAATGCCTGTGAATCCGGGACGTTCCCGCTGGTCATATTAACGGAACGGTCCAATTCCGGACCGCATGGCACCGCACCGGTCACCGGTGCGAACCGGGATGCGGCGGTGACCGCCGTGGCACCCTGGGTAGGTGATCGTTGGAGTGGGCATCGACGTGGTGGACATCGCGCGTTTCGAACGGGCCCTGGAGCGCACCCCGGGGTTGCGGACGCGCCTGTTCACCGAGGGGGAGCGGGAGATGGCCGGACGGTCGCTGGCCGCGCGGTTCGCCGCCAAGGAGGCGCTCGCCAAGGCGCTGGGCGCGCCGCGCGGGTTGTTGTGGACCGACGCCGAGATCCGCCGCGCCGCTAACGGGCGGCCCTCGCTGCACGTGACCGGCACGGTCGCGGCGGCGGCGGCCGATCGGGGCGTGGCGTCCTGGCACGTCTCGCTCAGCCACGACGGGGGGATCGCGACCGCCGTCGTGATCGCCGAATCGGAGCCCGGACAGCCCCGCGAAGGGACGTGAGATGCGGTACGCGCACGAGGTCGGCAAGGTACGGGCGGCCGAGCAGGCCCTGATGGCGCGGCTGCCGGAGGGCGCGCTGATGCAGCGGGCCGCCGCCGGGCTGGCGTCGGTCTGCGCCGGGCTGCTGCCCGGCGTCTACGGGGCCGGGGTGGTGCTGCTGGTCGGCTCCGGCGACAACGGCGGCGACGCCCTGTACGCGGGCGCGCGGCTGGCGCGGCGCGGCGCGCGGGTGGTCGCGGTCCCGGCCGCATCCAAGATCCACGAGGGCGGGCTGGCCGCGCTGCGGGCGGCGGGCGGCCGGGCCCTGCCGGGTGCCGAGGGCGCGGCCGACCTGATCGCCGGGGCCGACCTGATCATCGACGGCCTGACCGGCATCGGCGGCACCGGCGGCCTGCGCGAGCCGCACGCGACCCTGGCCCGGCTCGCCGCCGACGCCGGGGGCGTCGTGGTGGCCTGCGACGTGCCGAGCGGCGTGGACGCCTCCACCGGACGGGTGGACGGCGCGGCCGTGCACGCCGACGTCACCGTCACCTTCGGCACCCACAAGCCCGGCCTGCTCATCGACCCCGGCGCGGCGCACTGCGGCGTGGTGGAGCTGGTCGACATCGGGCTCGGCGACGACCTGCCCGACCCCGACGTGGTCGCGCCCCGCCCCGCCGACGTGCGCCCGCCCGACCCCGGCCCCGAGTCCGACAAGTACCGGCGCGGCGTGGTGGGCGTCCTGGCGGGCGGCGACCAGTACACCGGCGCGGCGGTCCTCAGCACCGGCGGCGCGGTGCACGGCGGCGCGGGCATGGTGCGGTTCGCGTCGGTGGCGCACCCGGTGGAGCTGGTCCGGCAACGCTGGCCCGAGGCGGTCACGACGGTGATCGAGCCGGGGCCGCGCGCGCTGGAGAAGGTCGGCCGGGTGCAGGCGTGGGTCGTCGGGCCGGGCCTCGGCACCGGCGACGACGCGCACGCGCTGGTGGCGGCGGCACTGCGCACCGACGTGCCGGTGCTGGTGGACGCCGACGGCCTCACCGTCGTCGCCCGGCACCGCGACTGGCTGGTCCGCGACGCGCCGACCGTCCTCACCCCGCACGCGGGCGAGCTGTCCCGGCTGATCGGCGTGGACCGCGAGCGCATCGAGGCGCGCCGCCTGGAGCACGTGCGCCGGGCCGCCGCCGAGCTGGGCGCGACCGTGCTGCTCAAGGGCTCGACGACGCTGGTCGCCGAGCAGGACCGGCCGGTGCGCGTCAACCCGTCCGGCACGCCCCGGCTGGCCACCGCGGGCACCGGCGACGTGCTGTCGGGGCTGGTCGGCGCGCTGCTGGCGGGCGGCATGCCCGCCCTGGAGGCCGCCGCGTCCGGGGCCTACCTGCACGGCCTGGCCGCGCGGCTGGCCGCCGCCGGGCCGCGCGGCGGGGCGGCGGACGCCGCGCGGGGCGAGTCGCCGATCAGCGCGTTCGACGTGGTCACCGCGCTGCCGGAGGCGTTCCGCGCGCTCGGCTGAACCCGGCGGCGGCTCGGCGCGTCCTATCCGGTGAGGAACACCGAGGGTGTTCCCGGGCACGACGGGGATTTCGCCGCCGGGGGACGCGACGGCGGGTGCCGGGCGCCGCAAGGTCGCCCCGGTCACCGCCCCGGGGACGGCACACTGGGTAACCATGAGGAGTCCAGCGCAGGCACGCATCGACCTCGACGCCATCAGCGGCAACACCGCCCTGCTGCGGGAACGCGCGCCCGGCGCCGAGGTCATGTCGATGATCAAGGCCGAGGCGTACGGGCACGGCCTCGTCCCGGCCGCCCGCGCCGCCCTGGCCGGCGGCGCGACCTGGCTGGGCGTGGCGAAGCTGGTCGAGGGGTTGCGGCTGCGCGAGGCGGGCGTGACGGGCGTGCCCGTCCTGGTGGGCCTGAGCGTGCCCGGCGAGGACTACGGGCAGGCCGTCGCCGCGAATGTGGACCTGTCGGTCGGCGCGCTGTGGGCCGTCGAGGAGATCAGCGCGGCGGCGCGCGCGGCGGGCGGCACCGCCCGCGTCCACCTCAAGGCCGACACCGGCATGAGCCGGGGCGGCGCGGGCCCCGACGGCTGGCCCGCCCTGGTGGACGCCGCGCTGGCGGCCGAGGCCGAGGGCGTGCTGAGGATCGTCGGGATCATGTCGCACTTCGCCTGCGCCGACGAGCCGGGCCACCCCTCGGTGGCGCGCCAGCTCGCCGCCTTCACCGACATGGTCGAGCACGCCGAGAAGGCGGGCGCGCGGCCCGAGGTGCGGCACCTGTCCAACTCGGCGGCGACGCTGACGTTGCCGGAGGCGCGCTTCGACCTGGTACGCCCCGGCATCGCCACCTACGGGCTCACCCCGATCCCGGCGCTCGGCGACTTCGGGCTGCGGCCCGCGATGACGCTCACCGCCGACGCCTCGCTGGTCAAGCGGGTCCCGGCGGGCAGCGGCGTCTCCTACGGCCACACCTACCTCACCGAACGCGACACCAATCTGGCCGTGGTGCCCGCCGGGTACGGCGACGGCGTCCCCCGGCACGGCTCCAACGTGCTGGAGGTGCTGGCGGGCGGCGCCCGCCGCCGCATCGCCGGGCGGGTGTGCATGGACCAGTTCGTCATCGACCTCGGCGACGACACGATCCCCGAAGGGGACGAGGTCGTGCTGTTCGGACCGGGCGACCGGGGGGAGCCGACCGCCCAGGAGTGGGCGGACGCGCTCGGCACGATCTCGTATGAGATCGTCACCCGGATCGGATCGCGGGTGCCCCGCGTGTACACCGGGCGGCTCGCCGGAGAGGCACGGGATGGATAGCAGGAGAAGGCGCAGGATCGGCATCGCCGGGACCGTCGCGGGCGTCGGCGCGGCCGGGGTCGGCGCGGCGGTGGGGCTGCGGCACCTGGCCGTCGGCCGGATCAGGCTGCGGCCCGACCCCGACGCGGGCGAGCCGTTCGGCGCGCTGCGCGGTGACCCGATGACGGTCGTCGCCGACGACGGCCTGGCGCTGCACGTGGAGACCGAGGGCCCCGAGGACGCGCCGCTGGCGGTGGTGTTCTGCCACGGTTACTGCCTCACCCAGGACACCTGGCACTACCAGCGCCGCGACCTGCCCGACGGCGACCGGCTGCGGCTGGTGTTCTGGGACCAGCGCAGCCACGGCCGGTCCGGGCGCAGCGACGCCGCGCACGCCACCGTCGACCAGACCGGGTCCGACCTGGCGGCGGTGCTGCGCGCGACGGTGCGGCCCGGCACGCCGGTGGTGCTGGTCGGCCACTCGATGGGCGGCATGTCGATCATGGCGCTGGCCGACGCGCACCCCGAGCTGTTCGGCGATCAGGTCGTGGGGGTGGCGCTGGTCAACACCTCCGGCGGCGACCTGCGCGAGATGACGCTGGGCCTGCCGATGGCGCTGGCCAAGCTGGTGCGCCCGCTGACCCCCGGCACGCTGCGCGGCCTCGGCCGCCGCCCCGACCTGGTGGACCGGGTGCGCGGGCTGGGCGCGGACGTGGCGTTCATGGTGACCCGGCGGATGGCGTTCGCCGACCCGCAGATCAGCCCGACCGTGGTGGACTTCCTGGAGCAGATGATCCGGGCCACCCCGATCGACGTGATCGCCGAGTTCTACCCGGCGCTGGTCGCGCACGACAAGGCGACCGCGCTGGCGGTGATGGCCAGGGTGCCCGCGGTGGTCATGACCGGCGGCCGGGACCGGCTGACCCCGGCCGAGCACGGCCGCCGCATCGCCGAGGCGCTGCCGGGCGCGGAGCTGGTGGAGATCGAGCAGGCCGGGCACGTGCTGCCGCTGGAGTACCCGGGCGTGGTGACCGGCGGGGTGCGCCGCCTGCTGGACCGGGTCCGGCCGAAGATCGAGGAACGTTCCGCGTGAGCGGACCGAACGGGGGACAGGACATGGGGGAGCAGGACGTGAGGAAGCGGGCCGCACGGGAGCAGGGCACGGCGCAGCAGGACGCGCGCGAGCAGGCCACGGAAGTCACCGTCACGATCCCGACGGCGGCGGACATGCGGGAGTTCGGCGTCCGGCTGGCCGGGCTGCTGCGGGCGGGCGACCTGCTGGTGCTGACCGGCGACCTCGGCGCGGGCAAGACCACGCTGACGCAGGGCCTCGGCGAGGGGCTGAAGGTGCGCGGGCCGATCACCTCGCCGACCTTCGTGATCGCGCGGGTGCACCCGTCGCTGGCCGGCGGCCCCGGCCTGGTGCACGTGGACGCCTACCGGCTGGGCGGTTTCGCGGAGCTGGACGACCTGGACCTGGACGCCTCGCTGGCCGAATCGGTGACGGTCGTGGAATGGGGCGAGGGACTGGCCGAGGGACTGGCCGACGAACGGCTGGAAATGATCATCTCGCGGGCCGCCGACGACTCCACCGAGGAGCGTGTGGTGCGCCTGTCGGGAGTGGGCGATCGCTGGGCCGACCTGCAAGATCACATTATCCGGTAATGTGAAAAACCCTCGCGTTTTTTGTCAGTGTGCGCCGACCACTTTGCAGGGAGATGTCGTACTCTTTGCCGGAACGAACCTCACCTACGCGACATAACAGATTTCCTTAACGCAGGAGTGGTATCCGGTGAGTGGTAGCCATCGCAGCGGGAGTCACCGCATGGACAGCTACCGTGGTTCGGGCGGCGACCACGGCGCGTCAGGCGACGGTTACCGGACGAGCGGCGGTGAGCACGGCCAGGGCGGGCAACGCCCCGGCGAGTACGGGCAGGTCCCGGCCGCCGGGTACGGCACGGGCGCGCACGGCGCCGTGCCCCTTTCGGGCGCCCACCCCACGGAGAACCGGCCCTCGGGCGGTCACCCCACGGGCGGCTACCCCACTCCTGCGCAGAGCGGCGGCGGGGCCGCGACCGGCGGCTACCCGCTCAGCGACTACGGCAGCGGCGAGCACCCGCTTTCCGGGCAGAGCGCGCGCTCCTCGGGCGGCTACCCCACCGGCAACGTCCCGCTGAGCGCACCCGCCCCCGGCACCTACCCGCCCGGCGACTCCGGCCAGCGCCCCATCCGTGACTCGGCCCAGTACCCCGCGCGTGATTCGGGCCTGCACTCGCCCGGCGGCTCGGCCCAGTACCCCGCGCGTGATTCCGGCCCGTACTCCACCGGCGGCTCGACTCAGTACCCCGCCCGCGATTCGGGCCAGCACCTCACCGGTGGCTCGGCCCAGTACCCGGCCGGCGACTCAGGCCAGCGCCCCACTCGTGGCTCGGGCCCGCACCCAACCGGCGGTTCGCGTCCGTACCCCACCCGCGACTCGGGCCCGTACGCCACCGGCGGCTCCTCCCCGTACCCCTCCCGGGGTTCCGGCGAGTACGGCCTCGGCGGCGGGCGCTACTCCGACGACCCCTCCGAGTCCTCCCCGACCGGCGGCCACCCCACCGTCACCGGCGAGCCCCGGCGCTCCGCCCAGCCCGGCTCCCGCCGCTCGGCGGCCGGAGGCGGCCACCGCACCGGCAGCGGCAGCCACCGCCGCGTCGAGCGCGAGCGCCGCGCGGGCCGCAAGCTGGGCCTGATCTTCGCGGGCATCGCCACCGGCGCGGGCGTGTGCGTGCTGGCCGCCGTCGCGATCCTCAGCAACGTCGGCGTGGGCGGCGACCGCGACGCGGGCCAGGTCGTGGGCAGCGGCGCGACCGAGACCACCGCGCCCGCCAAGTCCGAGCGCTCGGTCGTCCCCGACGCCTGCGAGCTGGTCGGCGCCGACCTCGCCGAGAAGCTGGCCCCCAAGGCCGACCGCACCCAGGCCGACACCTACCAGAGCAACGAGCGCCAGAACCAGTGCGTCTGGGGCACCTACATCGGCGACCGCAAGCGCCAGCTCACCCTGGAGCTGCGGGCGATCGCCGGGGCCGCCGAGCAGAGCCCCACCGACGCCGCGCGCCGCACCTTCGGCTCCGAGCGCCGCGACGACGAGTCGGGCAAGGCGCTGCTGGCCGGGCAGGAGCTGACCGACAAGGCCAAGCCCGCCGACCTCGGCGAGGAGAGCTACGTCGTCTACAGCGTGGACAAGGGCCAGGGCTCGGGCGAGGCCATCGCCAACGCGCGCGTCGCCAACGTCCTGGTGACCGTGCACTACTCCGGCAGCAACAAGGGCGACCCGCTGAGCGCCGACGACGCCATGGACGGCTCGGTCGAGGCCGCCCGCGCCGCCGTCGAGGAACTGGCCGCCGGGTAAACGGGACGCGCCTTCCGGAGCGGGGACCGGCATCCCGGCCGGACGGATAGGCTTGCCCATCGTGCTGGTCTTGGCTTTCGACACCGCCACCGCCGCGGTCACCGTCGCTCTGTACGAATGGACCCCCGGCGAGGGCGTGCGCGCCCGCGCGACCGCCGAGGCGGTCGACCAGCGCAGGCACACCGAGCTGCTCACCCCCTCCATCGCCCGGGTGCTGGCCGAGGCGGGCGCCGCGCCCGACGACCTC
The DNA here is from genome assembly GCF_001552635.1 of Actinomadura hibisca NBRC 15177. Lineage (GTDB taxonomy): Bacteria > Actinomycetota > Actinomycetes > Streptosporangiales > Streptosporangiaceae > Spirillospora > Spirillospora hibisca. Next base: position 22,932 of record NZ_BCRO01000074.1, on the reverse strand, counting down.
AGCGCCATCGCCGTGGGCGTCGGCCCCGGCCCCTACACCGGGCTGCGGGTCGGCCTGGTCACCGCGATCGCCATGGGCGAGGCGCTGCGCGTGCCGGTGCACGGGGTGTGCACGCTGGACGTGCTCGCCTGGGCGTCCGGGCGCGACGAGCCGTTCGTCGTCGCCACCGACGCGCGCCGCAAAGAGGTCTACTGGGCCCGCTACGACTCCGCGCAGGCCCGCGCCACCGAGCCCGCCGTCGGCCCCGCCGCCGGGCTGCCCGAGGGGCTGCCGGTCATCGGGGAGGGCGCGCAGATCTACGCCGAAGTGCTCGGCGACCGGGCCGCCGACCCCGCGCCGCTGCTGCCCACCGCCGCCGCGCTCGCCGAGCTGGCGGTGACGCGCCTGTCGGGCCGTCCCGGCCCCGAGCTGCTGCCGCCCGAGCCGCTCTACCTGCGCCGTCCCGACGCCAAGGAGCCCGGCCCGCGCAAGAAGGTGACCCCGGCGTGAGCCAGGAGACCGTGCTGATCCGGGGCATGGCCGAGGCCGACCTGCCCGCCGTCCACGCGCTGGAGCAGGTGTTGTTCCCCGACGACGCCTGGACGATGGACATGTTGCGCGGCGAGCTGGACGACCAGCCGCGCACCCGCCACTACGTGGTCGCCGAGCTGGCCGGCGACCGGCCCGGGGAGCTGGTCGGCTACGCCGGGCTCGCCGCGGCCGGCGGCCAGGCCGACGTGCAGACCATCGGCGTGCGGCCCGACCGGCGCGGCTCGGGGCTGGGCGCGGCGCTGCTGACCGAGCTGCTGGACGAGGCGGCCCGGCGCGGCAGCGACGCGGTGTTCCTGGAGGTGCGGGCCGACAACGCGCCCGCCCAGCGCCTGTACGAGCGGTTCGGCTTCGAGCGCGTGGGCCTGCGCAAGCGCTACTACCAGCCGTCCGGCGTGGACGCGATCGTGATGCGGCTGGTGCTGCGCGCCCGGCCGCCGGTGGGCTTCTCGGGGGAGGCATAAATGATCATTGACTCGGAGCCGCTGGTCCTGGGCATCGAGACCTCGTGCGACGAGACCGGCGTCGGCATCGTGCGCGGCAGCACGCTGCTGGCCGACGCGGTCGCCTCCAGCGTCGAGCAGCACGCCCGCTTCGGCGGCGTGGTGCCCGAGGTCGCCTCGCGCGCGCACCTGGAGGCGATGGGCCCCACGGTCGAGCGCGCGCTCGCCGACGCGGGCGTCGCCTTCGCCGACATCGACGCGTTCGCGGTGACGGCCGGACCGGGCCTGCCGGGCGCGCTGATGGTCGGGGTCGCGGCGGCCAAGGCGTACTCGTTGTCGCTCGGCAAGCCGCTGTACGGCGTCAACCATCTGGCCGCGCACGTGTGCGTCGACCAGCTCGAACACGGGCCGCTGCCCAAGCCGTGCGTGGCGATGCTGGTGTCGGGCGGGCACTCCTCGCTGCTGCTGGTGCCGGACGTGGCCACCGACGTGCGGCTGCTCGGCTCGACGGTGGACGACGCGGCGGGCGAGGCGTTCGACAAGGTCGCGCGGGTGCTGGACCTGGGCTTCCCCGGCGGGCCGTTCATCGACAAGGCGGCCCGCGAGGGCGACCGCGCCGCGATCAGCTTCCCGCGCGGCAAGTACGCCGACGGCACCTACGACTTCTCCTTCTCCGGCCTGAAGACCGCCGTGGCCCGGTGGGTGGAGGCCCGCGAGCGCGCCGGGGAGCCGGTGCCGGTCGCCGACGTGGCCGCCTCGTTCCAGGAGGCGGTGGTGGACGTGCTCACCCACAAGGCGCTCCAGGTCTGCAAGGCGCACGGCGTCCAGGACCTGCTGATCGGCGGCGGCGTCGCGGCCAACTCGCGGCTGCGCGCGCTGGCGCAGGAACGTTGCGACCGCGCCGGGGTGCGGCTGCGGGTGCCGCGGCCCAAGCTGTGCACCGACAACGGGGCGATGGTGGCGGCGCTGGGCGCGGAGCTGGTGTCGTCCGGGCTGACGCCCTCGGAACTGGACCTGCCCGCCGACTCCAGCCTGCCGATCGAGGCCGTCAGGTTGTAACGGCTGGCCCGTCGCGGGCCAGGCATCGCGGGTCAGGCCGTAAGCGGGGTCGTCGCGGGTCAGACCGTGGCGAGGAGGGCGGCCAGGTACTCCTCGTACAGCGGGACCTTCTGCTCGGGCAGCTCCCGGCCGTCGTCCTCGGGCAGCAGGTCCAGCAGGCAGCGCAGGTCCCAGTACGGGTCGTGCTCGTGGCCGCCCGACACCTGGTCGAACACCGCCAGGAACCGGTCGGCGGCCTGCACGCCGTGCCGCAGCGCGAGCCCCAGCCGCATCCGCGCCACGTCCACCGCGACCGGGCCGCAGGAGGCGTCCGACCAGTCCACCACCCCGGTCAGCCGCCCGCCGGACCACAACGTGTTGCCGGGCTCGTAGTCGCGGTGGATGAACCGGGACGGCGCGTGCGGCGCGGGGCGCGCGGCGGCCTCGTGGGCACGGTCCCACAACCACGGGCGCAACGCGTGCGCGGGCGGCAGCCGCCGGTCGAGCCGGTTGGCCGGCATGTACGGCGGCATCGAGGCCGCGCCGCGCAGCGCGTGCACCGACAGCGGCGCGGCGGCGAGCTGGATCAGGTACTCGTCCAGGTCGGCCGGGGCGGGATCCGGCGGGTGGCCGTCCAGCCAGGTGATCAGCAGGGCGGGGCCGCCGCAGTGGGCGCCCGCCGGGTCGGCGGCGACCAGCGAGGGGGTGGGCAGCTCGCACCCCGCCAGCAGGGCCAGCGCGGCGATCTCGCGTTCGGGGGAGAACTCGGCGGCGGCGAGGCCCTCGCGCGGCAACCAGCGGCGCAGCACCAGGCGGTGCGCGCTGCCCGAGCGGCTCTCCACCAGCAGCGCGTGGTTGACGTGGGCGGCGCCGCCCGGCAACGTGCGGATCTCGCGCACCCCCGCGCCCTGGCCGAGGCACTGCTCGACCCAGCGCACGGCGCGGTCGGACAGGCCGCCGGTCGGCGGGCTGATGGCGGGTGAGTGCGTCACGACCACCATCAAAACGGATTCCGGCGCGTATTGAGCGTGATTTTGCGAAGCCGGAACGTAACGAAAGGCACGTCATCGACGTGCCTTGATCACCGGCTGGGCCACCGGACGGCCGGACGGCCGGACGGCGGAGCGGTGGGGCGGTGCGGCCGGGTGGCTCGGACGGTGCGGACGGACGGTGCGGCGGTGCGGTGGTGCGGCCGGGGGCCCGGATGGAGCGGCCGGGCGGGGCGGCGGAACCGGGTGGGGCGTCCTGAGGGGTTCGATCAGGGACGCCCCACCTCAGCCCTCAGTCCTTCCCCTCGCGACGCGGGCGCAGCAGCGCCTCGGCCAGGGCCAGCATGGTCTCCTCCAGCGTGGAGAGCCGCTTGAGCACGTCCTCGTGCACCGCGGTCACCTGCTTGGTGACGTCGTCGTGCACGATGTCGACGCGCATGCCGACCCGCTCCTGCACGTCGTCGAAGCGCTGGCCCAGCGCCTCCTGGACCGCCTCGGCGCGGCGGGTGACCTCGTCCTGCACGCCGTCCACGCGCTTGCCGAACTCCTCCTGCACGCCGTCGACCTGCCGGGCGACGTCCTCCTGGAGGCCGCTGACCTGCTGGGTGACGTTCTCGTGGATGCTGTCCACCTGCCTGGTGACGTTCTGGTGGATGTCGTCGATCCGCTTGGACACGTCGGTGTGCACGCCGGTGACCTGGCGCGACACCTCGTTCTGCACCGACTCGACCTGCTTGGCCACGTCGATGTGCACCGACTCGACGCTGCGGGAGACGATGTCCACCTGCGTGGTGAACTCCTCCAGCGCGCCGTCGACCTTCTTGGTGACCTCCTCGTGGATGCCCTCGATGCGCTTGCGGACGTCCTCGTGCACGTCCTCGAACCGGCGGGAGAACTCGTCCATCCGCTTGGCGACGTCGCTGTAGGCCGTCTCGGCGATCTGCGACATGGTCGCCTTGACCTCGTCGCGGTCGGGCCGGGCCCGCAGCTCGTCGATCAGCGGGTCGACGGCCTGCACCAGGTGCTTCTCCAGCGCCTCGAACCGGTCGCCGTAGTCGACCACCGGCCGCTCGGCCAGCTCGCGGAGCCTGCGGTGCAGCTCGGAGACCTCCAGGGTGCCCGGCAGCTGCCCGATGCGGTCGTTGACCCCGTCGATGCGGTCGTCGATGCCCTCGAAGCGGCCGTCCAGCCCGTTCAGCTTGCCCGACAGGCCCTCCAGCCGGCCGTCCAGGCCGTCCAGCCGCCCGTCCAGCCCGTCCAGCCGGCCGCCGACGCCCTCGACCCGGCCGTTGACCGCCTCCAGGCCCTGCTCCACCCGCTCGGCCATCTCGCCCAGGGACTGGTCGACCCGGGTGCTGATGCCGTTGACCGAGTGCTCCAGCCGCTCGGACCGGTGCCCCAGCTCGGCCAGCGACTTGTCCAGCCGGTTGAACCGGACCGACGCGGCCTCCATGCTGCCCTGCAGCTTGTCGAGCCGCTTGGTCATCTCCTCCATGCGCTGCGACGCCTGCTGGGTGACGTCGGTGATGTGCTGCGCGGAGTCGATGACGGCCTGGATGCGGGTCAGGCCCTCGTCCACGTGCTCGCCGATGGCGCCGAGGTCGGCCCACAACGCCGGCAGTTCGGCGACGGGCTTGACCCGCTCGCCCACCGACTCGATGTGCTCGGAGAGCCCCTCGGCCCACTCCGGGGGCTTGCCGGTCAGCTCGTCCACCTGCCCGCGGACGGTGTCGAGCTGTGCGGTGAGGCCGCTCAGCTCGCGCTCGCGCACCTCCCGCAGCAGCCACTCCATGCCCTCAAGCCGCTGGCGGATCTCGTCCAGAACCTGACCCTGGGAGCGCTGTTCATAGACGTGGTCCTGCGCCGCACGGGCGAGCAACTCCCGCATCCGATCCGAGACCGGTTGACCCCCCGTCTGCAGGAAGTTGTGATTGGTTTCCACCCGATGCTCCTTCGTGTGCCGACGCGACGAAATGGCGCGCGGCATTGAATCGTGAACGCCTCACTGTAGTGCGTGCGCGGCACCGCTATATGAGGTAGCAGGGAACATTACGAGTTCTGTGGAATGCGCTTGATATCCGCAAGGTCGCGGTCGTTTGGATCATCCCGGCGGACGGCGGTTTCCCCCTTTTAACGACCCGTTCGCGGTATTGCGGCGATGCGGCCCGGTGCGGGCGCGGGCCCGGCGGCGCGCACGCGCGGCGCGGGGGCCGGAAAGCGGCCGGGCGGAACCGCGCATCTCGACCAACACCCCCGGTTCGACCCCGCCTTTCAGGGGCGATCGGTCTGCGGTGCGCGGTTCGACCGGGATGCCGACAGGCGGCGCGTCGGGCGGCGCGGCGGCGGGCCGGACGGTAAAGGACGATCACCGCCGGGCGGCGGCCGGGCGCGGCCCCTGAACCTCTCTTGGTCTTTCTTCGGCCGTTGATCTGGACATGCCGATTCGCGCCTTCCGAGCGCGGACTTGTCGGCGCACCGCAAAAGCTTAGTGAAGGCAATGCCGGAAAGTGGTCAGTATTTGCGCGGGCGTGGTGCGTCTCCCGTGCCCACTTGGCGTTGCGAACCGGCGCCGGCCGCGGACGGAGATCTTTGGGATTGATTGCCGGCCGGGGGCCGCGCGGGCACGTTCGGGGCGGAGCCGGAGGGACGGTAAGTGCGCTTACGCCCCTCCTTCAGACGCGCGCGGGGTGGGCCAGCAGCGCGATCGGGTCGCGGCCGACGCGGGTCAGCACCAGCGTCATTTCCGGGGCCCCGCGCGGCGCTTTGCGGGCGAAGCCCAGGTCACGGCGCAGGCGGTCCACGTCCACCGCCGAACCGCGCTTCTTGACCGTCAGCACGCCGACCTCGCGCCGCCGCAGTTCGGCGCGCAGCCGCTTCACCGAGAACGGCAGCACGTCCTCGATCTCGTAGGCGGTGGCGAACGGCGTGGGCAGCAGCGCGTCGCCGGTGACGTAGGCGATCTGCGGGTCGGCCAGCCCGCCGCCGAGCCGGGCGGCGACCTCCGCGACCAGGTGGGCGCGGATGACCGCGCCGTCCGGCTCGTACAGGTACCGGCCCCAGCCGCGCACCTGCGGGTCGCCGAGGCCGGGGACGGGCGTCAGCGTCTCGACCACCGGATCGGCGTCGCCGGAGATGAGCGTGGCGCGCCGCCCCACGTCCCCGGCCAGTTCGCCCAGCCACAGCGCGGCCTCCTTGACCTCCCCGGCGACCGACACCCACTCGGCCTCCACCGGACCCCGGACGGCCGCCGCGTCACCCCACAACGCCTCGTGCGGGATGCCGGGCGCGACCTTGACGCACGCGGCGGGCACGCGTCCCGCCAGATCCAGGATGGTGTCGAGGGGCGGCTCGTAGGAACGCGGGTCGAACACGCGGCCGCGCGCGGTGCGGCGTCCCGGGTCGGCGAACACGGCCGCGAACCCGGTGGGGTCCTGCTCGGTGGCGTCGCCCTGACGGATGGAGGCCGGGCCGTTCAGCGCGAACACCGTCAGGTTGGCGGCGGCGACCTCGGCGGTCAGCGGATCCAGTTCGACGCCGACGCTGGCCACGCCCTCGCGCGTGCGCGCGATGAGATCCGCCCCGATTCCGCATCCCAGCTCCAGCACCCGCCCCGCCGGAGGAAGATAGGTGGCGAAACGCTTGGCACGGTGCTTGGCGACCGAGGCCCGCGTGGACTGCTCCAGCCCCGCCGGGGTGAAGTACATGCGCGCGGCGTCCGCGCCGAACTTGGCGCGGCCCCGCTCGCGCAGCCGCACCTGGGTGAGGGCCGCCGCCACGAGATCGGCCGGATACCGCTCCCGCAACCGGCTCGCGGTGGCCAGCAGGCCGCTCTCGCCGACGTCCGACGCGGCGGCCTCGGCGAGCACGACCTGGCCGTCCGGGGCCAGCAGGTCACGGAACCCCTCGATGTTCATAAGCTGGACGTTAGCCGGGCCGACCACGGGTTTCTTCCTCCGGAGGGGGCCGCGCCGGGATCGGTCCGGTGCTCGGTGCCGGGCACGGCCGTGTTCGTGTTGACGGGTCACCGGGCACGGCATAGGCTCCGTGACTGGCACTCTCCCTATGAGAGTGCCAACACAGCGACAAAGGTTCGGTCTGGCACCCGCGACGACAGGCCGGTCCAGGGTCGCCTTCTCTGTCATATGTGCCGACCGGCCGCACGGCCGGTCGCGGACCGATCGAAGGGGAGGTCAGATCGTGACGACCGCCACCAAGGTTGTTCTCAAGCCGCTCGAGGACCGCATCGTCGTCCAGCCGCTCGAGGCCGAGACCACCACCGCGTCGGGCCTGGTGATTCCCGACACCGCCAAGGAGAAGCCCCAGGAGGGCACCGTCCTGGCCGTGGGGCCGGGCCGGGTCGACGACAAGGGCGCCCGCGTGGAGCTCGACGTCAAGGTCGGTGACGTGGTGCTGTACAGCAAGTACGGCGGCACCGAGGTCAAGTACAACGGCGAGGAGTACCTGGTGCTCTCCGCCCGCGACGTCCTCGCGATCATCGAGAAGTAAAGACCTGAGACGTGCCGCGCCGCCCCGGTCCCGCCCTCTGACGGAGGCGGGCCCGGGGCGGGCGTGTTGATAAGGAGACCTCCTCATGGCGAAGATCCTGGAGTTCGACGAGAACGCCCGCCGCGCCCTGGAGCGCGGCGTGAACGCCCTCGCCGACGCCGTCAAGGTGACGATCGGCCCGCGCGGCCGCAACGTCGTCATCGACAAGAAGTTCGGCGCGCCGACCATCACCAACGACGGCGTCACCATCGCCCGCGAGGTGGAGCTGGAGGACCCCTACGAGAACCTGGGGGCCCAGCTCGCCAAGGAAGTGGCGACCAAGACCAACGACATCGCCGGTGACGGCACCACCACCGCCACCGTGCTCGCCCAGGCGCTGGTGCGCGAGGGCACGCGCAACGTGGCCGCCGGCGCCTCGCCGCTGGCCCTCAAGCGCGGCATCGACGCGGCCGCCCGCCACGTCTCCGACCAGCTCCTGAAGTCGGCCCGCGAGGTCGAGGAGAAGGGCGAGATCGCGCACGTGGCGACGATCTCGGCCCAGGACGCGCAGATCGGCGAGCTGATCGCCGAGGCGTTCGAGAAGGTCGGCAAGGACGGCGTCATCACCGTCGAGGAGGCCCACACCATGGGCCTGGAGCTGGAGTTCACCGAGGGCCTCCAGTTCGACAAGGGCTACCTGTCGCCGCACATGGTGACCGACCCCGAGCGCATGGAGGCCGTCCTGGAGGACGCCTACGTGCTGATCGTGGACGGCAAGATCGGCAACGTGCAGGAGTTCCTGCCGCTGGCCGAGAAGGTCGCCCAGACCAAGAAGCCGCTGCTGGTGGTGGCCGAGGACGTCGAGGGCGAGGCCCTGGCGCTGCTGGTCGCCAACAAGATCCGCGGCACCTTCCTGTCGGTGGCCGTCAAGGCCCCCGGCTTCGGCGACCGCCGCAAGGCGATGCTGGGCGACATGGCCACCCTGACCGGCGGCCAGGTCGTCTCCGAGGCCATCGGCCTCAAGCTCGACTCCATCGGCCTGGAGGACCTCGGCCGCGCCCGGCGCATCACCGTCACCAAGGACGCCACCACCGTCGTCGACGGCGAGGGCGCCGCGGACGAGATCACCGCCCGGGTCAACCAGATCAAGGTCGAGATCGAGAACTCCGACTCCGACTGGGACCGCGAGAAGCTCCAGGAGCGCCTCGCCAAGCTGGCCGGCGGCGTGTGCGTGCTGCGCGTCGGCGCGGCCACCGAGGTGGAGCTCAAGGAGAAGAAGCACCGCCTGGAGGACGCCATCTCGGCGACCCGCGCGGCCATCGAGGAGGGCATCGTCTCCGGCGGCGGCTCGGCGCTGGTGCACGTGGCCAAGGAGGGCTTCGACGCCCTCGGCCTCACCGGCGACGAGGCCACCGGCGCCGAGGCCGTGCGCCGCTCGCTGGTCGAGCCGCTGCGCTGGATCTCGGAGAACGCGGGCCAGGAGGGCTACGTCGTGGTCTCCAAGGTCCAGGAGCTGAAGGCCGGGCACGGCTACAACGCCGCCACCGGCGAGTACGGCGACCTGGTGGCCCAGGGCGTCATCGACCCGGTGAAGGTCACCCGCTCGGCGGTCACCAACGCGGCCTCCATCGCGGGCATGCTGCTGACCACCGAGGCGCTGGTCGTGGAGAAGCCGGAGGAGGCCGACGACGCCGCCGCCGGAGGCCACGGCCACGGGCACGGTCACGGGCATTAATTCCATGGCCTTCCGGCCCGCCCCCTCCGCCTAGCGGCTCCGGGGGCGACCGGAAAGCGTGCGAGCGCCACATCGCTTCGCGATCTGCCGTCGGGGGCCTCGCCTTCGGCATCGGCCCCCGGCGGCAGTTAGGCGCTCGCGTGCGGGCTGGCCTTTGCGCGCGGGGTTCGGGGCCACATGCGGGTTCGTGCGCATGTGTGAGTTCGTGCCTGCGTGCGGGTTGGGACTCGCGCTCACGCGAACCAGCCCCCGCGTGCAGATTGACGCTCGCGCCAAAATTCACAAGCGTCCGCCGCGCCCCCCAGGGCGCGGCGGACGCTTTTGTCTGAGCCGGTTCCCTCGTATTCGGACGTTGGCCGCAGTGCTAGTTCCGCGCATCGCGGGCCATGTCCTCGCCCTCGCCGCCGCCTCAACACCCGCGTGCGAAGCCGGATCACCCGGCGACGGATCCGTGGGCGTTCGCCGTGCCAGGCCCGCCCACGGCAAACGATCTTGTCTTTTTGGGGCCGCCCGGGAGTGACACTTTTATAGCTCGCTGAGCTGTTTATTGCTATTTAAAACGAAACACAGAGAATGGCGGACACCGAGCGCGACACCCTGACCGCGTTGCGTGGTAATGCGGACCTCGTCCCCGCACTGTGACCATTCCGTTGTCGTGGACAGTGGAGACAGGCACCGGACCGCTGGGCATCATGCTCTACGTGACCGAGGGATGCTTCGCCGGGACGGGTGCCGCGGGCGTGACCGAACCCTCGGGGGGGCCCGCACCTCCGCCTTCCCCCGACGCCGGGCGACTACGGCTGCTGCGCGAGGACGCCGGCGGGCGGCCGGGCGACATGAAGGAGCTCACCGAGCTGGCCGTCCAGGGCGACCCGGGCGCGATCGAGGTGCTCATCGGCCAGGTGCGCCCGATGGTGGTGCGCTACTGCCGGGCCCGGCTCGGCCGCGTGTCGGGGCAGTACCACATCGCCGACGACGTGGCCCAGGAGGTCTGCATCGCGGTGTTGTCGGCGCTGCCGCGCTACCGCGACATGGGCCGCCCGTTCGCCTCGTTCGTCTTCGGCATCGCCGCGCACAAGATCGCCGACGCGCTGCGCAGCGCGGTGCGCGCGGCCGTGCCCACCGAGGACCTGCCCGACGGCCCCGACGACCGGCCGGGGCCCGAGGAGACGGTGGTCCGCTACATCGAGGCGCAACGCGCCCGCGACCTGCTGACGCGCCTGCCCGACCACCAGCGGGAACTGGTGCTGCTGCGGGTGGTGGCGGGACTGTCGGCGGAGGAGACCGGTAATGTGCTGGGCATGTCCGCGGGGGCGGTACGGGTCGCGCAGCACCGGGCACTGGCCCGGCTTCGGGCGATGGCGAGAGAGGAGTCGATCGCTTGACGGAGCGGAGCCCTGGCGCCCCGGATCCGGCCGAGCCTTCGCACTCCGGCGGCCGCCCCGTCCGGTCCCCGGCCGGCCGGACGAACGTCTCGCGCGCCGATCCGGCTGGGATCGGCCGCACCGACGCCATCATCGAGGCTTTGGCCGACCGGCGCGCTGCCGCCTTTGAGCCCGATCCGGCCGTGCGGCTGCTGCGGGCGCTGATCGCCGACGTGGACGAGCCGGTGTTGCGGCGCGTGCCCACCGGCGAGGCGGCCGAGCCCGCTCCCGAGACGTCCGGCGCGGCGCAACCCGCCGGAACCGAGGCCCCCGCCCCGCGCCGCCGCGGTCCCCGCACCATCGTCGCGCTCGGCGTGGCCGGGGTCGTGCTGGCGAGCACGGGCGTGGCGGCGGCGGGCAGCGGCGTCACCGAACCGGCCGCCCCCGCGCCGCAGGCCGCCGAGGCGGGTCGCGGTGAGGCCGCCGACCGGGCGCGGGCCGAACGGGCCTCGCGCGCACGCACGCGGTCGAACCCCGAAGTCCAGCCGTCAGGCGGTCCGGCCGCGCCCGCGCAGCGGCCCGCCGAGCGCCGCGCCGTCGAGTCGAAGCCCGCGTCCGAGCCCGACCGTCCGCAGGACCAGCTCGACGAGCTGCGGGACGAGCTGGAGCGGCTGCTGGCACCTCGCCCGCGCGCGCGTCAGCCCAAGCTCCCGACCACCTGGCCCGGCCGCCGCGGCGACCGGGACGCGGGGGAGGAGACCCGGCGGCAGCTGGACGACATCCGCCGCCGTGCCGAGAAGCGCATCGACCGGCACCGCTGAGCAGTGCCGCTGGCCAGGGCCACTTGATCAGGGCCACTGAGCGGGGCCGCGACCGGCGGGATGGGCGCCCTCAGTCGGTCTCGCGGCCCTCTTCGCTGTCGATCACGCCGTCCACGTAGCCCCGGGCGTACTCCCAGCTGACGTAGTCGACCGGGTCGGGCGACAGCGCGGGCTCGTGGACGCGGGGCAGGCCCTGGTCGAGCAGGTGCCGCAGGTTGCCGTGCAGCAGCTCCCAGTCGATGTAGTGCAGCTTGCCGCAGTCGCCGCAGTCGACCGTGAGGCCGCGCACGCCCAGCGGTTCGAGCAGGGCGCGGAAGACCTCCAGGTCGGCGAGGTCGGCCAGGACGTCCTCGCGCTCGGTCACGCTGAGCGGGGCCGCGTCCTCGCCGGGGTCGCCGAGCGAGGCCGCCGGGTCCTCCGGGTCGCCGGCGAACGGGTCGAGCGGAGCGTCGTCGTGCACGTACCCACGCTACTGCGCCGCGCCCCGGCAGGTGCACCCCCCGCTCTCTTCTGTGCGCGAACAACCGCCTCCCGGGCGTGTCCCGGCCGGGAATCACCGGCGTGTCGCGGGCGTTACGGCATGTCACACCCCGGTCGCCGGGCCGGTCGCGCCCCGGCCGCGCGGTGTCCGGTCCCGGCGGGGCCGGTGCGGTGTCGGCAAGACCACTCACCGGGCCCTCCCGAACCGGCCCTCTCCGCGCGGGGCCACGCCCTACCATGGGACGAGGCCGCCGTGACCTGGCCGGATACCGCACACCTCTACGGGAAGGGCGCCATGAACCCCGCCGCCGAGTCCGCCAAGATCCTCCCGCCGGGTCTGACCTTCGACGACGTGCTGCTGCTGCCGGGCTACTCCGACCTGCAGCCCGGCGAGGCCGACACCACCACCCGGCTGACCCGCGACATCTCGCTGCGCATCCCGCTGGTCTCGGCCGCCATGGACACCGTCACCGAGTCGCGCACCGCCGTCGCCATGGCCCGCCAGGGCGGCATCGGCGTGCTGCACCGCAACATGTCGGTCCAGGAGCAGGCCGCCGAGGCCGACCGGGTCAAGCGCTCGGAGGCCGGGATGATCACCAACCCGGTGACCTGCCTGCCCGACGCGACGCTCGCCGACGTCGAGCAGATGTGCGCCCGCTACCGGATCTCCGGCGTGCCGGTGACCGACGTGCGCGGCGTGCTGGTCGGCATCGTCACCAACCGCGACATGCGCTTCGAGACCGACCTGAGCCGGCCGGTCCGCGAGGTGATGACGCCGATGCCGCTGATCACCGCGCCGGTGGAGGTCACCCGGGACGAGGCGTTCCGGCTGCTGGCCGACAACAAGATCGAGAAGCTGCCGCTGATCGACGGCGACGGGCGGCTGAGCGGCCTGATCACCGTCAAGGACTTCACCAAGAGCGAGCAGTACCCCTTCTCCACCAAGGACGCCGACGGGCGCCTGCTGGTGGCCGCGGCGGTCGGCGTCGGCGAGGACGCGGTGACGCGCGCCCAGGCCCTGATCGAGGCGGGCACCGACGTCATCATCGTGGACACCGCGCACGGCCACTCCAAGGGCGTGGCCGAGACCATCGCCACCATCAAGAAGAACGGCGGCGACGTCCAGGTGGTCGGCGGCAACATCGCCACCTACGCCGGGGCGCGGGCGCTGATCGAGGCGGGCGCGGACGCGGTCAAGGTCGGCGTGGGGCCGGGCTCGATCTGCACCACCCGCGTGGTCGCCGGCGTCGGCGTGCCGCAGATCACCGCGATCACCGAGGCGTCCCGGGCGGCCCGCGAGGCGGGCGTGCCGGTCATCGGCGACGGCGGCCTCCAGTACTCCGGCGACATCGCCAAGGCCCTGGTGGCCGGGGCCGACACCGTGATGCTGGGCAGCCTGCTGGCGGGCGTCGAGGAGTCGCCCGGCGAGCTGATCTTCGTGCACGGCAAGCAGTACAAGTCCTACCGCGGCATGGGCTCGCTCGGCGCGATGCGCAACCGCGAGCGCGGCGGCTCCTTCTCCAAGGACCGCTACGCGCAGGCCGACGTGTCCAGCGAGGAGAAGCTGATCCCCGAGGGCGTGGAGGGCCAGGTGCCCTACCGCGGCCCGCTGTCCAACGTCGCCCACCAGCTCGTCGGCGGCCTGCACCAGTCGATGTGGTACGCCGGGGCGCGCACGATCCCCGAGCTCCAGGAGCGCGGCCAGCTCATGCAGATCACCTCGGCGGGCCTGCGGGAGAGCCACCCGCACGACATCCAGATGACCGTCGAGGCCCCCAACTACCAGGGCAGGTAGGCTCTGCGGGGCTTGTTCGCCGCCGGACGCGGGAACACTCCCGCCAGATCACCGCGGTAAGGGAAGAGGAAGCGCAGTGGCTGCTGAGGTTGAGATCGGCCGGGGCAAGAGCGGTCGTCGGGCGTACGCCTTCGACGACATCGGGATCGTGCCGTCCCGCCGGACGCGCGACCCCGAGGAGGTCAGCGTCGCCTGGCAGATCGACGCCTACCGGTTCGACATGCCGCTGGTGGTCGCGCCGATGGACAGCGTCGTCAGCCCGGCCACCGCGATCGCGGTCGGCAACCTCGGCGGCCTCGCGGTCCTGGACCTGGAGGGTCTGTGGACCCGCTACGAGGACCCCGAGCCGCTGCTGGCCGAGATCGGCTCGCTGGACGACGTGCGCGCCACCCGCCGGCTCCAGGAGATCTACGGCGCGCCGATCAAGGAGGAGCTGATCGGGCGGCGCATCGCCGAGATCCGCGAGGCCGGGGTGACGGTCGCGGCCCGGCTGTCGCCGCAGCGCACCGCGCAGTTCCACAAGGCCGTGATCGACGCCGGGGTCGACCTGTTCGTGATCCGCGGCACCACGGTGTCGGCCGAGCACGTGTCGGGCCGCGCCGAGCCGCTGAACCTCAAGCAGTTCATCTACGACCTGGACGTCCCGGTCATCGTGGGCGGCTGCTCGACCTACACCGCCGCGCTGCACCTGATGCGCACCGGCGCGGCCGGCGTGCTGGTCGGCTTCGGCGGCGGCTCGGGCCACACCACCCGCACCGTGCTGGGCGTGGCGGTGCCGATGGCGACGGCCGTCGCGGACGTGGCGGCCGCGCGCCGCGACTACATGGACGAGTCGGGCGGCCGGTACGTGCACGTGATCGCCGACGGCGGCATGACCAACTCCGGCGACATCGCCAAGGCGTTCGCCTGCGGGTCGGACGCGGTGATGGTGGGCTCGCCGTTCGCGCGCTCGGCCGAGGCGCCCGGCCGCGGCTACCACTGGGGCAGCGAGGCGCACCACGGCGACGTGCCGCGCGGCACCCGCCTGGACCTCGGCACCATCGGCACGATGGAGCAGATCCTGTACGGGCCCTCGCACGTGGCCGACGGCTCGATGAACCTGATCGGCGCGCTGCGCCGCGCGATGGCGACCTCCGGCTACACCGAGCTGAAGGAGTTCCAGCGCGTGCAGGTGGTCGTCGCGCCGCACTAGGACGACACGCGGAGGGGCTGCGCCGGGGCACCGGCGCCGCCCCTCCGGCGTCCCCGGCGTGAACGCGCGATGAATCGGTGGCCCGCGCGTGGAGCGCTCCCTACTGTTGGGTAGGTACCGCTGGACAGCCAACCGCACAGGGGGAATCGCGATGACGGGATCACCGGTGACCGGACTGGGCAGCTCGCGCCTCGGCCCGGCCGAGCGCGCGACCGCGCTGGACCGGATGGCGCGGGAGGAGTACGACGTCGTGGTGGTCGGCGCCGGGATCGTCGGCGCGGGCGCGGCGCTGGACGCGGCGACCCGGGGGCTGTCGGTGGCCGTCGTCGAGGCCCGCGACTTCGCCTCCGGCACCTCCTCGCGCTCCTCCAAGCTGATCCACGGCGGGCTGCGCTACCTGGAGCAGTACAACTTCGACCTGGTGCGGGAGGCGCTGACCGAGCGGAGCCTGCTGCTCCAGCGGATCGCGCCGCACCTGGTGCGGCCGGTGCCGTTCCTGCTGCCGACGACGCGGCGGGTGTGGGAGCGCGGCTACTTCGGCGCGGGGGTGGCGCTGTACGACGCGCTGGCCTTCCAGATGGGCAGCACGCGGGGCGTCCCGCACCACCGGCACCTGACGCGGCGGGGCGCGTTGAAGCTGGCGCCGTCGCTGAAGCGGTCGTCGTTCGTCGGCGCGATCCAGCTGTGGGACGCGCAGGTGGACGACGCGCGCTTCGTGATGATGGCGCTGCGCACGGCCGCCGAGTACGGCGCGGACATCGTCTCGCGCACGCAGTGCGTGGGGTTCCTGCGCGAGGGCGAGCGCGTGACGGGCCTGCGCGTCCGCGACCTGGAGAACGGCACGACCAGCGAGGTGCGCGCCAAGCAGGTGGTGAACGCGACCGGCGTGTGGACCGACGACATCCAGGAACTGGTGGGCGGCCGGGGCCAGATCCACGTGAAGGCGTCCAAGGGCATCCACCTGGTGGTGCCGAAGGACCGCATCCACTCGGCGACGGGCATCCTGCTGCGCACCGAGAAGTCGGTGCTGTTCGTGATCCCGTGGGGCCGTCACTGGATCATCGGGACCACCGACACCGCCTGGGACCTGGACAAGGCGCACCCGGCGGCGTCGAAGGCCGACATCGACTACGTGCTGGAGCACGTCAACTCGGTGCTGACCACGCCCCTCACCCACGACGACGTGGAGGGCGTGTACGCGGGGCTGCGCCCGCTGCTGTCGGGGGAGAGCGAGGAGACCTCCAAGCTGTCGCGCGAGCACATCGTGGCGCACCCGGTCCCGGGCCTGGTGCTGGTGGCGGGCGGCAAGTACACGACCTACCGGGTGATGGCCAAGGACGCGATCGACGCGGTGGCGCACGGCCTGGACGGCAAGGTGGCCGAGTCGTGCACCGACCGGGTCGCGCTGGTGGGCGGCGAGGGCTTCCAGGCGATGTGGAACGCGCGCCACCGCCTGGCCACGAAGTCGAAGCTGCACGTGGCGCGGATCGAGCACCTGATGCGCCGCTACGGGACGCTGGTGGACGACCTGCTGGGCCTGATCGCCGAACGCCCGGACCTCGGCAAGCCGCTGAACGGGGCCGACGACTACCTGCGCGCCGAGATCGTCTACGCGGCGACGCACGAGGGCGCCCGGCACCTGAACGACGTGCTGGCCCGCCGCACGCGGATCTCGATCGAGACGTGGGACCGGGGCGTCGGCGTGGCGCAGGAGGCGGCCGACCTGCTGATGCCGGTGCTGGGCTGGTCGAAGAAGCAGCGCGACCGGGAGATCGAGTACTACCGGAAGCGGATCGAGGCGGAACGGGCCTCGCAGACACAGGAGGACGACCAGGAGGCGGACGCCCGCCGCCGGGGCGCCCCGGACATCGTCCCGACGGCGACCCCGTAACGGAGCCCACACTCCACATCCGCCACCGCGCTGCCCCCGACCCCGCCATCGCACCGCACCCCTACCGCGTGCCCTTTCCCACTCGTGAGCCGTCAGGTGAGCGAGTGAGAAAGGGCACGCGCGTTTTTGCTCCCGGCCGCCTGACCTGCCCCCCTTTGCCCCGTGACCAGAAGTGGCAAAAGCCGCCCTATGTGATCGAAGTGGTTAAAGGGTAAATAACTGCTAATCTTCCGATCTTCGACCGGTCAAGGGGGCCGGCAGACGGGAGATGGCAGTGCGGCGACTGGCGTTCGCGTCCGGGGGACTGTTCCTGGCGGCGGTGGTGACCTCAGCGGGTGTGACGACGGCGTCGGCCGCGTCCGCCGCGGCGCCCGAACCCCGTCTGGACCCCGCGGTCAACTACGGCTCGCCGGGCGGGAACAAGGTCAAGGCGCCGAGTAAGCCGACCAGCAGCAAGAAGAAGAAGCGCTACTACGTCGCGCAGGGGCCCCGGTTCAACTGGCCCACCGGCAACACCAGCCAGCAGGGCGCGATCGACCTCTACGTCAAGAAGTTGATCCGGAACACGCCCAAGGGCGCGGAGATCGACGTCTCGCTGTTCCGGCTCCAGACCGACGGCATGGCCAAGGAGCTGGTGGCCGCCCACAAGCGCGGGGTCAAGGTCCGCCTGGTGCTGGACTCCAACACCCGGTCGTCACGGGTGCACGTGTACGACTACCTGAAGCGCAACCTGGGCACCAGCACCAAGAACCGCTCGTGGGTCCTGCTGTGCCCCCGGGGCCGCGGCTGCATCGCGCCCGCCGTCAAGGGGCAGTGGAGCAAGAACCACAACAAGTTCTACGCCTTCTCCCACACCTACGACTCGCGCAACGTGGTCGTGCAGACCTCCGGCAACGCCACCGGCGGCATGTACAACCAGTACAACGACTCCTACACCTCCACCGACGCGCGCATCTACACCGCCTACCGCACGTACTTCTACGATCTCGCCAAGCGCAAGGTCAACGCGAACTACTGGCGGACCTACAACGCCGGGTTCCGCAAGACCAGCTTCTTCCCCAAGGCCACCGGCGACCCCATCCTGGACGTGCTGGACAAGGTGAGCTGCACCGGCGGCAAGACCTGGATCAACGTCACCATGGGGCTGATGGCCCGGCAGCACATCGCGCGGAAGTTGTCGGCGCTGGACGACCAGGGCTGCCACGTGAAGATGGTCGCGGGCAGCTTCGGCGGCACGGCGGCCCAGGACCTGACCAGGCCCGGCCGCAACAAGGGCCCCGAGGTGCGCTACTTCACCGGCGCCCAGAAGCAGCACGCGCACTCCAAGTACCTGCTGATCGACGGCCTGTACTACGGCAAGCGGCACCGGCTGGTGCTGACCGGCAGCCACAGCTACACCTGGGACGCGCTGCGCTGGAACGACGAGGCGATGATCACCATCGACCACGCCTGGACCTACGGCCGCTACCTCAGCAACTTCAACCTGGTGTTCGCCGCCGCCAAGGGCCGGCTCTCGATGAGCCCGCTGATCGCGCCGCCGATCGTGCCGGACAACGCCCAGGAGAGCGACCGGGAGGCCGCGGCCCCGTCGAAGGAGGCCGAGCTGCCCCCGACCGAGGGCACCACCGGGACGCCTCCCGCCGAGGACGTCCGGCCCCCGGCGAACGGTTCCCCGGACCCGATCGTCACCGAGGAGCCCGCGCCCGGCGCATGACCGGAACCATCTCGACGGCCCGCGCCCGGCGTGGGACCGGCTTTCCGAAGGCCCGCGTGATCACCGATCGCGCGGGCCTTCCGCCGTTCCGGGGACGCTGCCGCCCAGCAGCAGCCGCAACCCCGTCGTGTACAGGTCGGCGGGCACCCGGTCCGGGTCCAGCAGGTGCTGGAAGGCCAGGCCGAAGTCCAGCGCGATGGCCAGCGACGCCCGGTCGGCCGCCGTGACCCCCTCGGCGTCGTCCAGGCACCGCGCCAGGTGCCCGCGCCGCTCCGCGTACCAGTCCGCGATCCGCCATCCCGCCGCGTAGTCGCGCATCCCGTACAGCCAGAACTCCATCAGCAGCAGCGCCACCAGCCGCGAGTCGTCGCCGGACAGGTGGCGCGCGAAGGTCCGGCCGACGCCCTCCAGGCGCTCCTCGGCGGGACGGGCCGTGTCGCGCAGCTCGTCGCACACCTCCGTGCCCAGCCGCTCCTCGGTATAGCGCTCCAGCAGCGCGAGCAGCAGGTCGGTCTTGCCCGCGAAGTTGGAGTAGACCGCTCCCTTGGTGAGGCCCGCCGACGCCGCGATGTCGTCCAGCGAGGCGCCGTGGATGCCGCGCTCGGCCCACAGGCGTTGCGCGGCGGCGAGCAGGGCGGCGCGGGTCTGCTCGCGGCGCTCCCGGCGGGCGCCGCCCTGGGGGCCGCCGCTCCGGGCACCGGGCACGGCTCCCGGGACGGCCGCGCGCCCTCCCGTGGCGTCGCCCTTGGCCGGTCCGGCCGCGGGAGCGCTCCCGCGGGCGCCGTTCGGTGCGTCGGTCATGTGCCACCCTTCCGTCGCGGCGCGCGCCGCCGCCCTGCGCCGTCCGGCTGTCTCCGTCGTCTCTCCTGATTCCGGAATACACCGACAGGTCATGGTCAGTCCCCGGCTTCGGCAAGACGGCCGGTAGTGGAACGCCGGGTTTACCGTTTGGAACCACAACAAGAGCAACAATTCGGAGAATGTGGTACACATCACCGCAAGTGCCTGATTACTGGCGGGTAGCCAGGGGTGGCCACCTGGTCATACCCTGCTTTCATGGCATCCCCGACGGTTCCCGCCAAAGGCGCGACGGCGCACAAGCTCCCCCAGAACCTGATCGAGCGGCTGACCTCGCACGTCGCTTCCGGCGGCACCGAGACGGCCACGATCCCCACCCCGTTCACCGGTGAGCCGCTGGCCACGATCCCGCTGTCCAGCGCCGCCGACGTGCACGCCGCCTACGCGCGCGCCCGCGTCGCCCAGCGCGCCTGGGCCGCGCTGCCGCCCGCCGAGCGCGCCAAGCCGTTCCTGCGGCTGGCCGAGGCGCTGGTGGCCCGTCGCGACGAGATCCTCGACGTCATCCAGCTGGAGACCGGCAAGGCCCGCCGCCACGCGATGGAGGAGTTCCTCGACGTGGCGCTGTGCTCGCTGTACTACGCGCGCCGCGCCGACAAGCTGCTCAAGCCCAAGCGCCGCCAGGGCATGATGCCCGGCCTCACGCGCGTGCAGGAGCTGCGGCACCCCAAGGGCGTCGTCGGGCTGATCGCGCCCTGGAACTACCCGTTCGCGCTCGGCGCCAGCGACATCGCGCCCGCGCTGATGGCGGGCAACGCCGTCGTCCACAAGCCCGACACCCAGACCTGCCTGTCCAGCCTGTGGGTGCTGGACCTGCTGGTCGCGCTCGGGCTGCCGAAGGACCTGTGGCAGGTCGTGGTGGGCGACCCGGCCGAGATCGGCGACCCGCTGATCGAGAACGCCGACTACGTGTCGTTCACCGGCTCCACGCGGGGCGGCAAGGCGATCGCGGCCAAGGTCGCGCCGCGCCTGGTGAACTACTCGCTGGAGCTCGGCGGCAAGAACCCGATGATCGTCCTGGCGGACGCCGACGTCGAGCGCACCGCCCGCGGCGCGCTGCGCGCCTGCTTCACCAACGCCGGGCAGCTGTGCATCTCCATCGAGCGCCTGTACGTGCACGAGGACGTCTACGACCGCTTCGTGCCGCGCTTCGCCGAGCTGGCCCGCGAGATGAAGCTGGGCACCGGCCTGGACTTCCAGGCGCAGATGGGCTCGCTGACCCACGCCCGCCAGCTCGAAGCCGTCACCGCGCACGTCGAGCAGGCCGTCAAGGAGGGCGCGACCGTCCTCGCCGGGGGCCGGGCCCGGCCCGACGTCGGCCCGCTGTTCTACGAGCCGACCGTGCTGGAGAACGTGACCGGCGACATGGACCTGTGCGCGAACGAGACGTTCGGCCCGGTCGTGTCGGTGTACAGGTTCCGCGACGAGGACGAAGTCATCGCGCGCGCCAACGACACCGAGTACGGCCTGAACGCCTCGGTGTGGACCCGCGACGTCGCGCACGGCCGCCGCGTGGCCGCCCGCATCCAGGCCGGCACCGTCAACATCAACGACGGCTTCGGCGCGGCCTACGCCTCCTACGACGCCCCGATGGGCGGCTTCAAGCAGTCGGGCGTCGGCCGCCGGCACGGGTCCGAGGGGCTGCTGAAGTTCACCGAGGTCCAGACCGTCGCCAGCCAGCACCTGATGGACCTGGAGCCGCCCGGCAACGTCTCCTTCGACACCTTCGCCGGGCTCATGTCCAACGGCATCAAGGTCATGAAGAGGTTGCGGATCAAATGACGGCATTCGACTACGACGTCCTGGTCGTCGGCTCGGGCTTCGGCGGCAGCGTGACCGCGCTGCGGCTCACCGAGAAGGGCTACAAGGTCGGGGTGATCGAGGCGGGCCGCCGCTACGACACCGGCCGGAACGACGCGCCCGGCACCCGGCACCCGGAGCTGCCCAAGACCAACTGGCGGGTCTCCCGCTACATCTGGGCGCCGGCGCTGGGCCTGACCGGCATCCAGCGCATCCACGTGATCCGCGGCGCGAAGGCCAGCCGCGTCATGGTGCTGGCCGGGGCGGGCGTGGGCGGCGGCTCGCTGAACTACGCCAACACGCTGTACGTGCCGCCCAAGCCGTTCTTCCAGGACCGGCAGTGGGCGCACATCACCGACTGGCAGGACGAGCTGGCGCCGCACTACGACCAGGCCAGGCGCATGCTCGGCGTCGTCCAGAACCCGACCACGACCGAGGCCGACGAGGTCATGAAGCGGGTCGCCGACCGGATGGGGAAGGGCGACACCTACGTCAAGACCCCGGTCGGCGTGTACTTCGGCGACGGCCCCGGCGTGACGAGCCCGGACCCGTACTTCGGCGGCGCGGGCCCGGCGCGGCGCGGCTGCAACGAGTGCGGCAACTGCATGGTGGGCTGCCCGCACGGGTCCAAGAACATGCTGACCGAGAACTACCTGTACCTGGCGGAGAGGGCGGGCGCGCGGATCATGCCGCTCAGCCGCGTCACGCACGTGACGCCGCTGCCGGGCGGCGGGTACGAGGTGGAGATCGTGCGGACCGGCTCGTTCGGCCGCAACCGGAAGACCTTCACGACCGAGCAGGTGGTGTTCGCGGCGGGCACCTACGGGACGCAGAAGCTGCTGCACAAGCTGAAGAGCACGGGCCGCCTGCCGTTCCTGTCCGACCGCCTGGGCGCGCTGACCCGCACGAACTCCGAGGCGATCCTGGGCGCGGGCCGCCGCAACGGCAAGGCGGGACCGGACTACTCCAAGGGCGTGGCGATCACGTCGTCGTTCCACCCGACGCCCGACACGCACATCGAGCCGGTCCGCTACGGCAAGGGCAACAACCTGATGGGCGCCCTGCAGACGCTGCTGGTGGACGGCGACCGGCCGGGCGAGAAGCATCGCCCGCGCTGGGCGAAGTTCCTGGGCGTGATGGCGCGCCGCCCGCAGGACCTGGCGCAGCTGTTCGACCTGCGGACCTGGTCGGAGCGCACGGTGATCGCGCTGGTGATGCAGACCCGCGACAACTCGATCACCCTGAAGCCGAAGAAGGGCCCGCTGGGCTGGGACGTGCGCGCGACGGAGGGCCACGGCGAACCGAACCCGACCTGGCTGCCGGAGGGCCACGAGGCGACCCGGCTGCTGGCGGAGGAGGTCGGCGGGATGGCGGGGGGCGGCTGGGGCGACCTGTTCGACATCCCGATGACGGCGCACTTCCTGGGCGGCTGCGCGATCGGGGACTCGGCGGAGCACGGCGTGATCGACGCGTACCACCGGGTCTACGGGCATCCGGGACTGCACGTGGTGGACGGCTCGGCGATCTCGGCGAACCTGGGCGTGAACCCGTCCTTGACGATCACGGCCCAGGCGGAGCGGGCGATGTCGCTGTGGCCGAACAAGGGCGAGGAGGACGGGCGTCCGGAGCTGGGGACGGCGTATCGGAGGATCAGTCCGGTGGCACCGAAGAACCCGACGGTTCCGACGGAGGCACCGGGGGCGCTGCGGCTGCCGATCGTGGACATCACCTGAGTACTCGTCCACGCGACCAACAACCTCAGCCTCGCGCCCGAACATGCCCACCGACCCCGGCCACCGGGG
>NZ_BCRO01000073.1 GCF_001552635.1 Actinomadura hibisca NBRC 15177 | reverse complement strand
TGGGTGGGTGTGGGGTGGTTTGGGGGTGGGTTATCCCCAGAATTGGGTTCTGTGTCGCTGGGGGGGGTGGGGTGGTTGACACTGGAAGTGGGGTCGCCCCCCTGGGAGGGCGGGGGCTGTTTTGCGGGGGAATTCGTGGGCGCGCCACCCGTCCCCGCAGAGGAATTCGTGGAGACGCCACCCGCGCCCGCCGAACCCCCACCGTTCACCGGCGCACCCGCAGGCACGCCCGCGTTCGCAGACGCCGCCGCTCCCGCGGCGGGCAGCCCACCAACCTGTCCCATGGACGCGACCTGCCCCATGGACGCCATCGGCGCCGCGACCCCTGCCGCGCCCGCCGCGCCCGCCGCGAAGCCGCCCTGCGAAGCCTGCCGCTCCAGCCTGTCCAGCCGGGCGAACATCGACGCCTCGTCCTCGTACGCCGCCGGCAGCAGGATGCGCGCGCAGATCAGTTCGAGCAGCAGCCGCGGCGACGTCGCGCCGCGCATCTCGGTGAGCCCCGAGTGCAGCAGGTCCGCGGCCCGCGTCAGCTCCCCCGGTCCCATCGACGCGGCCTGCCGCCGCATCTGCTCCAGCTCGTCGGCGGGGACGTTGAACAGCCCGCTGCCGCCGGCGTCCGGAACGTTCGACAGGATCACCAGGTCGCGGACGCGCTCCAGCAGGTCGGCGGCGAAGCGGCGCGGGTCCTGGCCGCTCTCCACCACGCGGTCGATCGCCGCGAACACCTTCGCGCCGTCCCGGGCCGCGAACGCGCCGACGACCTCGTCCAGCAGCGACGCGTCGGTGTAGCCGAGCAGCGAGACCGCGCGCGCGTAAGTGATGCCCTTCTCGTCCGAACCGGCGAGCAGCTGGTCCAGGATCGAGAGGGTGTCGCGGGCCGATCCGGCGCCCGCACGCACGGCCAGCGGCAGCGCCGCCTCCTCGTACGGGACGTTCTCCGACTGGAGGATCTCCTCGACGAGCTGCGTCAGCACGCCCGGCGGGATCAGGCGGAAGGGGTAGTGGTGGGTCCGGGACCGGATGGTCCCGATGACCTTCTCCGGCTCGGTCGTGGCGAACACGAACTTCAGGTGCGGCGGGGGCTCCTCGACCAGCTTCAGCAGGGCGTTGAAGCCCTCGCGGGTCACCATGTGCGCCTCGTCGATGATGTACACCTTGAAGCGCGCCGACACCGGGGCGAAGAAGGCGCGTTCCCGCAGGTCGCGCGCGTCGTCGACACCGCCGTGGGAGGCGGCGTCGATCTCGATGACGTCGATGTGACCGGTGCCGGTCGGGCCGAGGGCCTCGCAGGAGTCGCACTTGCCGCACGGCTCGGGAGTGGGGCCCTGCTCGCAGTTCAGCGACCGGGCGAGGATGCGGGCGCTGGAGGTCTTGCCGCAACCGCGCGGTCCGCTGAACAGGTACGCGTGGTTGATCCGGCCGTTGCGCAGCGCCTGCTGGAGGGGCTCGGCGACGTGTTCCTGCCCCTTGAGTTCGGCGAATGTCGCTGGCCGGTACTTGCGGTACAGAGCCAGACTCATGGGGCCCGCCCTCCTGGAAGAAGCAGAGCGTCAGAAGCGAAAAGGACCCCCCGCACACCCGACAGAGCCTGCTTATCCTTGCTGCCTTCCGGCCCTGGGGAGGTTCACAGGGTGACGCCGTGCGAGGGGTCTGCCCAGAGTCTATGACATCCCCGCCCCTGGATCGCACGCTTCGGGCATAGGCTCCGGCCTCATGTCCGCCTCTCCCGCCGCAACGCTGCTGCACATCGCCGAACGCCGACACTGGGAATCGGCTCGCGACACCGGTGTGTCGTACGCCATGAGCACCCTCGGCCGCACGCTGGACGAGGAGGGCTTCATCCACTGCTCGTCCGATCTCGGCCAGGTGACCGGCGTCCTGTCGCGCTTCTACAGGGATGTGGAGCTGGACGATCTGGTGCTGCTGACCGTCGACGTGGCGAAGCTCGACGCGCCGGTCCGCCACGAGCCGGCCGACGGGCAGCTCTTCCCCCACGTGTACGGGCCGATCCCCGTGTCGGCCGTTATTGAGGTCGGATCAGTGCCGCGGACCCGGTAGGCTTTCCCGCGGAGGATTCGCCTAGTGGCCTAGGGCGCACGCTTGGAAAGCGTGTTGGGTGCAAGCCCTCACGAGTTCGAATCTCGTATCCTCCGCTGCTTGACCAGCACAAACGCTCAGCCGGTACTCATTCGAGTACCGGCTGTAGTCGTTTCTGGTCTCAGTTTCAGTCTCAGTAGGACGGCGACGGACGCCGCGGCGCACGCCCCACCCAGCGTGTGGGCCCACCCCATCCCGCAGCCTCCCCAAGACCCTTCAAGTGACCTTGAACAGGGATTACTCGAACCACTCACCTATGCAGCGCATCGCAGGCGCGAGCTTGGTGGTCTCAGTTGCCGGGCTCGGGAGGACCTCCAAGGCGCACGACCAAACGGCGTGTTGGTCGGCGCCCTCAGAACAGCTGCATTCTGCTCGGTCACAGCTGTGGCGCTAGATCAAACTCCGTGCTCGCATCGGCGCCCTCCAGAACCGAAACGTTTCGCGGGAGGGTGTCGACGATGCCTGCATACTCCCCTACGAGCCGTCAGACTGGTCACGGCACGGACTGGCTAGGGGGTGCGATGGGTGAGGACCCAGTGGAGCTGAAGGGGCGGATCCGACTCTCTCTTGGTGTCCTGGGGGAGGAGAACCGACATCACGAATTTGAGGCACTCTGTTTGGGGATCGCCCGTCGGCGGATCGTCAGTAATCTCCTGCCTGCGACGGGTCCAGTCAGCGCTGGCGGCGACCAGGGGCGTGACGCCGAGTCACATTGGGTCGACCTGTCCGGGTCCCCCTCACTTCCACCGACCTTCGTTGCGCTCGCAGCACAGGGCAGGGTCGTCATGGCGTGCACCACACAGCAAGACGGCGTCCCGTCGAAGCTCAAATCCGATCTGAAATCGATCACCGGGAAGGGCACCCCGGTCGATCGTGTTCTGTTCTTTGCCTCCACGCCGATACCGGTGAAGAAGCGGCATGACCTGATCGACCACGCACAGACCGAGCACGACGTCGAGCTGGAGATCTTCGACGTGGTCGCGATCGCTACCTACCTGACCGATCACGACTTGTTCTACCTCGCTGTTCACTACCTGCACCTGCCGTCGAGCCTGGCGCCGCCGCACCCCGAAGGCGTCTCGCTGCCCGAGTGGTATGCGCGGCTGCGTGAGCGGTGGTGGGGCCGAGACGAGCCGGGCGGCACCCTTGGTGACCTGGTCGACATGCGTGCAGGGCTACGACACGCGACCTTCGACCCTGCGGCCCTTCCAGACCTGCCCACGTGGATCAGGCACGCGCGTGCACTGCTTTCATCGACGGTCAGTAGCCATACTGCGTTGCGTGCCCGGTATGAAATCGTCGTCGCCGCTCTACGCGGCCTGGAGACCCTTGAGGAGAAGGACGACGAACTGGCGCGGGAGTTTTTCCACGGGGTGATCGACGATCCCGATCTCACCGACGCCGGGCTCCTGGAAGACGCGATCGTTCTGCTCAGCTACATCAGCGGTGCGATGCTACGGCAACTCACCTCCATCGGCCCCGTTGAGATCGGCCAATGGCGGGAGACCTTGACCGCCAAGATGACCCGGCTCGTCGATGCCGACCCTTACCCGCACGCCCTCGCTCGGCTCCTGGCCCTCGGAGCTCACATCGCGTTGACTCCCCGCCCACCGCAGACCCTCGACCAGGCGAGACGGGACAACTTGATCAGCGTGCGTGGGGCCGTCGAACAGGTCCAAGCCGCCGTCGACGGCGACGTCAGCACCGCGCTGCCACCGATCAACCTTACGATCATCGATCTCGACACCGCGATGGAACTACTACTGCGGCTGGGCCACCATCTTCCGCAAGCGCCGCTGTTTCCGGTCGGTCCGCTTTGTGACTTCCTGGATCTCTACGTCGCCACACTCACCACCCATCCTTCGTACATTGAGGTACGTGATCTGTTCGATGACGCCTATGGCAGGGCCGAAGGCCGGCACGCGGTAGGCGCACGGGCTCAGAAGCGCGGAATTGACCTGCTCGGCCAAGACCAACCGGTGCTGGCACTACGGGAGATCCATAAGGCGCTCTCGGCGTGGCTGCAAGGAGAGACCCTCGAAGGCGGCCTGCTGATGCTGCTGCTCGCCGCGAAGATCTACGGCGTGCTCGGGCTGCCGATCGCAGCCAAGCACTACGCGCTCGCCGCCGCAGCAGCAGCGAAGGGCGCTGGACCGGATCTTGCGGGGTTCATCGGCCGCAGCGTCTTGGAAGCTGCCGTGTACGACCATCAAGCCGGCGGCTGGCTGACCGCGAGTCACACTGTGGGCTTTGGGATGGCCACACACACCGGTTCGTGCGCTGACCCCTTCGATGTAGATCAATATCCGTATGTGTGGGAGGCGATCGGCAATGTGGCGATCACTGTCCGTTTCGCGCGGACGCTACGGCCCGCGTACCTACCGGTGATCGATGCTGCGGCGACCAGCGACATCAGAGATATCGTCGATCAGATTCTCAGTCCCCAGGCTGATGAGGTGCTCGATTTCAGGGAAGCGGACCTTGCCGTCGAAGCCGATCAGGCGGGCATCGGCCGTCCGTACAGTGACGCGGGTCCCGTACGCAGTTACAAATGGACCGCCCTCGGAGTGACCTGGAAGGTCCGGACAGAAAACGAACGCCAGCAGGTGCTGGCCGCAGAGCGGTTCATCAGCGCGCTCCAGATCACCTTGGCCGAGCTCTCCTTCAAGGATCCGTTGCTGCTACCCGGAACGCTGATGATCGATTTCACTGCGGATCCGCGCCTGCCGCTGGACGAGACCGCACTGTGTCAAGCGACCCAAAGTGGGGTCTGGCGTGTCCGGCTATCGATCGGCGCGGAGCCCGCGCCAGCGCAGTCCGATGCTTCCGACGCGGCGGAGCGACAAGTGCTGAGCGCCGTCATCCAGACCCTCGCCGAGAGGTCGCTGCTGCCCGGCAGCACGTTCATCACGTTGATCGACACCTCGGGTGGCGGACTGCTGGAACGCGTCTTTGTCGCACGCCCTTACGATGAATTGGCCGACCTCCACCCCGTGAGCTTCTACGAAGACTTGCGAACGCTCCCCTCATCTCCCAATGAGGCATATCCAGACTCGCCTCCCGCCGAGGCCACCCTGCCCCCGCAGCACGGCCCTGGGCCTGGCTACGACCCCGTGAAGATGCGTCAGGCCGCCGCGCGCCGCTACTGCAACCTCCAGCCCGTGATCAGGCACACACTGCCTCGTCTGCTAGGTGATACGACCTTCCAGAACACGATCGCGTCACTGCGGGCGCAAGGCTGGCTGGATTGGCATCTTCTTCTCGCAATAGCCCACATAGTCGCCAATAATAGAATGAACCTCGACTCCGCTACCTTTAGCTCCTCGCTATCGGAAGAGGAGCGCAAACGCCTGATCGACCAGTTCTTCCGGCCTGAAGAATCTAGCGACCCGCAACTTCCCAGTTCGGCGTTCCATGAGGAGGCGCTCCGCAGCCAGCTGAGGATCTCGGCAGGCAGCACCGCTGCGATGCTGGGCTTGCGGCTGCCGCCAGGCCCGTATGCCGACGAATTGCTTACTCTCTTGGGCGAGCGGTATGGATACTGGACGGACGACGCCGATCACCTCGACCCGTTCGCGCCAATCACCTAGGTGTGACGGTGTCGTGGCCTACGAAACCCCGGCAACCGTGAGGACAGCGAGGCCGAAAAACGCGCGGGAAATCAGTGTCCCAGAGCGCTAGGCGATGGGAGTGGAAGACAGCTACGTCCTACTCAGCGCCTTCATCCACGATGGCGAAGAAGCAATCGAGGGCGCTGTCCTCGATCGCGCGTTGGCCATCAATCTGCTTGCTGGGCACGATCTCGGGCTACGTACCACCGGCTCGCCGGCGAACGCCGCCACAAGAAGCTCTAGCAGCGGTCGACGGCCAGGTACGCTTCGGCGGCATCACGCTGCGGAACCTCCCGACACTCTCCGGGGCGGCGGTGCCCGAGCAGTGGATTCGGGAGGCTGCGCTGCGCCTGGTCCAGCCAACGCGGTTGCGAGTCGGCTGGGCGTCTGCCGAACGGCTGATAGCGGGACCGGGCAGGCCAGCCCGGCGGGGCCGCCGGGGCGGCCACGTTGACCAAGCCGCGATCTCTACGTGGTGGGGGTCGGCTTGCCCGGTGCTCCATGGCAGCGTTTGTACTTCGTGCCTCCGCCGCAGGGGCATGGATCGTTGCGTCCGGGTTTCGGTAGGTAGGTGTGACCGTGGGCGAGGTTGGTGATCCCGTAGTTCCACTCGATGTGTGCCCGTATGTCGGACGGGACGTTGACGGGTTCTGATACGTAGACGTAGGTGTAGGCGACGCCGCCGTCGACTTCGCGCACGCCGATGCCAAGTGCCGTGGTGGATCCGCCACGTGATTCACGCCAGTGCAGTAGGCGGACCAAGGTGAGGGTGCCGAGTTCAGCTTCCCAAGCTCCATGGTCGGGCCAGGTCCGGCTCGTGCCACACATATAGACAAATAGGCGGTCATTGAAGACAGCATTGCCGCTTCCTGTCTGCCCCGTCTCATCGAGTTCGCTGCGCTTGCTGAGGACCCATCTCCCGATGGTGGCCTGGTGCGCGGTGGGAGCGTCGTCGAGGAAGGCGGCGATGGTGCGAATCTCCGCCGGCACCAGCGGCTTGCCGTGCTGGGACTGGCCGTGCCAGAGCTTGGCGATCAAATCCCGGTAGAGATCAACGCCGACAGGATCTTCGACTGCGGCCGTGGAGAACCACGGTTGTGCGCGAGATGAGTGCGCGCTACTGGCGCTGTCGGCTTGGCAGACGAGCGAGAACCTGAGGTGTTCGGCACCGAAGACCGTAGGCAAGCCAGCGGCCAAGGTTCGCTCGACGTAGTAGAGAAGCCCGGATACCGACCGGATCTGCCACAGCAGCCACTCCCAATCAGACAAGGAGATGCAAAACACCCCAGGTGGAGAATCGACCTCAAACTGAGGATCGGCAGGGTGATCGACAACCACGATCGTCGGCCACAGCCCACAATCCATCGACAGGTCCAACGCGAAGTCGCGGCGGAGGTCTCCAGCGAACTCGAACGCTCGTACAGGCAGGGCTTGGAGCGGTTGACCCCAGCCTTGATACTTCTGGATCGTCCGCTTACTTCCACTGCCTTGCCTAGCAGCCACGTCGATGAACTTGCGCACCACCCTCTCCGCTTTGGCCTCCGAGTCGCGCAGCCCTATCTCCGGATCCCGTGCCTTGACCTGCAGAACAGCACCGAGCTGTCCAACGATAAGGAGTCCGTCCCCGACCTCGTTGTTCGAGGATCGTTCATGGACCACCGGCTGTGCATAGACGAAGTCGGCAACACCGAGCAGCGCCGCTACGTCACGCGTACGTCGCTCGGCTTTATCCCCTGCGGTATCACTCGCCACATAGCACATCGTCTCACTATCCGAGACATCGTGGTAAGGGTTATCAGGATGGACCCATCAAAGCCGGGAACACCACGGGCGGTTTCCTGAGGCGAGACAGTCCGGTCCAACGCAACGCATGGCGGTCTCAGTTTTGGTCTCATTTGCCCATGTTCGGGACTGTTTGCGGATGTTCGAAATCGGACGCATGACCAGTTCAGGGACGGTGACAGTCACGGACGGACAGCCAGGTGCAGACTTGGAAAGCGTGTTGGGGGGCAACCCCTCACGAGTTCGAATCTCGTATCCTCCGCTCGCCTGACCAGGCAAGACGCACGGCCGGTACTCGAACGAGTACCGGCCGTTCTGCTTTGTGATCGCGGTTCTGGTCGCGGTCAACGGCGACCACTGGACCCCACCGACATCCCGCTGCCTCCTTGCGGACGCTAAAAGCGCACGTCAGCGGCCCCATCGGCACATCGCCGACCACCACTGCCGCCCGGAGTAGGACGGTGGTGTCCGCCGCCTGGACGGTCGCACGGCTGATCAATTCCCGGGTTCATCGCGTCCTTCTTGGGCTCGGTGGAGGATTTCTTCCTCGGTGAGGGGGTTCTGGGGGTGGTGGGTGAGGCATTGGGGGGTTTGGAGGAGGGTTGAGGAAAGATCGAGGGAGGAGGCGTAGAACTCGCCGGGGTTGAGGCGGCCGGCGCGGTCCGCGTTGCCGCCGCGTGCCCGGGCCATCTCCTTGACCACGGCCAGTTGGGTGGCGTTGTTGATGCGGCCGATGAAGACGGTGGTCGCGTTGCCGGTGACCTTGTTGTCGACGCCCTTGGGGGCTTGGGTGGCGAAGACCAGGGCGAGGCCGTACTTGCGGGCCTGGGAGATCAAGGTCTGGGTGGCGGCGAGCGAGGGAGTGCGTTTGCCTGAGGGAGCGAAGATTTGGGCCTCGTCCATGACGAACAGGCCGCGCAGCGGGGAGTCCCGAGGCGGGTTGCGTTTGATCCAGGTGAACAGGGTGGCCTGAAGCTGGCTGACGAAGTTCGGGCGGGACTCGTCCGTGAGGCCCGCCAGGCTGATGACCGATATGCGAGCGCGTTTGCCGGGGGACGGGGTGAGCAGGGAGGCGGGGTCGACCGGTTCGCCTGCGCCCGCGAACAACGGATCGGTGATCATGGAGGCTCTGAGGACCTGGCCGATGTCGGCGGCGATCTCGTCGGCCTTGTCGAGGGCGCAGGCGGCGAACGGGAGAGCGGAGAGCATTTCCAGGAACGCGGGGAAGGTGGAGCCACCGGTGCGGGCGAAATGCGCCAGTGCCTCGCGGAGCACCGCGCGTCCCTTGTCGGCCTTGGCGGTGGCGCCGGTGAGACGGGCGCGGGAGGCCAGGGTCTCGACGGCGAGGCTCAGGGCCGATTCGAGTTCGTCAGGGGCGTTCTGGAGTGCGGCGAAGTCAGGAAGTGGCTGGAACGTGAGGGGGCGGCCGGCGGAGCGTCCGGGGGTCCAGACGACGACCTCGACCTCGGCGACGTAGCGGCCGGCGCGTTCGGCGTCTCCGGGGAGCCAGCCCTCAGGCGGTTCCGGCCAGGGCTCGCCGAGCCTGGCAAGGTCGTTGTTCGGGTCGAGGACGATCGAGGAGACGCCGAGCAGCGCGCATTCCTCGATGATCCGGCGCAGCAGGACGGTCTTGCCGGAGCCTGACCCTGCGAAGACCCCGACGTGCTGAGCCAGAACCGCTGGGTCGAGCGTGACCTGCGCCTGATTGTCCAGGCGACGACCGATCGTCAGCAGGGCGTCCTCTTCGGCCGCCGGTACGGGGGCTTCCGGCAACACATCGACGGTCGGCACGACCGCCGCCTGAGCGGTCGCGGAAGGAAGGGCGGCCGCGGGCATGACGTCCGCGAGGATTCCGCTGAGGAGATCCGTGGCGCCAGCGGGTCGGCGAGCGAGCAGCCATGCCTCCAGGCCAGGATCGGCTTCCTCGATCAGGGAGCCCAGAGCGGCGTAGACGCGCAGGTCGTCACCCCGGATGGGGACGGAGTACCCACCCCATTCCTTGAGGTCCGCGAGGGTCGCCCGTGTCGCCTCACCGTCCGACCAGCCGGGATTACGCAGGACGATGAACGATCTGTCGGGCACGTCCGCTCCCAGACCGGACGCCCGCATTCCCGCCCGAAGACGCGCAAGGCTCTTGTTTCCGTGGGACGCGCCGATCATCCGGAACGTCCAGTGCCGTTCTTCTTCGGTGTTCGCGTCCAGGGTCTGCCGCAATCTGGCATGCACCTCCGGAAGCTTCCCCGACGGCGGCGGGTCCGTTCGGAAGTCGCGTCCGGCCTGCCCCTGTTCCATGATCCACGCGTTCAGTCCGGCGCGGAGCAGTGGTGGAACGATCTCGTCCTCATGGCCGGGGTCGAAGGCATCGTCGATCTGTGCCGCGCTGCGCAGTTCCGCGAAGCGCGCATCCAGCCGGGCGAGATCGGGTTGATCCGGACGGGCCGGAACGGCGGGCTCGGCAGGTGTCCCGTCGAATCCGGCCAGAAGCCGTACCGCGCCCTCGTTCCGGCATCGCTCGATGTGGTCGCCGATGTGTCTCAGCACAGTCCGCGGGGTGAGCCCGACGGACGTGGCGAATGCGCCCGGGGAGATCGGCCACACCGGATCGGGGGCATCGAAATCGGCCCGCGAGAATGCCGCCGAGAACCGTCGTTCGACCATGGTCCGTGCCGCCGCGGGGTCTGTCAGTGTCGACAGGATCAGCGAGGTCCGGAACCGGTCGCGGGCGGTGCCGACCGCCTGCTCCTCGATGAGCCGCCACGACGACGGCAGGCAGGCCATGAGGCAGAGGGTGCGCTGGGTGACGTGTCGCAGCGCCATCAGCCCGCCAGCGATCTCTTCGATCGCGTCGGGTCTGTTCTCCCCGTCGGACGCCCCGGACGCACGGGACCGGCGGGAGTGCTCCAGGAGGGCGTCGATCTGATCGACCGCGATCGCGGCCGGTCCGGTCAGCGCGAGCAGCGCCGACAGCTCCGACACGATCTCCTGGTGCCCCTTCAGCCCCGGGGTCAGTCCCCACGCGGCTCGGTCGCCGTCCCGGGTCTCCCCCACCGAGGTCAGGTGATCGTTACCGACCTGGAGACCGTCGGGCGTGCCCACCGCGTAGAGCGCGAGCGCCCTGATCGTGTCGCGGCTGCTCAGCAGCCGACGACTGTATGCGAGGAGACCGGCTTCCAGCGCGTCGAGGTCCGCACGGGTACACGTGCGGTCCGCGGCGAACCGATCGGCGACGCCTGCCAGTTCCGCGAGCCGCAGCACTGCGACGACCGCCTGAACGGGCAGCCCTTCCGACGTGCTCCGCCCGAGGTCCTGGACCATGGCCCTTGCGACGACCCGCCAGAAGTCGCTGCCCGAACTGAAGTCCGCCAGGAAGAAGTAACCGCCCTCCTCCGCGATCCGGCCCTTGACCCAACCGAGCAGGTGGGTCTTGCCCGCGCCGCCCTGGCCCTCGATCACGACCCCGAGAGGGCTCGCGCCGGAGGCTGCGGCGGCCTCTCCGATGCCGTCGCCGATCAACCGCTCGGCCCGCGGGTGGAGCCCTGCGACGTGGAACGGCGGCGGGTTCCAGGCATGCTCGGAGGTCGCCGACCAGTCCAGTACCCGGGACAGTTCCCGCAGCGCCCGTTCCTGCGCTCCGTTCATCGTGCCTCGATGGCCAGCAGGTGATTCTGTACGCCGCCCACGGTCACCGCCGCCTCCCGGTCTTCCTCGGTCAGCGTCTTCTGGTCGGCTTCGGGGGCCAGATGAACATCCGGGAGCAGTTGCATCAGTCGCAGCGCCTCGTCGACGGCCGTCCGGGGGACGTGGCCGAGCAGCGGCCGCATCTTGGTCAGCAGCACCCATTCCTGGGGCTTGGCGGCGACCCGCCAGTAGGCTTCCCGGATCAGGGTGGGCAGGTCTGCCTCTGCCTCCGCTTCCACTTCCTCATTCGCAATCACGTTCGCGATGTCCCCGAGGCTGACGCCCATCAGGTCGAAGTACCTGTCGAAGTACCTGAAGACGGCGTAGGTGCTCCGAACGGTGAGCGCCCCGCCACGCGCCGGCGCCGGCTGAGACAGTTCGGCGGCGCACCAGGCCCAGCCCTCTTCGAGCAGTTCGTGCCGGTAGGCGCGGCCTTCCCGGACGCTCTTCACCATGCGAAGCTCGTTGAGCTTGCGTCGCGGAGCGCCGTCGATGACGTCCCCGACATGATCGCGGAGTCCGGGGTTGGTGGCCGTTCCTCCCATCGACATGAGGCCGAGCAGGAGGGCACGTTCTCTCGTCCCGAACATGATCTTGTCCACCGTCAGTCATCCTCCGCCAGGCCGAAGACCTCGGCCACGAGTTCCTGTGTGCCGCCCACATCCCGGAGCGTGCCGTTCGCTCGAACGACAAGGCCGTCGAGGTGCGCGGAGACCGCTCGCTCATAGGTCGCCTCGTCCGGGAGCCGTGCCCAGACCGATCGGCGGACCGTTGCCCCCTCGACGATGACCGGGCCCTGCACCCACGCCCGGAAAAGGGCGCCGCCGTCGTGGGACAGGGTCCTGACGAGGCCGGTCACCGAAGCTCTGCGCTTCTGCTTCTGCTTCTGGAGCCGGAGCAGCCGGTGCCGTGCAGTGCGCAGCGCCTTGCCCGAGCCCGGCTCGAACGCGACCATGCCCGCCTCGACATCTGTGGGGACGTCCCGCGCCCAGCGGAATCCGATCTCGAAACCCGCCCCGGCGCCGGGGCCGCTCAGCTGGGCGAGTGCACCGCAGAGTTCGGCCGAGACGCCTTCAGCCGTAAGCTCGTCGAAAAGGCCGAAGTCCTTGGTCTGGATCGCGTCCCGGGTGGCGTCGCTCAGCAGCGGGAGTACCCGGCGCAGCAGGAGAAGCGCACGTCGCCCAAGTGGCGGGTCGCCTGGCCCGTCCAACGGAACCCGAACCAGCACCGTCTCTTCGGCCGTGACCATGGGCCCGACGCGCACCGCCTGAAGCAGCTCGCGGACGGGCGCGGGCGCGGGGCCGTGGAACACCGGCCGTGGTCCCACATGCGCGGCCCGCGCCGCCGCCAACAGAACGTCTCGGGCTCCGGTCAGCGCGGTGACCGCCTCGACGAGGCCGATCTGGCCGCCCAACGCGACCGAGGACGCCCTGTACCACTGGAGGTCGGCCCTCGGCGTAGCGATGTCGGCGGCGACCAGTTCCTGCGGCCTTCCCTCGATCCGCGCGAGGACGCTCACGAGCTCCTGCACACGGCGCGGTCCGTCGACGAACCCGTCGAACTCCGGGACGATCACCTCGTGCTCGCCCTGGTAGACCCATACCGAGGCCGTCCGCCAGATTTCGGGCTGACGGATCCAGCCGGACGTGTCCAAGTAGCCCGTGATGTCGGCGGCCGACAGTTCGCCCGTCACAGTCGCGGCGCTCCGACGAGTTCGCGCAGCGCCCGCACCGTCAGGACGTTCCCCATGGGGATGCGCACAGAGGTTCGGCGCTTGGTGCTCGGCTCGGCGACATGGTCGGCGCCCTCGAATCCGCGGTAGAAGCAGAGCCGGCTGAACATCAGCCCGTCGGTCTCGACCCTGACATACCGGTCCTGGTCCGGCGGGACGATCACCAGGAACAGGTAGCGCGGGACGAGGAACGGCCCGTGGACCAGCTTGTTGTACTGCACCTCGTTCAGTTCCGGATAGACGTAGTCCGTCCCGCTGACGTGGGGCCGCGACCACGACTTCACCTGGACCTCGATCGCGGGCGAGGCGATCAGTCCGGCCCGTCCCGGATATTTGAATCCCAGGTCGACCCCGTCGTGATCGGCGTCGTCCTTGAAGACCAGCAGCCCCGCCGCCGACGCGAGCGCCCGGACGTAGTCCTCGGCGAACTTCCCCTGATGGTTGTTGCGATCCAGCACTCGACCCCCTCCCGCTAGATCAAATATCACTAGTCAGGACTTGGCGATGAATTCTCCGAAATTCATCGGAGAGCCTCGGGTATCGCCCGAAACCAGGAAGATCTGATCGAGAGCCTGAGACCTTCCCGGCCCCGACGACGGCTAGCAGCGGGTTCTGTGGCACCCGATCACCGAGCCGACTGGGTGTGCGCCTCGCCTCTCGCCGCCTTGGCGAATCTCACCCCGTCTGCCACGCAGGCCGGGTCTGGCAGGCCAGCCGCCGCCGCTTCACCGGCAACGTCCTCGGCCCCCACTTCGAACAGGTCTGCCGCGACTGGTCCCTGCGCCACGCCGACCCCGACCTCCTCGGCGGCCTGCCCGCCCGCGTCGGCTACGGCACCGTCCACGATCCCACCGCCCGCACCGGCCACGAGATCGACGTAGCGGTCATCGGCATCGCCGACGGCGGCAAGCCCCCTCTTCTGGCCATCGGCGAGGCCAAATGGAACGACACCATGGGCACCGCACACATCGACCGTCTCCAGCACATCCGCGACCTCATCACCCAGGCCAGCCGCTACGACACCTCCCACACGAAACTCATCTGTTTCAGCGGAGCAGGCTTCAGCGACAAGGCCCACCAAGCAGCCATATCCTCCCCCGACCTCCACCTCATCGACCTGCCCACTCTCTACGGCCAGATCTGAACGACCGCCCCATCCAGAGAAAGTCTCATTCCTGTCTCAGCCGTTGCAGTTCTGGGTGCATTCGCGCATGCCCTCAGGCGTTCAGGCGCGTCCGCTTGAAGCGGATCCTCAGTTCAGCAGGGGTTTCGACCACCAACGCGCGAACTTGGAAAGCGTGGTGGGAGCAACCCCTCACGAGTTCGAATCTCGTATCCTCCGCATCCACGAGGGCGGCACCGGTCGGTGCCGCCCTTGTTGCGTTTCGTCCTCTTCGAGGGGTGGGCGTTGGCTCTGACCTGTGCAGAAGCCCGGTTGCGGGGTAGTGGGGTCTCATGCCGAATGATCCCAAGCAGGACGCCGGGCAGTTCAACGGGGAGACCGTGGAGGCCGTCGGGGAGTTGAGCAAGGCGCTGGAGACCCTGGAGCGGGCTCGGGGGCATCTCTACTCCTTCCATCAGCTTCTGGGGACCACCGACTTCACGCTCGGGGACGCGGCCGATCAGCTGGCCGCGGCCGGGCACAAGGGGTGGGCCGATGAGATCCGGGACGAGCTGGTCGGGCGCAACGTCCTTGAGGGGCGGTGGACCTTCCAGATCATCGAGGAGTTCGAGGAGCTGTACTACGAGCCGTTCCGCGAGCTGGAGCGGCGGGTGCGCGATGATCTGGCCGGTGGGCGGCGGCATCTCCACGAGGCGCAGCTCAAGCGGGAGCGTCGCAGCAAGGGGCGGCGGGGGCATGAGGCCACGCCTGAAGAGGTGCAGCCCTAACTGCGGTGGCGCCAGTAGCCGCAGAACATGATGTGGTCCTTGGGGACGCCTGCCTTCACCCAGTGGCGGCGCAGGGTGGTGGGGAGGGTCTGTTCGCCGACCACCCAGCCGAAGAACGGGGCTTCGGGGAGGGGGAGGGCCAGGGCGGCGCTCAGGGCGGCGCGGCCGGGGGTGTCGTGGGCGTCCTTGCGGCTGATCCAGGTCAGTTCGACGCCGGGCGGGGTGGTCAGGGCTTGTTCGTCTTCGGGGGCGGGGATCTCCAGCAGGGCTTTGCCCTGGAAGTCGTCGGGCAGGGAGGCGAGAATCGCCGCTGCGGCGGGCAGGCCGCTCTCGTCGGCGACCAGCAGGGTGTGGCGGACGTCCGGGGGCGGGTTGAAGGAGATGCCCTCGTCCAGGATGGCCACCTTGTCGCCGGGCTTGCACTTCTGGGCCCATTCGGCGGCGGGACCTGCGGACGTGTCGTGCAGGACGAAGTCCACGTCCAACTCCTTGGCGTCCTTGTGGAAGGCGCGCACGGAGTAGTTGCGCAGGATGGGGCGGGACGTCTTGGAGATCGTCAGGTATTTCGCGTAGGCGAGGGTGTTGAACTTGTCGGGCAGGCGCGACAGGGAGTCGTCGGCCACCGGGATGAACAGGCGGAACCACTGGTCGTAGCCCATCGGCGTGAAGCGCGCGACGTCGCCGTCGCCGAGGGTGACGCGCAGGAAGTGCGGCGAGAGGCGTTCGCTGCGCAGCACGTGCAGGGTCAGCGGCTCGCTGACCTCGGGCTTGATCCGGACCGTGTTCATGTTGGTCTTCGCCATCGTGCGCCCCTTCAAGTTAGGTAAGGCAAACCTAACTTGAAGGGTCTCGCCCGGGACGGGGCGTGGTCAATGGTCTTTCTCTCAGAGGTCCCACCAGCCCTGCCACTCGAACGGGCCGCGGCGGCCTCCGCTTCTCCCACCGGGCGCAGGGACAGGTGATCAGTGGTCATGACGGCGCATTAGTTCGCCCACCTCGGGCGGCGGTCAGGTGCTTTTCGCCGTTCATCGGGTAACGGGCGTCCGAAGGTGCTCCGTCCGGCGGCCCTCACCTCCGGGTTAGCCCGGCTTTCCCCGGGGAAAGCCGGTGACCAGGGGATTCGGCGGACGGGCCAGGCCCGGAGGGGAACGCCGTTATGGACTTCAGAGACGACGCGCAGCTCGACGCCTCACAGGTGGAGGACGCCCGGGGCGGCGGTGGTGGCCGCAGGCCGGGCGGCATGATGATCGGCGGCGGCGCGGTCGGCCTGCTCGCGACCATCGTGGCGCTGGTGTTCGGGCTCGACCTCACCGGCGGCTCCGACCAGCAGCAGCCCGCC
Source organism: Actinomadura hibisca NBRC 15177 (assembly GCF_001552635.1). Classification (GTDB taxonomy): domain Bacteria; phylum Actinomycetota; class Actinomycetes; order Streptosporangiales; family Streptosporangiaceae; genus Spirillospora; species Spirillospora hibisca. The sequence continues at coordinate 50,400 of NZ_BCRO01000073.1, read as the reverse complement.
GGGCAGGTCGGGTCCGGGACGAACCTGTCGGCGCAGTGCCGCTCGGGCGCCGACGCCGACCAGTCGCAGGACTGCCGCATCGTCGGCACCGTCAACAGCATCCAGAGCTACTGGAACAAGCAGTTCACCAGCGACGGGCGGCGGTACACGCCCGCCAAGACCCAGCTGTTCAGCCAGGCCACCCAGACGCGCTGCGGGTACGCCACCTCCGACGTCGGCCCCTTCTACTGCCCCGCCGACCAGAAGGTCTACCTCGACCTGACGTTCTTCAACGAGCTCCAGCAGCGCTTCGGCGCTGAGGGCGGCCCGTTCGCGCAGGCGTACGTCGTGGGCCACGAGTACGGCCACCACATCCAGAACCTGCTCGGCGACATGAACAAGGCCAAGGCGGGCGCCAAGGGCGCCACCAGCGGTTCGGTGCGGCTGGAGTTGCAGGCCGACTGCTACGCCGGGACGTGGGCCAAGAACGCGGTGTCGACCGGCTTCCTCACCCAGCTCACCGAGACCGACATCCGGCAGGCGCTGAGCGCGGCCGAGGCGGTCGGCGACGACAGCATCCAGCAGCGCAGCCAGGGCCGCGTCGACCCCGACGGGTTCACCCACGGCACCTCCGAGCAGCGCCGCCGCTGGTTTACCACCGGTTATCAGTCAGGTGATCCGCGCAGTTGCGACACCTTCTCGGGCTCCATCTGAGCCCGTAGACTCCAAGGGTGATCTTCAAGGCGGTGGGAGAAGGAAGGCCCTATCCCGACCACGGGCTCTCGTCCCGGGACTGGGCCAAGATCCCGCCGCGCCAGGTCCGCCTCGACCAGCTCGTCAGCACCAAGCGCGAGCTCGACCTGCGGTCGTTGCTGGCCAAGGACTCCACCTTCTACGGCGACCTGTTCCCGCACGTGGTGCAGTGGCAGGGCGAGCTGTACCTGGAGGACGGCCTGCACCGCGCGCTGCGCGCCGCCCTGCACCAGCGGCTCGTACTGCACGCCCGCGTCCTGGACCTCGATTCGGTCGACCTCAGCGGGGGCTGACGCGCGGCGCGTAGCGGGGGTCGCGGAACGGCCATTCGCGCGCCAGCCACGCGGTGACCGCCTCGTGCAGCACCGGGTCGAGGTCGGCGTGGTCGGCGCGCACCCACGACCGCACCGCCGCGTCGCCGGGCTCGCCCTCGCGCGGCGGGTAGACGTACAGGCAGCCGACCACCTCGTCGGCGGCGTCCAGCACGGTGTAGGTGAAGCCGCGGCGCGCGGCGAAGTCGGCGGCGTGCCGTTCGAGGTCGGCCAGGTTGCCGGCCTCGCTCATCTCGTGCGGCCACCGGCCGCCGACGAAGCCCGGCGTGGCGCGGATGTGCTCGACGCTGGAGGTCCAGGCCGCGTAGTCGGCCACGTTGTGCCGGGCCCGCAGGGGCTCCAGCCGGAATCCCTCGCCCGCCAGTTCCTCGGGCACCGCGAAGTCCGCCGGGACGAAGGGATGGTCGTTCATCGCCCCACGGTAGCGCGGGTCAGCGCGAGGCGGCCGACTCGCGGACGGCGGAGGCGACGATGCCGTCCTTGGGCTCGATGAGCTGCTCGATCGGGCCCTCGCGGTGCGCGGTGCTCGGCCGGACGAACCCGGGCCGCGCCGCCAGCAGGCCGAACACGACCTCCGGCACGACCAGCGCCAGCAGCAGCCCCAGCGAGACCTCCCAGCCGCCGGTGGCGCTGTGCAGCACCCCGACCGCCAGCGGCCCGAACCCGGCCAGCAGGTAGCCGCCGGTCTGCGCCATGCCCGACAACCGCGCCGCCACCGCCGGGCTCGGCGAGCGCAGGCTGAGCAGCGTGTAGGCCAGCGGGAACGCGCTGCCGGTGGCGACGCCGAGGACCGCGACCCAGACCCAGCCGGCCTGCGGCGCGGCCAGCAGGCCGACGACGCCGACCGCCATCGCCGCGCCGACCGCCACGACCACGCCGCGCTGGTCGCGCAGCCGGGCGGCGAACACCGGCACCAGGAAGCCCAGCGGGATGCCGATCACCATCATGATCGAGACCATCATGCCGGCGGTGGCCGGGGCGTAGCCGTGGTCGCGCATGATCTCCGGGAGCCACGACATCAGCACGTAGAACATCAGCGACGCCAGGCCCATGAAGGCCGCCACGTACCAGGCCAGCGGGGAGCGCAGCAGGGAGCCCTCGTCGGCGCGGGCCGGAGCGGCGTTGGTGCGCGCGGGGGCCGGGGCCTCGGCGCGGCGGCCGCGCAGCGCCAGCGGGCCCCACACCAGGGCCGCCACCAGCGACGGGACCGCCCACACCGCCAGCGCGAGCCGCCATCCGGCGGTGTTGTCGAGCGGGACGGCGAGCCCGGCGGCGATCGCGCCGCTGCCCGCCATCAGCATCATGGCGAGGCCGGTGAGCGAGCCCACCTTGTCGGGGAACACCCGCTTGATGACGGCGGGCATCAGCACGTTGCCCATCGCGATCCCGGCGCCCGCCAGGACCGTCCCGGCGAACAGCGCGGCCTCGGACGGCACGACGCGCAGCAGGATGCCCGCGGTGATGAGGACGAGCGCGCCCGCGATGGCGGTCTCGGCGCCGAAGCGCCGGGCGAGCACCGGGGCGAGCGAGGCGAACAGGCCGAGGCACAACACCGGCAGCGTGGTGAGCACGCTCACCTGGACGCCGGACAGACCGAAGGCGTCCTGCAACTCGCCCAGCACGGGCGAGATGCCGGTGATGGCGGCGCGCAGGTTGACCGTCAGGAGGATGAGGCCGGCGAGCGTCCAGGCGGCGGTGGCGCGGGAGGCCGTGGCGCGGGGCACGGCCGTGGGCATGGTGGAGGCAGTCATGGGACCTTCGTCGAGCGTGGGAGCTGCGGGAACGTGGGAGAGGGAGCCGGGCACCCGATGTTGGACCGGTCCAAACGCGTTCCTCGGGGAACGGGGCCGGTGCAGGGGGCGCGCCGCCGTCAGGCGGTGGGCACGGGCTCCGGCGGGGCGGCGGGCGGGCGCTCGGCAGGCGGATCGGCGGGCGGTCCCGCGTCGGCTACCGGGCCGCCGGACGGCGCGGTGCCAGCCGACGGGCTGGTGCCACCGACCGGCATAGTGCCACTGGAACGCGCGGTGCCGGCGGACGGCGCAGCACCGGCGGACGGCGCGGTGCCGGCGAGGGTGCGTTCTTCGGTGGAGCGCAGGATCTCGTCCAGGCACGCGTGGGTGGCGCGGGCCGCGGCCGGCGCGTCGCCGGCCTCGATCGCCTCGGCGATCGGGCCGTGCGGGATGTCGGCGTGCTCCAGCAGGTCGCCCGCGGCCCCGATGCTGGCGCGCAGCGCCGCGCTGAAGTCGCGGTAGAGGTCGGTCAGCACCTGGTTGTGGGTGGCCTCGACCACCGCGGTGTGGAAGGCGAGGTCGGCCTCGACGAACGTGGCGTGCTCGCCGGCGGCGAAGGCGGCGTCCCGCTCGGCGAGCGCCGCGGCGATCGCGGTGACGTCGGTGTCGGTGCGGCGGGCGGCGGCCAGCCGCGCGGCCTCCACCTCCAGCCCGCGCCGGACCTCCACGATCTCGATGAGCTCGGCGGTCTCCAGGCGGCGGCGGACGGCGCCCGACAGCTCGCTGGTGGCGATGACGTAGGTGCCGTCGCCCTGGCGGCACTCCAGGAGACCGGCGTGCTGGAGGGCCCGCACCGCCTCGCGGACGGTGTTGCGGCCCACCCCGAGCGTCTCCGACAACACCGGCTCCGCGGGGATCTTGCCGCCGACCGGCCACACACCGGTGGCGATCTCACCCCTGAGCTGGTCGATCACTTGATCGACCAGGGACGAGCGGCGAGCGGTGCGCAGAGTCACGGGTCCCCCTTCGGAGCGGACGGAGTCGGGGACGAGCGGGTGGCGACCTCAGTCAGCCAATCATCCCATGTCTCCATGTTAGGACTACGGGAGCGCGGGTTTTATTCCGTACCGACGTGAGCATGCTCACCTCTTGTCACAACGCGTGGCACATGTCGCCCCTTCCCTAGGGGCAGGTTGTTACACGGCCTGCGGGCATGGCTCGGCGCCTTCCGGACGCGCGAGGACGGGCTGGTGGGCGTGGCTCAGTGAGGGCGGACCGGAGAGCGCGGCAAGGCGGGCGGCACGCCTACCCGGCGTGCCGCCCGCGACGGCCTTGCAAATCGCCTCAGCACCGAGGTCGTAGGCCACTCTTATGACGACCGCGTGGAGCGTCCCCGGCCCTCGCAGGCCGCCCGGGGCCCTGAGCGGGCCTTCTCAGACCCTGCCCAGGTCGTAGGCGGCGGTCTGGGGGCGTCCCGGGCGCAGGCCCGCCGCCTCCAGCGCGCGCCGGTAGGCGTTGGCGGCGTCGGCGGGTTCGTTCGCCGTTTCGAGCAGCTCGCCCAGTTCGCGCAGGACGTGCGCGGCGGCGCGTCCCCTCGGCAGGGTCTCCAGCTGCCCTCGGGCGGCGCTCAGGACGACCAGGGCCGCCTGCCGGTCCTGCTGCGCCAGCCGGGCGCGGGCGAGGACGAGCCGGGCCTGCGCCGTCTTGCGGACTCGCGACTCCAGGTCGGTGCCCGGCTGCGGGACGACCGGGTGGACCGGGCCGGTGGGCGGTGCCGCCAGCGCCATCCCGGTGTCGAGGAACTCCTCCAGCAGCGCGACGGCCTCGTCCGTGCGGCCCAGCAGGATCAGGGCGCGGGCCTTCTCGATCGTCGCCTCGGTCGCCTCCGGGCCGGTCAGGCAGTCGGTGCCCGCCAGCAGCTCCAGGGCCTCCTCGGCCGCGCGCGGGGACGGACTGGTCTGCGGGTCGCGCAGTTCGGGGGCCTCGGCGACCAGGGGCGCGTTGAACGAGGGGACGCCCCGCAGCAGCGCCCGCGCGGCGGCCAGGTGGAGCCGGGCCCGCACCTGGCGGGGCTCGCCGCCGGAGCGGGAGGCGAGGGCCTGGTCGGCGAAGTACAACGAGTCGCCCACCGCGCCCTCCTCCAGGGCGCGGGTGCTGGCGCGCTGGTAGGCGACGCCGAGCGGCACCTCGGCGTCGGCGGAGACCAGCAGGTCGCGGGCCAAGGCGTGCGCGCGGGCCGGATCGGACCGGTCCACGTACGCCAGCAGCAGCACGCGGCCGGCCTCGGTGTGCTCCTCGCCCACCGTGAGGCCGAGCTTGCGCAGCCGGTCCAGCGCGCGCTCGCCGAGCGCGACGGCCTGGCCAAGGTCGCCGACGGCGTGGTAGCAGCGGGCCAGCGCGATCACCGCGGGCAGCCGGCTGGCGCGGCCGGGGTCGCGCTCGGCCTGCTCGCGCAGCTCCTCGAAGGAGGCGATGGCCTCCTCGATGCGGCCGAGGTCCGCCAGGGCGCGGGCGCGGCCCCAGCGGGCGCGGGCGGTGAGGTCGGCGTCGTCGCTGCGCGCGATCACCTCCTGGAAGGCCGCCTCGGCGGTGGCCGCGTCGCCGCCCAGCAGGGCCAGGTGCGCGTGGCGTTCGCGCACCTCCAGATGGGCGCGCTGCTCCGGCTCGACGCCCTCGGCGAGGTACTCCGGCGTGCAGCCGAGCCGTTCGGCCAGCATCCGCAGCACGGTCGGCGTGGGGGTGCGCTTACCGGACTCGATCAACGAGATGTAGCTGTCTGAGAGGTCGTGACCGGCGAGCTGTGCCTGCGACAAGCGTCTGGTCAGCCGCAGGTTGCGGACACGTTCGCCGACGTTGCCTGGACCCGGCATGTGGACTCACTTAGCGGAAGTAATCAGGCGGCTGGGGTGCCGACATAATTGCACATTGCGGGTTGGCGCACATCGAGAGCAACCAAGCGCGGCGTGTCCGGGGGGCGCGGCGGGCCGGTCAGTCGTCGGCGGTCGCGTTCTTGTTCGGGAAGATCATTTCACAGACCTCCAGGTAGAGCTGCTCGGGGTAGGGCAGGTAGTCCACCGTCGACAGCGCCTGGTCCTGGCCGGCCGACTCCAGCACGAACTCGCCGTAGCCGAGCATGCGCCCCACGATCGAGCGCTTGAAGCTCATGTCGGTGACCTTGGCCAGCGGCATCATCGCCACGTTCCGGGTGAGCAGGCCGGTGGTCAGCAACATGCGCTGGTTGGTGATGACGAAGTAGTCCACCGACCACTCGGCGACCCGCCACACGAACCAGGCCAGCAGGATCAGCCAGCCCCACCAGATCCAGCTGATGACCGCGCCGGCGCCGCCGGCCACGGTGTTGCTGAGCACGCCGGCGACGATGAGGCCGCCGAGCACGAGCCCAACCGGGACCATCAGCACGGCGGGGTGCCGCCGGACCGTGATCACCTGCGTCTCGTGCGGGAGGAGATACTTGTTGACCGAGGCCGGGGCGGAGTCACCGGGCGTCACCAGGCGCATGGCGTCCTCAGGCCAGCGCGCCGACGAAGGTGGCCAGGGAGTCGGCGACCGAGGCGATGCCGCCGGCCGCGTCCTGCACCGACCGCGCGGCCCCCTCGGGTTGCTGGAACACGTAGAGCGCCACGAAGGCCACGGCGGCCCAGGTGAGGTACTTCTTGGCGGGCACGACAGCCTCCCGGAGCGCGATGAGCCTCAGACCCCAGGCAAGTTTCGCACAGCCCGCACCCCCGGCAAAGCAAGGGCTCTGGCGGGTTGCGCGCGCTCGGAGGGGACGCGCGCCCGCGGGCGATCGTGTGGCGGCGTCGTGCCCGCGCCGGGGGACCATGGCGCGCCCGCCGCCGGGGCGCGCCCCGCGCGGGGGCCGCTTCAGGCCGTCAGGGCGTGTTCCCCAACGTGTTCCCCAGGCTCGTGCGGGGCGCCTGGCGGCGTTTCTCCGCCGCGACCGTGGCGAGCACCTGGAGGTGCTTGCGGGCGATCCGCTCGACCAGGTCGGCGGGCGCCCCGCCGGTGACCTCCTCGGCGCCGTGCCGCGCGGCGGCGACGCAGCGGGTGACCGTGTCGGGCTGGTGCACGCCCGCGAACTCCTCGGCGAGGTGCTCGCCGATCTCTTCGTAGTCCGGCAGTTCGCCGTCCCCTGGGTGGGCCATCACGCTTCCTAGAGGCTCGCTCGCGTCGCCCCGGTCCGAAACCGTCCCCTTGCATGCCGGGGTGACGGAGGGGAACGATCTGACGTTCCGTGGCGGGTTCCTACCCGCTGTGACGGCCCGCGAACATCATGATCTTCCGGGGCGGGGCGAGTCCTCGCAGGTCAGACGACCCCGTAGAGGCGGTCGCCGGCGTCGCCGAGGCCCGGGACGATGAAGCCCTGCTCGTTCAGGTGGGAGTCGATCGCGGCGGTGACCACGCGGATCGGCGCGCCGGTGCCCTCGAACGCCTCCTCCAGGTGGGCCAGGCCCTCCGGCGCGGCCAGCAGCACCACGGCGGTGACGTCGCGGGCGCCCCGGTCGAACAGCAGCTTGATCGCGGCGGCCAGGGTGCCGCCGGTGGCCAGCATCGGGTCCAGCACGTAGCACTGGCGGCCCGACAGGTCGTCGGGCAGGCGGGTGGCGTAGGTCTGCGCCTGGAGCGAGCCCTCGTCGCGGATCATGCCGAGGAAGCCGACCTCGGCGGTGGGCAGCAGCCGGGTCATGCCGTCCAGCATGCCGAGGCCCGCCCGCAGGATCGGCACGACCAGCGGCTTGGGGCTGGCGAGCTGCACGCCGTCGGCGGTGACGAGCGGGGTGCGCACGGTGACGTCGGCGACGCGGACGTCCCGGGTGGCCTCGTAGGCCAGCAACGTGACGAGTTCGTCGGCCAGGCGGCGGAACGTGGGCGAGTCGGTGCGCACGTCGCGCAGCGTGGTCAGCTTGTGCGCGACCAGCGGGTGATCGACGGCAAGGGTCTGCATGGCCACACCGTACCCACAGGTGGTGCCGCCGGTCGTCGCCGGGCCGCCGGGCGGGCGGTGGGTAGAAGGCCGTTGAGCGGGCAGTATGCCGTTATGAGCAGAGATCACGGCAAGCCGCGGCCGGATCGTGCGACGCGGGCCGGGGAGTCCGCGCCCGATCCCCCCGACGACGGCCGCGCCACCGGTCCCCCGCCAGGGGCGTTCCCTCCCCGTGACGCTGCGGACACGCGCACCGGGACGCCGTCAGCTCCCCGTTCCCCCGGCTCCGAGGACGATTCCGACGTGAACCGCCCCACACCGCCTACCGGGAACCGCGCGCCGCGGACCCCGGGACGCGCCGCCCCCGGTGGCGCGAGATCCCCGTCACGCATGAGCAGGACCGCGCGGACCTCTGCGGACGACGAGTGGACGCCCGAGCCCGGCTCGGCCGAGGCCGCGGCGGCCGGGGACGTCTCCCCGGAGGAGATGCGCGAACGGCTGCGGCGGCGGGCGATCTTCCTGCGGGAGCTCGCGGAGGCCCAGGAGCTGCGGCGCCGGGTGACGCCGCACCGGTCGCGGCGGGCGCGGATCCACGCCGCGCTGCGGCGGCGGACGTTCCGGAGCATCTGATCGGGTTCGAGTAGGTTCGTTCGGCGGCGCACCCGGAGGCGCCGTCCGGCACGCACGACGACACGGCATGGCGCCGGCGGGCCGCGTGCCGCCGCCGAGTTTGGCGGTGGTGTGCGCGAGGACGCGCGGCATCTGCGACCATGCCTGGCAGGAACAGCGCCGGTGGGGTGGAAATGACGGATGTGGACGCGACGGATTTCGCCGTCGTGGTGTATCGGGAAGACGACCGCTGGGAGGCCGAAGTCCTCCCGGTCGCGCTGACCGAGGACCTGGCGGGGCTGGTCCACGCGTTGCGCCAGCAGCCCAGCCTGGGCGGCACGATCGGGCTGGTGTCGGTCGGCGACGACTTCTTCGTGGCGACCCGGCTGCTGGGCGACGAGGTGATGGTCTTCCTGTCGGACGTGACCGCCTCGGTGGACTGGGCGCTGGCCGGGCAGGTGCTGGACTACCTGGACATCCCGATCCCCGAGGACGAGGAGCTGGACCAGGTGCTGCCGGTCGGCGACATGTCGATCTTCTCCGACCTCGGGCTGGACGAGATGGAGCTCGGCGCCATCTCCGGCGACCTGGAGCTGTACCCGGACGAGATGTTGCTGAGCATCGCCACCCGGCTCGGCTTCGCGCCCGCCTTCGAGCGCGCCCTGGACGCGATCGGCTGACGCGCCCACCTGACCGTCACCGCCACGTTTCCCCTCCCACCTCGCGTTGAGGGTGTGACCGGCGCGACCGGGTGGGTCACAATGAACGGGTGTCGTACTTCGCCGCCGTTTTCGCCCGGACCCCGCAGGGCTGGGTGGGCACCGAGGCCGTGCTCGCCGAGGCCGAGAGCGTCGACGACGTCGCCGACCTGATGCGGGAGGCGGCCGTCGAGTCCTACGGCGACCCGGTGCTGCTGCTGATCGAGCAGGACGACGACTGGTTCGCCGTGGTGCGCCTGGACGGCCAGGACGAGCCGCGCGCGTTCATCTCGACCGTCCGCGACGACGGGCTGGGCGGACTGTTCCGCCAGCTCGTCGGGGAGGCGCCCGACGGCGACCCCGCCGGTGATCCGGCGCTGCTGGCCGACCTGGGGGCGCCGGGCAAGCAGGTCGCCGACCTGGCCGAGAGCGCGCTGCCGGGCGACGCGCTGCTGATCGTGGCGGAGCTGGTGGGCTTCGGCGACGAGTTCGACCGGCTGCGGGACTGAACGACACGTGAACGCGCCTGGCTCCGCCGCGCCTGATCCTTCCGCGTCCGCTCCTGTGTCCGATTCCGCTGTGTCCGATCCTGCTGGGTCCGGCGTTTCAGGGCCTGCCTCCGCTGCGCCTGACGCCGACTGGCCGGACGCCGGCCTCCACCGTGCGGCGATGCGCGTCGCGCTGGAGCAGGCCCGGCTGGCCAGGGAGGCGGGCGACGTCCCCGTGGGCGCGGTCGTGCTCGACGAGGCCGGGACCGTCATCGGCACCGGCCGCAACGACCGCGAGCGCACCGCCGACCCCACCGGGCACGCCGAGATCGTCGCCATGCGCGCCGCCGCCGCGGCCCGGGGCGAGTGGCGGCTGTCGGGCTGCACGCTGGTGGTCACGCTGGAGCCGTGCACGATGTGCGCGGGCGCGGCCGTCCAGGCGCGGATCGGCCGGATCGTCTACGGCGCGGTCGACCCCAAGGGTGGCGCGGTGGGCTCGTTGTGGGACGTCGTCCGGGACCGCCGGCTCAACCACCGGCCCGAGGTGATCGCCGAAGTGATGGCCGCCGAGTGCGCCGCGCTGCTTATCGAGTTCTTCACCACCCGCAGAGTCGGGTAGGCTCTCCCGCGGTGGTGTCGCCTAGTGGACGAGGGCGCACGCCTCGAAAGCGTGTGAAGTGCAAGCTTCCGTGGGTTCGAATCCCACCACCACCGCCGCACTGAAGGCCGGTGACCCGAGGGTCACCGGCCTTTGTCGTTCCGTCAGCCGACGGTGACCAGGGCCACGCCTGCGACCGCCACCAGCAGGCCCGCGCTCTGCACGGCGCGCAGCCGCTCGCTGTAGGCGATGCGGGCCATCAGCACCGTGATCGCCGGGTAGAGCGAGGTCAGGACGGCCGCCAGGCTGAGCAGTCCGCGCTGGGCGGCCAGGAAGTACAGGACGTTGGCGGCGGCGTCCAGGGCGCCCGACAGCAGGGCCAGGGCCAGCAGCGCGCGGCCTCGCATCGGTGGGCCGAGCAGGCCGGGGCGCAGCCGGGACAGTGCCAGGAGGGCTGCCAGGACGACGGTCAGGGTGCCGATCCGTGCGCCGACCAGCGGCCACAGGCCCGCGCTGTCCCCGGCTTGTTTCACCACTGTGAAAAAGGTGCCGAAGCACGCGCCGGAGACCGCGGCCATGACCGGGCCGTTGTCCAGCAGGCCGCGGGTGGACGCGGTCTTCTCGGCGGTCCCGTCGTTCTCCATGCTGACCAGGCCGATCGCGACCAGGCATAGGAGTAGGCCGGCCAGGACGGCCGTGTCCAGGCGCTCGCCGCGCAGCAGGCCGACCGTGATCGGGAGAAGCGCGGAGGTCAGCGCCGACACCGGCGCGACCACGCTCATCGGGCCCCGGGCCAGCGCCCGGTAGAAGGTGATCAGTCCGGCGCCGCCGGCGAGGCCCGCGGCCAGGCCCCAGGCCATCGGTCCGGCGGCGGGGTCGCCGCCGGTCAGCAGCGCGCCCGCCAGCGTCAGGAGCAGTCCGGCGGGCACGCACCACAGCAGGGTCCGCAGCACCGAGGAGCGGCGGGTGACGGCGCCGCCGAGGAAGTCGGCGACGCCGTAGCCGAACGCGGCCGCGAGGGCGAGGGCCGTCACCATCCGCCGTCGCCTATCAGCCGGGTGGCGATCCGGACGTCCGGGGAGATGGCGCGCAGGCGTTCGGCGAGGTCGTCGCCGGCCGCGCGCAGCCGCTCCAGCGGGTAGGGCTCCAGGCTCTCCAGCAGGAACAGGCCGTTCTTGGTGTCCTCGGTGATGCGGGTGCGCACGCACTGCCGCCAGTTCCAGCGGCGGCAGGTGACGCCCCGGTCATCGCGCCAGACGACCTCGCCCTCGTCCGGGTGCTCCACGGCGGGCTCGCCGGAGACTGTGACGTCGAACGGCTCGTCGCCGCTCGCCCGGACCAGGCGGGCCGCGCCCTGGTAGGCGTCCATGTCCTCGCCGCCGATGGGCAGGGCGTACTCGACGCTGACGGCGTTGTAGGCGTCCACGACCCGGTTGATGGCGGGCAGGGCGTCGGCGCGGCGCAGCAGGGCGTCCACCGAGGGGCGGGTGCGGTTCGGCTTGGCGCCGAACGCCCGGTAGGCCTCGCGCCAGGACTCGACGTGCGGGTCGGCGGGGTCGGCCTTGGTGGCGGCGGTGGCGAGCCAGCCGGTGGACGCGGCGTCGCTGGGGCCGTTGGCCAGCCCTTCGGCGGTCATGACGAGCACGGCGAAGTCGGGGCGCAGGGCGCGCACGGGCTCGGCGACGACGATCTGGTCCAGCATGGGTGGTGCTCCTCGAAGGGCTGCGGTCATTTTAGTGAACTGTGTATAGCATTCTATCGACCGGACACGGGAGGGACCGACCTTGAACGATCAGGAGGCCATCGGCGAGGCGGTGGCCCGGACCGTGCGCGCCCTGCGCGCCGGGCACGGCTGGAGCCTGGACGAGCTGGCCGGGCGGGCGGGGGTGAGCAAGGGCGTGCTGGTCGGCCTGGAACAGGGGCGCGGCAACCCCAACCTCGGCACGCTGATCCGCATCTCCGAGGCGCTCGGCGTCCCGCTGACCCGGCTGGTGCAGGTGGAGGAGCAGCCCGCGGTGCGGCTGTTCCCGCCCGAGCGGCAGGTCGCGCTGTGGCACGGCCCGGACGGCGGGCGCGGCGTGCTGCTGGGCGGCAGCGACCCGCGGCCGTCGCTGGAGTTGTGGCACTGGGAGCTGCGGCCGGGCGAGGTGCGCGACAGCGACGCGCACGTCCCGGGCACCAAGGAGATCGTCTACGTCGAGGACGGGGTCCTCACGCTGCGCGTGGACGGCCGCAGCGACCGGGTCGAGACGGGCACGGCGGCGGTGTTCGCCGGTGACCGGCCGCACTCCTACGGCAACGACACCGACCGCGACCTGCGTTTCGTCCTGGCCGTTCTGGACCTGTGAGCCTCCCCCGGGCAGGATGGAACGAGCCATCCACATCCATTCGTTGAGAGTTCGTGCGGACGCTTGTCAAGACGCCCTGTCGCGGTCGATGATCCCCCGGATGAGACTCGCCTCACAGCCGAGGGGTCGTAAGCCGTGAACCGAGAACAGGCCCCCGACCGCTCCGGGGTCACCGGCGCGGTGATGACGCTGGCCGGTGAGTCGGGCGCGCACGCCGTGACGCCCGCGATCGTCGAGTCCCCGCATCTGCTGAGCGGTGTGGCGGCGGTGTCGCCGGCCGAGGTCTGGGTCGTCGGGACGGCGGGGCAGCAGCCGCTGGCGGCCCGGTGGGACGGCGCGTCGTGGACGTTGCCGCCCGGCCCGCCGGTGGACGCGGCGCTGGTGGGGGCGGGGTTGCAGGGAATCGCGGTGGCGGGGCCGTCGGGTGCGGCGGCGTCCAACGTCGTCCGTTTCCCGCGCGGTGGTGCGGCGGGGCCGCCGCTGGCGCTGGCGGTGGGCGGCGGTTACGACCGGCTGGCCGGGGCCGAGGTGCCGCTCATCCGGCACTGGAACGGCTCGTCCTGGACGGCTTGGAGCGCTCCCGGCCTCGATCGCGGCGTGGTGCTCACCGCCGTGGCGATGACCGGGGAGGGCACGGCCTGGGCGGTCGGGCACGGCTTCCCGTGGGGGGCCTTCGACGGTCCGGTCGCGCTGCGCTGGACGGGGTCGGACTGGCTGCCCGCGCCCATGCCGGAGATCCCCCGGGGCAAGCTGCTGGCGGTGGCGGGGACGGCGCCCGACGACGTGTGGGCGGTCGGCGCGACGGGCCGCGAGGGCCTGGTCATGCACTACGACGGCCGGGCCTGGAGCCGGGTGCCGAGCCCCGCGACGCGCTTCCCGCTGACCGGCGTGGCCGCGCCGTCCGCGTCGGAGGCGTGGGCGGTGGGCCGGGACAGGGTGCTGCGCTGGAACGGCCGCAAGTGGTCCCGCGTGAAGTCGCCGGTGACGGCGGCCAACACGATCGCCGCGCCGGCGCCCGGCGACGTCTGGGTGGCGGGCGGGCGCGGCGAGCTGGCCCACTTCGACGGCCACCGCTGGGCGATGGCGGACTCGCCCGAGCCGTTCGCGGCCAGCGCGGTGTGGCTGGCGTCGGCGGCGACGGGCCCGGACGGGGCCGTGTGGATGGCGGGCACGCGCCAGCTAGCCCGCACGGGCACGATGAATGGCGCGCCGAGCATCACGGCCCGCTTCACCGACAACTGATCTCTGTGCTCGTCGGCTGAAGGAACGCTACGGCGCTGGGGCATAACGAGTGCCGTGGCGTCAGGGTGCGGCGTGGCGCTGGGATGCTGCGGAACGTTGGGCAGCGCAGAATGTGGCGCCGGAACGTTGCGGGCGTCGGGGCGGTGCTCAGGCGGTCAGGCGGACCGGCATCGCCAGGTAGCGGAAACCTGTGTCGCCTGTGTCGTCCAAGGCTGCGTCCTCGTCCTCTCCTTCCGGGTCGGGGATGCCCGTCAGCAGGGCCGCCTTCGTCGGGCCCGTGCATTCCAGGCGCGTGTAGCGGGAGTGCACCCCCGCCAGGCCGTCCAGCAGGTACTGCGGGCTGAACGCGATGTCGATCGGGTCGCCGTCCAGGTGCGCGCTCAGGCTCTCGTTCGCGCGGGCCGAGTCGCCCGAGGCCGCGCGGATCTGCACCTGGTCGTCGGTGAAGGCCAGGCGGACGGGGGTGTTCCGCTCGGTCACCAGGGCCACCCGCTTGATCGCCTCCACGAACGGGGCCGTGCGGACGCGGGCCGTGGAGGTCCAGGTGCCGGTCAGGCGGGACTGGTAGTTGATGAACTGGTCGTCCAGCAGGCGGGTGGTCATGCTGCGGCCGCCGCCGGACACGCCGATCAGGGTGTCGGCGACGCCGTTCAGGCCGATCGCGACCTCCACGCCCGGACGGATCGAGCGCGCGGCGTCGGCCAGCGTGCGGGCCGGGACGACCACCCCGGCGGTGAAGCCCGGCTCGGCCGGGCTCCAGGGCACCTCCACCGCCGCGATCCGGTAGCGGTCGGTGCAGGCCAGGCGCATCACGTCGCCGTCCACATCGAGCCGGACGCCGGTCAGCATGGGCAGGGTGTCGTCGCGGCCCGCGGCCGGGGTGACCTGCGCGACGGCGGCGGCGAACACGTCGCCGGGGATCGTCCCGGCGGCGTCCGGCGGCTCGGGGAGGGTCGGGTAGTCCTCCACCGTCATCATCTGGAGGCCGAACTCGGCGCTGCCGCAGCGCACCACCACCTCCACACCCTTCAGCGCGACCTCCACGGGCTGGGCGGGGAGGTTGCGCACGATCTCGGCGAGCAGGCGGCCCGGCACCAGCGCGCGGCCCGGCGCGGACACGTCGGCGTCGATGCGGGCCTTGGCCGACACCTCGTAGTCGAATCCGGCCAGCGTCAGGCCGCCGTCGGCGGAGGCCTCGATCAGCATCCCGGCCAGCACCGGCAGGGCGGGACGCGACGGGAGGGTGCGCGCCGTCCACGCCACGGCCTCGGCGAGCGTCTGACGGTCGACCCGGAACTCCATGTGCTGCCCCTCATCCTTGACCTTGCCTGTCAGGCAGGCTAGTTCGGGCGTCCGACAAAACGGCGCGCGGTCAGAACAGCGTCTCGGCGGTGGTGTTGCGGCGCTCGAAGTCCAGCAGGTAGCGCTTGCGGTCCAAGCCGCCGCCGTAGCCGGTCAGGCTGCCGGTGGAACCCACGACGCGGTGGCAGGGGACGATGAGGCCGACCGGGTTGCGGCCGTTGGCGAGCCCCACCGCGCGGGACGCGCTGGGCTTGCCGATCTCCTCGGCGAGCTGCCCGTAGGTGATCGTCTCGCCGTACGGGATGCTCTGCAGGGCCGTCCAGACGCGCTGCTGGAACGGGGTGCCGCGCAGGTCGAGCGGCAGGTCGAAGGCCGTCAGCCCGCCCGCGAAGTAGGCGGCGAGCTGCTCGGCGACCGGGTCGAAGACGGGCGCGGACGGCACACGCTCGCCGAACGATTCGTCGGCGGGGCGGTGCCGCTGGAGCTCCATGTAGAGCCCGGACAGGGCGCCGTCCATGGCGACCAGCGTGAGCGGGCCGAAGGGGCTGTCGATGACGGTGTGCATCGGGGTCTCTCTCAGGCGGCGGGCAGGTGGTTGATGGCGTGGTCGCCGGTCGCCCACAGGTACTGGACGGCGTAGGCGCGCCACGGCCGCCAGGCGGCGGCGCGGCGGGTCAGGGCGGCGGGCGTGGCGGGCAGGCCCAGGGCGCGGGCGGCGTGGCGGACGCCGAGGTCGGTGGGGACGAACGCGTCGGGGTCGCCCAGCGCGCGCATGGCGATGGTCTCGATCGTCCAGGGGCCGATGCCGGGGAGAGCGGCCAGCCGGTCGCGGGCCAGGTCCCAGTCGCTGCCGATGCCCAGGTCGAGGCCGTCGGCGAGCGCGTCGATCAGGGTCGTGAGGGTGGTGCGTCGGGTCCGCGGGAAGGCGAGGGTCTCCGGGTCCAGTCCGGCGAGGGCCTGCGGCGTCGGGAACAGGTGGGTGAGGCCGCCGCCCGGGTCGGTGATCGGCTCGCCGTGCGCGGTGACCAGGCGGGCGGCGTGGGTGCGGGCGGCGGCGGTGGACACCTGCTGGCCGAGGACGGCGCGGACCGCCATCTCCGGGGCGTCGGCGGCGCGCGGCACCCGCCGCCCGGGGGCCTTGTCGACCAGCGGGGCGAGGGCGGGGTCGGCGCGCAGCGCCTCGTCCACGGCGACGGGGTCGGCGTCCAGGTCCAGCAACCACCGGCAGCGGCTGATCGCGATGGTGAGGTCGCGCAGGTCGGTGAGGGTGAGGGTGCACGCGACGTACTCGGGGCGGGGGCTGAGGGCGGCGACGCCGTGGCCGTGCGGGAGGCGCAGGGTGCGGCGGTACGCGCCGTCGCGCCACTCCTCCACGCCGGGCACGGCGGTCGCGGCGAGGTGGCCGAACAGGTTGTCGGGGCACAGCGGCGCGCGGAACGGCAGGCGGAGGGTGAGCGTGCCGGAGGCGGCGGCCGGGTGGCCCTTGGCGACGCGGTCGCGCAGCTGGCTCGGGGTGAGCGCGAACACCTCGCGGACGGTGTCGTTGAACGCGCGGATGCTCGCGAACCCCGCCGCGAACGCCACGTCCCCCATCGGCAGCGCGCTGGTCTCGATCAGCAGCCGCGCGGTCTGCGCCCGCTGGGCCCGCGCGAGCGCGAGGGGCCCGGCGCCCAGCTCGGCACGGAGCTGGCGTTCGATCTGGCGGGTGCTGTAGCCGAGGCGGGCGGCGAGGCCGGGCACGCCCTCGCGGTCTACGACGCCGTCGCCGATCAGGCGCATGGCGCGGGCGACGACGTCGGCGCGGTGGTTCCACTCGGGCGAGCCGGGGCTGGTGTCGGGGCGGCACCGTTTGCAGGCCCGGAACCCGGCCTGCTGCGCGGCGGCGGCGCTGGGGTGGAACCGCATGTTCTCGGGCTTGGGCGGCACCACGGGGCAGGACGGCCGGCAGTAGATGCCGGTGGTCACCACGCAGGTGAAGAACCACCCGTCGAACCGGGCGTCCTTGGACTGGACGGCCCGGACGCAACGTTCCACGTCCTGGTACATGTCTCCAGCATCGCCCAAGCCCACCGAGCTTCACTAGCGGGAAAACGACATCATCGTCGGCCCGCGAACGCCTGCGCCACGATCCCGGCGGTGATCGCGGCGATGCCCGCCCAGGCCAGCGTGCCGGGCGGGTCCGACGCCACGAACAGCGGCTCCAGCAGCGCCACGAACACCACCTCGGCGGCCTGCGTCGCCTCCACCGCCGCCAGCCGCACCGGGTGGTGCCGCACGCGGCGGGTAGCGGCGAAGAACAGCGACGTCGCGATCACGCCGGAGCTGACGGCGACGATCGTGGTGGCGGCGAGCTGCCCGCCGGTCGGCGGCCCGGCGCGCAGGCCGCCGAGCAGGCCGAGCAGCAGCCAGCAGGGCAGGCTCGCGATCGACATGGCCAGCAGCCGCTGGAAGGTGTCCAGGCCGTCGCCCGCCAGCTCCATCGTCTTGCGGTTGCCGACCGGGTAGGCGAGCGCGGCCACCAGCACGGCCCCGACGCCCGCCGCCATCGTCCAGGTCAGCGCGCCGTGCCCGCCGAACTGGGTGAGCAGCACCCCGGCCAGGATCACCACCGACAACACCGCGCCCGCCGCCGGGATGCGCCGCCGGTGGTCGTCGTAGAGGAAGGGGGCCAGCAGCAGGCCGCAGACGATGGTGATCTGCCAGGTCGCCGCCACCGTCCAGCCGGGCGCGAGTTCGGCGGCCAGGCAGAGCGGGGCGTAGAACAGCCCGAACCCGATCGTGCTCCAGAGCACCCAGCGGCCCGGCTCGGCGCGCAGCGCCCGGAGGACGGGCCCGGTGCCGCGCCGGGCCGCCACGATCGCGAGGAAGATCGGCAGGGAGAGCAGGAAGCGCAGGCTCGCGCTCCACTCCCAGGGACCGCCCTCGACGGCCATGAGGCGGTTGGCGATGAAGGACGACGAGAAGAACAACGCGCCCAGCAGCCCGAGCCCGATCGCCGCCGTGCCGCCGAAGGCCCCGGAAACGACGGGTGGGCTCGCGGTGCGGGTGGGCGCGTCGGGGTGCGTGGTCACGGTGTCTCCGGGGGCGACGGGTGGGGCGCACACCTTTCTACGCCCGTTTCGTCACCGGTGACGCGGCGGGGCGGTGCACCGTCCCCATGACCTCCCACGTAATCGATCTTCTTCCCCGGGCCCGGCACCGTAGAGGTCAGACGGACGAAGCGAAGGGAAACACCATGAACGACGCGCACAAGGCCATCGAGCGCTACCTGGCCATCTGGAACGAGACCGACGCCGCCGCCCGCCGCGCCGAGATCGATGCGGTCTGGGGCGACGCCCCCGTCTACGTGGACCCGCTGGCGGTGGCCGAGGGCAAGGACGCCATCGACGCGACGATCGCGGCCGTGCAGGCGCAGTTCCCCGCCTGGGTCTTCACGCTGGCGGGCGAGGTGGACGCCCACCACGACCTCGCGCGGTTCACGTGGGAGCTGGGCCCCGAGGGCGGAGAGGCCCCGGTGGTCGGGTTCGACGTGGCGGTGTTCGGCGCGGACGGGCGGATCGAGAAGGTGCACGGCTTCCTCGACAAGGTCCCGAGCTGAACGCGACGAGCGCCGGTACCGGGGGGCTCCCGGCACCGGCGCTCGCCCGTTTCAGATCTGGCGGAGCGCCCCGCCGTCCACGGCCCACTCCGCCCCGGTGACCTGCGTCGCGAGCGGCGACAGCAGGTACACGATCACGCGGGCGACGTCCTCGGGCGTGCCCAGGCGTCCGGTCGGCAGGCGGCGCTCCTCCCGCACGAACCGCTCGACGGCCTCCTCCACCGGCAGCCCGTACTGCTCGGCGAGCTGTTCGGCGAACCCGCCCGGCTCGTCCCAGAGCCGCGTCCGCGTCGGGCCGGGCGACACGACGTTGGAGCGGATGCCGTGCGGTCCGAACTCCCCGGCCAGGGTCTTGGAGACCGACAGCAGCGCGGTCTTGGCGGCGGCGTAGTCGATCAGCGGGGTGTCGGGGAAGCGCGCGGCCTCGCTGGAGACGTGCACCAGGGCCCCGCCGCCCTGGTCGCACAGGGCGGGGACGGCGGCGCGGGCCGTCCGGACGGCGGCGTGCAGGTTCAGGTCGAAGGTGGCCCGCCACTGCTCGTCGGTGACGTCCAGGAACCCGATCCGGGAGGTCAGGCCGCCCGCGTTGTTGACCAGGCCGTCCAGGCGGCCGTGGCGGTCCAGGGCGGTGTCCACGGCGCGCTGCGCGGCGGCCGGGTCGGTCAGGTCGGCGGCGACGGCGCTGAAGCCGTCCTTCTCCAGGACGGTGACGTCGCGGGCGACGCCGACGGGGACGGCGCCCTCGGCGGCCAGCAGGCGCATGACGGCTTCGCCGATCCCGGCGGAGGCGCCGGTGACGAGGTGGACGGTGCCGGTGAGGTGCAGGTCCATGGTCTTTCTCCTTCCGGGGCGGGTGGTCGGTGGTCGTCAGCGGCGGCGCAGCATGACCGCGATGAGGGCGGCCCCGGCCAGCGCGATGCCCGCGTTGGCGAGGGTGGCCAGGTGGACGCCGTCCAGCACGCCGGGGCGGGTGGCGGCGATGGCGCTCATCACCGGGATGCCGAGGGTGATCGCGACCTGCTGGGTCATGGTGGCCAGGCCCGTCGCCAGGCCCTGCTCGCCGTCCGGCAGGCCCGAGGTGGCGGTGCCCATGAAGGCCACGATGGCGACCAGGTTGCCGAACCCGCCGATGGCGGTGGCGATCAGCAGCAGCGGCAGCGCGTCGCGGGTCTCGCCGAGGCCGAGCAGCGCGGCGGTCGCGACGGCCTGGAGGACCAGCCCGGCGGCCAGGGTGAGGCGGCCGCCCAGCCGCGCCATGATGCGCGGCGCGGCGATCCCGCCGGTGACGGTGCCCGCGCCGAGCACGCCCAGCGCCAGGCCGGTCGCCAGCGGCGAGTACCCCAGGATCTCCTGGAGGTAGAGGGTCATCAGGAAGACCAGCGAGGTCTCGGTCGCGAAGGCGATGAACCCGCCGACGTTGCCCCAGGCGACGGTGCGCTTGGTGAGGATGCCGAGCGGCGCGAGCGGGGCGGCGGCGCGCCGCTCGACCAGGACGAACGCGACCAGCAGCACCGCCGCGAGCGCCAGCGCCCACCAGGCCGACGCCGTGATGCCATAGACCAGAGCCAGCAGGCCGCCGGTGACGGTGATCGCGCCGGGCACGTCCAGCCGGGGGCGTCCCGCCGCGCGGCTCTCGGCGACGACCATCGGGGTGACGACGAGGATCACCAGCGCGACCGGCACGTTCACCAGGAACGCCCAGCGCCAGCTCAGCAGGTCGGTCAGCACGCCGCCGAGCACCGCGCCGACGGTGAACCCGGCCGACATCAGCGCCCCGCTCAACCCCAGCGCCCGGGTCCGCGCGGGTCCCTCGGGGAAGGAGGTGGTCAGCAGCGACAGCGCGGCCGGGGTGGCGAGCGCGGTCGCCAGGCCCTGCATGACGCGGCCGGTCAGCAGCAGCGCCGGGGAGGTGGCCAGCCCGCCGAGCAGCGAGCCGAGCGCCAGCAGCGCCATGCCGATCAGCAACATGCGGCGGCGGCCGAACAGGTCGGCGACCCGGCCGAACAGCAGCGTGAACCCGGCGGCGGGCAGCGCGAACGCGGTGGCGATCCACTGGAGCGAGCCGAGCCCGAACCCGAGGCCCTCGCCGACGACCGGCAGCGCCACGTTCAGGATGGAGAAGTCGATGGCGAGCATGAACTGCGCGCCCAGGAGGAGGGTCAGGATCAGCTTGTGCCGTCCGGTCATGCCCGCCCGCTCGGGGGCGGCGACGGCGGTGAGAGTGCTCATGCCGACTACGGTGCCGCGCGGCGGTGGGGGCACCCAGTCCCCGCTCGTTGGTACCACTGGCAGTATCAGGCTGTGGCATCTCAGAACGGACTGGGCGAGTTCCTGAAATCGCGGCGGGCCAGGCTGCGGCCCGAGGACGCGGGCCTGCGCACCTACGGGGGCCGCCGCCGCGTCCCCGGCCTGCGCCGCGAGGAGCTGGCCCAGCTCGCCGGGGTCAGCGTCGCCTACTACATCCGGCTGGAGCAGGGGAACGCCGACAACGTCTCCGCCGAGATCCTCGACGCGATCTCCCGGGCGCTGCGGCTGGACGCCGCCGAGCACGCCCACCTGCACCACCTCGCGCACCCGCCGCGCCGCACGGCCCGCCGGAACCCGCCCCTGCTGCGGCCCCCGTTGCAGCACCTGCTGGACTCGATCACGCAGGCGCCCGCGTACGTGGTGGGGCACCACACCAACGTGGTGGCGTGGAACCGGATGACGGCGGCGGTGTTCATGGACCTGGCGGCCGTCCCGCCGGAGGAGCGCACCTGGTCGCACCAGATCCACCTGAACGAGGACTACCGGCGGCGGCTGGGCGGCAACTGGGAGACGGTGGCCCGCCGGAACGCCGCCTACCTGCGCTTCCGGTCGGGGCAGGAGCCGGACGACGCGGACCTGCGGCGGCTGATCGACGACCTGCTGGCGCGCAGCCCGGGGTTCGCGGGCCTGTGGGGCGAGCACCGCGTGTCGGACCTGGCGCACGGGGTGGCGCGCATCGTGCACCCGGGGGTGGGGCGGCTGGAGCTGGCGTTCGAGACGCTGACGCTGCCGGGCGATCCGGACCTGAGCCGGATGATGTTGTACGCGGCGGAGCCGGGCTCGGCGTCGGAGGCGGCGCTGCGCGAGCTGGCGGCGTCGTCGGCGGGCCTGCTGTCCAGCGCGGACCTGGGCGAACGGGCGGACCTGGGCGAACGGGCGGAGCTGGGCGAACAGGCGGAGTCTGGCGAGCGCGCGGGGCTCTAGGTCGCTTCGTGTTCGGCGCGGACGTGCGCCTGCCGCTCCACGGGGCCGGAGCGCCTACGATCGGGGCACGGCGGGCGCGGGGACGGCCGCCGGACCGGGCGAGCGGAACGGACGGCCGATCATCGCGACGATCACCTGGCACGAGGACGGGACCGAGCACGCCGCGTTGTGGCGGTCGGAGAGCGGCGCGCCGCCGCCCCGCCGCGTCATGGTCGCCGATGACAACACCAAGGCCGACCTGGCGTTCCGGCAGGCCAGCGAGGGCACGGCCCTGCTGTGGCGCGGCGACTACCAGAACGCCCGGCAGCTCCTCAACGCCCTCGCCCGCCGCGCCGACCGGCCCCGGCGGCAACCCCGGCGGCCCAAGCCCGTCCCCGAGGGCGTGCAGGCGTTCCACCTCTACCGGCAGGCGCGGGCCCAGCGGGCGCGGATGCTGGGGATGGTGCTGATCCCCGTCGATCCCGGGCACGTGGTGGCGCTGCGGCGCGCGCCCGACGTGCGGGCGGCGTGCGAGGAGGCGTACGGGCCGTCCGACGAGCCGTACGTGGTGTCGCTGCGGGAGCTGCTCGGCGTGATCGGCGCGCACGAGTGGCGGGTCAACGGCGTGCAGATCGGGGCGCTCGGCGGGGCGCGCGTGCATCCGCACTACGGCGTGTTCTCGCCGGTCAGAGGCGAGTACGTGAACCTGGTGGAACGGGCGCCGCTGCCCGAGACCGGCACCGCGTTCGACATCGGCACCGGCACCGGCGTGCTCGCGGCCGTCCTGGCGCATCGCGGGGTGAAGCGGGTCGTTGCCACCGACATGGATCAGCGAGCCCTCGCGTGCGCGCGCGAGAACGTCGAGCGGCTCGGCTTCCAGGAGCAGGTCGAGGTGTTCCAGGCCGACCTGTACCCGCCCGCGCGCGCGGGGCTGGTGGTGTGCAACCCGCCGTGGTTGCCCGGCAAGCCCGGGACGCCGCTGGAGCACGCCGTCTACGACCAGGGCGGCCGGATGTTGCGCGGCTTCCTGGACGGGCTGGCCGACCATCTGGAGCCGGGCGGGGAAGGCTGGCTCATCATGTCCGACCTGGCCGAGCACCTGGGGCTGCGCGCGCCCGGCGAGCTGACCGGCATGATCGCGGCGGCGGGGCTGCGCGTGCTCGACCGGCTGGACACCCGGCCCGTGCACGGGCGGCCGCACGATCCGAACGACCTGTTCCACCTGGCGCGGGCGGCGGAGGTCACCTCGTTGTGGCGGCTGAGCCCGGAAGACCCATCGGTCAGGTGACGGGCGGGCGGAAGGGGTCGAGGATGTCGGCCTCCTTCTGCTCCAGCAGGTCACCGAGGGCGTCGGCGCTGTGGGCGCGGGCGTACTCGGCCTCGCTGCGGGTGATGGGCACCAGCCACAGGAACCGCACCGGCTCGCCGTCGGCCAGCCGTCCCTGCTCCAGCTTCGGGCCGAAGGAGTGGGGCAGGTCGACCATGAAGCAGTCCTGCGGCGATCCGTCGATCCACGGCCGGCCGATGTCGACGGTCTGGCCGAGGTCCAGGGGGGTACCGGTCACGTGCCGGTGCGCGACCATGGCCAGCGACTCCACGTGGATCGGGTCCTCGGCGGGGGCCTCGATGACGAACTCCAGCCGCGGCCCCCGGTCGCCCTCGAACGCGCCCATGGTGACGTAGACCCAGGCGTCCTCGGGGTCGGGGCTGGCGGGGCTCATCCTGCGCACGCGGAAATCCGGCAGCACCTCCTGGATGGGGCCCTTGGTCCAGGAGAAGTCGTGGAAGTGCCCGTCGGGGAAGAAGTCGCGCAGGTGCCGGTCGATGGCACGGTAGTCCCGCTCGCCGCCGGGGGCGCTCGTGTGCGAAGTCATCCAGACCGTCCCGTCCCGCTCGCCGTGCCGATCCCCTTACAAGATCACCCTAAGTGGCGGCGGGCGGGCCGGTGGCCACCTGGGAGCCTTCCGCGCGGGTTACGGCGGCGGTGATGCGCTCGACGTCGCCGCGTTCGGCGGACGGCAGCGGCACGCCCACCGCCTCCCGGACGGCGTGGGCCTCGGCCAGCAGACGCGCGGCCTCCTCGTGGTCGCCGCGCAGCGCGTGCGCGCCAGCCAGACCTTCCCAGGCCAACGCGCGGGCGCGCGGGTCGCCGGTGACGTTCGCGTACTCCAGGCCCTCGCGGTGCAGGGCCAGCGCGGCGTCGGCGTCGCCGCGCAGTTCGGCGGTGAAGCCCAGCTCGGCCAGGATGAACGCGACGCCCGCCTCGCCGTCCCAGCGGCGGCACCAGTCGAGCCAGGCGCGCAGGTGCCGTTCGGCGTCGGCCAGGCGGCCCCGGCGGCGGGCCACCATGCCGAGGCCGACCTCGGCGAACTCCTCGCCGCGCCGGTGGGATCGTTCGGCGGCCAGGCGCTTGGCGCGGGCGTGCAGTTCCTCGGCGCGGTCCAGGTCGCCGGTGAGCAGCGCGAGGCGGCCGAGACGTCCGAGCATGTTGACGACCTCGTTGGACAGGCCGAGGTCCTCGGCGATGCGCAGGCCGTCCCGGCACAGCCGCCCGGCCCGCTCGTAGTCGCCCGCGACCTCGGCGGCCATGCTCAGCGGGTAGACGACCTGGAGCTCGCCCCAGCGGTCGCCCAGCTCGCGGAACAGGGCCAGGGCCTCTTCGCCGTCGCGGCGGATCGCGGCGAGGTCGCCCCGGTACATCGCGACTTCGGCGCGGGATTTCAGTGCGGCGGCGGTGCCCCAGCGGTCGCCTAGCGTCCGGAAGTCGGCCAGCGCTCGTTCTACCAGCTCGCCTCCGGCCGACATGTCGCCGAAGCCGTACTGGCACAGGCCCAGGAACCAGCGGGCGCGGGCGCGGCCGTGCGGGTCGTCCACGGTGTCGTAGCGGGCCAGGACGGCTCGGGCTCGCTCATGGGGGTCGTGCTCGGAGTCGTCCAGGAGCAGCAGGTCCATGGCGACGCGCCACATCTCGGCGGCGGCGCGCAGCGGTTCGGGAGCGGGTGCCTCGACGGCGAGGGCGCGGGTGAACGAGCGGCGCGCCTCGCCGAAGCGGCCTCGCAGGTACCAGTACCAGGCCAGGGCGTTGACGAGCCGGAGCGCGCACACGGCGTCGCGGTGGCGGACGGCGGTGTCCAGGGCGGCGCGCAGGTTGGCGTTCTCGGCGTCCAGGCGGGCCAGCCAGGCGCGCTGGTCGGGGCCGCGCAGCAGCGGGTCGGCCTGTTCGGCGAGGTCGAGGTGGTGGTCCAGGTGGCGGGCACGGACGGGCTCGGTCTCGTCGCCGAGGCGTTCCAGGCCGTAGGCGGCGACCGACTCCAGCAGCCGGTAGCGGCCGTCGCCGTACACGACCAGGGACCGTTCGACGAGGCGTCCCAGCAGGTCAGGGACCTCGTCCGCCCGGACGCCGCCGCCCGCGCACACCCGCCGGGCGGCGGCGAGGGTGCAGCCGTCGGCGTGCACGGCGAGGCGGCCCAGCACGACACGTTCGTCGGCGGTGAGCAGCTCCCAGCTCCAGTCGATCATCGCGCGGAGGGTGCGCTGCCGGGCGGGGACGCCCCGGTTGCCGCCGGTGAGGAGCCGGAACCGGTCGTCGAGCCGGTCGGCCAGCTCGGTGGCGTCCATGGCGCGCAGGCGGGTCGCGGCCAGCTCCAGCGCCAGGGGGACGCCGTCGAGGCGGCGGCAGATCGCCGCGACCGCGTGCCCGTCCAGGACGGCTCCGGGCGCGGCGGCCACCGCCCGCGCGGTGAACAGCCGGGCCGCGCCGTCGGGCTCCAGCGGCGGCACCGGCCACAACCGCTCCCCCGCCACCGACAGCGGCTCCTGGCTGGTGGCCAGCACGCGCAGGCCGGGGGCGCTGCGCAGCAGGAGGGCGGCGAGGTCGGCGGCGGCGTCGATCACGTGCTCGCAGTTGTCCAGGACGAGCAGGGCGGGCGCGGCGCGCAGCGCCTCGGTGATCCGGCCGGTCAGCGGGCGGCCTTCGGGGTCGGGGACGTCGCGGACGCCGAGCACCGCCGCGACGGCCTCGGCGAGGTCGGCCCGGTGCGGGGCGAGTTCGACCAGCCAGACGCCGCCGGGGAAGGCGTCCGCCAAGCCATCTGCCGCCGCCAGCGCGAGGCGGGTCTTGCCGACGCCGCCCGGCCCGGTGAGCGTCACCAGGCGTCCGGCGGTCAGCAGGCTGCGGACCTGCTGCACCGCCGCGTCCCGCCCGACCAGCTCGGTGAGCTGCGCGGGCAGGTTGGTGCGGGGCCGGGAGAGAGGGGTCAGGGCGGGATCTTGGCGTAGGACGGCTTGGTGCAGGGCGGCCAGTTCGGGGCCGGGGTCGAGGCCGAGGTCGTCGCGGAGCCGGTCGCGCAGGTCGTCGTAGGCGGCGAGCGCCTCGCTCTGGCGGCCGGACCGGTACAGCGCCCGGATGTGCGCGGCGCGGAGCCGTTCGCGAAGCGGATGCTCTTCCGTCAGCGGGGCCAGCTCTCCGGCCAGGTCGTGGTGTTGGCCCAGTTCGAGGCGGGTTTCGGCGAGGTCTTCGAGGGCGGTCAGGCGCTGCTCGGACAGCCGTTGCGCTTCGGCGCGGACGAACTCCTCGTCGGTGAAGTCGGCGAACGCCGGGCCTCGCCACAACCCCAGCGCCTCGGTGAGCAGCGCGGCGCGGGCGTCCGGGGCGTGGCTCTCCCGTGCCTGCCGGGTCAGGTCCTCGAAGCGCGCGGCGTCGGTGTCCTCGGCGTGCAGCGCGTATCCGGGCGTCCGGAACGTCACCAGGTCGCGGCCGCCTGGCTCCGCCTCGGCCAGCGCGCGGCGGAGCTGCGACACCTTGGCGCGCAACGTCCCGGAGGGGTTGCCGGGAGGGATGCCGCGCCACAGGTCGTCCACCAGGCGGTCCACCGGCACGACCCGGCCCCGATGTGCCAGGAGGTCGGCCAGCAGCGCCCGCACCTTGGCCTCGGGGACGCGCACCTGTTCGCCGCCCGCCGTCCACACCGCCAGCGGGCCGAGCACCCCGAAACGCATGGCGCCACCATAAGGCCACAACCCACCCCGAACAGGACCGCAACCGCGCCCGGCCAGAGTCGGGGACATGAATCTCACTCCTGTCACCGTCCTGGGACTCGGCTCGATGGGCCACGCGCTGGCCAGCGCGTTCGTCAAGGCGGGCCACCCCACCACCGTCTGGAACCGCACGCCCGGCAAGGCCGCCGACCTGGTCGCCGCCGGAGCCACCGAGGCCGCCACCGCCGCCGAGGCGGTCACCGCAAGCCCGCTGGTGATCGCCGTCCTGCTGGACGACGCGGTGGCGCGCGGCGTCCTGGGGTCGGCGGCCGACGCCCTGCCCGGCCGGGTGCTGGCCAACCTCACCAACGGCACGCCCGCCCAGGCCCGCGAGACCGCCGCCTGGGCCACCGGCCTCGGAGCCTCCTACCTGGACGGCGGCATCATGGCGACGCCGCCGCTGATCGGCGGACCCGCGTCGTTCGTGCTCTACAGCGGCGACCGGGCCGCCTTCGAGCAGCACGAAGGCGCGCTGAAGGTGCTCGGCGACGCCAAGTACCTCGACGCCGACCCGGGCACCGCGCCGCTCTACGACATGGCGCTGCTCAGCGGCATGTACGGGCTGGCGGCGGGCGTCGAGCACGCCTTCGCGATGGTCGGGGCGGAGCGCGCCGCCGCGTTCGGCGCCGAGCTGCTGGTGCCGTGGCTCCAGGCCATGGCCGGGGTCTTCGCCGGGCCGGCCGCCGCCGACATGGAGGCCGACTCGCCGCTGGGGATGCAGGCCGCCGCGCTGGACAACATCGTGCGGGCCAGCCGGGGCGAGAACGTGCCGCGCGAGCTGGAGGTGCACCTGCTGACGATGATGCGGCAGATCGTGTCGGCCGGGCACACCTCCGTCCTGCCGCCCCTCATCGCGGAGATCAGCGGTCGCCCCACGGCGTAGCCGCGTTCAACGTGAAACATCCCGACGCCGCCGGGATACCTGACATGGATTGTCAGGTATCCCGGCCAGACTCGTTCCCATGACGCACACCCTGGAAGGAAAGACCGCCCTGGTGGCCGGGGCGACGCGCGGCGCCGGGCGCGGCATCGCCGAGCAGCTCGGCGCGGCGGGCGCCACCGTCTACGTCACCGGGCGCAGCACCCGCGCGCACCGGTCGGAGATGGACCGGACCGAGAACATCGAGGACACCGCCGACCTGGTCACCGCCGCCGGAGGCCACGGCGTCCCGGTCCAGGTCGACCACCTGGACCCCGCGCAGGTCCGCGCGCTGGTCGAGCGCATCGACCGCGAGCACGGGCGGCTGGACCTGCTGGTCAACAACATCTGGGGCGGCGAGCTGCTCTTCTCCTGGGACGACACGCTCTGGGAGCACGACCTCGACAAGGGCCTGCGCATCCTGCGGCTCGCCATCGACACCCACATCATCACCAGCCACCACGCGCTGCCCCTGCTCATCAAGAATCCCGGCGGCCTGGTCGTGGAGATGACCGACGGCACCGCCGAGTACAACGCCGACCACTACCGCACCTCGTTCTTCTACGACCTGGCCAAGACGTCGGTGATCCGCATGGCCTACGCGCAGGCGCAGGAACTCGCCCCGCACGGCGCGACCGCCGTCGCCCTCACCCCCGGCTGGATGCGGTCGGAGATCATGCTGGACACGTTCGGCGTCACCGAGGAGAGCTGGCGCGACGCGCTGGAGCGGGAGCCGCACTTCGCCATCTCCGAGACGCCCGCCTACACCGGCCGCGCCGTCGCCGCCCTCGCCGCCGACCCCGACGTGCACCGCTGGAACGGTCAGTCGTTGTCCAGCGGCGGCCTCGCCCAGGTCTACGGCTTCACCGACCTCGACGGCAGCCGCCCCGACGCCTGGCGCTATCTCGTGGAAGTGCAGGAGACCGGAAAACCGGCCGACACCACCGGCTACCGCTGACCCGCACGTTTCCGGCGGATTTCGGGAAAGTGAGTCGTTCTGCTGGGCCCGGTCAGCACCTTCTCCGACGACGCGACGCCCGTCGAGATCGGCGGTATCCGGTTGCGCATGTTGCCGGCCCAGCTCGCCTTCGACACGGGCCATCCCGTCCCCGCCGCCGCGCTCGTCGACGGCCTGCGGGATGTCCGCCTCGCCCTACTGCGCGGCGAACTCGACCGGCCCGCTCTCCGCCCATGGCGGGCACGTATGGACATAGAAGAACCCCGCCCAACTCTGGGGAGTCGGGCGGGGGTTCGGTGAACCGCCCCCGGTGTCGTCGTGGCCGTCCAGATGGACAGGTCCCACCGGGGCGGCCCGCTAGGGGCCCGCGTCGGCGGGCGGGTCATCCGCGTCGAGCACCTCGGCAAGCTTCGACTCGGCGGCCGTCCGGATCACAAGAGCCGTGCCCGCAAGTAGCCCGTGCTCGCGCATCGCCTCGACGTACGCGGCCGACACCAGCTCGACCGCGCGGGCCAGCGCGCGCGCCTGGTCCTGGTCCCGCGTCGCGGTCATGCCGACCGCCGCTCGTTCGGCACGGCGGCAAGCAACTGGTCCCTCAGGACCACACCGGATGGAGCCCGCAGGAACAACCCCGCCCCCTTCACGGCGAACCACGTCCCGGCGCGCGGGTCGGCTACGAAGCCGACCGCTGGGAACTCCGCGCGCAGCCACGCGAGCGCGTCCGCCGCGTCCGCCTGGTCCGCCGTCCAAGCGCCGGTCACGACGCGGGTTCCCGGCGGATCACGGCCGCCAGTCGGCGGGCCGTCGCGGGATTGCACCGCCCCAGGTCCACGAGCACGGTCGGCCCGATCGTCGCGGCGGCGTCGAGTCCGAGCGACGGGAGCGCGATGCCCGCCGCGTCCAGGGCCGCCCGTAGCTCATCCAGCGCGGCCCGCGACTCGGCGAACGGGTCCGGCTTGGCTACGGGCTGTCCCGCTGTCTGCGTGGCGTCCATCCCCCGAGCGTCACGCGGACACCCGGGACACCGGAACCTCCCCAGAACCACACTTCGGGACGTCCTACGTGGGGCAAAGTGTCCCTTGGAGCGTCCCCCAGGTTCGGGAGTGGACATGCCCAACGAACGGCTCAGATCGGTCATGCAGGCGGGCGGCTGGACGTACGCCACACTCGCGGAAGCCACGGGCGTTGATCCCAAGTCAGTGGCGCGGTGGGTTAACCGCGACCGCACGCCGCACCGCGCAACAGCCGTACGCACGGCCGAAACGCTCGGAGAGGATGTGTTCGCCTTATGGCCAAGCCTGCGGCGCGGGCGGGCGACCCGCGCCGTCAGTCCCGATCTCGCGGCCTTGTACGAACAACGCGCAGACGTTCCCGTGTCGGCCTTTGTGTCTCTCTTCCAACAGGCGCACGAGCGGATTGATGTACTGGTGTACGCGGCTGTATTTCTGCACGAGGCATACCCCCGGCTGAATGACCTTCTCCGCGAGCGCGCGGCGGAAGGCTGCGCGGTGCGCGTCGCGGTAGGCGACGCCGACAGCACCAACGTTCAGCAGCGGGGGCGAGAGGAAAGGTTCGGGCACGGCATCGAGTCGCGTTGCCGGCTCGCAGTGATGCATTACCGACCGTTGGTCGGCACGCCCGGGGTTGAAGTCCGGACGCATGAGACGACGCTTTACAACAGCCTGTACCGGGCGGACGGCGAAATGCTCGTTAACGCGCACGTGTGGGGCGTGAACGCCTACGGGGCTCCCGTGTGGCATCTCCGCCGCAACGGCGACGGCGGCCTGTTCGACACCTACGCGGCAAGCTTCGACGCCGTATGGACAACCGCACGCCCCGTGGAAGGGAACTGAACTCGTGGCACGGACAGAGCACTTCAATGATCCGGACGCGCCCCGCCCGAACAGTCTGGTAGTCGCGGCCTCCGCCGTCGTCACGGACGACGCGGGGCGCATCCTGCTACAGCGGCGAACGGACAACGGGCTGTACGCGCTTCCCGGTGGCGGTATGGATCTGGGGGAATCGCTCCCGGCCACGGCCGTCCGCGAGGTCCGCGAAGAGACCGGCCTCGACGTCGAGATAACGGGTTTGGTGGGCATGTACACCGATCCCCGCCACGTGATCGAGTACACCAATGGAGAGGTTCGCCAGCAATTCAACATATGCTTTACCGCACGCATCGTCGGTGGAAAACTGCGGATCTCCGACGAATCCACGGACCTACGTTTCATCGCCCCGGACGAGATAGACAAGCTGCCCATGCATCACACACAGCGTCTGCGCTTGCAGCACTTTATGGAACAACGCGAGCGACCCTATCTAGGTTGATCGGTTGTGCAGCGCTGCACAAGTTTCGGCACACCAGCATTAGCCACTCGCGATGCCCAAAGCGACCAGCGCGAGCACCGACCCCCGCGAACACCACACCGTGCCGGACGTTCAGCGTGGTTGGCTCAGCCGCTTCGAGACCCTACAAAACGCCCGAACGCCTACTGCGCCATGTCGACAAATCGGCTGTAGTGCCCCTGGAACGCCACCGTCACCGTCGCGGTCGGACCGTTACGGTGCTTGGCCACGATCAGGTCCGCCTCACCCGCCCGAGGCGACTCCTTCTCGTAGGCGTCCTCCCGGTGCAGCAGAATGACCATGTCCGCATCCTGCTCGATCGAGTTGTGGAGCGAGATGCCGTTCGCCACGAAGTTGTGCAGGCCGAGGACGGTCGCGTCGTAGACCTCCTGCTCCCCGACGCTCTCCACAGAGACGATCTCATCCCAGAAGACGTCGTTGGTGGCCAGCATCTCCAGCTCGGCGCTGTCCAGCACCGTGGCCACCCTCCCGAGCCGCGCCCGGCTCGGCGCGGCCTTCCACAACGTACTGCCGCAGAACTTGGTGCCGATGGCTTCCTGGAACTTCCGGTGGGGCATCTTCTTGTCGGCGAGGATCTGCCGGACGTCGTCCCACACCTCACGCGGAATGGTGTCCACGTTGGTGTTGGAACGCAGGCCGCGCAGCTTCTCCACCGCCGCGGCCGCGATCACCCCGCGCGCGCCGTGCACCTGAACGGCCTCGAAGAACGCCAACTGGTTCTCCGCCCCGGTCAGATGAAGCTGGTATCCGGGCCGGTAACCCGCCTTGTTCACGGTCTTGATCCTGGACAGGATGCCGAACCGCGCCAGCAGCCGGGAGACGTCCTCCACCAGCCGACGGCTGGTGGAGGCGTAATAGACGCGGCACTGCCCCTGCTTGGCGTCCCAGTACACGCAACCGTCGGTCGCCCACAGGTGACGCAGGAAGAGCGCCACCTGCTCCTTGGGCAGACCGAAGACGGGGCCGGGCACGAACTTCTCATGTGACCGCAGCCCGAAGAGGCCGAGCTCGTCGAGCCAGGCGGCGATCGGGTTCCGGCGGCCGTGCGTCAACCGGTAAGGCGCCGGAAGGCGAAGCGTGGTGACGCGCGCCGCCTCGTACTCGTCGCGCACCGCCGTGATGCCGAAGTGCTCGGCGGCCTCGGTCACCGCCGACAGGCACGCCTCGTCCTTGCTCGCGTAACGGATGGGCTGGCGCTTCACGAACGAACCGTCGCCGATGAGGTGCGCCAGCATGACGACGCGCTCCTCCGGCCAAGGCTTGATCTCCAGCGGCGGCGGCACATGGCGGACCGACGCGACTCGCGAGCCCGGCCCCAGCTCACCCAGAGCCGTCCAGCCCGAGTAGGTCAGGAAGGGGTGGTTGGCGGTCGCCTCCACCTGCTTGCCCGATGCCAGCGTGACCCGGAAAACCTCCTTGCGGCCGCTGGAGAAGGCATGGGTCAGCGTCCTCGGCACGTACTTGAGCCGATCGTCGAGAGCCCACACCGGAACGTCCCGGGCACCGCTCTCGATCAGCTCGCCGACGGTGATCTCCTCGTTGGTGTCGGCCCGCATGAGCCGCGTTCCGGCCGGCACACAACCCGACTCGCGCAGGTCCGACACCATCGGCTTCTTGTCGGTCCGCTGCTCGGGGCCACGGTTGAGCTGGGACAGGGCGATGACCGGGACCTGGAGTTCCTTCGCCAGCAGCTTCAGTGACCGGGAGAACTCCGACACCTCGACCTGGCGGCTCTCCACCCGCTTGCCCGACGTCATCAGCTGCAGATAGTCGATCACGACCAGCCGCAGGTCGTGCTGCTGCTTCAACCGGCGGCACTTGGCCCGGATCTCCATCATCGACATGTTCGGCGAGTCGTCGATGAACAGCGGGGCCTCGGCCACCTCGCTCATCCGCCTCGCCAGCCGCGTCCAGTCCTCGTCCTGCATCGTGCCCGACCGCATCGCGTGCAGCGCCACCCGCGCCTCCGCCGACAGCAGGCGCATCGTGATCTCGTTGCGGCCCATTTCCAGGCTGAAGAACGCCGAGGTCAGGCCGTGCTTGATCGACGCCGCGCGCGCGAAGTCCAGCGCGAGCGTCGAGTTGTGCGTGGGGATGCAGGAGCGGCCGACCAGGTACATGTGGTCGGCGTTGTCCACCTGGATGCACCGGACCGGCACGCTCTCGACCGGGCGCACGTCCACGATGTGGCGGACCTTGGCCTTCGGGTCCACGGCCTTACGCTGCCGCGCCGCCTTGCGCGGCAGGCGGAACACCGGCTCGGCCGCCGTGAAGTCGATCCGATGGACCGGCGAACGGCCCTCGACCGGCTTGGTCGTCATCGTCGCCCGGTGGCCCAGGCTCAGGATCAGCTCGTGGGCGTCGTCGGCCAGTCGCTTGTTGACGAAGTCGAGCTGGAGCTGACCGATCTCGGAGACGTGGCCGTCGGTGTCGAGCATGCCCGCGAGGAGCGCCCGGCGCTGGGGCTCGGAGGCGCGCAGGTAGGCGGCGGGGATGTGCTCATCGGCGCTGCCGCCGTCGCCCAGTGAAGTGCCGAGGACGTAGGGGTCGATCGGCAGGTCACGTTCGGGCAGTTGGAAGGGCTTGGCCACCGCTACGGCGTGGTTGGGGCGGTTGTCGCCGTCGCAGCGCAGGGTCGCGGCGATCTGCTCGGTCGTCTTGATGGGGCGGTGCTGGGCTTTGGTCGCGGCGTTCTTGGGATGGGCGGCGCGGCCCAGTAGGCCCCGGTAGGGGCTGGTGGGCTCGTGGCGGGGTCGGCGCTTGGGGATGGCCTGGTCTGCTGTGCCTCGGTGGCCCAGCTCCCTGGTGATCGTGTGGAGCGCGTCTATAAATCCGGCTCCGACCTCGGCCATCGCCTCCTGGGGCCAGGAGTGCGAGGACGCCTTGTTTCCCGTCTGCCGGTGACGGTCGGCGCGGGTGGTGGTGTGCCACTGGTGCTGCGCGTCGGCGACGATCACTTCGCCGTCGGAGAACTCGACCTCGTAGCAGGGGCGGCCGCGCATCACCTCGGTGGCGGCGACGACGCGGGTCGGCCTGCCGTCCGCGCCGATGACGTGGTCGCCCACCTGGATCTCTCCCATCGTCGTCCAACCCGTAGGGGTTGGGACGAGAGTGGACAGATCCAATGCCTTGCCCATCGCGGGGCGGGCGGCCACGACGATCATCTGGCCCGGGTGCAGGCCGTTGGTCAGGGCGTCCATGTCGGCGAAGCCGGTCGGGACGCCGGTCATCTGGCCGCCCCGCGAGCCGATCGCCTCGATCTCGTCCAGCGCGCCCGGCATGATCTCGCTCAGCGGCACGTAGTCCTCGCCCGCGCGCTTCTCGGCGATGGCGAGGACCTCGGCCTGGGCGCGGTCGAGGATGTCGTCGGCGTCGGCGCCGTCGGCGGCGTAGCCCATCTGGACGATGCGGGTGCCGGTCTCCACGAGCTTGCGCAGGACCGAGCGTTCTCGGACGATCTTGGCGTAGTAGCCGGCGTTGGCGGCGGTGGGGACCGAGGAGATCAGGGTGTGCAGGTAGGGGGCGCCGCCGATGCGGGTGATCTCGCCGCGCTTGGTGAGCTCGCCGGAGATGGTGACGGCGTCGGCGGGTTCGCCGCGGCCGTACATCTCCAGGACGGCGTCCCAGATGATCTGGTGGGCGGGGCGGTAGAAGTCGCCGGTGCGCAGCAGTTCGACGACCTCGGCGATGGCGTCCTGGGACAGCAGCATGCCGCCGAGCACGCCCTGTTCCGCCGCGATGTCGTGCGGTGGGGTGCGTTCGAACTCCTGCTCGTGCTGCCCGAGATCGGTCACGCTCACCTTGGCACCCCCTTCAACTCGGCCACCGGCGTCCCCGTCCGCCACGTCGCCGATCGTTCATCCCACGTCTATCCGAAGGGTCTGACATTCTGCGGTGCCACGCAAAGGGAACTGTGGACAAGGGTGTGGAGTCGCTGTGCAGACACGCCGGTTCGGTTGTGCACGAGCTGTGGACAACCTTGTGGATATTCACCGGCCGTGCCGGGAAAGCCTATCCTTGAGCTGGGGAAACTTCATCCACGGGGTGTGTGGGAAAGAAAGTTGGCCCGCGGAGGGCACAGAAGCCATGTAAGCGACAAAGTACCTATATCGCTTACCGGTTGGTAGCGTGGCGGGAGTGAAGCTCGTTTCCTCCCCCCGCGACCGGGAGATCCTGCGCCTGGCGGTCCCCGCCTTCGGCGCGCTGGTCGCCGAACCGCTGTTCCTGCTGTCGGACTCGGCGATCATCGGGCATCTCGGCACGGCCCCGCTCGGCGGGCTGGGCGTGGCCGGGCAGATCCTCGGCACGCTGGTCTACCTGTGCGTGTTCCTGGCGTACGGGACGACGGCGGGCGTGGCGCGGCGGGTGGGCGCGGGCGATCTGCGGGCCGCGGTGCGGCAGGGCGTCGACGGCATGTGGCTGGCGGTCGCGATCGGCGCGCTGCTGATCGTGGCGGGCTGGCCGCTGGTGTCGTGGCTGGTGGAGTTGTTCGGGGCCTCGGCCGGGGTCGCGCCGTTCGCGGAGACGTACCTGCGGGTGAGCCTGCTGGGCATTCCCGGAATGCTGGTGGTGCTGGCCGGGACGGGCGTGTTGCGCGGCTTGCAGGACACCCGGACGCCGCTGGTGGTGTCGATCGGCGGGTTCGGGCTGAACCTGCTGCTGAACGTGGTGTTCGTGTTGTGGTTCGAGTGGGGCATCGCGGGGTCGGCGTGGGGCACGGTGATCGCGCAGACGGCGAGCGCGGCGGTGTACGTGGCGGTGGTGCTGCGGGCGGCGCGCCGGCACGGGGCGGCGGTGCGGCCGGATCTCGCGGGGTTGCGGACGTCGGCGACGGCCGGGGTGAGCCTGCTGGTGCGGACGGCGGCGCTGCGCGCGGTGCTGATCGTCGGGACGTCGATCGCGGCGCGGATGGGCGATCCGGAGATCGCGGCGTACCAGGTGGGGTTCCAGGTGTGGACGCTGCTGGCGTTCGCGCTGGACGCGATCGCGATCGCGGGCCAGGCGATCACGGGGCGCTACCTGGGGGCGTCCGATCCGGTGGGGGCGCGGGAGGCCACCCGGCGGATGGTGCGCTGGGGCGTGGGCTGCGGCGTGGTGTTCGGACTGGGGATCGTGGCGGTGCGGCCGTGGTTGCCGGGGCTGTTCACCCAGGACGACCAGGTGCGGCACCTGCTGCTGGCGTCGTTGCTGGTCGTGGCGCTGTTGCAGCCGGTCGCGGGGGTGGTGTTCGTGCTGGACGGCATCCTGATCGGTGCCGGGGACGGCCGCTATCTGGCGTGGACGACGCTGGTGGCGACGGTGGTGTTCCTCCCGGCGGCCCTACTGGTGTACACATCGGGCGGCGGGCTGGTCTGGTTGTGGCTGGCCATCGGCCTGTGGATGGGGACGCGGCTGCTGACGCTGGGCCTGCGGGCGCGGGGCGAGGCGTGGCTGGTGACGGGGGCCGTTCGGCACTGATAGGCGCGACCTCCTGCGCCACCGGGGCCCCGGGCGCTACT
Organism: Actinomadura hibisca NBRC 15177; assembly: GCF_001552635.1. Classification (GTDB taxonomy): domain Bacteria; phylum Actinomycetota; class Actinomycetes; order Streptosporangiales; family Streptosporangiaceae; genus Spirillospora; species Spirillospora hibisca. The sequence continues at coordinate 13,789 of NZ_BCRO01000073.1, read as the reverse complement.
ATTCGAACATGTGTTCCATTCATGGTGAGCGGCTGGCCCGGTTGTCCCAGGCGATCGACGAGCTGGCGGCCGAGGGGCTGGCCGGCCTGCCGCCGGAGACCCTGGTGGAACGGGTGACGGGCATCTGGTCGCTGGTCGAGGGCATCGACCTGGAGGTGGCGCGGCGCCGCACCCGGTCCAGCCCGCCGGAGAACTGAGCGGGGGTCAGCAGGCGGCGACGGGGCGCGCTCCGGCGACGTTGCCCGTCCAGCCTAGGCGGCGGGTCTCCCCGGCGCCCACGCACAGGTGCCCGTTGGGCTGGAAGCGGTAGCGCACGTACACCTCCCGGCGGTCGCCGCAGCCGGTGTACCAGGACTGGCCGCCCAGCTCGTGGAAGCCGCAGGCGTGGCCGCCCCTGGCCGCCGGTCCGGCGGTGAGCAGGCCCACGGCGGCGGCCGCCACGATGCCGGTCGCCAGCAGCTTGCGCGTCGTCTTCATCATCGCCCCCGAGTCGTGCCGTCGCCCTTTCCCATGCTGGCGCGGTGCGGGCGGCCGTCACCAGATGCCCTGGTAGGGGCCCGGTACCGACTTTGGACGGCACTTCGCTCCGCCTTAAGGCCCTACCGGTGGTCGCGCCCCGGCATGATGCCGCTCAGGTCGGGGGCCTCGTACGGGTCCGCCGGGGCGAGCTTGGCGACGCGCCTGCCCTTGCTGGCGAGCCCGTCGTCCGGCTGCGGCGGCAGGCCCAGGCGCTGGGCGACGTGGTGGCGCAGCTCGGGCAGGCGGGAGTACAGGACGTCGCCGGGGCAGGTGGTGTCGACGTAGTCGCGGTGCCCGACGATCGCGTCGTAGGGGTTGAGCCGGTACGCCTCGCACAACCAGGCGCAGGTGTCCGCCAGCGACTCCCACAGCGCCTCGGGGACGTTGGCGGCGCTGTAGGTGCCCTCGTTCTCGATGCCGATGGTGTGCTCGTTGTGGTTGAGGGCCTGCGCGCCGACGACGTGCCGGCCGGCCAGGATCGCCGCCAGGCTGCGGTTGCGGCCCTCCATGACGTGGCCGCCGCGGCTGATGGTGAGCTGCTGGCCGGTGTCGTCCCAGCCGCGGGTGCGCATGTGGAAGCGCTGGATGGCGCGCGACAGGTCGCGTGCCTGCGCGAGCGAGGTGTCGGTGATGTTGGGGCTGGCGGTGTGGTGCACCACGATGTGGTCGGGGGCCCGGAGCAGGACGCGCGCGGGCCTGCGGGCGGGTTTCGCCGCCCACTCCCGGCGGGTGTGGACGCGCGGCTGTTGCACGGCTGCGGATGCGAGCGGGGCGGCCATGGCCTCATTGTCGGCCAGCGTCTCCAGCAGCCCCCAGCCGAGCGCCCCGCCCAGCAGCGTGCGACGCGTCAGCCTGGGTCCTCTCCCCGCGTGCCCGGACAACCCCGCCCCCTTCGGATCGTTTTCGCCTCCTCACGGAACGTAGTGGTCGGCGAGTGGATCACCAAGGACCGGGCGGTTCGGGGGCGTTCCCGGAAAAGGCGAACGGCCGGGCCCCCGGTGACGGGGACCCGGCCGCTCACACCGGTCGTGCCGGTCAGCCCTCGACGACGTCCACGTCGATCGTGGCGCTGACGTCGGTGTGCAGCCGCACGCTGACCCGGTGGGTGCCGACGGTCTTGATCGGGTTGCCGATCTCGATCCGCCGCTTGTCCAGGTCGGGGCCGTCGGCGGCCTTGACCGCCTCGGCGATGTCGGCGGCCGTGACGGCGCCGAACAGTCGGCCGTTGCTGCCGGTGCGGGTGCGCAGGGTCACCTTCAGGGCCTGCAGCCGCCCGGCGATCTCCTTGGCGTGCTCGACGGTCGCGATCTCGCGGGCCGAACGCGCCTTCTTGATCGACTCGATCTGGGACTCGGCGCCCCGGGTCCAGCGGATCGCGAACCCGCGCGGCACGAGGTAGTTGCGGCCGTAGCCGTCGCGGACCTCGATGACGTCGCCGGGCTCACCGAGGCCGGAGACCTGCTGAGTGAGGATGAGCTTCATGATCTGTTGTCCCCCTTACTCAGCGCGCGGTGCTGGTGTAGGGCAGCAGCGCCATCTCACGAGCGTTCTTGATCGCGGTGGCGACGTCACGCTGGTGCTGGGTGCAGTTGCCGGTCACCCGACGGGCACGGATCTTGCCGCGGTCGGAGATGAACTTCCGCAGCAGGACGGTGTCCTTGTAGTCGACGTAGGAGATCTTCTCCTGGCAGAACACGCAAACCTTCTTCTTGGGCTTGCGGGGAGGTGGCTTCGCCATCGTGGTGCTCCTTTGATGAGAGCCCCGCTCACGCGGGAATGGACGTGATGTCTGTCAGTGGTGCTGGTTAGAACGGCGGGTCGTCGGAGAACCCGCCGCCCCCGCCGCTTCCGCTGGTGGCCCAGGGGTCGCCTGCGGGCTGGCCGCCGCCCTGCTGCTGGCCGCCGCCGAAACCGCCGCCGCCTTGCTGGCCGCCGCTGAAACCGCCGCCCTGCTGGCCGCCGCTGAAGCCGCCCTGGTCACCGCCGCCGAAGCCGCCGCCACCCTGCCGCTGGGTCTTGTTGACCTTGGCGGTGGCGTTGCGCAGCGACGGGCCGACCTCGTCGACCTCGATCTCGTAGACCTGGCGCTTCTCGCCCTCGCGGGTCTCGTAGGAGCGCTGCTGAAGGCGTCCCTGGACGATGACGCGCATGCCGCGGGTGAGGCTCTCGGCGCAGTTCTCCGCCGCCTGCCGCCACACGTTGCAGGTCAGGAACAGGGCCTCGCGGTCCTTCCACTCGTTCGACTGGCGGTCGAAGTACCGCGGGGTCGAGGCGATGCGGAAGGAAGCGACCGCCTGGCCGCTGGAGGTGAAGCGCAGATTCGGGTCCTCGACGAGGTTCCCGACGATCGTGATTACGGTGTCGCCTGCCATGGGGCTCGCTCCGGCTGCTGTGAGGGCTGAGCCTGGCTCAGTGGACCTCGGGGCGGATGACCTTGGTGCGGAGGATCGACTCGCTCAGGTTGAGCTGACGGTCGAGCTCCTTGACCGTGGCAGGCTCAGCCGACAGGTCGACCACCGCGTAGATGCCTTCGGACTTCTTCTGGATGTCGTAGGACAGGCGGCGCCGGCCCCAGACGTCCACCTTCTCGACGCTGCCGCCGTCGTCCTTGACGACCTTCAGGAACGGCTCCAGGGCCGCGCCGGCGGTGCGCTCGTCGATGGCCGGGTCGAGGATGGCCATGAGTTCGTAACGACGCATGCTGTGTCCCTACCTCCTCTGGACTGATGCGGTCACGGTCTCTCCGTGACAGGAGGGCTCTTGCGTCCGTCGCGGCCGTGACCACCCGATCTTCGGAGGCACCGGCCGCGAGACCGATACAGACTACCAACTGTTGCGGCCCCGTTGGTCGGCGTTGGCCGACGTCACGACCGGCGTCACGCACGGCGTCGCGACCGGCGTCACGGCCGCTCCCGGGTCCGGCGCCGGGACCGGCCGCGCGGCCGGTCGCGTCGGGCCGGGCTCAGAAGCACCGCCGGGACGCCGCCGGGGGTTGCCGCGCGGTGCGGCGCCGGCGTTCCAGCTCGGCCATGATGTCGGCCATCCGGGCGCGCATCCGGGCGGCCTGGGTGGTCAGCAGCGACAGCTCTTCCACGAGCTCGGCGTCGCCGATGACCGCGAGTTCGCTCTCCCTCACCGGGCACCTCCTGCCTCTCCCCGCTTCCCCTCGGGGCGATCCGAGGCGACGATCCTCGAATCGATGTTCGACGTTACCGGGTGGCGCCGACATTTCCGCCCGGCCGCCCCTGATTGATCATCAGCGGTCCCGGGAATCCCTTGGGGGACGGGGTGCGGGCACGGCCCGTACCAGCGCCACCAGCAGCGCGGACACCACGCGCGACCATGACACGAGCCACCTGACGGAAGGGGTGTCCCGATGCCCGAGCACGCAGCGGGGAGCAGCCACAGGGCGGTCGGCGCCGACGCCGGGGCCCTCGGTGCCGACGCCGGGGCCCGCACGCGCGCCCGGGGCGGCGTCCTGGCCGTCGGCGCGGCGGTGATCGGCCTGGCGGCCCTGGTCCTGGGGTTCATCCCGGCCACCCACTTCTTCGGCGCGGTCGCCGGGGTGATCGGGCTGCCGCTCGGCCTGTACTCGCAGCTGGTGTCGATCTCGACCAACGAGCGCTGGCTCAACGTCGTCGGGATGGTGGCCTCGTTCGTCGGGGCGGCGTTCGCGCTGCGGCACGGCGGGTTCTCGATCTGAGCGCGGCGGATTTCGTCGTAGGGCGCGGCTAGGCTCGTCGGCATGCGCATCGGAGCCCACGTCGACCAGACCAGCCCGCTCGACAGCGCCCGCGAGAAGGGCGCCGAGGTCGTGCAGTTCTTCCTGGGCGATCCGCAGGGCTGGAAGAAGCCCGTGGTGCCCGAGGGCGCGGCGGCGACCGCCGGCGGCGGGGTGGAGGTCTACGTCCACGCCCCGTACGTGATCAACGTGGCGACCTCCAACAACCGCATCCGGATCCCCAGCCGCAAGCTGCTCGCCCAGCAACTGGAGGCGGCGGCGTCGATCGGGGCGAAGGCGCTGATCGTGCACGGCGGGCACGTGCTGAAGGACGTCGACCCCGAGTCGGGGTTCGAGAACTGGCGCAAGGTGTTCGAGCGGCTCGACTTCCCGGTCCCGGTCTACATCGAGAACACCGCGGGCGGCGACAACGCGATGGCGCGCCGGTTCGACCGCATCGAGCGGTTGTGGGAGGTGTTGTCGGGGGTGCCGGGGCTGGACGGCAAGCTCGGCTTCTGCCTCGACACCTGCCACGCGCACGCGGCGGGCGAGGAGCTGGTCGACGCGGTGGACCGCATCAAGGCGATCACCGGGCGGATCGACCTGGTGCACTGCAACGACAGCCGCGACGCGTTCGGGTCGGGCGCCGACCGGCACGCCAACCTGGGCAGCGGCGAGATCGACCCGGAGCTGATCCTGTCGGTGGTGCGGTCGGCGGGCGCGCCGGTGGTGGTGGAGACGCCGGGCGACGGGCAGGCGGCCGACATCGCCTGGTTGCGGGAGAACCTGGCCTGATCCCGGCCTGACCCTGGCCTGATCCCGGCTTGCTCCCGGCCCGATCGGGGCCGGTGTCGGCCGGATCGCGGATACGCCGTGGCCGGTCCGCAGTGTGTCCGGCCTGCTGGGGAACCCGGACGGCCGCGGCGGCATCTAACTCCGTGACGCTGCTCGGCACACCGAGCAAATGCCCCTGATAGCGCCACACTGGCATAATCCGGAGTCCTTACCCCCCAAGCGCACGCGCGATCCTACGCGGCGGCGGGCGCGCGAACCGATCGGGAAGCCCATGGCACAACCGCCCTACGACCCCTACGGTCAGGCCGATCCCTACGGCCAGCAGCCCTACGGCATCCAGCCCGCGCCGGTCCAGCACCACTACTACGGCGCGGCCCCGGTGATGGCCCCGCCGACCAACGGCATGGCCACCGCGGCGCTGATCTGCGGCATCGCCGGGTTCTTCTGCGGTATCGCGGCCCCGCTGGCGATCATCTTCGGGCACATGGCGCAGAGCCAGATCAAGCGCACCGGCGAGGGCGGCTCGGGCATGGCGGTGGCGGGCCTGATCCTCGGCTACATCGTCACGGTCTTCATGGTGGTCATCATGCTGATCTACTTCGGCCTGTTCGCGGCCCTGCTCAGCAGCAGCTCGTCCAGCTCCTACTAGCGAGCCCGCCGGTCCGCTGGCCCGCCGTCCGCCGGGCGGGTCAGCCGAGCCGGGGGATACCGGCGACCTCCACGCCCGCCGTGGGCAGCAGGACCGCCATGGGGGTGCCGGTGTCCCGCCACGACTCCACGGCCTCGGCGAACACGTCCAGCGCCGTGCGGAACGACGCCTGGTCGGCCTCGGCCAGGCCGTCCCAGCCCCGGAACACCACCAGGTGCCCCCGGCGGGCGGGCGCCCAGGACAGGTCGGTCAGGCAGTCCTCCAGGGCGTCCCAGTTCTCCCCGTAGTACTCGGGGAAGTCGAACACCCGGGCGCACAGCCGCAGGAAGCCCTCCTTGTCGTGGACGCTCCCGGCGTCCAGGTCGAACGACCGCCAGCCCTCCTCGGCGGCCCGCTCCCACCAGCCCGCGGCGGCCGTCGCCGGGGCGCGCCACTGGTAGAGGCCGGGCTTGAGCCGTCCGGTCAGCAGTCCGGTCAGCGCTCGGTCAGCGTCCATCTCGTCGTCCCCCGGCCGTCTCATCCTTCGGTCACCCGCGCGTAGCTGCGGTAGTGGTCGGCGGTGTAGTACCGCTCCCCGCTCTCACCGCCGATGATGCGCCGCGCCCCGCGGGTCTTCGCGCCCGGCGTGGGGACGGTGTACTCGCGGTAGTAGCCGAGTTTCCGTTGGGGCAGCAGTCCCTCACGGTTGCGGAAGTAGGTTCCGTCCTGGCGGTAGGGGAACGGGCCGCCCGCCTCGATCAGCCGCAACGTCTCCCGGGCCTCCGCGGGCAGCCGCGACTCGGGGATCTCGCCGATGCTCCCCTGCGAGGCCGTCGCCCCGGGCCCGCTCGCGGTCGGGGCGGGCGCCGTGACCGTGACGGTCACGGTGGGCGAGGCCGCCGTCCGGTCCCCGCCGGTGCATCCGGCGAGCGCGGGCAGCAGGAGCAGCGGCCCCAGAACGCACGCCGCCAGCGTTCGCAGCGTCCTCGTGGTGGCGGTCATCTCGGCATCCCTCCCGAGCGGGATGGTGGCACAGCGTGCGCCGCGCGCGGCCGCGACGCGCTGGCCTGGGGCCGTACCCGGCGATGGCGGTGACCTCGTGATGACCCGCCCCGCCGGGTGGCCGCTGGCCTCCGCCGGGAAAAGCCGCTTGAGTCTCCAGTGACTGGAGACCGCAGAGTGAGGCGCATGGACGGCGACACCCTCTACACGATCGGAGAGCTGGCGCGGCGGACCGGACTGACGGTCCGCACGATCCGCTTCTACTCCGACGCCGGCCTGGTCCCGCCGACCGGCCGCACCCACGCGGGCTACCGGCTGTACGACCTGGCCGCGCTGGCGCGCCTGGACCTGGTGCGCACCCTGCGCGACCTGGGCGTGGACCTCGCGACGATCCAGCGGGTGCTGGCGCGGGAGACCACGCTCGCGCAGGTCGCGGCGGCGCACGCGGAGGCGGTGGACGTGCAGATCAGCACGTTGCGACTGCGCCGGGCGGTGTTGCGGGCCGTCGCCAAACGCGGAAGCGGACCCAGGGAGATGGAACTGATGCACAAGCTGGCCCGGCTCTCCGACCAGGAGCGCCGAGACATCATCAACGACTTCGTGGACGAGGTGTTCGGCGGCCTGGACGCCGACCCGGGCTTCGTCGCGAAGATGCGCGCCGGGATGCCCGAGCTGCCCGACGACCCCGAGCCCGAGCAGGTGGAGGCGTGGGTGGAGCTGGCCGAGCTGGTCCGCGACGCCGGTTTCCGCGCCCGGGTCCGGCAGATGGCCGAGTACCAGGCCGAGGCCGTCGCCAAGGGCGAGATGCCCGAGGGGATGCCCGCCCTGGCGGACACCACGGGCGAGGTCGTGGGGCGGGCGCTGGCGGCCGGGATCGGGCCGGACTCGCCGGAGGCCGCGCCGCTGCTGGACGAGCTGGTGGGCGCGTACGCGGCGGCGTTCGGGCAGGCCGACGGGCCGGAGTTCCGGCGCGACCTGCTGGGCCGACTGGAGATCGGCAACGACCGGCGCGCCGAGCGTTACTGGCAGCTGCTGGGGACGATCAACGGCTGGCCGCCCGTCCCGACACGGACGCCGCTGTTCGAGTGGTTCATCGCGGCGCTGCGCGCCCGCTCCTGAGCAGGGCGCGGAGTTCGGCCAGGGAGTCGTCGCGCAGCGTCGGCAGGTCGTTCTCGATGCCGTGCGCGACGTCCAGCGCCAGCTCCGCCAGCGCCCAGAAGCGCAGCTTCGCTTCCTGGCGCGGGGTCAGGGCGCGTCCCCGATGCTTCTGCACGCGGCGGACGAACGCCGGACCCGCCTCGGCCCACAGGTAGCACAGGTCGTAGTCGGGATCGCCGATCTCGATGTCGCCGAAGTCGATGAGGCCGCTGATCCGGTCGCCGGTCACCAGCAGGTGGTCCAGGCTGAGGTCGGCGTGGGTGAACGTGGGCTCGTAGGTGAAGTTCGCGTCGTCGGCGAGGTAGTCCGCCCAGGCGGTGAGCAGGGCGGACGCCTCGTCCGGCGGCAGCAGCGGCGCGACCTCGGCGCGGGTCTCCGCGAGGCCGTCGGCGTAGTCGGCGCGCAGGTCCCGGTCGAGGACGCCGAGGGCGCGGGCGCGCTCGACGGGGAAGGCGTGGATCGCCTCGACGGCGGCGGCGATCTGGCGCGGCGGCGCGTCCGCCTCCAGCAGACCGCGCGCCGCCCACTCGTCGGGCGTCAGCGACTCGCCGGGGACGACCGGGTAGCAGCAGAAGCGGCCGGGGCCCAGCGGGTTGGGCGCGGTGAACGCGAAGCGCGGGACGGCCAGGTCCAGCGACAGTTCCGGCAGCAGCCGGGCCTCGCGCTCGATGCCCTCCGCGCCGTCCTCCTCCTTGGGCAGCCGCAGCACGTACGCGCCGGACGGCGTCTCGGCGAGCAGCGCGACGCTGTCCAGCCCGGCCCCCAGCGGGCTCAGCCGGGCGTCCACCAGGTCCGGCGACACGGTGGCGAGCACGGTGCGGACACGGTCGTCCCAGTCGTCCGGCAGATCCACGGACACCCCTTTCGTCCCGTCATATCTACCAGCCGAAGCCCCAGCTCATCAGCCGGGCGGCGTCCTTGAAGCGGGCGGAGTTCCGGGTCTTGGAGCTGTCCAGCACCACGCCCACCAGCGTCCGCCCGTTCCGGCGCGCGGCGAACAGCAGGCTGTACCCGGCGGCCCGCGTGTAGCCGGTCTTGATGCCGAGCGTCTCGGGGCGCTGGCGCAGCAGGTGGTTGGTGGTGCGCCACACGTAGCGGCGGTGGCCGTCCCCGGCGGGCAGCACGTACCGGGACCGCTTCACGATCCGCGCGAACTCCGGCTGCCGCAGCGCGTACCGGCCGAGGGCGACCTGGTCGCGGGCGGTGGAGCGGCCCGTCTTGCTCGGCAGGCCGGACGCCTCGGCGTACCGGGTGCGCCGCAGGCCAAGCGACTGCGCGGTGAGGTTCATCTTCCGCACGAACGCGCGGCGGCCGGGGCCGTAGGCGTCGGCGAGCGCGTCGGCCGCGTCGCAGCCGGACGGCAACATCAGGGCGTTCAGCAGGTCGCGGGCGCGGATGCGGTCGCCGGGCCGCAACCCGGCGGTGGAACCGTCGTTGGCGGCGGCGATGGCGAGGTGGCTGCGCTTGATGCGGATCTGGCGGTCCAGGTCGCCTTCGCGTAGAACGACCAGCGCCGTCATCACCTTGGTGATGCTGCCGATCGGGCGGCGGACGTCCGGGCTCCGCGACCACAACGCCGCGCCGGTGCCCGCGTCGGCGAGGTAGGCGGCGCGCGCCTGGACGCCGCGCGGGGCGGTCGGCGCGGTGGCGGGCGACGTGGCCACGGGCTGCGTACCGGTCTGTGCGGTGGCGGGCGGGGCCAGGAGGGACGCCAGGAGGACGGGCGGCACGAGCAGGGCGAGGATCATCCGCATGATCGGTGACTACCCCGGCGACCTGGCGTTTCATGCGGCCCCGCCGCGTTCTTGACCTTGCTCGCTCAGGCGGGCGCGGTGCGCCGGTCCGCGCGCCACCGCGTCAGCGCGAACGTGTCGGGTGCGCCGTCCAGCACGCCGCCCGCCGGGTCGTCCGCGCCGTCCTCGCGGACCGCGTCGGCCGACGGCCGCAGGATCTCGTACACGATCAGCAGCGCCATCAGCAGCACCGTCCCGAACCGGGCGAGCAGCGCCAGGTGGTAGACGCCCACGCTGATCCCGCCGTCCGGCGCGTTGAGGCTCAGCACGTCCGACACCGTCTCGCGCAGGGACGCGCCGCCACCGCCGCCCATCCCGCCCAGCGACACCTGGAGCAGGTACCACCAGATCCCGAAGAAGTAGACGACCTCGCCGGCCTGCCACACCACGAACGCCGGGAGCTTCGGCCGGGCCAGGACCGCCAGCGGCAGCAGCCACAACACGTACTGCGGCGACCAGACCTTGTTCGGCAGCATGAACGCCACCAGCACCAGGAACATCAGCTGCGGCAGCCGGGGGCGGCGCGGCGCGGTGAGCGCGAGCACCGCGATGCCCAGCGCCAGCACCAGGAACGTTCCGGTGCCGTACAGGTTGAGCCTGTCGGTGTCGGCCGTGCCGGACACACCGTGGTCCTGGAGGAAGAAGAACACCGAGCCCCAGTCGATGCCGCGCTTCCGGCTGAAGGAGTAGAACTCGACCCAGCCGTCCCACGCGAACACCATCACCGGCAGGTTGACCACCAGCCACGCGCCCGCCGCCCCCGCGAGCAGACGTCCGAACGCCCTCCACCGCCCGGCGCGCAGGCACAGCAGGAACAGCGGCCCCAGGAACAGCAACGGGTAGAACTTCGCCGCGATCGCCAGCCCCAGCAGCACGCCCGCCAGCGCGGGCCGCCGCGACGACCACGCCGCCAGCGCCAGCGCCGACAGCGCCACCGCCAGCAGGTCCCAGTTGATGTAGGCGGTCAGCAGCAGCGCCGGGGACAGCGCCACCATCAGCCCGGTGCGCAACGACCGCCGCCCGGCAACGTACGCCGTGGCCAGCACCGTCACGATCGCCAGGACCGCCAGGAGCAGCGCGGTGACGTTGTAGAAGGCCATGCCGCGCGCCTCGACGCCGAACGGCCGCACCAGCCAGCCCACCAGCTGCATGAAGAAGCCGCTGAGCACCGGGTACTCCACGTACCGGAGGTCGCCGCCGCCCGGGAAGGAGTCGAAGTACGGCACCAGGCCGTCCTTCAGCCCCCGCACGTAGTACAGCGGGTAGATGTCGGTGTAGCAGGCCCGCGTCGTCGTCTTCACGAAGTCGAACCCGGCGGTGGCGCACGGCTGCTTCTGCAACCAGCCCAGCAGGCACACCAGCGCGGTCACGCCCGCCAGCACCGGCGCCAGGCGGGCCAGGCGGCCGGGCGCGCTTCCGGCGTCGGCGGTTTCGTCGGTGGCGGAAGAGGGCGGCGGCATGGTCACCACACTATTGGCCGCCGCGTTCCGGTCGGCGAAGGCGTGAGCCCCGGTCCTGGCGGGACCGGGGCTCGGGCGCCGCCGCGTCAGTTGCCGTCGACCTCGCGGGCGGGCTGCCGGTTGTTGGGCTGGTTCGGCTCGTTCGGGCCCTCGCCGTCACCGGGCTTCCGGCAGGCCGCATGGTTCGGATGCGAGATGCACCAACGCTCCAGGGCGTCCTTGTCGGTCGGCGGGATGTTCGGATCGCAGCCCGCCGGAACGCCGGGACTGGTGCAGGGCTGGTTGCCGCCGGTCGGCGGGGTCGTCGGTGTGGCCGGCGCGGTCGGCGTGGCGGGTGCGGTGGGCGTCGCCGACGGGCAGTTCTGGCCGGGTTGTTGCGGGGCGCCCGGCTCGGTCGGCGTGCACGTCGCGGTCTCGGTCGGCGTCGGCGTCTCGGGCCGCTCGGTCTGCACCGGCGCGTCCCACGCCTTGGCCTGGGTGTCGCTGTAGGTCGGCAGGTCGAACTGCTGCTGCTCCATGTTGGAGCGCTTGATGACGCGCTCCATGAAGTTCTTCCAGATCTGCGCCGGGATCGTGCCACCGTAGATGCTGTTGCCCTGGAAGCCGGGGATGTTGGCGATGGGCTGGCCGCCCTTCATGTTGTACATCGTCACCGCCGACGAGAGTTGCGGCACGTACCCCACGAACCAGGCGGCCGCGTTCTTCTCGGTGGTGCCGGTCTTCCCGGCGACGGGGCGGCCGTCCGGCAGCGCCGCCTTGCGCGCGGTGCCGCTGGTGACGACCCGGCGCAGCGCGTAGGTGGCCTGCGCGGCCTGGTCCTTGGTCAGGACCTGCTTCTGGGCGCCCTTCTTGTCCCAGGGGAGCTTGAGGGTCTCCCACTTGTCGCCCTTGCGCTTCTGGACCTTGGTGATCAGGTGCGGCATGACGGTGTGGCCGCCGTTGGCGAACGGCGCGTAGCCCGCCGCCTGGACGGCCGGCGAGATGTTGGCCACGCCCAGCGACAACGACGCGTTGCCGAGGTGCGGCTTCAGGTCCTCGTGCGGGACGCCGAAGTCCTCGGCGGTCTTGACGACCTTGTCCAGGCCGAGCTTCACGCCGAGCTTCACGTAGGAGGTGTTGACCGACTTCTCGGTGGCCGTCGCGAGGTTGATGACGTTCATCGGCGGGTCGCCCTCGTCGTTGTTGACGACGTAGCAGCCGGTGCCCTTGGCCTGCGCCTCGCCGGTGCTGGTGTTGATGCACAGCGGCGACTTGCCGGTGATCGTGGACTTGATGCTCTGGCCCTCCTTGAGGGCCGTGGCCAGCACGTACGGCTTGAACGAGGAGCCGACCTGCGCGCCGGGGTGGAAGACGGTGTCCACCTGGCTGCGCTTGGGGCTGCCGCCGTAGAACGCCTTGATCTCGCCGTTGCGCGGATCGACGGCGATCAGCCCGCCGTTGATGTTCTTGGGCCAGCTGCCGGCCCCGGCGTCGCGCATCGCCATGTAGGCGTCGCGCATCCAGCCGGCGTCCAGGCTGGTGGTGATCTGGATGCCGCCCTCGGACTCGGCCAGGTTGGCCAGCTCCGGGTCGATCTGGCCGAGCTCGGACTTGACCCGCTCGCGGACGAAGCCGGTCTGGGTGGTCTGGTTGTCGGCGGTGTCGTCCCAGTTGGTGGTCGTGGTGGGGAACTTCTGCCCCACCTGCTGCCGCTCGGCCGCGGTCATCTTGCCCATCTTGACCATGCCGTCGAGCACGTAGTTCCAGCGCTCCTGCAACGCGCGGGCCTTCGGACCGTTCCCCTTGGTCTCGAAGTAGGCGGGACGCTGGATCATCGCCGCCAGCAGCGCGCCCTCGGCCTTGTTGACCTTGGAGATGTCCTTGCCGAAGTAGGCGCGCGAGGCCGCCTGGACGCCGTTGGCGTTGCGACCGAAGTAGATGGTGTTCAGGTACTTCTCAAGGATGTCCTTCTTGTTGCCGCTGCGCCCCAGCTTCACCGAGATCATGATCTCTTTGAACTTGCGGCTCATCGTGCGGTCCTTGCTGAGGCCCTTGTAGTAGTTGCGGGCCATCTGCTGGGTGATGGTCGAGCCGCCCTCGACGTCGCCGCCGGTCGCCGTCTTCACGACCGCGCGCGCCAGGCCCTTGGGCGAGACCCCCAGCGAGTTGTTCATGAAGTCGCGGTCCTCGGCCGCCAGCACGGCGTCCTGGACGTGCGGGGGAACCTTGCTGAGCGGCACCGACTCCCGGCGCGCGCCCATGCGGATGATCGGCGTGCCGTCCTTGTACATGACGGTCGAGCCCTGCGCCGTGACGCCGTCCTGCGGCTTCTCCGGCACGGGCGTCATCACGTAGCCGACGATGAGGAGCGTGAACCCGGCCAGCACCAGCACGCCGAAGACGCCCGCCACGACCTTCCAGGACGGGACGTAGCGACGCCAGCCCTCCTTGGCGGACGGCTTCTTGTCGCCCTTGCCACTCTTGCCGCCCTTGCCGCGCCGGGGCTGCTTCTCGGTCTCGTCCCAGAAACCGTCACCGGGGCCACCCGGACCACCGGGACCACGCCCGCCGCCGGGGCCACCCGGACCGCGGCCACCGGGTCCTCCTGGACCACCCGGGCCGCGCCCACCGCCACCCGTGCGCGGCGGGCCGCCGGGACCCCCAGGCCCGCCCGGAACGTCGGGCGTCGGCGAGGCCGCCGTACGGCGCTGCGGCGGCGCGCCCACGCGCCGGC
>NZ_BCRO01000072.1 GCF_001552635.1 Actinomadura hibisca NBRC 15177 | reverse complement strand
CCCCGGTGGCCAGGGTCGCTGGGCATGTTCGGGCACGGGGTTGAGGTTGTTGGCCGGGTGCGGAGTGCGGGGCTGAGGTCGCTGGTCACGTGTGGGGCGCAGGGCTGGCGTCGTTGAACACACGCGCAGCGCGGGCTGAGGTAGTTGCGCGGAGCGTAGGCAGAGCGCAGGGCTAAAGTCCCCCGCCCCCAGAACCCTCCCGAGCCCGCAGCGCACGCAGTTCGATCGCGTCCAGGAACAACCCCATCGCCACCTCGAACTGATCCTCCTCATCAACCGCGGCCAGATGCCCAGCCACCGCAGCGATGTTGGGATACACCTCCGGCGGCGCAGCCAGATACTCCCGCCCCCAGGCCGCCCGATCCCCCGCCCGCGCGCTGTCCTCCAGCGAGAGCTGGCTCGCCTCGAACGCGGTATACGACAACGCCACATCCACCAGCGCCCGATAGCACGAAGCCGCTTCCTTGCCCTCCAGCCCGGCCTGGAACAGCGCCCCCAGCACGATGTCGGCTCCCAGGAACTCCGCGTCCCTGCGCGACGTCCGGCCCGCCACGATCGACGCCACCCTCGGATGCGCCAGGCAGGCCCGCCGCACCCTCCGCGCCAGGTTCTCCAGCGTCTCGCGCCAGTCCTCCGCCTTCTCGGCCGGACTGAACCCCTCCAGCGACTCCGCCAGAATCCGGTCCGTCAGGCCCAGCAGCAGGTCGTCCTTGCCACCGAAGTGCCGCAGCACCGCCGTGTGGTCGACCCCCAGCTCCACGCCCAGCCGCCGCAAGGTCAGGGCGTCGGCTCCTTCGCGCTCGACGATCCCCATCGCCGTGTCGAGGATCAGCTCAGGGGTCAGGAACCCCAGCGACCGCCGCCGCCGCTTACCGGCCGCACCGCCACCAGGCTCCGGACCCGCACCCGAGGCCGCATCCTGCGTTTTCTGAGAAGGCCGCGCCACGCCGCCAGCCTACCGGCCGACAGACCGCCGCCCCGGTGATCGACGATCACCGCCGCCCCATAGCGTTCACCTTCACATCACCGCAACGCACAACAGTACAAATGTTGCATTATCCATCATCCTCTTGCAACGAGTATTAGCCGTCTACCTGCATAGATATCATTTCCACGCAACAAACTTGTTGCCAACTCTCGAAAAGCAACGTAGCGTTTCCATCAACAGAAACATCGAGCACACACCCCCCAGGAGCACACCATGCACAACTTCGCCACCCCCG
This sequence comes from Actinomadura hibisca NBRC 15177, assembly GCF_001552635.1. GTDB lineage: Bacteria > Actinomycetota > Actinomycetes > Streptosporangiales > Streptosporangiaceae > Spirillospora > Spirillospora hibisca. Next base: position 69,206 of record NZ_BCRO01000072.1, on the reverse strand, counting down.
CCCCCGTCGCCGCCACCCTCGACATCCCCGCCGGTCGTGTCCGCTTCATCGCCGCCGACCGCACCGACACCACCGTCGTCGTCCTGCCCGCCGACGCCGCCAAGAGCCGCGACGTCAAGGCCGCCGAGCAGACCGGCGTCGAGTACCGCGACGGCGTCCTCCGCATCCAGACCGCCGCCAAGAACAAGCTCATGGGCTCCACCGGTTCCGTCGAGGTGACCGTCCAACTGCCCGCCGGTTCCAGCGTCGATGCCAAGGCCGCCAGCGCCGAGTTCCAGTGCACCGGGCGGCTCGGCGAGGTCTCCTTCGAGGGCTCGCACGGTTCCGTCGAGATCGACGAGGCCGCCAGCGCCCACCTCACCCTCGCCAGCGGTGACGTCCAGGTCGGCCGCCTCACCGGCTCCGCGCAGATCAGCACCATGCAGGGCGACATCCGCGTCACCGAGGCCGCGCACGGCACCGTCGTGCTGCGCGCCCAGGCCGGTGCGATCACGGTCGGCGCGGCCCCCGGCGTCTCGGCCTCCCTGGACGCCGACACCGCCAGCGGCCGCATCCACAACAGCCTCAAGAACAACGGGAGCCGCGACCTCGAAATCCACGCCACCACCTCGCACGGCGACATCACCGCACGCGGCCTCTGACCCGCCCCGGCGGAGGAGCGCGGGGGCGGACGGCGGCACTGTCGTCCGAGACGCGAAGAAGATCACCGGGTTCGGGCAATCAGCGCTGACCACTTCCAGAGAGGCGCCGGATGTATGACCGCGACCCACGCTCCTCCCCCGCGCATGGCTGAGGCGGTGTCCGACGCGTCGATCATCGAGCGGGCCCGGCACGAGCCCGAGCTGTTCTCGGTGATCTTCGATCGGTACTTCGCCGCCATCCACCGGTACGCGGCCGCCCGGATCGGCCCGAGCGCCGCCGACGACGTCGCCGCCGAGACCTTCCTGGTCGCCTTCGACCAGCGGGACCGCTACGACCCGGCCTGGCCCGCCGCGCGGGCCTGGCTGTACGGCATCGCCACCAACCTGATCGGCCGGCACCGCCGCGGCGAGATCCGGTTCTACCGAGCGCTGAGCCGGTCGGCGGTCCGCGACGAGGTCGGCGGCCACGACGACCGGGTCGCCGACCAGGTCAGCGCCGAGGGCGTGAGCCCCGAGCTGGCCCGGGGCCTGGCCCGGCTGTCCAAGGGCGACCGCGACGCGCTGCTGCTCGTCGTCTGCGCCCAGTTCAGCTACGCGGAGGTGGCGCAGGCCCTCGCCATCCCGGTCGGCACCGTCGGCTCCCGCATCAACCGGGCACGGCGCAAACTCCGTAAGACCCTCGCTCCCGCGGCACGAGAGGCGACGAACAATGGATGACCTGCGGCGGTTGCGAGACCGGCACGACGCGCTGCCCGACCCGGCGCCGGAGACCGTCACCCGGGCCCGCGAGCGGTTGACCTCCCACATGCGGCGGGCGCCGGCCGGGCGCGGGAAGCGGTCGCGGCGTCCGGCACTGGCGCTGGGACTGGGCCTGGTCGGCGCGGCCACGGCGACGGTGCTGGCGGTGACGCTGGCGGGCGGCGGAACCGTCGAGGACCGTCCCGACGGCCCGCCGACCGCCCGGCTGCGCCCCGTCGCCAATGCCCAGGACCTGGCCAGCAACGCGGTGATCAAAGCGGCGGCCCAGGACGGCCCCGCGCCTCGGCCCCACCAGTGGGCGTACCTGAAGGCCATCACCATGAAGATGCCCGGTGACAGCGGGGAGACGCACACCGGCGAAGTGTGGTGCCGGATCGACGACTGGGGTTACGCCGACTACCGCGGCGGAAGGCTGACGCTCCACAAGGGCTCCGAGCGCCAGGTCGACTACCGGGACATCCTCCCCCTGCCGACCGACCCCGACCAGCTCCTCGCCCGCATCTACCAGCGGGTCGGGACCACCGGCATGGGCCCCGGCCGGAGGATCGTCACCAAGTCCGAGGAGGAACGCCACGAGGAGGCGTTCATGGAGATCCAGATGATCATGTTCGACAGCGTGCTGCCGCCCCGGCTCCGCGCCGCCCTGTACGGCGCGATGGCCAAGATCCCCGGCGTCCGGTACGAGCCCGGCAGCCACGACCTGGCCGGGCGGCGGGGCGTCACCCTCTACCGCCTTCAGCGGGGCTACCTGCGCAACGAGGTCTTCGTCGCCCCGGACACCTACGCGTACCTCGGCCAGCGCATCGTCGTCGTCAAAGACCAGAAGACGGGGGCGCCCGACCTGGGCACGAGCACGCAGCGGAAGGGCACCGTCGTCAGTTGGAACAGCGTGCTGAAGGCCGCCATCGTCGACGAGGCGGGCCAGCGCCCCTGACCGGCGGGGCCCAAAAATTAGCACCACTGTTGACACCAGTGGTGCTAACGGTTTTGATCCTCCTGAGATTCCCCCTGTGCGCCACTCAGGAGTGCGTATGAGCAGCCATCTCCGAAGAGCCACCACCGCCGCGCTGTCGATCCTGCTGGTAGGCGTGGCGGCGACCGTCCTCACGGCCACCGCCACCGCGAACGCGAACGCCCGCCCCACCTCCGTCGCCATCCGCGCCACCGTCGGTGCGCTCCCCCTCCCCGAACGCCTCCCCCTCCCGCTGCTGGCCCACCTCCCCTTCTCCCCCACCATGGAGGTGCGGCCCGCAGCGGCCCCCGTGCAACTGACCGGAAAGGGCGGCGTCGTCGACACCGCCTACACCTACGAAGGCCGACGCAGCACGGTGCAGGACTTCCTCAAGCGCTCCTCCACCGCCGCCTTCATCGTCCTGCGCGACGACCAGATCCTCGGCGAGCAGTACTTCTCCGGCTACAACGCCCGCAGCCTGTTCAACTCCTGGTCGGTCGGCAAGACCGTCACCGCCACGGCCGTCGGCATCGCGCTCGACGAAGGGCGCATCGCCTCGCTGGACGATCCCGTGACGAAGTACGTCCCCGAACTGAAGGGCACCGGCTACGGCAACGTCTCCGTCCGCAACGTCGTGCGCATGTCCTCCGGCAACGACTGGTCCGAGCGCAACGCCGACTACTTCAACCCCACCACCGGCATCGTCAAGGCGTCCATCCGCATGGGCCTCGGCACCCCGATGACCACGCTCGCCAAGGAGACCAAGGCCGCCTTCCCGCCGGGCGGCAAGTTCAACTACGACAGCATGAACTCCTACGTCCTGGCGTGGGTGCTGGAGCGGGCAACCGGCCGTCCGATGGCCTCCTACCTGGAGGAAAAGCTCTGGAAGCCCGCCGGAATGGCGGACACCATGAAGTTCGGCCGGGACTACCAGGGCAATCCCCTCGGGTACTGCTGCTACTTCGCCACCGCCCGCGACTTCGCCCGCTTCGGTCTGCTCTACGCCCGCGAAGGGCAGGCGCACGGCCGCCAGGTCGTCCCGGCGTCCTGGGTGCGCGACTCGACGCGGCCGAGCGCGCCGCAGTTCGCGCCCGGCAGGCTGTACCCCGGTGAGCCGGACGCGCCCGAGAACGCCTTCGGCTACGGGTACGGCTGGTGGCTCGGCGACGGCGACCGCGGCGACCACCTCGCCATCGGCATCCTCGGCGAGTTCGTCTACGTCTCGCCGCGCGACCGCACCGTCATCCTCAAGATCAGCGAGGATCTCAACTCCGGGAACCACGAGGGCGAGTCCCTCGCCGCGTTCCGTGCCATAGCCGACGAGATCGCCCGCTCCTGACCGCGTCCTGTCCTGTCCGGCGCGCGCCGGACAGGACAGGCCCGGCGATCAGCCCGTGGGCGACGGGCTGGGCTCGGCGGCCGGCGGAGAGCTGGACGGAAGCTCGCTCCCCCGAACCGGAGGCTTGACCGCCCCGTCCATGGTCGGCTTGGGCCCCACGAACAGCAGCACCTGGCCGCCCGCCCACGGCGCGGCGTCGTGGACGTACCAGTTCCCCGGCACCTGCCCCGGGTAGAGGATCTTCGACACCCCGCCGTCCATGACCCGGTACTCGGGCACGGTGACGTTCCGCTTCTTCAGGTCGGCCAGCACCTCCGACACGTGCCGCTTCCGGTACGTCATCCCGTGCAGGGCCTCGCCGCGCGCGTTCGCCTGCGCGGTGCTGCTGTACTTCTCGCCGCGACGCGCCGCGCGGCCGAAGACCACGCTGGCGCTGCCCTTGTAGCCGATCCGGATCCGCACCCCCACCGTGCAGTCCTGCCCGCCGCTGGGGACCTCGCAGGCGCCCTTCACCCGGATGTCGCCGAAGTCGCTCGGGCGCGTGCCCTCGCTGACGCCCTGCATGACGACGGTGCCCACCATCGAGGGCGAGACGGGCACCAGGCTCAGGCCGACCTTCAGGTCGTGCTTGAGGAACTCCGCCCGGTACCGCTTGGGGTCGGCGTACGGGTCGCGGATGCGCACGTCGAGGTAGTCGCCCTTGCGGGTGAAGCTGAGCGCGGCGACCAGCTTGACCGGCCCCTGCGTGCTCGGCGTCGGCGCGAGCCGGGCGGTGGTGCCGGAGTCGCCGGGCTGCGCGACGAGCGCGACGGCGACCGCCGTCCCGGCCACGCCCGTGGCCAGCAGCGGCAGCGCCAGCTTGCGCCGGGGCCGCGTCCGGACCGGGGCGACGGTCTCGTCGGCCTGGGCCGTCGCCGAGGTGGCGGTGATCCGCCTGCCCAGTTCGGCGGCCGTGTCGTCGGCGAGCAGTTCGGCGGCGCGGGCGTCGGTGACGGGGGCGATGCGGCCGACGAGCGTGTCGATGTCGTGGTTCATGCGCGGTCTCCGTTGCTGAGCGCTGCCGACAGGGCGTGGGTGGGCGGGGCGGAGGCTCCGCGCCGGTCGAGTTCGCGGGCGAAGCGGCGGCGGGCCCGGTACAGGCGGATGCGCACCGCGTTGCGCGAGCACCCCAGCACGGCGGCGATCTCGCCGTGGTCCAGGCCCTCCCAGCCGACCAGGGACAGCAGTTCCCGGTCGTTCTCGGACAGTTCGCCGAACGCCGCGGCGATGGCGGCCCGGTCGCCCCCGTCCGCGCGGAGCTCGCGGTGCGACGCCAGATCGACCCGCAACTGCCCGGCCAGGTCGCCGACCAGCGCCGACCGGCGGCGCTCGCCCCGGTGGTGGTTGGCCAGCACGCGGCGGGCGACGCCGTAGAGCCAGAGCCCGGCCGCCTCGCCGCGCGGCACGTCGTCCAGCTTCCGCCAGGCGATCAGGAAGGTCTCGGCCAGGACGTCGGCGGCGTCCTGCGGGTCGGCCGTGCGGCGCAGCGCGTAGGCGAGGATCCTGGCCCGGTGCCCGGCGTAGACCTGCTCGAAGCGGCGCCGCCGTTCATCGGGTGGAGGCTCCGGGATGGCTGACACGTGCTCTCCTCTCGCCGTACGGACGGGACGATCACCACATGTCCGCCACCGGGCGAGCATTTCAGCCCCGCGCGGCCCCCGGCTTCGGACGCGTCACCGCTCCACGGCGAGGCGCACGCCGAGCCCGATGAAGACGCCGCCGGTCGCGGTGTCGATCCGGCGCTTGGCGGCCTTGCGGCGGCGCAACCATCCGCCGATGCGGCCCGCCGACACCCCCACCAGGCCGTCCACCAGGAACTCCAGCGCGATCAGCACCGCGCCCAGGATCGCGAACTGGAGCCAGACCCGGCCCAGCGACGGATCGACGAACTGGGGCAGGAACGCGATGGTGAACGTGACCATCTTGGGGTTCAGCAGGTTGGTGAGCAGGCCGTTCAAGAACGCGCGACGGCCCGACATGCCGACGCCGCCCTCCTCGGGGAAGTCCTCGGCGCTCCTGCGGCGGCGGATCATCTGCACGCCGAGATAGATCAGGTAGGCGGCGCCGACGATCCGCACCACCGTGAACGCCGTCGGAACCGCCAGGAACAGCGCGGCCAGCCCCGCCGCCGCCACCGCGACGTGCACGGCCTCGCTGGTCGCGACCCCGGCCGTGGCGAGCAGCCCGGCGCGCGGACCGCCGCGCATCCCGCAGCCCAGGACGAACAACATGTCCGGACCGGGGGTGATCATGGCGACGATGGTGGTCAGGGTGAAGGCCAGGAGCAGGTGCTGATCGATGGGCATCCGCCGATCGTCGTCCCTGCCCGAACGCCGGGCAAGCCTTTTTCAGCCGGAGCGGCTCCACCAGCGGGGCGCTTCGTCGTTGGGCTCGTCCGGGCTCGCGAAGTGGAACGGCACCCCGAGCCGCGCCGCGACCTCCGCGCCGACCTGCGCAGCCTCTGCGGCCTCCGACCAGGGCGGCGCCTGCCCGTTGAAGACCCGCATGTCGCCGCCGTGCCGGATCGTCGCCAAGCGGTGCTGGGTGTTCGGATCGGCGGCGACGGCCAGCAGCAGGACGAACCAGCCGTCAGTGTCGCCGTCCCACACGGCCTCGATCGCCTCGGCCCGGTCCATGGCCCGCGCCGCCTCGGTCAGCTCGTCGGCGTCCAGGGGCTCCGACGGCTTCGGCCCCCACCTCCTGCCCAGCGCCCGGTACCTACCGGCGACCACCACCATGCAGTCACTGAGATTCGGCTGCGGTACGAGCCCAGCCTCATAGACCGCTTTGATGGCGGAGAGCCGCTGGCTCTGGAGCACCAGGGCGTCGACCTGCTCCCTGACCTCCGGCGGCAACGCCTCCCACTCCATCAGACCTTGCGCCAGCCGGGCACCCATGCCCCGTCCTCGATCTGGTAGTCGCCGAACAGCGCCGGGGCCTCCTTCGCCATCAGCTCGCCCACCTTGCCGAACAGCAGCCGGATCTCCTCCTCCGCCCCGGGCGCGGTCCGGTTCTCGATGACGTGCCGCAGCGTGCGGACGTTGGCCGTCCACGTCAGCCCCGTCGCGACGCCCTCGGGCGCGAAGCGGCGCATGAACGACGTCTTGGCCTTCTTCTCCCCGAAGTTCACGCCTTCCTCGTCCAGGCCGAAGTGCCCGGCCATCCACTGCTGGAACTCCTCCATCCGGCCCAGCAGCTCGGTGGCGCGCTCCATCAGCTCGGCGTCCCGCTCGGCCCACTCGGGGAACCAGAACGGCAGGTCGTCCAGGCGCACGAAGCGCAGCGACTCCTGCGAGATCGCGGTCCCGGCGCGGTGCCGCACCAGCTCGTGCGTGACGACGCGGCTCACGTTGTGCACCACGAACGAGAAGTTCACGTGCTCCAGCACCGAGCCGTGCGCGCTGGCCAGGATGTTGCGCAGGTACTCGTCCTGGTCGGTGCGCACGCGCCGCACGTTCGGGTTGAGGCCCGGCTCCCACGAGCGGTAGCAGATGCGGCCCGCGAACTCGGCGAGGTTCTGCGCGTCGTCCAGGTCGCCGCGGTCCACCCGCTCCAGCCAGCTCTCGCCGCCGACGTCGGCCAGGTACCCGGCGACCTCGTCGTAGTCCAGCCGGGGCCGGGCGATGAGACGGACCTGGGGTTCCACGCGACGCACGCTGTCCTCCGTTTTCGGTGCGATGAACGAACCGGGCCAGCCTCCCACAACCCTCCGATACCACCGGCCCCGCGTGCACGTCCTAGCCTTGGCGATCGAGGGTCACTGGATCTGCCGCAAGGGCCCGGTGATGTTCAGCGTCGGCGGCCAGACCACCGTCGCTTTCAAGGGCAAGTACGCCCCCGCGCCCTTCACCTGGCGCGACGACGTCACCCCCCGCGTGGTGCGGGCCGTCAGCGCGAAGCTCTGACCCGCGCGGTGACGGGGAACGGGACTGACATCGTCCGATGAGTTCCGGGGTGCTTTCCGGTCTGTACAGAGGACTGGAGGAGGAGCTCATGTTCGAGAAGACGAAGGCGTTCAGCGGGTTCTCGGTGGACGACGCGCCGAAGGCCAAGGAGTTCTACGGCGGCACGCTCGGCCTGCGGGTGTCCGAGGAGCACGGGATGCTCACCCTGCACATCGCCGGTGATCGGGACGTCCTGGTCTATCCCAAGGGTGAGCAACATGTCCCGGCGGAGTTCACCGTCCTCAACTTCCCCGTGGACGACATCGACGACGCCGTCGCCCGGCTCGCCGAGCGCGGCGTGCGCTTCGAGGTCTACGAGCACACCGACGAGCGCGGGGTGTTCCGGGCGCAGGGGCCGCCGATCGCCTGGTTCAAGGACCCGGCCGGGAACGTCCTGTCGGTGATCCAGCAGGGGTGACCGGGGTCGGCCCGGTGCCTCAGGCGGACGGCCACTCTCAGCTCGGCACCTCGCGCAGCGGGTGCAGGTCGGCGTCGCTCTCGGCGTGCGAGTTCTGCTGCGCCACCCGCGACCCGAACTCCAGGTGCTCGCGGAACGCCTGCCGGAACGGCGCGTCGTCCGGCATCCCGACCTCGTCCAGCGACTCCAGGTACAGCTCGACGAACCGGTCGCGCTGCTCGTCGGTGATCCGCAGCCCCCGGTGCACGTCGATGATGTGCGCGAAGCCCAGCTTCTCGGTGAAGCGCGGCGGGCCGCCGAACGACTCGGCGGTGAACCAGGTCAGATGGTCCACGTGGTGCGGCCTGCGCTCGGTGAACAGCTCCCGCAACACCGGGTCGGCCAGCACCTTGTCGTAGAAGGTCTCTTCCAGGCGGTGCAGCGCGCCGTCGCCGCCGGAGTGCTCGTACAGGCTGGTCATGTCCGTCCCCTCCGGAAGGCCGCCCTCGGGCCATCCTGGAGCATGGGGGTGGGGACCACCAGGCCCCAAAATAGTGGAACGAATCATTCCGTTCTGCTAGAATGGAGGCAGTCGAGCACGGAGGAACCCCCATGAGCCAGGCCACCGCCTTCCCCGTCCTGAACGCCTCGCACGACGCGCTGCGCACCGTCGCCGCCCGCCTCACCGCCGCCGACTGGGACAGCCCCACCCCGTGCGCCGACTGGACCGTCCTCCAGGTCCTGCGGCACGCCGCCGGCGACCAGCTCGGCTTCGCCGCCGCCCTCACCGGCGAGAACGGCCCCGACTTCAACCCGTTCGAGCCCTCCGGCAAGCCCGAGGACGGCGAGGACCCGCACGCCCTGCTGGAGCGGGCCGTCGCCGCGTCGGCCGCCGCCTGGGCCACCGTCGCGCCCGACGCCGAGCAGGTCGCGGTGCCGGTACCGCCGAACCAGATGACCGCCCAGATCGGCGCGGCCGCCTGCGCGCTCGACGCCGCCGTGCACGCCTGGGACCTCGCCGTCGCCACCGGGCAGCCCTCCCCGCTCACCCCGGAGCTGGCGCGGCCGCTGCTGGCGGCCGCGCGCACGTTCGTCGAGCCGCTGCGGCAGTGGGGCGCGTACGCGGCGGCGCTGGAGACGGGCGGCGACGACGTGGCCGCGCTGCTCGGCTACCTCGGCCGCCGCCCCGCCTGACGGCGGCCGCCGAACAAGATCCACAAAGTGCGGGAAAGGTCTTCTTTGCCCTGATAGATCCGTAAAGTGAGGGCCGATGACCCTCACCGAGCGCCGCCCCCTCGCCACCCCGGACGCCGCCCCCCGCCCCGGCCTGCCCGCCCGCGCCCCCTACCTGCTGGCGGCGCTTTTCGGGGTGCTCTACGCGCTGATGTCGGTCGTCCGGCACCTGCGCTACGAGACCCGCTCCTGGGACCTCGGGATCTTCGACCAGGTGGTGGCCTCCTACGCGCGGCTGGAGGCCCCGGTCTCCGACCTCAAGGGGCCGGGGTTCAACATCCTGGGCGACCACTTCAGCCCGGTCACCGCGCTGATCGCCCCGTTCTACAAGCTGTTCCCGACGCCGGTGACGCTGCTGGTGGCGCAGGCGGCGCTGCTGGCGGTGTCGGTGGTCCCGGTGACGCGGGCCGCGCGGCGCGCGCTCGGCGACGGGGCGGGCCTGGCGGTCGGCGCGGCCTACGGGTTGTCGTGGGGGCTCCAGCGCGCGGTCGACTTCGACTTCCACGAGATCTGCTTCGCGGTGCCGCTGGTCGCGTTCTCGCTGGAGGCGGTGCTGCGCGGCCGCTGGTACGTCGCGCTCGCCTGGGCGCTGCCGCTCGGCCTGGTGAAGGAGGACCTCGGGCCGACGACGGCGGCGATCGCGCTGGTCGTGCTGCTGCGGGCACGGCACACCGACCGGCGCGCGGCCGGAGCGGCGCTCGGCGCGGCGGTGTTCGGGCTGGCGTTGTGCGCGCTGACCCTGACCGTGCTGATCCCGGCGTTCAACGGCGCGGGCGGCTACGACTACTGGAGCAAGATGGGGGACGGCGCCGGGCCGCTCGCCGGATGGGACACCAAGACCCGCACGTTGTTGTGGCTGGTGCTGCCGACGACCGGGCTGCTGGCGCTGCGCTCCCCGCTGCTGATCGCCGCGATCCCCACCCTGGGCTGGCGGCTGACCTCGGGATACGAGTACTACTGGGGCACCGACTGGCACTACAGCGCGGTGCTGATGCCGATCGTCTCGCTGGCGCTGGTGGACGCGCTGCCGCGCCTCCGCGACGACGCGCGGCCCTGGCTGCGCGCGTACGCCCGGCACATTCCCGTCGCCGCGCTCGCGGTGGCGCTGGCGCTGAGCACGGCGCTGCCGATCGCGGCGCTGACCCATTGGGACACCTACCGGCCGACGCCCACGTCCAAGGCGGGCGCGCGCGTGTTGTCGGTCATCCCGGACGGGGCGACGGTCGAGGCCGACGTGCGGCCCAGCGCGCACCTCACCCAGCGTTGCCGCGTCTTCTGGGTGGGCAACACGCGCGGCATCGTCCCCGACTACATCACGATCTACGACCCCAACGTGGACCGCGAGGCGATGCTCAAGTACGCCAAGGGCCTGCACCCGGACAGCGAGTTCGCCGTGCGCGCGGCCGAGGCGGGCTTCTGGGTGCTGCAACGGACGCGCTGACGCCACGACTCCCACGGCTCCCGACCTCGGTCGGGAGCCTTTTTCATGCCCGGAGACCCAGCTCAGGGCACCCTTTGACGCCACTTGGCGACACTCGCGCTTGCATATGACGCCAAGCTGATGTCATAGTGGCGTCATGGACCTCACGCCGTACGTCGATCACCTCCGCCGGGAGCTGGCGGCCACCGCCGCGATCGGCGGACCGCAGGTCGGCGAGCCCGCCGCGCGCCTCATCGACGCGCTGGAGCCCGTCGCCCGGATGGCCCTGCTGGAAGCGCTGAGCGACGCGACCGACGAGATCACCCGCGAGCTGGCACCTGGCGCGGTCGAGGTGCGGCTGCGCGGCGGGCGACTCGGCTTCGTCGTGACATCACCGCCCCGCGACATGACGCCACATGACGCCACGGTGGCCCCGGAAGCATCCGAGGCCGACGAGGGCGGCACCGCCCGCGTCTCGTTGCGGCTCGCCGAGCACCTCAAGCACCGCGCCGAGGAGGCCGCCGCCCGCGACGGCCTGTCGGTCAACGCCTGGCTGGTGCGCGCCGTCCGGACCGCACTGGACACCCCGCCCGCCGTCCCGCCGCGCACCGGCCAGATCCAGACGGGCTGGATGCGCTGACCCCGCGCGTCCGCCCGCCCGTCCCCCGCACCGCCAAGGAGCCACGATGCCCACCTTCGCCACCCCCGAGCCGATCTCCGTCCGCCTCGACGTCGTCGGCGCGGTCCACCTCAACGCGAGCGACCGCGCCGACACCGCCGTCACCGTCGTGCCCCGCAACCCCCGCGACAGCGCCGACGTCCGGGCCGCCGAGCAGACCCGCGTGGACCTGTCCGGCGACCTGCTCGTGATCAAGATGCCGCGGGAGCGCACGCTGCGCACCCTGTTCCGCTGGGGCGGCCGGGTCGAGGTCACCCTCGACCTGCCCGCCGGGTCCCGGCTGCACGCCGACGCGGTCGCCGCCTTCCATTCCACCGGCGCGCTGGGCGAGACCCGCATCAGGACCGGGCACGGCGACATCCGGCTGGCCCGAACCGGCCCCGCCGAGCTGTCCACCGACCACGGTTCCATCGACCTGGACGAGGCGGACGGCGACCTGCGGCTCGGCACCCTGCACGGCGACATCACCGTCGGCCGGTCCCGGGGCGAGGTGGACGCCCGGACCGCGCACGGCGCCATCCGCGTGGGCCGCGCCGCCGCGTCGGTCGCGATGGACACCACCTGCGGCGACCTGGAGGTCGGCATCGCCGACGGCCTCGCCGCCTGGCTGGACGTGCGCACCCTGTGGGGCCGCGTGCGCAACGAGCTGACCCCCGCGGGCGGCCCGCCCGAGGAGGGCGGCACCGTCCGGGTGCACGCGCACAGCGGCACCGGCGACATCCTCATCCGCCGCGGCTGACCCGCCCCTCCCCCACCCCTGGAAAGGACGAACGTGATGGAACGCCATCCGCGCCGCTGGTGGATCCTGGTCGTGTTGTGCCTCAGCACGCTGGTGCTGGTCATCGACAACATGGTGCTGAACGTGGCGATCCCGCCGCTGACCCGCGACCTCGGCGCCAGCACCCGGGACATCCAGTGGATCATGGAGTCCTACATGCTGGTGTTCGCCGGGCTGCTGCTGGCCTCGGGCAGCCTGTCGGACCGGTTCGGCCGCCGCAGGATCATGGTCGTCGGCCTGGTGGTGTTCGGGCTGGCCTCGCTGGCCGGGACGCTGGCCGACAGCCCCGGCCAGCTCATCGCGGCCCGGGTGCTGATGGGCGTCGGCGGCGCGCTGGTCATGCCGAGCACGTTGTCGATCCTCATCACCGTCTTCGACGAGCAGGAGCGCCGCAAGGCGATGGCCGCCTGGTCGGCGGTGGCGATGGTCGGCCTGGTCGGCGGCCCGGTGCTGGGCGGCGTGCTGATCGCCCACTTCTGGTGGGGCGCGGTCTTCCTGATCAACATCCCGGTCGCGCTGCTCGCCATCGTCGCCGCGCTGGTGCTGATGCCCGAGTCCAAGGGCCCGTGGCGCAAGCCGGACCCGCTGGGCGCGGTGTTGTCCACCGTGGGCATGGCCGCGCTCGTCTGGGTGATCAACGCGCTGCCGACGCACGGGCTGTCGCGCCCGGGCACGCAGGCCGCGCTCGCGGTCGCGGTGGTGGCGCTGGCCGGATTCCTGGTCTGGGAGACCCGCTCGGCGTCGCCGATGGTGCCGCTCGGCCTGTTCCGCGACCGCAACTTCAGCGGCGCGAGCTTCTCGCTGGTGCTGCTGAGCTTCGCCAACGGCGGCCTGCTGCTCGCGCTGACGCAGTACCTGCAGTTCGTGCTCGGCTACTCGCCCAGCAAGACGGGCCTGACGTTCCTGCCGATGGCGGTGGCGATGTTGCTGGTCAACACCGTCGCGGCCACGCTCGGCCAGAAGATCGGCAACCGCGTGCTGACGGTGGCGGGCCTCGCGGTCATGGCGGGCGGGTTCGGGGTGCTGGCGGCGATCGAGCCCGGCGACGGCTTCGGGATGATCGCGCTGGCCAGCGTGATCATGGGCGTGGGCGGCGGCCTGGCGATGCCCGCGGCGATCGGCGCGCTGATGGGCGCGGTCCCCGCCGAGCACGCGGGCGTCGGCTCGGCCCTGAACGACACGATCCAGCAGGCCGGCGCGGCGCTGGGCGTGGCGGTGCTGGGCAGCGTGATGGCGGCGTCGTACACCGACGGGATGCCGGACTCGGCGACCGGCCGGGCCCGCGAGTCGGTGCAGGACGCGCTGGCGGTGGCGGCCGCGACGGGCGACACCGGCCTGGCGGCCGCGGCCCGCGACGTGTTCACCACGGCGATGACGACGGGCTTCCTGGCGGGCGCGTGCGGGGTGGTGGCGGCGGCGGTGCTGGCGCTGGTGGTGATGAAGGACCGCAAGCCGGTCACGGAGGGCGACGCGGACGGCCCGGCGGACGGCCACGCCGCGACCGTGGCGGAGCCGGTCGCCTGACCACTCCTCCGCCGAGCGGGCCCGGGACACCTCACCGTCCCGGGCCCATTCGCGCGTCCGGCATCGCGCACTCGGCATGCCGCTGCCAGATGGTGCGCGGTTGGGTCAGTAGCGTTTGTGGGTGCTTGGGCCCCGGTCCGGATGCCACGTCGAGATCTCCAGGTGGTCGGCCGGGTCGCCGACCTTCGTGTGCACCACCTCGGTGATGTCGAGCACGAAGTATCCCGAGCCCGGCATCGCATTCTCCGCGGGCGGCTCCACCTCCACCGCGCGGCCCGCCATCTTCGCGTCGCCCGGCCAGTCGGACGGGGACTCCGGCGGCTCCAGCGTCGGGCAGTGCAGCGCCACGCGCGGGTCGCGGCGTACGTCGAGCAGCTTCAGCGAGCCGCCCATCATGCCGAACCGCGCCTGCCCGTCCTCGAACGTCATCTCGACCGCGCTGATGCGCGGCGAGCCGTCCTTGCGCAGGGTCGCGATCGTCTTGTTCGTCCCGGCCTGGAACGCCGCGCGCACCTTCTCGGCCAGCTCGGGAGCGGACTTCTCGATCTCCGCCCAGGTCGCCATCAACACCTCCAGGGATCGACCGGTCACATTCCAGCACGCGGGTACGACGGTTTCCGGTCACCGCCGTCAGTCGAGGTCGGGCGGCGGCACGACCGGCGTCACCAGCAGGCGGCCCACCACGCCCACCGCCTGCGACAACACCGCCACCGAGGTGTCGTAGAGCACGTCCAGCTCGCGCTGCGGCCACAGGCTCTCCACCGTGCACCAGGCCATGTCGCGGGCACGGGCCACGCTGAAGCTGCCCAGGATGTGCTTGATCGTCTCGGCGTCCTTGGTGGCCACGCGCAGCAGGTACGGCTCCAGGTCGCGGCGCACCTCGGCCTCGACCTGGGCCAGCAGCCCGTTCACCTTGAGGAAGTCGGCGTGCACCGGTTCCCGGTCGGGCGGCAGGTCGCGCTCGGCGCAGGTCGCGATCACCGCGAGGGCCAGGTCATGGTTGATGTGCGCGTTCATCCCGGCGAGGACGAACTGGAGCGGCCAGACCGTCGTGTCCTCGCGCGCCTGGAACAGGGGACGCCAGCAGCGCTCGGGCCTGCGTCCGGCGAGGGCGGCGTCCACGTTCCTGAAGTACAGGTCCGCGAAGATGACGTCGAGGCGCTGCACGAACTCCAGGTCGGCGAAGAAGCCCTCCTTCAGGTTGCGCAGGACCAGTTCGGTGACGCGCAGGTAGACGCGGTTGAAGCAGGCGACGCCGTCGCCCGGATCGAGCGAACGGTCGATCTCCCGCATCCGCTCGATGACGTCCTGGACCGTGCTCATGGTCTTCTCCCCGAAGTGGCGTGGCCCCCTGCGTCGACCTTAGAACGCGGGGGCGTTGCCGGGGAGGCGATGGCGGGCGCACCATGGGCTCGGTCGAGCGAGCGGGGTGGATGTGTCCGGCGCGGTATGGGTGCGGGAAGCGGTGCTGGACATCGGGGCGGCGGCGTTCCCCGACGCTTCGCCGCTGGTGGTGGACGCCTGGAGTGACCCCTCGCCGATCGCAGGCGGGGTCCGGCACCTGGTGACGGTGGCCATGGGCGGGGACGAGCGGCCCGCCGATCCGGCGGTGTGCGCGGGGCTGCTGCGTGCCTTCACCGACGCCGGGTGGCGGTCGCACGGATCGCACAGCAGGGACGGGGAGACCTGGGCGTACGCGAAGCGGGACGGCTTCGAGGCGCGGCTGTACGAAGGCGCGGGACCGGGGATCCTGGCCGTGACCGCGTGGACGTCCGTGCTGTATCAGGGACGGGATCGTGTGCAGCCCGCGCACACCATCGGCACCGTGGCCGGGGACGCCGTCTTGTGCACCGAGTGCGAGGGGCTCGGCCTGTGCCGGGCCTGCGAAGGCACCAATCGGCTCAACCACCGCAGGTGCCCGGAGTGCACGGCGGGCAACCATGGGCCGGGGTACTGCTCGTACTGTGGTGCGTCCGGAATGATGCAGGTCGACGCGATGCCCGGCTGGCTCGAAGGCCACTTCCCCGGCCTCGCCGAGCCGGAGGCCGAGGAGTCCCTGTTCGGCAGTACGAACACCGGGGCGTTCGTTGACGCCGTTCCCCGCACGTGCAAGACATGCGGGGAACGGCGCTGCGCTTACCGGAACATCGTCACGGCGGACGGGGAGCACCTGAGCTCCCGCTTCTTCGGCCGGTGCCCCCGCTGCGGCGCCAAGCGGGCTTACGCGTACCGGCTTCCCGGCAGCGGGAAATAACGGGGATGCCGTGCTGCCCCCACCGTCGGCGCGAAGTAGCCGGAGGCGGTCGTTCAGGTCAGGCGGCCCAGTTCCACCGAGAAGTTCTCCGCATCCGCCAGCCGCGACCGCAGGGCGGCGCAGCGTTCCTCCACCTGCGTCCGGTAGGACGCCAGGCGGCCCGCCAGCCGGGCCCGCTCGGCCCCGTCCACCCCGGCCGAGCGCAGCCGGTCCAGCACCACCAGCAGGTCCCGCATCTCCTCCAGCGTGAAGTCCAGCGGCTTCATCCGCTTGATGACCATGAGCCGGGCCACGTCGGCGTCGGTGTAGAGGCGGAAGCCGCCCGCCGAGCGCGCGGTGGGCGGCGCGAGGCCGACCTCCTCGTAGTGGCGGATGGTGCGCAGGCTCAGCCCCGTCCGGGCGGCGACCTCGCCGATCCGCAGTCGCGCGGGGGCCACCGGGTCCCTCCCCGGGGCGTCGCGGCCGGTCCCGCCCGCTCCCGCCCGGTCAGCGCCCATCGGATCAGTGCCCGCCGGACAGCTCGCCCGACAGCGCGCCGTGCATCCGCGCGCTGGCCTCGTTCAGGCCGACGATCTCGACGGTCTTGCCGCGCGCGGCGTACTTGGCGGTGACCGCGTCCAGCGCCGCGACCGACGTCGCGTCCCACACGTGCGCGTCGGTCATGTCCACCACCACGTGCTCGGGGTCGCCCGCGTAGTCGAACTGCGAGACGAAGTCGTCGCTGGAGGCGAAGAACAGCTCGCCCGTCACTCCGTACACCGTCCGCCCGCCGTCGGGGTCGCGGACGGCCGACACGTGCACCAGGTGCGCGACCCGGCGCGCGAACACCACCATGGCGGTGACCGAGCCGACCACCACGCCGATCGCGAGGTTGTGGGTGGCGACCACGACCGCGACCGTGATCACCATGACCAGCGTCTCGCCGAGCGGCAGGCGGCGCAGCGTGGCGGGCGCGACCGAGTGCCAGTCGAAGGTGCCGACCGACACCAGGATCATGACGGCGACCAGCGCGGCCATCGGGATGTCGGACACGATCGGCCCGAACACGATGCAGAGCACCATCAGGAACGCCCCGGCGAGGAACGTGGAGATCCGGGTGCGCGCCCCGTTGCCCACGTTGATCATCGTCTGGCCGATCATCGCGCAGCCGCCCATGCCGCCGAAGAAGCCGGTGACGATGTTGGCCACGCCCTGCCCGATCGACTCGCGCGTCTTGTTGGAGCGGGTGTCGGTGATGTCGTCCACCAGCCGGGCCGTCATCAGCGACTCCATCAGCCCCACCAGCGCCATCGCCAGCGCGTACGGGGCGATGACCGTCAGCGTGTGCCAGGTGAACGGCACGTCCGGCAGGCCCGGCACCGGCAGCGACGACGGCAGCTCGCCCTTGTCGCCCACGGTCGGCACCGCGATCCCCGCGCCGAGCGTCAGCGCGGTCAGGATCGCGATCGACACCAGCGGCGCGGGCACCGCCTTGGTCAGCTTCGGGAACAGCACCATCAGCGCCAGCGCGGCGGCGACCAGCGGGTACACCGGCCACGGCACGTCCCGCAGCTCGGGTAGCTGCGCCATGAAGATCAGGATGGCCAGGGCGTTGACGAACCCGACCATCACCGAGCGCGGCACGAACCGCATCAGCTTGGCGACGCCCAGCGCGCCCAGGACCACCTGGAACAGCCCGGCCAGGATGACGGCGGCGACCAGGTAGCCCAAGCCGTGCTCGCGGTTGAGCGGCGCGATGACCAGCGCGACCGCGCCGGTCGCGGCCGAGATCATGGCGGGACGCCCGCCCACGACCGCGATGGTGACGGCCATGGTGAACGAGGCGAACAGCCCGATCCGCGGGTCCACGCCCGCGATGATCGAGAAGGAGATGGCCTCGGGGATCAGCGCCAGCGCCACCACGAGCCCGGCCAGCACCTCGGTGCGCAGCAGCCGGGCGGTGAGCGGGGTGGACGGTCTCAGGCGCGCCGCGACGGCGGGAAGCAAACGTTCTCCAGACGGGGTGGTGCGGCTCAGCCGGCCTCGGCGGCCAGCATCGGGGTGAGGGTGACCTCGGGGTGCTCGCGCTGCACGGCCTGCACCCGCCACTTGTCGACGAACACCGCGATCAGCGCGCCGTCCAGGCGGCGCGTGAAGACCTCCACGCCGCGCCGCCCGGCCAGCGTCGCGGCCGACTCGGCGTCGGTGACGCGGGCGGTGGTGTACTCCATGCGGTCGAGGTTGACCGGCGCGTTGAACTCGTGCTCCATCCGGTGCGCGACCACCTCGAACTGGAGCGGGCCGACCGCCGCGAGGACGGGGGCCTGGTCACCGCGCACGTCGCTGCGCAGCACCTGCACCACGCCCTCGCCGTCGAGCTGGTCGATGCCGCGGCGGAACTGCTTGGCGCGGCCGTTGTCCTTGGCGCGCACGACCATGAAGTGCTCGGGCGCGAACGCCGGGATCGGCGGGAAGGTCACCGGGCGCTTCTCGTACAGGGTGTCGCCGACGATCAGCCCGGTGGAGTTGGGCAGGCCGATCACGTCGCCGGGGAAGGCGGTGTCGAGCGTGGTGCGGTCGCGGCCGAACATCGTCTGCGCGTACTTGGTGGCCAGCGGGCGGCCGGACGGCGCGTGCGTCAGCGTCATGCCGCGCTCGAAGCGGCCCGAGCTGACCCGGATGAAGGCGAGCTGGTCGCGGTGCGCGCGGTCCATGCCCGCCTGCACCTTGAACACCTGCCCGGCGAACGGCGCGGTCACCTCGCGCGGCTCGCCCTTGACGTCAAGGCGCGGCGACGGCGACGGCGCCAGCTTGCAGACGGTCTCCAGCAGCGCCCGCACGCCGAAGTTGGGCAGCGCCGCGCCGAACAGCACCGGCGTGCACTTGCCCGCGGCGAAGTCGTCCATGTCGAGGGTCGCGCCGATCTCGTCGAGCAGCGCCAGCTCCTCCTGCGCCGTCGTCCACGCCTCGCCCTCCTCCTCGGCGGCGCGGTCGGCGGCCACGACCTCCTCCACGGCGCGCTTGACGCCGCCGGGGGCGCGGTCGAAGCGGGTGAAGGTGCCGGTGGCGCGGTCGAGCAGGCCGCGGAAGTCGCCCGCGATGCCGACCGGCCAGGTCAGCGGGGCCGGGCGCAGGCCGATGCGCTGCTCGACCTCGTCCAGCAGCTCCAGCGGCTCGCGGCCGGGCCGGTCCCACTTGTTGACGAAGGTGATGATCGGGATGCCGCGGTGCCGGCACACGTCGAACAGCTTGAGCGTCTGGGCCTCCAGGCCCTTGGCGCTGTCCAGCAGCATGATCGCGGCGTCCACGGCGGCCAGCACCCGGTAGGTGTCCTCGGAGAAGTCGGCGTGGCCGGGGGTGTCCAGCAGGTTCAGCAGCACCTCGCCGTACTCGAAGCGCAACACCGAGGAGGTGATGGAGATGCCGCGGTCGCGCTCCATCGCCATCCAGTCGGAGGTGACGCCGCGCCGGCCGGCCTTGCCGTGCACCGCGCCGGCCGCCTCGATCGCGGCGGCGTGCAGCGCCAGCGCCTCGGTGAGGGTGGACTTGCCGGCGTCGGGGTGACTGATCACCGCGAACGTGCGGCGGCGCGCCGCCTCGCCGGCGATCTGGGCCGTTCCAGCCTGAGCCGTGGTCACCGGTCTCCCCCCGTCGTCGTGAACCGAACAACTCTACCTTTACGTGAGGGTAGGTCGGGTCGCGCGGCGGCTCCGGGGGCCCGACCGGCGTGGCGGCCCCCGCTGCGGCCGGTGGGGATTCGCCCCCGCGTACGCTGGTTGTTCACCCTGTGCGGCGCGGCGTTCACCGCGGGCGATCGCCGCTGCTCAGGAGGGTTCGGGGGGACCTATGCGGGGGAAGCGGCAGACGGTGCGGGGGCGCCGCCTGTGGGCCAGGGTGTTCCATTCGGTCCGGGGCCGCGCGACGGTGATCACCGTGGTGCTGGCGGCGCTGGTGCTGGACGTGTGCGTGGCCCTCGCCCTGATGCTGGTCCGGGACGTGGCGCAGTCCTCGGCGTCGGACTCGGCGGCCCGCACCGTCGAGCGCGTCGTCTACCGGCTCACCGTCGAGGGGCGGGCCCGGCCCCCCGAACCCGGGGCCGGCGACGCCCCCTACATCCAGATCGTCGGCGCCGACCACCGGGTCCTGGCGTCCACCCCCGACCTGGCGGGCCGCCCGCCGCTGGTCCGGACCTACCTCGAACGGGGCGAGCTGCTGGTGGAGCGCCAGGCGTGCCCGTCCTACCTGGACTCCTGCGTCGAGGTGTTCGGGATGCGCATGGCCGAGTCCCCCTACGGCAGGGGCGTGATGGTGCTCGCCGCCCAGCGGCCGTCGCCGTTCCTGCGCGGCTGGCGGCTCCCGCTGGAGATCGGGCTGCTGCTGCTGACGATGCTGACGGCGATCGCCTGGTGGACGTGGCGGACGATCGGCGTGGCGTTCGCCCCGGTGGAGGCGATCCGCGACCAGATGGCCGAGATCAACACCACCGCCGACCTGAAGCAGCGGGTCCCCGAGCCCGGCACCGGCGGGGAGATCCAGGAGCTGGCCGAGACCGTCAACCACACCCTGGAGCGGCTGGAGGAGGCCGCCGGGCGCGAGCGCCGCTTCGTCTCCGACGCCTCGCACGACCTCCGCAACCCCATCGCGGGCATGCACATGCGGCTGGAGAACCTGCTGGAGGAGGACGACGGTTTCGCGTGGAAGCCCGAGGTGCGCGCCGCGCTGCGCGACACCGAGCGGCTCAACGACATCGTGGCGGACCTGCTGGAGCTGTCCCGGCTGGACTCCCGCGCCCCCGCCCCGAAACAGCGCGTGGACCTCGCCGACCTGGTGCGGCGCGAGGTGGAACGCCGCCAGGGCCGCGTCCCGATCGAGACGCGGCTGGCCGAGGGCGCGGTCGTGTCGGCCAACCCGGTCCGGCTCGCGCGGGTGCTGGGCAATCTGGTCAGCAACGCCGAGCGGCACGCCGACTCCCGCGTCGAGGTCACCGTCGCGGTGGACGGCCGGGAAGCGGTGCTGGAGGTGCTCGACGACGGCGCGGGCGTGCCGCCCGAGGCCCGCGAGCGCGTGTTCGAGCGGTTCGCCCGGCTGGCCGACTCCCGGCGCCGCGACCCCGCCGGGACGGGCCTCGGCCTGCCCATCGCCCGCGAGATCGCGCAGACCTACGGCGGGTCGTTGCGCATCGCCGACAGCCCGCGCGGCGCGCGCTTCGTGTTCCGGCTGCCGCTCGCCTCGGCGGGCGTCACCGCGGCTCGATGACCACGACGGGGATCTCCCGGCCGGTCATCGCGCGGTAGTCGTCGTAGACGGGCATGGCCTCGGTGATCAGCCGCCACAGGGCGGGCCGCTCGCCGGGGGCGGCCGTGCGGGCGCGGGCGGGGAAGGATCGCTCGCCCACCTGCACCGTCACCTCGGGGTCGGCGGCCAGGTTGAGGTACCAGGCGGGGTGCCGGTCCGCGCCCCGGTTGGAGGCCGCCAGGAGGTAGCCGTCGCCGTGTGGGACGTAGACGAGAGCGGTGCGCCGCATCTGCCCCGTCTTGCGTCCTCGGGTGGTGAGCAGCAGGTCGTTCATGCCGGGCCGGGGCCGCCCGCCGGTCTCCAGAAAGCGGCGGATGTGCTCGGCGACGAACGGCTCCGGGTTGTCCAGGACGCCGGTCATCCCTGCTCGACCCCGATGTGCGCGCGGTGGTGGGCCGGGGAGTCGATCTCGTCCAGCAGCGCGATCGCGAAGTCGGCGTAGGAGATGCGGCTGTCCATAGCGGCCGGGGCGAGCCGGTAGCGGCCGGTGCGCGGGCCTTCGTGGTCGAAGTCGCCGGACGGGCTGACCACCACCCAGTCGAACTCGGCGTCCTTGCGCAGCGTGTCGTTCCCGGCGGCGTGGCCGAGGGAGAACGACCGGTACTCCTGCGGGTAGCCGGGGGTGTCCATCAGCAGCGTGCCGGACGCGTCCTCCAGCACCGAGGAGAGGCCCACGTGCACCAGACGTCCGACGCCCGCGCGCCGCAGCCCGTCCAGCAGCGCTTCGGCGGCGGTGGTGAAGAACGCGGCGGGCTCGGTGCCGAAGTCGTAGGTGGAGTTGATCGCGGCGTCGTGCCCGGCCGCGACCGCCGCGACGCTCGCGGCGTCGGTGACGTCGCCCGCGACCACGCGCACGCCGTCGGCCGCCAGGTCCCCGTGCTTGGCCGGGTCGCGGACGACGGCGGTCACCGCGTGGCCGCGCCGCCGCGCCTCGGCGACGGCCGCCCGGCCACCGCGTCCGCCCGCTCCGAAAACAACGATCTCGCTCATGGAAGAACCTCCAGGTCGTGTCCCCCGGGACGCTAACCAAGGAGGTGGTTACCGATCGGATACCTCGTTCACAGCGGGCCGGTGGCCGCGCCGGAGCGCGGCTCCAGCACCGCCGAGATCCCGTAGTGGTCGCTGGCCTGCACGCCCTCGATCGGATCCACGAACACCCGTGCGCAGTCGCGGACGCGCAACGGCATCTCGCCGTCGTCGTTGCGGCGCACCAGGATGTAGTCGATCCGCCGGAACGGCCAGTCGTCGGCGTCCATCAGCGGGTTGGCGGGCGTGTAGGTGTGGCCGGGCGCGGTGCCGCGCACGTACTCCCATACGTCCTGGTAGCAGACGCTCGTCCCCTCCAGCGACTGACGGCCGGTCCAGAACCGCATGCTCGCCGACTCCGGCGCGGCGTCCATGTCGCCCGCCACGACCACCGGCAGGTCGCGGCCCGCGAGCATCGCCTCCACCTCGCGCGCGGCGATGACGGCCTGCTGCTCGCGCTCGTACTCCAGGTGGGGACGCCAGCTCGGGAAGTGGTTGGCGAACAGCAGCGGCACCGGGCCGTCCACCTCCGCCAGCAGCGTCGTGCAGGCGGAGTCGGCGGTGCGCGGCGGCACCTCCAGGTCGGCTTCGCGCACCTCGCGCAGCGGCCACCGCGACGCGATCGTGACGCCCTGGCCGTCCGGCTCCCGCTTCGCCGAGTGCGCGAGGTGGTAGCCGTCGCCGAGCAGGTCGGCGGCCTGGTCGTAGTCGTCGCGCTTGGCCGATTCCTGGAACGCGATCAGGTCCGGGTCCAGGCGCGCCAGCCCGGCGGCGAGGGCGTCCCGCCGCCGGGGCCAGTCACCGCGCGTCTCCCACAGGTTGAGCGTCAGCACCCGCATCCCCAGGCGTTACCCGATGGGGGTCAGACCAATCCCTGCGCCAGGACGGCGTCGGCCACGCGCTCGAAACCGGCGATGTTCGCGCCGGTCACGTAGTCGCCGGGCGCGCCGTACCGGTCGGCGGTCTCGGCGACGTTGGCGTGCAGCTCGGTCATGATGCGGGTCAGCTCCTGCTCGACGCGCTCGAACGTCCACAACTCGCGCCCGGCGTTCTGCCGCATCTCCAGCCCGCTGACCGCGACGCCCCCGGCGTTGGCGGCCTTGCCGGGCCCGAACGACACGCCCGCCTCCTGGAACAGCCGGACGGCGTCGGGCGTGACGGGCATGTTCGCGCCCTCCGACACCGCGCGCACGCCGTTGCGGATCAGGACGTGCGCGGCCCCGGCGTCCAGCTCGTTCTGGGTGGCCGAGGGCAGCGCGAGGTCGGCGGGCACGTCCCACACGCTGCCGCCCGGCACGAAGCGCGCCGAGGAGCCGCGCCGCTCGGCGTAGTCGGAGACGCGGCCGCGCTCGACCTCCTTGACCTGCTTGAGCAGCGCGAGGTCGATGCCCTTGTCGTCCACGACGTAGCCGGAGGAGTCGGAGACCGTCAGCACGTTCGCGCCGAACGCCTGCGCCTTCTCGACGCTGTGGATCGCGACGTTGCCCGAGCCCGACACCACGACCTGGAGCCCCTCCAGGTCCTCGCCGCGGCGCAGCAACATCTCGCGCGCGAACAGCACGTTGCCGTACCCGGTGGCCTCCACGCGGCCCGGCGAGCCGCCCCAGCCGAGGCCCTTGCCGGTGAGCACGCCCGCCTCCCAGCGGCCGGTGATCCGCCGGTACTGGCCGAACAGGTAGCCGAGCTCGCGGCCGCCGACGCCGATGTCCCCGGCCGGGACGTCGGTGTGCTCGCCCAGGTGCCGGTACAGCTCGGTCATGAACGACTGCGCGAACCGCATGACCTCCGCGTCGGAGCGGCCGTGCGGGTCGAAGTCGCTGCCGCCCTTGCCGCCGCCGAGGTTGAGGCCGGTCAGGGCGTTCTTGAAGACCTGCTCGAAGCCGAGGAACTTCACCACCGACAACGACACGCTGGGGTGGAAGCGCAGGCCGCCCTTGTACGGGCCGAGCGCGCCGTTGAACTCGACGCGGAAGCCGCGGTTGACGCGGACGCGACCGGAGTCGTCCTGCCACGGCACCCGGAACATGAGCTGCCGGTCGGGTTCGGTCAGGCGCTCCAGCATCGCGGCGTCGATCAGTTCGGGGCGGGCGGCCAGCACCGGGCCCAGCGTCTCCAGGACCTCGCCGACGGCCTGGTGGAACTCCGGCTCGCCCGGGTCGCGCGCCTGGAGGTGCGCGTAGAGCCGCTCCAGCTCGGTGGCGGTGGCGGCCGGGACCGGGTGGCGGAAGGTCAGGGACACGGTTTTCCTTTCGTCGGCTACGGGATCGTACGAGCCCGGACCGGGAGCCGTTCAGCGAGCGGCGGGAGCGGACGCTCCAGCAAACCGCCTGAGCAGGCGTTCTAGCAAAGCGCGGCGCAGCGCGGCGCCCGTCGCGTGAGCGGGATCAGGGCCAGCGCGCAGGCGGCGGGGACCGCCAGCGCGGCGAGCGGCCCGGCCTGGAGGCCGAGCAGGACCAGGCCCGTGACGGCGACGGCGGCGACGCCCGCCAACTCCTGCGCCGTTCCCAGGATCGCGGCGGCCTGGCCTGCGAGTTCGTCGCCCGCGGCGGCCAGCGCCGCCGAGATCAGCGGGGACATCGCCAGACCCATCCCGGCCCCGGCGAGCAGCAGGCCGGGCAGCAGGCGCGCCGGGTGCGGGCCCGGCGCGGCGACGGCGAGCGCCAGCAGCCCGGCGGCCAGCAGGAACGCGCCGGTCGGCGGTCCGAACCGCTCGGCGCGCGGGGCGGCGGCGCAGAAGCCCGCGTTCAGCGCCGTGAAGATCGTCCCGGCGGCGAGCGGGCCGAGGCCGTGGTGTTCCTGGAGCACCAGGGCCAGCACGAACGTCAGCCCGGCCGAGGTCGCGAACAGCAGCGCGACGGCGGCCAGCGCGCGGGCGAACGCGCCGTCGCGCAGCAGCGCCGGGTCGAGCAGCGGCGCGCGGCCTGCGGCGACGCGGCGACGTTGCCCGGCCACGAACGCGCCCAGGACCGGGACTGCCGCGACTAGGGCGGGCCACCGGCCGGGGTCGGTCAGCGGCAGGATCACCAGCACCAGGCCCGCCGCCAGCAGGAGCGCGCCGCCGAGGTCCAGCGGCCGGGCGGGGCCGAACGTCTCGGGCACCAGGCGGCGCAGCGGCGCGAGCGCGGCGAGGCCGACCGGGACGTTCACCAGGAAGCAGGTCCGCCAGCCGAGCCCGCCCACGTCGGCGGCGATCAGCAGGCCGCCGAGGGCCTGCCCGCTCATCCCGGCGAGGCCGACGGTCGTGCCGTACCAGGCGAACGCCCGCGCGCGGTCCGCGCCGGGGTACAGCGCGCCCAGCAGCGCCAGGACCTGCGGGGCGAGCAGCGCGGCGGCGACGCCCTGCGCGACGCGCGCGGCCACCAGCGTCCCGGCGGTGGGGGCCATGCCGCAGGCGGCCGACGCGAGCGTGAACAGGACGAGCCCGGCGGTGAAGACACGCCGCCGCCCGTACCGGTCGCCGAGGCGGCCCGCGACCACCAGCGACGCCGCGTACGCCAGGCCGTAACCGGCGGCGACCAGGGACGTCGCGGTGGGTCCGGCGGCCAGCTCGCGGCGGGCGGAGGGCAGCGCGACGTTGACGATGAAGAAGTCCAGCGTGGTCATGAAGACCGCCGCCAGCAGCGGCAGCGCCCGGACCCGTCCGGCCGTCGTCGTCCGGGGCGGGGCCGGGAGGGTGAGCGTCATCGGGGGGTCTCCTCGCTTCGTGGCATGACCCCGAACCCCGCCGGGCCCCGTGGGGTTGCGAACGCCCCCTCCGCCGGGAGGGGCGGAGGGGGCGCGGGGTGCGGATCAGCCGAGGTCGCGCGTGACGACCCGGTAGACGGCGCCGAGGCCGTCCTCGCCGAGCCCGCCGTTCACGCCCTTCCAGAACAGGTCGCGCAGCGCCTGCGGGAAGGCGGTGTCGAGCCCGGCCTCGACGCTGGCCTCGACCACGTGGTCCGCGCCGACGGCCTGCATGTGCAGGGAGTTCTCGCCGCCGGGGAACTCGCCCGCCGCGATCTCGTTGGCGAGGATCTGGGCGTAGCCCATCGGCCCCTCGGAGGCCAGGTCGGCGAACAGCTCCCGGCCGAACGGCAGGTACGCCTCGGGCGTGACGCCGTACTTGCCGACCAGCGCGGTGGCGTGCATGAAGCTCGCCAGCGACGACCAGAACGTGAACAGCTGCGCCTGGTAGAACGCCATCGCCAGGCCCAGGTCGGGGCCGACGTAGGTGGTGTCGGCCAGCACCTTCAGCGTGGCGCGGTGCTCGTCCAGGATCTGCTCGGGACCGCTGTAGAACACGTACGCGCCGGGCTGGCCGATGCCGGGCGGCGGCGTCATGATCCCGCCGGTGAGCAGGGCCGCGCCGCGCCCGGCCGCCCACTCCCCGGCCTTGCGCAGCTCCTCGGGCGAGCCGGAGCTGAGGTTGACCAGCGTCGCGCCGTTGAGGTCGCCGTCGCCGAACGAGTCGTACATGGCCTGGTAGTGGGTCTGGCTGATGACCGTCACGTCCGCCGCGGCGGCGGCCTCGGCGGCGCTCGCGGCGAGCGTCGCGCCCTGCCCGACCAGCGCGTCGGCCTTGCTCGCGGTGCGGTTCCAGACGGTGGTGGGGTATCCGGCCTTCAGGAAGGTCTCGGCCATCATCGCGCCCATCGGGCCGAGGCCGATGACCGCTACCGCCGGACGCTGGTTCTCCGCCATATCGTGCTCCCTGCTGTTCGTTTCGCTTGATTGGTCCCAGCGTCGGGCGGGCCGCTACGGGAAACCTTCGGGGCGGCTACTGGACTTAGGCTGATCTGGTGCTTTTTGGGGTGTTGGGGTCGCTCGCGGTGTGGACGGCGGAGGGCGCACCGGTCGCCGTTCCCGAGGCGAAGGTGCGGGCGCTGCTGGCGGACCTGCTGGTCACGCCGGGCCGTCCGGTGCCGGTGGACCGCCTGGTGGAGGACCTGTGGGGCGACCGGCCGCCACGCAACCCGACGGGGACGCTCCAGGCGCGCGTGTCGCAGCTCCGGTCCGCGCTGGGCGACCGTTCCCTGGTGGTGACGCGTCCGCCGGGATACGCGCTGGACGTGGCGGCGGACGCGGTGGACGCGGGCCGCTTCACGGCGCTGGTCGCGCGGGCGCGCGAGGCGGGCGATCCCCGCTCTAGGGCGAGCCTTCTGGCAGACGCGTTGGGCTTGTGGCGCGGCCCCGCGTTCGCCGACTTCGCGGATCTGGCGTTCGCGCAACCGGCTATCGCCGCGCTGGAGGAACAGCGCCTGACGGCCCGCGAGGAGCACGCCGAAGCCCGCCTGGAACTAGGCGAGCACGCCGCGCTGGCCGACGAGCTGGCACCGCTGGTGGCCGAGCATCCGCTACGCGAACGGCTGCGCGCGGCGCACCTGCTGGCGCTCTACCGCGCGGGACGCCAGACCGAGGCGTTGGCCGGGTACGCCGATATCCGGACGCGGCTGGCCGACGAGCTGGGCCTCGATCCCGGACCGGAACTGGCGGCGCTGCATCAGGCGATCCTTGAGCAGTCGCCGGAGACGTCTGCGCCGCCCAGTTCCCGCACCAACCTGCCCGCCGTGCTGGGCGAGCTGGTGGGCCGTGCCGACGCGATCGCCGAGACGCGCGTGCTGCTGCGCGACCACCGCCTGGTGACGCTCACCGGCCCCGGCGGCGTCGGCAAGACGCGGCTGGCGCTGGAGACGGCGGCGCGCTCGGTGGCGGCGTTCCCGGACGGGGTGTGGCTGGTGGAGCTGGCGGGCTCGGCCGCCGAGCCCGCCGAGGTGATCGCGGCGACGCTGGGCGTGCGGGACGAGGCGGGGCCGCTGGAGTGCCCGGCGGAGCGGCTGGGCGGTGCGCTGGGCGACCGGCGGCTGCTGCTGGTGCTGGACAACTGCGAGCACCTGATCGAGGAGGTCGCCGAGCTGGCCGAGCGCCTGCTGAGCGCCGCCCCCGGGCTCCGCGTCCTGGCGACGTCCCGGGAGCCGCTCGACATCCCGGGCGAGCGGGTCGAGCCGGTGCGCCCCCTGCACCTGCCGGGCGCGGACATCGCCCCGGAGACCCTGCGCACGTTCAGCGCCGTGGAGCTGTTCGTCACCCGCGCGGCGGCGTCCTCCCCCGGCTTCGCGCTGACGCCGGAGACGGCCGCGCCGGTGGCGGCGATCTGCCGCCGCCTGGACGGGCTGCCGCTGGCGCTGGAGCTGGCGGCGACGCGGGTGCGGTCGCTGGGCGTGCACGAGCTGGCCGCACGGCTGGACGACCGGTTCACGGTGCTGAAGGCGGGCAAGCGCGGCGGCCCGGCGCGGCAGCGGACCCTCCGCGCGGTGATCGACTGGAGCTGGGAGTTGTTGTCGCCCGCCGAGCGGACGGTGTTGCGCCGCCTGGCCGTCCACGCGGACGGCTGCACGCTGGAGGCGGCGGAGCGGGTGAGCGGCGCTGATCTGGACGTCCTCCCGCATCTCGTGGACCGCTCCCTGGTCGTGCACGCCAACGGCCGGTACCGGCTGCTGGAGTCGGTGGCGGCCTACTGCCAGGAACGCCTGGACGAAGCAGGAGAGCAGCAAGAACTCCGCGAACGCCACGCGCGCTACTACAGCGACCTGGCAGAACGGGCCGCGTCCAAGCTGCGCGGTCCCGAACAGAGCGTCTGGCTGGCCCGTCTGGACCAGGAGTACGCGAATCTGCGCCTGGCTCTGGAAACGACCGCCGATCCCCTGCGCCTGGTGAACGCGCTGGCCTGGTACTGGTACCTGCGCGGCCGCCTTACCGAGGCCCGCCGCGCGCTGGCGAAGGCGCTGGAAGCGTCGTCCGGCCCTCGGGCCGAAGCGATGGCCTGGCACACGGGGATGGTGTGCGCCCAAGGGGAGGGCGTCTCCGAAGAGGCGATCGAAGAGATCCTGGCCGCCTTCGACGAACCGCTCCCCCGCGCCCGCGCGCAGTGGTTCCTGACGAATCTGCGCTGGTACTACGGCGACCTGGAGAAGCACAACGAACGGGCCCGGGAGACGCTGGAGACGTTCCGTTCCCACGGCGACCGCTGGGGCGAAGCGGCCGCGCTGGTCCTCCTGGCGAAGCTGGCCATCGTGGACGGCGACCTGGACGCCCTCCGCGCGTCGGGCGAGCGGAGTTTGGCGCTGTTCACCGAGCTGGGCGACGCGTGGGGCCGCCAGGAAGCGTCCGACGCGCTCTCGCGCTGGGCGGAGATCGTCGGCGACCTGGAACTGGCGGCCCGGCTGCGGCGCGACGAGCTGCGCGTGGCCGAGGAGCTCCAGATGTGGACGGAGGTCTCGGTGAAGTTGACGGGCCTGGGCCGTCTGGCACTGCTGGAAGGCGACCTGGACCGGGCCGAGGACCTGCACCGTCGCGCCCACACGATGGCCAGGCGGCATTCCAGCCGCACGGCGGAGGAGTTCGCCGCGACGGGCCTGGCGCTGGTCGCGCGCCGCCGGGGCGACCTGGACGCGGCCGAGGAGTACCTGCGTCCCTGGCTGGAGTGGCTGCGAAGCATCGGGGGCACGGCGGGAATCGCCTTCATCCTGGCGCAGCTCGGCTTCGTCGCCGAGCAGCGGGGCGACGCCGCCGAGGCCCTGGCGCTGCACACCGAGGGCCTGCGGGCCGCCGAGGAGACCGGCGATCCGCGGGCGGTCGCGCTGGCGCAGGAGGGCCTGGCGGGGGCGTACGCCCTGGCCGGGGAGACGGCCGAGGCGGTCCGGCTGCTGGCGGCCGCGTCCGCCGCCCGCACGGCGGCCGGGGCTCCGCTGCCGCCGCCGGAGCGCCACGACGTGGACCGGATCCGCGCCAGGCTTGCCTCCGCCAATCTAGATCTCTAGTATCCAGATATGCGGATGAGCGAGGGGGTCGAGTGGGCGGCGCACGTGT
Source organism: Actinomadura hibisca NBRC 15177 (assembly GCF_001552635.1). Taxonomy (GTDB): domain Bacteria; phylum Actinomycetota; class Actinomycetes; order Streptosporangiales; family Streptosporangiaceae; genus Spirillospora; species Spirillospora hibisca. The sequence continues at coordinate 39,102 of NZ_BCRO01000072.1, read as the reverse complement.
GCCTGCTGCTCGACTGGCTGGGCGACGGGCGGCCGGTGTCCACCGGCCGGCTGGCCGCCGGCTACGACCTGCCCCCGCCCTACCTGAACAAACAGCTCCAGGCGCTGGTCAGGGCGGGCATCGCGACCTCGACGGCCGGGGCGCGCGGCGGCTTCCGCCTCGCCCGCCCGCTCGAAAAGATCACGATGATGGACCTGGTGACCGCGATCGAGGGCCCGGAGCCGGCGTTCCAGTGCACCGAGATCCGCCGCCAGGGCATGGGCGAGACCACGCCGAAGTCGGCGTTCACGAGCCCGTGCGCGGTGAACGCCGCGATGACGAGGGCGGAGATGGCCTGGCGGCGGTCGCTGGCCGCGCAGACGCTCGCGGACGTGGCGGCCGACGCGGAGCGGGACAGTCCGGGCCTGCCCGAACGAGTGCGCGCCTGGTACGCGAGCCAGAAAACCTGACCCACCCCCAGAATCGACCTCCGCACACCCGCAATCTGGATATCCCCCATCTCATTAAGGAGAACACGATGAGCCGGATGCCCGACATCTACGCGCTGGCCACCCCCGGGTACCAGGGCCTGCTCGACGTCGAGACCTTCCTCGGCGGCACCGAGGTCCCCAAGCGCACGCTGGAGCTGGTCAAGCTGCGCGTCAGCCAGATCAACGGCTGCGGCCTCTGCGTGGACATGCACTCCCACGACGCCAAGCGCGGCGGCGAGACCGACGAGCGCCTGTGGTCGGTGGCGGCCTGGCGCGAGGCGTCCTGGTACACCGACGAGGAGCGCGCCGCGCTGGCCCTGGCGGAGGCCGCCACCCGCATCGCCGACAACGGCGCGGGCGTCCCCGACGAGGTCTGGGACCAGGCCGCCGACCACTACGGCGAGAAGGAGCTGGCCGCGTTGATCATGGCGATCGCCACGATCAACGCCTGGAACCGCATCCACGTCACCATCCGCACCCCCGCCGGGGCGCTGCGCAAGGCGTCCTGACCCCCGGCCGCCGACCGCCCGGCCCGCCCCGTGAGGGCCGGGCGGACCCGGTGGCCTGATCGGGACGAACCGGGTACGCGGCCGGGGGCGATGGGCCAGGATGAAGCCCTTGATCGCCTTCAGGGGAGGCCGCGTGCCCGACGAACCCAGCGCCAGGATCGACGCCTCCGTGCCGCACTCGGCACGGGTCTGGAACTACTGGCTCGGCGGCAAGGACAACTTCGAGATCGACCGGATGGTGGGCGAGCAGGCCCTCCGGGCCGCCCCCGCCCTGCGCGACGTGGCCCGCGCCGCCCGCGCCCACCTGGTGCGCGCGGTCACCTACCTGGCCGCCGAGGAGGGCGTCCGCCAGTTCCTCGACGTCGGCACCGGCCTGCCGACCGCCGACAACACCCACGAGGTGGCGCAGCGCGTCGCGCCCGAGTCCCGCGTCGTCTACGTGGACAACGACCCGCTGGTGCTGGCGCACGCCCGCGCGCTGCTGACCAGCACGCCCGAGGGCGTCACGACCTACATCGACGCCGACGCGACCGACACCGGCCGCATCCTGGACGAGGCCCGCAAGGTCCTGGATCTGTCGCGGCCGGTGGCGCTGATCCTGGCGGGCATCCTCGGCCACTTCCGGGACGACGAGGCGGCGCACGCGCTGGTGCGCGACCTGCTGGCCCCGCTGCCCGCCGGCAGCTTCCTGGTGATCAACGACGGCACCAACGTCGTGCGGGCCAAGGAGTTCAGCCAGGCGGAGGAGGTCTACAACGAGCGTGCCGAGTCGCCCTTCCACCTGCGCACGCCCGAGGAGATCGGCCGCTTCTTCGACGGCCTCGACCTGATCGAGCCCGGCGTGGTCTCGGCGCCGTTCTGGCGCCCTGAACCGGGCAGCGATCCGGTGGAGCTGGACGTCTTCGGCGGCGTCGGCCGCAAGCCCTGAACCACCCCCTCCCGGAACGCGCAGGTCCTCGATGACCTGCGCGTTCTGCGTTTGCAAACCCAACTCTTTACATTCTCACTTGCAAACGCTACTCTCGACTTCCGAGCATGAACAAGCCTCACCCTCCGTTTGCACATGCGATGAGAGTGTCAGGGGAAAGCATGAGCCGAATCGCACTGTGGGCGGCCCTCCTCGCCCTACTGGCCGCGGCGACCGGCTGCACCCTTCCCGCGGAAACGAAACGGGACGCCGGAACCGGCGGGATCACCGCGGCCCCGCCGGGCCGCGACACCCGGGCCGTCCTCGCCTCGGCGCCGATGTACCACCGGCCGTGGGTGCGGCTGGACCTGGTCGGGCTCAACCGGTTCGACGAGCGGCACCTGGTCGTGCAGATCCGGGTGGCCAACACCGCCCGGCCCGACCAGCGCGACGCGGGCACCAGCCTCGACGCGTTCAAGGACACCTCCACCGAGACCACCGACCCGGCCTTCGCGACGGGGATCTCGGTCCTGGACGCGCCCCGCCGCCGGATGTTGCTGCCCTACCGCACGCCCGGCAAGGGCGCGCTGGCCACCGACCTGCGCAAGGAACCGTTCCGGTACCTCAAGGACGGCGCGGAGGCCACCCTGTACGCCGTCCTACCGGCTCCCCCGCCCGGCACCGCGACCACCACCGTCGTCACCCAGCTCGCGCCCCCGTTCGCCAACGTGCCGATCAGCGGGTCCCCGCCCACCGCACCGCCCGGCCAGCCGATCCCGAACCCCGACCGCCACCGCGTCCAGACGGTGATCGCACCGCTCAACGCCGCCACCCAGACCCCGGACGGCGGCGAAACGCAGGACGACGGCACCGACCTGCGCGTGCACCTGTCCACCGACGTGCTGTTCGCGGTGAACGCGTCCGCCCTGACACCACGCGCCCGCCAGACCCTCCACCGGGCCGCCACCCAGATCGACGCGTCCACGGCACCGACGGTCCAGGTCGAAGGCCATACCGACTCCTCCGGCGACGACACCGTCAACGACCCGCTCTCCCAGCGCCGCGCCGACGCCGTGAAAGCGGAGATGGAAAAGCTGGTGACCCGCGCGGGCGTGCGCCTCGACGCCAAGGGCTACGGCTCCAAACGCCCCCTGTACCCGAACACCTCCACCGAGGGAAAGCGCCGCAACCGCCGAGTGACACTGACCTTCCAGCGCCCAGTCCCAAAGGAGCGAACCCCACCCCCACCAGACACCAACGCCCCTACCCCGACCGTCACCAGCACGATCAAGGGCCAGCCCCTGACCGCAAGCGTGCAGAGCTTGCGCTCCCTGGGCAACGGCCTGGGCGTGCTCACCTACCGCATCACGAACAAGGGCACCAAGCCCGTCTCGGCGGGCCTGTCGGAGATGTACGGCGAGTGGATGGAGTTCACCGAGCACTTCGACCGCGCCGTGGCGGTGCTGGACCCAACGGGCCAGACGGCGTACCTGCCCGTGGACTACCGGGCCCAACGAGGCGGAGCCGACCGGATGTGCGTCTGCACGTCGAACGCGGGCGTCTTCCTGGGCAACGACAACCCACCTCCTGGCCAGAGCCGCGACTTCTGGGCCGTCGTCTCCCTCCCCCCGGACAACACCCCCACGACAAGCGTGCAGATAGCCCGCTTCCCCCGCCTGACCAAAATCCCGATCACCCGCTGAAGCCCGACCACACCAACACGCGCACTCCCCTTCACACAGCCACAAGCGCAACACGGCCGCGAGGTGCAAGCGCGTGCGCTAGGGACGAGCACACGCAGACAAGAGCGCAGCACAACATGGGCGTGAGGCGAGCACGACGCAGACGCAGATGCGGCGCAGGGACGGGGCGGACGCAGGGACGCAGTACAGGCGGGGCGCGGGCGTGGGGGCAAGCGTGGATGTGGCATGAGTGCGGGCGTGAAGGCGGGCAGGGCGGGGCGGGTGCGGATACGGCACGGGCATAGTGCGGGCGGGGCGTGGGGGCAAGTGGGGGCCGCACGGGTGCGGGCATGGGCGTGGCGCGGGAATGGGCGCGGATGTGGGCGTGAGCGGGGGGCGGGCTCTTACTGTGGGGGGCATGGACATCGACTGGAACCGGCAGCTCGTGGACCAGCTCGACCACCACTGGAACGTGCAGTTGCGGCCGCGCCTCGACGGGCTCACCGACGACGAGTACTTCTGGGAGCCCGTGCCCGGCGCGTGGAGCGTCCGGCCCCGTGAGCAGGCCGTCACCCCGATGGCCGTCGGCGGCGGTGATCTCGTCATCGACTACGCCGTCCCCGAGCCCGCGCCGCCTCCGGTGACCACGATCGCCTGGCGGCTCGGGCACATCATCGTCGGCGTCCTCGGCGCGCGCGTGGCCGCGCACTTCGCCGGGCCGCCCGTCGACTACGAGGAGTTCCACTACGCGGGTTCGGCCGCGGGTGCCCTGGAGCAGCTCGACGCCGGGTACGCGGCCTGGCTCGCCGGAGTCCGGGGGCTGGGGGCCGACGGGCTCGCCCGTCCCTGCGGACCGGCCGAGGGCGACTACGCCGACCTGCCGCTGGCCTCGCTCGTCCTGCACATCAACCGCGAGGTCATCCACCACGGGGCCGAGATCTCGCTGCTGCGCGACCTCTACCGGCGGCGGGGAGCGTAACGCTGGTCAGTGCGTGCGGGAGCGGCAGGTCGTCATGCCCGCCAGGTACGCCGACTTCGGGCCTGAGGCCGTCCTCCGGCGGGGCACGCTCCGGGCGGGGACGTCCTTGCGGCGGCCCGTCCTCGCCTCGATCCACAGGATTCCAGCGAGCACGGCGGTGACAAGACCGAACGCGGCGACCGTCTCCAACGCACCTCCTCGTGTTCGCCGAACGCGACCGTCCGGGGACCCAGAGTCATGACCGGCACTTCATGATGCATGTCGGAGATGTTCTCCGTCTCGGATACCGGCCTTTTCCCCGCGTGCAGCACCCGGGTCTCCAGCCAGGCGACGGTCACGAAGACCAGGACCAGCAGTGCCAGGACGGTGGCGGCTTCTACCATCGGGCTCCTTCGTTCGTTCCTCTCTGTACTCCCCAGGACGCGCCTGTCGCGTTCACTGTTGCAGCAGGGAGAATCGGCGCATGTTGGTTGGACGGGGGACGGAACAGGCCGCGATCGACCAGGTCATCGCCGGTGCGCGGGCCGGTTCGGGGCATGCGCTGGTGCTGCGCGGGGCCGCTGGGATCGGAAAGTCGGCGCTGCTGGAGTACGCCGCCGGGGCCGCTTCGGGGCTGCGCGTCCTGCGCGCGGCCGGGAGCGAGGCCGAGCAGGGATTGGCGTTCGCCGTCCTGCACCAGTTGCTCAATCCGGTGGTCGATCTGGTGGACGCCCTTCCCGGGCCGCAGCGGGACGCCGTCCGGGGCGCGCTGGGACTGGCCGCGCCCCCTGCGGACGCGCGTTTCCTGGTCGCGGCGGGCGTCGTGTCGCTGCTCGCCGAGGCCGCCGGGGACGGCGGCCTGCTCTGCCTGGTGGACGACTTCCAGTGGGCCGACCGCGCCTCGGCGGACGCGCTGGCCTTCGCCGCCCGGCGCGTCCGTGACGACGGGATCGCGCTGCTGATCGCCGTTCGGGGCGGGGGTGCCGTCGGTGGTGTGCCCGATCTGCGGATCGGGGGGCTCGATCTGGAAAGTGCCGGACGCCTGCTTGAGGGGGCCGCGCCGTCTGTCGTCGAGCGGCTCGTGGCGTTGACCGACGGCAACGCGCTCGCGCTGCGCGAGGCCCGGGAACGGCTCAGCGCCGCGCAGCTCGCGGGACGGGAAGCCCTGCCCGACCCGCTGCCGGTCGGCGCGGACCTGTTCGGCGACCAGATCGCGGGACTGGAAGCGGACGCCCGCTGGTTGCTGCTCGTCGCGGCCGCTGAAGGGCGCGGTGATCTGGACGCCGTGCTGGATGCTTCCGGTACCGCCGAGGCCCTCGAAGCCGTGGAAAGCGCCGGGCTGGTGCGCATCGACGGTGCCGAGCTGCGGTTCCGCCACCCGTTGATCCGCTCGGCCGCCTACACCGCCGCCGAACCCGCCGAACGGCGGCGCGCCCACGCCGCCCTCGCCGCCGTCCTGGACGACCCCGACCGCCGCGCCTGGCACCGCGCCGAAGCCGCCCTCGGCCGTGACGAGGCCGTCGCCGCCGAGCTGGCCGAAGCCGCCCGGCGAGCCCAAGGGCGCGGCGGCTACGGCGACGCCGCCACGGCCCTCCGCCGCGCCGCCGACCTCACCCCCGACCGCCCGACCCGGGCCCGGCGGCTGCTCGACGCGGCGCGCGCGGCCTGGCTCGGCGGACGCCCCGGCCAGGCCCAGACGTGCCTGGCGGCGGCCCGCGAGCTGGGCGGCGCGGACCTGCGCACCGAGGCCGCCCAGCTCAAGGGCCGCTTCGAGCTGAACTCCGGCGACGCGGCGGAGGCCCTGCGCATCTTCCTGGAGGCCGGACCCACCCTCGAACTGCTCGCCGATGCCGGAGAGGCCGCCGGAGTCGTCGGGGACGTCGCGGCCATCATCGAGGTCGGCGAGCGGGCCGCCCATTTGGAGGACGGTTTCCTGCGCGGGATGCTCGTCGGCATCGGCGCGCTGCTCGGCGGCGACCGCGAGCGCGGCGGAGCCGTCCTGCGGGAGGCCCTGGCGCGGCCCGTCGAACGAGCCGAGGCCGCCGACCTGCTGTGGGCGTCGGCCGCCGCCGGCTACCTGGGCGAGATCGACATGGCCACCGACTTCATCGTGCGCGCGGGCCGGGTCGCGCGCGTCTCGGGCATGGTCGGGCAGCTCCCCGTCGTGCTGGAGTACGTCGCGACCGCCGAACGCCTCAGCGGCCGTTTCGCCCTCAGCGCCTCCATCGCCGAAGAGGGCCTCACCCTCGCGCGCGAGGCGGGCTATGCCAACTCCGAAGCCGCCCACCTGGCCAACCTCGCCGCCGTCGCCGCCGTGCGCGGCCAGCAGGAGGAGTGCGAGCGGTACGCGGCCGACGCCCTCGCCATCGCCGTCCCGCACCGCGTCGGCCTCCGCGTCAGCGTCGCCTCCTACGCGCTCGGCCTGCTGGACCTCGGCCTGGGCCGGTTCGCGTCCGCGCACTCGCGGTTCGCGGCGCTGGTCTCGGCCGGTCCCGGCGCGGGCCACCCGACGACCGTGTGGCGCTCCACTCCTGACCGCGTGGAGGCCGCCATGGGCTGCGGCGAGACGGCCGCCGCCCACGAAGCCGTCGCCGCCTACACGCAGTGGTCCTCAACCGCGCAGACCGACGAATCACGCGCGCTGGTAGCCCGCTGCCAAGCCCTCGTAGCAGACGGCGAAAAAGCGCTCCCCCTCTACGAAGAAGCCCTCGGCCTCCACAACGGATCGCCGTTCGAGCACGCCCGCACGGCCCTCCTGTATGGGGAACGCCTCCGCCGCGTGCACCGCGCCGGGGAAGCGCGCCAACCCCTACGGACCGCCGCAGAAACCTTCCAGCGCCTAGGCGCAGACCCGTGGGCCAAGCGCGCGCTGGAAGAGTTGCGCGCCGCCGGGGAGACCTCCGCCGCCCCTGAGGCCGACGCCCTCAACTCGCTGACGCCCCAGGAACTGCGCATCGCCCGCCTGGTCGCCGAAGGCGCGTCCAACAAGGACGTCGCCGCCCGCCTGTTCCTCAGCCCCCGCACCGTCGAGTACCACCTCTACAAGATCTACCCGAAGCTCGGCGTCGCCTCCCGTACCGAACTCGTCCGCCACGTGGCCGGTGATGCCCAGTAGTCCTACGGATGGCTCCCGTACCGCGCCCCGGCAAGCTCTTACTCAGCAACAACGAACCGAAGGAGCGAGAAACGTATGGCTGCCGAGCGCATCATCACCAACGGAACCGTCGAGCTGTGGACCGAGGAGTTCGGGGACGCGGCGCACCCGCCGATCCTGCTGGTCCCGGGCTCCATGTCCTCCAGCGTCACCTGGCCGGACGCCCTGGTCGGGCGGCTGGTCGCGGCGGGCCGCCGCGCCATCCGCTTCGACCAGCGCGACACCGGCCGCTCCAGCGCGATCGACTTCGACGCCGAGCCCTACACCTGGGCCGACGGCAAGGACGACATCCTCGCCGTCCTCGACGGCTACGGCATCGCCGCCGCCCACCTGGTCGGCCACTCGGCGGGCGGCCTGCTGGCCCAGTGGGTCGCCGCCGACCACCCCGAACGCGTGCTGACCCTCACCACCATCGGGTCGTCCCCGCTCGGCGGGCAGGAGGGCCGCACCCTCATGCGGGCGCTGACCGGCCAGGCCACCCCCGCCGACGACGACCTGCCGTTCCCGCGCCGCGAGTTCGTCGAGTACTTCACCCAGGTCACGCCGCCCGCGCCCGAGCGCGCCGCGCTGATCGACTTCGCGATCGCCACGGCCCGCGTCATGAACGGCACCGCCCTGCCCTTCGACGAGGACGAGCAGCGCCGCCTGGAGGAGCGCGTCTTCGACCGCGCCCGCCGCCCCGGCTCGGAGGCCAACCACCAGCGCGCCTTCCAGGCCGACCCCGCGTTCGAGCCGGTCGGGGCGCTGGAGAAGATCGAGGCCCCGACGCTGGCGATCGAGGGCACCCACGAGCCCTGCAAGACCGGCCACAGCGCGCTCATCGCCGAGGGTGTCCGGAACGGCCGCCTGCTGATGGTCCAGGACATGGGCCACCTGATGACCGCGCCGACCGTCCGGCCGCTGGCCGAGGCGATCATCGACCACACACCGGTCACGTGACAGATGCCGCGCCGGGGGCCGCGTTCCTACCGTCGAACCATGAACGACACCGACATCACCCGCTGGATCAGCCGGAACGCGGCCCCGCTCGCCCCCGAGGCGCTGCGGGGCCCGGCCCGTGACGCCGCCGTCGTCGGCCTCGGCACCGCCACGCGCGGCGCGCACGAGCTGTTCGACCTCCAGCGCCGGATGCTGATCTTCCTCGTGGAGGAGCTGGGCTTCCGGACGCTGGCGCTGGAGGACGACTGGACCACCGCCCTCCTCCTGGACGACCACCTGCATACCGGCACCGGTGACCTGCGGAAACTCCTGGGCGAGGCGTGGCAGCCCTGGCAGGTCGGGGAGGTGCGCGACGCGCTGGCCTGGCTCCGCGCGTTCAACGAGCGCCACCCCGACGACCCGGTGCGCGTCATCGGCATGGACTTCACCGCCACCCGCGCCGTCGCCTACGACCTGGTCACCGAGCACGTCCGCGAGCACGCGCCCGACCGCCTAGCCGAGCTGACCACCCTCTACGCGCCGCTGCGCCCCACCGGCGGCATCGACGAGCACGTGGCCGCCTACCGCGCGCTGCCCGACAAACAACCGCACATCGAACGCGCCGAGCGCGCGGCCCGGCTGGTCGCCGGCCTGCCCGGGGACGGCCTCGCCGCCTGGTACGCGCAGGGCATCGCCGACTTCCACTGCTTCCACGCCCGGCCCCTCGACCTCCCGTCCGTCGAGCGCCGGATGGCCGAGACGTTGTTGTGGTGGCACCGCCGCACCGGCGAGAAGATCGTCTACTGGGGCGGCATCGCGCACACCGCCGCCGGGGAACACCTGGTCAGCGGCCCCCACGAGCGCCGCAACACCGGCGGCCACCTGCGCCACGAGCTGGGCGCGCGCTACCTGTCGGTCGCGCTGACCTTCGACCACGGCACCATCTACGGCCGCCTCGCCGTGCCGCCGCTCCCCGCCGGAACGGCCGACGCCGTACTGGCGACCGGCCCGGAACGCTACCTGCTGGACGTGCGGGACGGCCCGTTCACCGAGCCCGGCCCCATCCGCGTGATCGGCCCCGGCTACCGGCCCGAGGACGACGCCGACCACGTCATGGAGGGCGGCGCGCTCGGCACGCTGTTCGACGTGGTCGCGCACGTGCGCGAGGTGACACCGCCGAAGCCGCTATGACACCCGCCCCTCGCGCACGTGCGCGAGGTGACGCCACCGACGCCGCTATGACGCCCGCCCCGCCTCGCGCGCCCGCGCGTTACGCCGTGACGAGTCGCGCCAGCTCCCCGCGCGAGGCCACGCCGAGCTTCGGATACACCTTGTACAGGTGGTAGCCGACCGTCCGGGGGCTCAGGAACAGTTGCGCGCCGATCTCCCGGTTGCTGAGCCCCGCCGCCGCCAGCCGCACCACCTGGAGCTCCTGCGGCGTGAGCGCGGCGAACACGTCCTCCGAGGGCGCGTCCGCCGCGCCACCCGCCATGCTCTCCCCCGACGCACGCAGCTCCGTCCTCACCCGCTCGGCCCACGGCACCGCCCCGAGCCGCTCGAAAATCTCCAACGCGGACCGCAACGCCGCACGCGCCTCGTTACGACGGCGCGAACGGCGCAACCACTCCCCGTACAGCAGCTCGGTGCGAGCGCGCTCGAACGGCATCCCGCCGTCGTGACGATGCCGCTCCACGGCCTGCGCGTACAGCTCCCCCGCAGCCCCATCGGACGCCACCAGCGCCGCACAGCGCAGCGCGACCGCGTCCGTCCACGGCTGCCCGACCTGCGCCGCCCAGTCCCGGTACCACTCGGCGGCCTGCCGCCCCTCCCCGGCACGCCCCGCCCGCACGGCGGCCTCCACCAGGTCGGGCAGGCTCGCGACAGAACCCTGCCGGTTCGCGGCCGACACCACGCCCAGCAGCCGGTCCAGCGCCGCTTCGTGCCGCCCGAGCCCCAGGTCGAGCAGGCTCAGCGCGCCCGCCGCGTGCACGTTGCTCGGCGGGACGGCGCGCGCCAGCGGCTCGGCGGTCAGCTCCGCGACCGCCGCCTCGTCGCCCCGCATCGCCGCCAGCAGCGCCAGCACGGTCGCGTGGTAGACGCGGACCCGGTGCTGCCCGGTGTCGGCGGCGATCCGCATGCCCTCGGTCGCCGACGTCAGCGCCTCGCGCGGGTGGCCCAGCATGAGCTGCGCGCGGGCCAGCACCATCAGCGCGGGCGACAGCAGCCCGATCGCGCCGTCCGCGCGGAAGCGGCGCTCCAGCGGCACCAGGAACGCGTGCGCGCCCGCCACGTCCGCGATCATCACGTGCCACAACGCGGCGCGCAACATGTCGCGCGGGCCGAGGCAGGCGACGTCGCCGTCGATCAGCTCGCGGAGCGCGGCGACGCCGTCGGACGGATCGGCCCGCGCCAACGGATTCTGCCCGGCGAACAGCCGCACCAGCGCCCGGACCCGGTGCGCGTCGGCCACCCCCAGTTCCTCGGCGCGGTCGGCGAGCCGGGCCAGCTCGGCGTAGTCGCCCGCGTTCGCGGCGGCGGATCCGGCCTGGAACATCAGGTATCCGGCGGTGCGGGGGTCGGCCGGGGCGACCTCGGCGGCGGTGTCGGCCAGCAGCCGGGCGGCCTCGCCCGCGCGGTCCTGCTCGTCGGCGAGCGTCGCGCGCAGCAGCACCAGGTCGGCGCGCAGCGACGGGTCGGCGACGTGCCGCGCGGCGCGCGCGGCGTACTCGACGGCCTGCTCGGGCAGCCCGCCGTCGGCGGCGGCGCGGGCGGCCAGCGCGAGGCGGCGGCCCCGGTCGGCGGCGTCGGCGCTGAGGTCGGCGGCGCGCGCGTACATCCCCGACATGGCGGCGTTGCCGCCCCCGGCCTGCTCGGCGGCGGCCTGCTCCAGGACGGCGGCGGCCTCCTCGTCCGGGCCGGTCGCCGCGCTGGCGAGGTGCCAGGCGCGGCCGCAGCCGTCACCGGCGTCGCGGAGGGCTTCGGCGAGGGCGCGGTGCGCGGCGAGCCGGTCGCCGAGCGGCGCGTTCTCGTAGACGGCCGCGCGCAGCAGCGGGTGCCGGAACTCCAGCCGTCCTTCCGCCGAGGTCACCAGGCCGCGCCGTTCGGCGGGCTCCAGGTCGGCGACGCCCGCGCCCAGCCGCGCGGCAGCGCCCAGCACGGTCTGGACGTCGCCCCGGGCGTCGGCGGCGGCGACCAGCAGCAACGTCCGGGTGGGTTCGGGCAGCGCCGCGACCCGGTCGGCGAACGCCGTCCGGACGCGGGTGTAGGTGGCCGACGGGCCGCCCGCCGCCTCGGGGCGCGCCGTGGGCAGCTCCACCAGGGCCAGGGGGTTGCCCATCGCGGCGGTGAGGATCTCGTGCCGGACGTGCCGGGGCAGCTCGGCGGCGCGCTCGGCGAGCAGCCCGGCGGCGGCGTCCTCGGGCAGCCCGGCCAGCCGCAGTTCGGGCAGGCCGGACGCGGCGAACGCCGGAGGGCCGTCCATTGGCGCGTCGGCGTCGCGGACGGCCAGCAGCACCACGATCGGCTCGGCCTCCAGCCGTCGCACCGCGAACAGCAGCGCCTCGGCGGTCGCGGCGTCGAGCCAGTGCGCGTCGTCCAGCACGCACAACAGCGGCCGCTCCTCGGCCAGGTCCGACAGCAGCGTCAGCACCGCGAGCCCGACCAGGAAGCGGTCGCCGGGCGAGGCTGCGCCGTCGCCGAGCGCCAGCGCGTCGCGCAGGGCCCGCGCCTGCCGCTCGGGCAGCGCGTCCACGCGGCCGAGGTGGCGGCGCAGCAGCAGGTGCAGGCCCGCGTAGGGCAGCGCGCTCTCGTACTCGACGCCGGTGGCGCGCAACACGCGCATGTCGGCGGCGGACGCGGCGGCGTGGTCCAGCAGGGCGGTCTTGCCGATCCCGGCCTCGCCCCGCAGGACCAGCACGCCGCTCCGCCCGGCACGGGCCTGCTGGAGCAGCCGGTCGAGCCTGGCCAGTTCAGCGTCGCGTCCGTGCAGCATGGCGGTTACCCTATCCGGACTAGACGGATAGAGATTTGTCGCCTTTTTGGAGTGCCGCGTACAACGTCTCCTCCGACTGCGCGCCGGGCAGCTGGCGGCCGTTCACGGAGAAGACCGGGACGCCCCGGATCCCGGTCGCGCGCACCCGGGCCAGCTCGGCGCGCGTCTCGGCGGCCAGCCCGTCGCTCCACTCGACCCCGGCCTCGGCCGCGAGGCGGCGCAGCACGGCGGGGTCGGCGACGTTCAGGCCGTCGGTGTGGTGGGCGCGGAACAGCCGCTCCACCATCGCCTCGGCGCGGCCCTGCCCGGCGGCGACCGCGATCAGCCGGTGCGCCTCGAAGGTGTTGGACATGACGGCCCCGGCGTGCCGGAACGTCAGCCCCTCCTCGGCGGCCTTGGCGGTGATGCCGGTGACCGCGTCGTCGGTGCGGTCGCCGAACGAGCGGCGCAGCACCGCCAGCTTGGGTTCGCCCTCGACGGTGGCGTCCGGGTCGAGTTGGTAGGGCAGGAACCGGACGGCCACCTCGCCGCCCCGCGCTCGGTGGCGGGCGGCGGCGCGCTCGAAGCGGGCGAACGCGAAGTAGGACCACACGCAGGGGACGTCCAAGACGATCTCGATCTGCACGGTCTCCTCTCCCATCTCCCCGCCCCTCACGCCGTCGCCTGCTCGAACACGGGCGGCTGCCCGTTGAACCACACCGGCCGCACGTCCAGCCGCCGGAACCGCCAGCCCTGGGCGGTGCGCACGGCCTCGCCCTCGAACGTGCCGCCGACGTCGAAGTGCGCGCCGGGCTCCTGGCCGCGCGCCCGCGCCGTCTCCGCGAGGTGCACGTGGACCATCAGCGCGTACCAGCGCACGCGGGCGCGGTCGCCGTCCAGGTCCACGATGTGGTTGCTGCTGAAGTGCTGGGTGGCGTCGAAGCGCCCCACGGCGGCGCGGGTCGACTCGATCGTCTCGGCGAGTCCCGCGCCGTCGCCCACGGGGGTGGTGGCGGCGAAGTCCTCGGTGTGGAAGGCGCGCGCCCAGGCGTCGTCGAAGACGCGGTCGTCCAGGCTCACCATGTAGCGGTCGATCAGCTCGATGATCGCCGTCCGGTCGGGCAGTGCGTGCACGGTCGTCCTCCTAGGTCTCCGCTGGTCACCGGTGGTGTCCGGTGGGAACGACGCTACGGACGGCGGGCGGGGCCGGGCATCTGTCGGTCGACTGGTCGGCGACGGTGCCCGGCTTCCGGGCCTACCGGGTTTTCGCGCCGCCGAAACCCCCGTAGAGGGCAGGTCAGAGGGCTGAAACTTGCATGGCCCTTTGCGAAGAGGGCATCTTCCCGGCGGAGGTTTCGCATGGCGGATCGGGGCCCGGACCAGGACGAACTTCTCGCGCGCATCCGCGAGCTGACCGAACTGCTGCTGGCGGCCGACGACGCGCCGACCGCCTTCCAGCACGTGATCGACATGGTCGCGCGCACCGTGCCGGGCCACCCCGGCGCGTGCCTGACGCTGGCGGGCGAGCGGGGCCCGGTCACCGTGGCCGCCTCCACCCCGCTCACCCGCAGCCTGGCCCGGCTCCAGCACGAGCGGGGCGGCGGCCCGTGCCTGACCTCGCTGCGCTCGGGCTGCCGGGTCATGGTGCCCGACCTGGCCGACGAGCGGCGCTGGGACGACTTCCCCCGGCGCGCGATGGCGCTCGGGGTGCGCAGCATGGCGTGCTTCCCGCTGACGGCGCGGCGCGGCGAGGGTGTGCCGGGCGCGCTCAACCTGTGCTTCCGCGAGCCGCACGGCATCGACGAGCGCGGCACCGAGATCTCCGAGATGATCGTCGAGCACGCCGGGCTGCTGCTGGGCTCGGTGTTGCGGCAGGTCGACCAGGACCGGCTGAACTGCCAGCTCCGCGAGGCGCTGGCCGGGCGCGCGATCATCGACCAGGCCATCGGGATCGTGATGGCGCAACGGCGCGTCGCGGCCGACACCGCGTTCGCGCTGCTGCGGCAGACCTCCCAGCGGCGCAACCGCAAGCTCCGCGAGATCGCCGCCGACCTGGTGCGGGTGACCGGCGGCGGCCCGCCCCGGCCCGGGACCTTCCACGACGACACAAAGCGCTGACCCGCCCGGCAAAGCGGGGCGATTACCTACCGCTACCCTCCCGTCGCGGGTTATCTTGGGCAGGACGGGTCCGGAAGCGCGGCCCGCTCCGTGTGGAGACTCCCGGAGCACGCGTGCGCACGGCCCGTTGGTCGTTTTCGGCGGGCCGCATCGCACCCGGGTTCCGGGCGGGCTTCGGACCGGGGACGATACCTGCCCCTCTGCTCCGGTCCGGAGAGTCCGCGTCCGGCCATGTTCCGGTGCCGCCGCGACGCGGGCGCGCGGGGCCTCTGTCGTACCTCCCCCCCGACGGCAGAGGCCCCGCATCACACCGCCGCCACCGCCGTCACCATCGCCACCGCCGTTCAGGAGCCCGGTGACCGGGTAGATCGCCCAGGGCGAGCCCGCCCGCGACCTCGCCGAGGCCGCGGGGCGGGACGATCCACGATCTCGAAGGTGGTGCGCCCATGAGCAAGCGCGACGACGACCGCCCGCTGGCCGACCGGCGGGACGATCCCGACCAGGAGGCCGAGCCCGACTTCGCCGGGGAGCACGAGCCCGGCCCGTCCGACCCGCCCAACGCCCCGGCCGACGCGCCCGGCGGCGAGGCGGAGGGCTACAGCCCGCAGACCGAGACGCCGTAGCGGGCGCGGGCACGCCAGGGCCGCCCCGGCGAACCGGGACGGCCCTGGCGCGGCGCACTCAGCGCGGACTCGGCGTGTGCTCAACCCACGATCAGCGCGAGCTCAGCACGGCTCAGCCCGAGATCAGCTCGGGTGCGGCGGCTGCTGGTCCGGCGGCACTCCGCCGCCCTTGCCGCCACCCTTGTCACCCTTGTCGGTACCGTGGGCGTTGCCCCCGGCCTTGCCCTTCTTCGGCTCGGTGGCCTCTGCGGGCGGCTCGCTCGTGACGGCGGTCTCGCCGGAGCGCCGCATCGCGGGCTGTTGCGGATTCGACATGATCGTCCCCCCTGGAGTCTCAGCGCTAGAGTCTCAGCGCGTTCTCGGGCTTGAGCGGATCGTGGCCCACCGTCATCAGCGCGTGCCGCCACCGCTCGTCCTGGGCGCCGTCCGGCGGCTCCTTCTCCAGCAGCTCGTCGGCGTGCTCGACGACCTGCCGCATGTCGGCCACGTCGTCGGAGGTCAGGTCCACCTTGCGCTTGCGCAGGATCTCCACCACGCGTTTGCCCAGCTCCGGCACCTTCATGTCGGGGTCGGCGGGCAGGGCGTCCTCGCCCGAGGCGTCGGTCAGCAGCCAGGCGCGCAGTTCCTCCGACGTCATGTTGACCGTCCGGTGGAAGTCGTCCCAGAGCAGCTCCACCTCGGCGGACAGTCGCTCATTCATGTGTCACCTCCTGGTACGCACCTGGCCCTACCCGGGTCTCCGGCGGGCATTCGGCCCAAGACGCGTCATTTGCCACCTGAGGGGAAGGCGTTGTCCATGAATCAATCGGAGACCCCTGTGCTGGACGCGCTGGCCGCCCACCACCGGCGCGGACACCTGCCGTTCACGCCGCCCGGCCACAAGCAGGGCCGGGGCGCCGAGAAATAGGTCCGGACATGGCTCGTGCGGGGCGGGGTCTACGCCACGCCGCCCCGCACGAGCGATCAGGGGGACCGCCGGTCAGGCGGCGATGTGGTCCTTGTCCCGGGTCCAGACGCGGTGGGCGGCGACGGCCTTGATCAGCTCGCCGGTGAAGTCGCCGGTGTCGCCGCGGCCGGTCACCACGCCGCCCTGGCTGGCGGCGTCCGAGTCGGCGGACGCCGCCCCGGCCTTCTCCAGCAGCTCGACGCCCTCGTCCAGCGCCGCGACGGTCTTGCAGTGCTTGAACGTCTCGGCGACGAAGTGCACCGCGTCGCCGCTGCCCAGCAACGTCTGCACGCTCCGCTCACCGCCCGGCACCACGACCGCGTCGTAGAGCACCGACGCCATGGTGGCCATCGCGCGGTCCACCTCGACGGGCGCGCCGCCCCCGGCGTCCTCGACGGTGCCGTCGCTGGCGGCCAGCACCTCGCAGAACGCGCCCTCGGCCGTGAGCGCGTCGCGGACGGCGGCGACCTGCGCGCCGTTCACCCCGTCGGCGACCAGGACCGCGACCTTGCGGCCCGTGACGGTCTCGGCGGGCTGCCCGTCCTGGCTGAGCGCGGGCGAGGCGGTCACGGCCGACGCGGTGGTGCCGGTCGGCACGGCCTCCTCGGGCGGCGCGACGCCGATGCCCTCGGCGACCTTGACGGCCAGCTCGTGGTCCACGTGGTTGAGGTTGGCGACCACGCCCTCGCGGATCTGCATGGTCTCGACCTTGCCCAGCTCGAACCGGAACGCCGAGACGATGTGCCCCTTCTCCCAGTCGCTCATGCTGTTCCAGAACAGCGTCGCCTGCCCGTAGTGGTCGGCGAAGCTCTCGCTGCGCTTGCGGACGGCGCGGCCGTCGGCCTGCTCGGGGAAGTGGGTGAACGAGCCGCTCCCGCCCACCACCGGGCAGCCGCCCGACAACGTGTTGGGGTGGTAGGCGGCGCGGCCCTGGTGGATCTCGGTCTGGTGGTAGCCGTCGCGGTGGTGGTTGGCGACCGGCGCGACGGGGCGGTTGACCGGGAGCTGGGTGAAGTTGGGGCCGCCCAGCCGGATGAGCTGGGTGTCGAGGTAGGAGAACAGGCGGGCCTGGAGCAGCGGGTCGTTGGTGAAGTCGATGCCCGGGACGACGTTGCCGATGTGGAAGGCGACCTGCTCGGTCTCGGCGAAGAAGTTCTCCGGGTTGCGGTCCAGCACCATCTTGCCGACGGGGCGGACCGGGACCTCCTCCTCCGGAATGATCTTGGTGGGGTCCAGCAGGTCGAAGGCGAACTTGTGCTCGTCCTCGGCCGGGACCAGCTGGAGGCCCAGCTCCCACTCGGGGTATGCGCCCGCCTCGATGGAGTCCCACAGGTCGCGCCGGTTGAAGTCGGGGTCCTTGCCCGCGATCTTCTGCGTCTCGTCCCAGTCCAGCGAGTGCTTGCCCAGCTTGGGCTTCCAGTGGAACTTCGCGAAAGTGGCGCGCCCCTCGGCGTTGACCAGCCGGAAGGTGTGGACGCCGAAGCCCTCCATCATCGCGTAGGAGCGCGGGATGGCCCGGTCCGACATCAGCCACATCATCATGTGGGTGGTCTCGGGCTGGAGCTGGACGAAGTCCCAGAGGGTGTCGTGCGCCGACTGGGCCTGCGGGATCTCGTTGTGGGGCTCGGGCTTCACCGCGTGCACGAAGTCGGGGAACTTCATGCCGTCCTGGATGAAGAACACCGGCATGTTGTTGCCGACGAGGTCGAAGTTGCCCTGCTGCGTGTAGAACTTCGTCGCGAAGCCGCGCACGTCGCGCACGGTGTCGGCCGACCCGCGCGACCCGGCGACGGTGGAGAACCGCACGAAGACGGGGGTCTCCAGCGACGGGTCGGTCAGGAACTCCGCGCTGGTGTACTCGGCCAGCGACTCGTACACCTGGAAGCGCCCGTACGCCCCCGCGCCGCGCGCGTGCACGACGCGTTCGGGAATGCGCTCGTGGTCGAAGTGCGTGAGCTTCTCGCGCAGGTGGAAGTCCGCCAGCAGCGATGGCCCCCGCTCGCCGAGGGTGAGCGAGTTGTCGGTGTCGTCGACCCGGATGCCCTGGTCGGTGGTGAGGGCGGTGTCCTTGGGGTCCACCCGGTGCGCGTCGAGTCGTTCCTGCTTGGGGTCGGTCATGCCAGGCGTCCTCTTCTCGGCGGGGGTGCGTCCGTGCGTCCGGTGCCCCCGATACCCAGCGGATCAGGCGCCATGCCCGCGCGCGGGTATTTGCCGTTCCGCAGCGCTTTGACCCGTTCTCGCTGGGTAAAGTCCGCCCGCGGAGGGGCGGAGGCCGCCGCGCGAGCGAGGAGGGTGGCCGGTGAAAGGGTGGCCGGTGAAGCGGGGCGCGCCCCCCGAGCGTCCGGCGCAGATCGGGCTGCGCGGCTGGTGGGGCGTGGTGCGGCGGACCGCGCGCGAGTTCGGCGACGACAGTCTGCTCGACTGGGCGGCGGCGCTGACCTACTACGGGGTGTTGTCGTTGTTCCCCGGGCTGATCATGATGGTGTCGCTGGTCGGGCTGGTGGGGGTGTCGGGCCGCCAGACGCTGGTGGACAACGTGCGCCAGTTCGCGCCCGGCCGCACCCGCGACACCGTCATCGAGATCATCGAGAGCCTCCAGGACACCGCGCCGACCGCGAGCCTGCTCGCGGTGACCGGCCTGCTGGTGGCGCTGTGGTCGGCGTCCCGGTACGTGGCCGCGCTGATCCGCGCGCTCAACGCCGTCTACGACATGCCCGAGGGCCGCCCGATCTGGAAGCTCGCGCCGCTGCGGCTGGCGCTGACGCTCGCGATGGTGCTGCTGCTGGGGGCCAGCGCGCTGGCGGTGACCTTCACCGGCCGGCTCGCCGAGCAGACCGGGAAACTGCTGGGCTGGGGCTCGGCGTTCACCACCGGCTGGAACGTGCTGAAGTGGCCGGTGCTGCTGGTGCTGGTGATCGTCGCGATCGCCACGCTCTACTGGGCCGGGCCGAACGTGCGCCAGCCCGGCTGGCGGTGGATCACGCCCGGCTGCGTGCTGGCGGTGGTGGCGTGGATCGGCGCGTCGGCGGGCTTCGCGCTGTACGTGGCCAACTTCGGGTCCTACAACAAGACCTACGGCGCGCTGGCCGCCGCCGTGATCTTCCTGGTGTGGCTCTGGGTGTCGAACGTGGCGATCCTGCTGGGCGCGGAGTTCGACTCCGAACTCGTGCGGGCGCGGCGGATGGCCGAGGGCGTGTCGCCGGACGCCGAGCCGTACGCCGAACCGCGCGACACCCGCAAGATGGACGAGGACGAGAAGCCCTAGGGGACCTGGACGTAGTCCTCCAGCCGGGCGACGATCTCGGCGGCCGGGCGGTCGGTGGCCAGCCGCCACGACGCGCCCGCCCACAGGTTGACGCCGCCCGGGTCGTCCTGCGCGGTGGCGGCCTTGCGCAGCGGGGACGTCAGGTAGTGCACGTCGGGGTAGGCGGCCGGGGCGGACGCGGAGTGCTCGGCGAGGAAGCGGTTGACCAGGCCGCGCGCCGGACGCCCGCTGAACGCGCGGGTCATGGCCGTCTCGGTGTAGCGGGGGTCGGCCAGCGCGCGCTTGTGGAGGTCGCTCGCGCCGCTCTCGGGAGCGCGCAGGAACGCGGTGCCCGCCTGCGCCGCGACGGCCCCGAGCGCGAGCACCTCGGCGACGTGCCCGGCCGTCGCCAGTCCCCCGGCGGCGATCAGCGGCCGGTCGGTGACGGCCCTGACCTGCGGCAACAACGTCCGGATCGGCACGCCCCGCGCGTCGGTGTTGGTGAACGAGCCGCGGTGCGCCCCCGCCTCCCCGCCCTGCACGCACAACACGTCGGCCGCCGAGGCGAGCCGGGCCTCCTCCGGCGTCGTCACCGTGACGACCACGACGACGCCGCGCGCCCGGAACTCGCCGACCACCTCGTCGTCGGGGCAGCCGAAGGTGAAGCTCACCACGGCGGGCGGGTCGGCCAGCAGGTCGGCGACCTTGGCGTGCCAGTCGTCGGTGCGGTCCCCGGCGTCCCCCGGCTCGACGCCCAGCCGCGCCGCCTCGGGCAGCAGGCGCTCCCGGTAGGCGGCGACGGCGACCTGGTCGACGACGTCGGTGGACGGCAGGAACAGGTTCACCCCGAAGGGCCGCCCGGTGAGGGCGCGCGTGCGGTCGATGTCGGCGCGCACCTGCGCCGCCGTCTTGTACCCGGCGGCCAGGAACCCCAGCCCGCCCGCCTCCGACACCGCCGCCACCAGCTCGGGCGTGCTCGCCCCACCCGCCATCGGCGCCTGGACGACGCGCGCTCCGACCCCTGGAATGCCGATCTTCTCCATGGTCGGCAAGATAGCCACCGGACCGAGCAAGCCCGGCGCCGGACCCGCCCTCGGCGGATCGGGGCCGCAAGAAAGGAACACCCATGCGCGTGCTGCTGCACTACGACGTCGAGCACGACGAGCCCGGCCTCGACCTCGTGAGCTGCCCCGAGGAGGACGACGCGCGCCTGGCCGAGCTGCTGCCCGACGCCGAGGTCATCTGGCACGTGCTGCGCCCGCTCACCGCCGCCGACATGGACCGCGCGCCGAAGTTGCGGCTGATCCAGAAGCTCGGCACCGGCGTCAACACCATCGATCTGGACGCCGCCGCCGAGCGCGGCATCGCGGTCGCCAACATGCCCGGCACCAACGCCCAGGCGTCGCCGAGACCGCGCTGCTGCTGATGCTGGCGACGTTGCGCCGCGTCGTGCCGTTCGACGCCCTGACCCGCGCCGGGCGGGGCTGGCCCGCGCAGCCCGGCATGGTCGGCGGCGAGATCGCCGGGCGCACGGTCGGGCTGCTGGGCGGCGGCCAGATCGCGGGGCTGCTGCGCGGGATGCTGGAGGCGATCGGCGCGCGCGTCGTCTACACCACCCGCACGCCGCGCACCGGCGACCCGGCCTGGCGCGAGCTGGACGACCTGCTGCGCGAGAGCGACATCGTGTCGGTGCACATCCCGCTGACCGACGAGACCCACCACCTGCTGGACCGCGACCGGCTGGCGCTGCTGCCGGACGGCGCGGTCGTCGTCAACACGGCGCGGGGCGCGGTCGTGGACGAGGCGGCGCTGGTGGAGGCGCTGGCGTCGGGGCGGCTGGCGGGCGCGGGCCTGGACGTGTTCGAGACCGAGCCCGTCGCCGCCGGGAACCCGCTGCTGGAGCTGGACAACGTGGTGGTGATGCCGCACGTGGCGTGGCTGACGCGCGAGACGTGGGCGCGCTACTTCGCCGTCGCCGCCGAGAACTGCCGCCGCCTCGCCGCAGGCGAGGAACTACTGCACCGCGTGCGGTAGGGGCTAGGGGACGCGGGTCAGGTGGAAGTAGAGGGTGTCCTGCTGGCCCTTGGCGTCCATCGCGCCCAGCACCACCGTGTCGCTGACGCGGCGGAAGTGGTCGATGATCGGCTGGGTGTCGTAGACCATCGCGGCCGACACCGCGCCCCGGTAGGAGATCTCGCGGAGCCGGGCCCCGCCCATGCCGTCGTAGGCGTAGACCGCGCCCTCGGCGGTGCGGCACAGCAGCGGGTCCACGGTCTCGGTGGTGTGGAAACGTTTGCCGTACCAGCGCATCTTCACCAGCCGCGCGGCCATGGCGTCGGCCTGGTCGAAGACGCCGCCCGCCCAGGTGCCGAGCATGAACTCGGCCGGGACGGGGGCCAGCTCGCCGAACAGCTTCTCCAGTTCGGCCGGGGCCCCGCCGTCGCGGATCAGGTCGAGCACGCGGTTCTCGGCGGTCATGACGTCGCCTCCATGAGCAGGACGGGCTTGACGACCTTGCCGGACAGGCTGTCCGCCTCGGCCTGGTTGATCGCGCCGAGCGGGTAGGTCTCGACGAGGCGGTCGAACGGGAAGCGGCCCCGCCTCCACAGCTCGACCAGGCGCGGGATGAAGGTCTGCGGGACGGCGTCGCCCTCGATGATGCCCTTGACGGTGCGGCCCATCAGCAGCAGCGTCGGGTCGAGCCGGTACTCCCGCGACCCGACGCCGACCAGCCCGCACACGCCGGTGGTGCGCAGCGCGGCGACGGCGGTGGCGACGACCTCGGGCACGGCCGTGGAGTCGAGCGCGTACTGCACGCCCTCGCGGCCGGGCGTCAGCTCCTTGACGCGCCGCGCGAGGTCGTCGTCCGCGCCGTTGAAGACTTGCGTCGCGCCCAGCTCGCGGGCCAGGTCGAGCCGCGCGTCGTTCAGGTCCACCGCGACGATCGTGGTGGCCCCGGCGACGCGCGCGGCCATCACGGCGGCCAGCCCGACCGCGCCCGCGCCGAAGACGGCGATGCTGTCGCCCGCGCGCACGCCCAGCGACACCAGCACCGAGCCCGCGCCCGTCTGCATGCCGCAGCCCAGCGGCCCCATCGTCGCCAGCGGCACGTCCGGGTCGATCGGCACGGTGTTGCGGACGGTGGCCAGCGCGTGCGTCGCGAACGACGACTGCCCGAACCACCGGTTGTGGACGGCCGCGCCGGAGCCGTCGGTGACGCGCGGGACGCCGTCCAGCGGCACCGAGTACATGTTCAGCGCCTGCATGTGCGCGCAGTTGCCCGGCCGCGCGGCCAGGCAGTTCGCGCAGCCGCCGCAGGAGTCCAGCGACAACACCACCGGCGTGCCCGGCGCGATCGCGACGCCCGGCCCGGCGGCCTCCACCACGCCCGCGCCCTCGTGGCCGAGCACGACGGGCTTGGCGACCGGGTCGCCGGGGGCGCGGCCGAGCAGGTCGGTATGGCACATGCCCGTCCCGGCGATGCGGACGACCAGCTCACCCGGCCCCGGGTCGCGCAGCTCCAGCGGCTCGATCGTGTAGGGGGCGTCGGCCGCCCGCAGGACGGCGGCGTCGATGCGCATCCGGTTCTCAGCCTCGCAGCGTGTAGCGGACCGGCAGGCGCTTGAGCCCGCCGACGAAGGTGGTCGCGATGCCCTGCGGCTCCCCGGCGGGCTCGATCGACTCCAGCCGGGGCAGCAGCTCCTCGAAGAACGCGCGCACCTCGATGCGGGCGAGCGCCGCGCCCAGGCAGTAGTGCACGCCGAACCCGAACGCGAGGTGCCGGTTGGGGTCGCGGCCGACGTCGAAGCGGAACGGGTCGGCGAACACCGCCTCGTCGCGGTTGCCCGAGGGGTAGGACAGCAGCAGCGCGTCGCCCTTGCGGATCTGCTTGCCGCCCAGCTCGCAGTCCTCGGTGGCGGTCCGCATGAACTCCTTGACGGGGGTGACCCAGCGGATCATCTCGTCCACCGCCAGCGGCATCAGCGACGGGTCGGCGCGCAGCCGGGCGAGCTGGTCGGGGTGCTCCATCAGGGCGTGCAGGCCGCCGGTGATGGTGGAGCTGGTGGTGTCGTGCCCGGCGGTGGCGATGATGACGTAGTAGGACGCGGTGTCGAAGTCGTTGAGCGGCTCGCCGTCCACGCGGGCGTTGGCGATCGCGGACGCCAGGTCGTCGGTGGGGTCGGCGCGGCGGGCCTCGGTCAGCTCCTGGAAGTAGGCGAAGAAGTCGAGCAGGACGGCGAGCTTCTCCTCGGGCGTCGCGCCGCGCTGGAGCTCGGAGTCGTCACCGCCGAACAACTCCTGCGTCAGTTTCAGCATGCGGTCGAAGTCGGACTCGGGCAGGCCGAGCAGCGACAGGATGACGTACAGCGGGAAGTGCACCGCGACCTGCTGCGCGAAGTCGCACTCGCCGCCCAGCTCGACCATGCGGTCCACGTACCGCCTGGCCAGCTCCCGGACGCGCGGCTCCAGCGCGCGCATCGCCTTGGGCCGGAACCAGTCGGCGCCGATCGCGCGGATGACGCGGTGGTCGGGGTCGTCCATGTGGATGAGCGTGCGCAGCGCGATGCCCTGCTGGGCGCGCTCGGCGTTCAGGTGGTCGAACTCGGCGGTGCCGAGCAGGGGGCGCGGCGCGTTCAGGAAGCGGGCGTGGTCGCGCTCGACCTCCATGATGTCGGCGTGCCGCGTCACGCCCCAGAAGGGGTTGTACCCCGGGCGCTCCACCCAGGGAACGGGGTCCTCGCGCCGCAGGAGGGCGAGCGCCTCGTGCAGGCGGCGGTCGTCGGCGTACGCGGCCGGATCGGCGAGCGCGCGGCCCGCCTCCTCCACGGTCATGTCCATGCGGTCGTTCTCCCCAGGTAGCGCCGCCCCCGCTAGGCGAACCTAGAAGCCGAACGCCGTTCGGTCAAGGGTTGATCTTCAGGGCGCTTCCCGTACGCCAGGTCTGCCACGGGAGCTGCCAGTAGGACCAGCCGTTCGTCCACGGGAGGCGGCGGGCGGTGCCGACCACGTCGACGACGTCGCCGCGCTGCGCCGCGTTGTAGAACCAGCGGGCCCCCGCCGCCGAGGCGCGGACGCAGCCGTGGCTGAAGTTGCCCTGGCCGAGGGTGCTCAGGCCCTCGGGGGTGGCCTGGTGGACGTACTCGCCGGAGGCCGAGATGCGGACGGCCCAGTTGACCCTCACGTCGTAGCCCTGGTCGCTCTTGGGGTCGGTGCCCTCCCACGCGGAGGTCATCTTCTCGACGCGCCTGCGCTCCATGACCAGGTGCACGCCGCTGGCGGTGAGGTAGACGTCCTCGCCCTTGGCCGCGTCGTACTTCCCGCCGCCGCCCGCGCTGATCTTCAGCCGGTTCACCACCCGGCCGTCGCGGCGGACGGTCATCGTGTGGTCGCGGGCGTCCACGGTGCTGATCTGCGCCGCGCCGATCGTGAGCGTGCGGGAGACGTCGGCCGCGCCGTAGACGCCCCTGGCCGCGGCGACGCCGGTGAGGCGGGCGGTGAAGCGGACCTTCTGGTGGGCGGGCCAGTAGGTCCTGGTGCGGTAGACGACCCGGGTCGGGCCGATCCAGCGCCACGCGCCCGGGACCGGCTTCTGCGCCTTCACCTCCAGGGCGCGTTCGACGGCGGCGCGGTCGGTGATCGCACGGTCGAACGTGACGATGATGGGCGCGCCGACGCCGACCGTCTCGCCGGGCGCGCTCGGGGTGACGTCGGTGACGCGGAACGTTCCAGCGGGCGTGAGCGTGCGGAACCGGCTGGTCAGCGTGGTGGTCTTGCCGTTCGCGCCGGTCGCGGTGGCGGTGACCTGGTAGGCCGCGCCGGGCTTGAGGCCCGAGCGGGAGCGCCACGACGCGCGGTCGGCGGCGAACGCGCCGGAGGCCGTGCCCCCGGCGGTCCGGACGCTCACGCCGGTGAGGGCGCCGCCCCCGGCGGTCACGGTGATCCGGGCGTCGGGGCGGACGCCGCCGGAGCCGTCGCCGGGGATGACGGCGACCTTGGGCGCGCCCGCCTCCCCGGCGGTGGTGCGGGCGTCGTCGCCGGGGGCCGCCGAGCAGCCGGTGAGCACGGTCAGGGCCAGCAGGGCGGCGGCGAGGGACGGCAGGGGCTTCAACCGGGACTCCATGGTCATGAGGGGGATGCTCTTGATCTCCGCCGGTCCGGGCTTCCGGTTCCGGGCGGAGGTCAGCAGGGGACGCGGTCCTGGTCGGCCAGGGCGGCGCGCAGCCGCGCGCGGGCGCGCGAGAGGCGGGACCGGACCGTCGCGGGGTCCGCGTCGAGGACGACGGCGATCTCGGCGGGCGTCATGCCCTCCCAGGCGGTGAGCGCGATGAGCTCGCGGTCGCGTTCGGGGAGGGCGGCGAGCGCGGCGTGCACCGGCGCGGTCCCGTCGTGGTCGTCGTCGTGGTGGAGGTGCGGCGAGCGCGACAGGTGCTCGCGCAGCCGGTCGGCCAGCCGGTGGCGGCGGGTCCGGCCGCGGCGGTGGTTGGCCAGCACGTTGCGGGCGACGCCGTACAACCACAGCCGGGTCTCGTCGCCGGGCGGCATGTCGGCCACGCGCCGCCACGCCACGGTGAACACCTCGGCCGCCAGGTCGGCGGCGTCCTCCGGCGGTTCGGTGCGGCGGGCCAGGTAGCCGAGGATCGCGGCGCTGTGCGCGCGGTAGACGTGCTCGTAGCGCTGGGCGAGCAGGTCGCGGCTCATCGCGGCGTCCCCGTCAGGCGCCACCGCGCACCGCAGGATTCGTTGCGGTAGCGCTGGATTTCGAGCCGCGCGCCGGCTCCCCGGATGATCGTGTAGCTCCGGTCGGCGCGGCTGTTCCCGCGACCGGGGCCGACGAACCGGTAGGTGCGGAGCCTGTCGAGGGCGAGGTGCGCCCGGAGGACGCTCTCGGTGCGGTGGGCCCGTTGCCCGTCCCACCAGGCCTCGGCCCACTGGCACGCCGCGTACCGGATGACGTCGAGGTGCAGGTACGACATCTGGACGTGCTTGCCGGGCAGGAGGAGTTGCCGGTGCAGCGGCTCCCAGGACGCGCCGGGCGGCAGCGGGCGCGACGCCTGGAGGGCGCCCAGGTAGGCGGGCAGGTCGGGGGCGTCGAGGCGCACCCACTCGCTGCCGTCCCCGTGCTCTCCCGGACGGCCCCGGAACTCGAAGCCGGGGGCGCTCCCGAAGACCCCGGTGCGGAACGTCCGGCCGGGCTGCGCGGTGCCGGACGAGGTCGCGTCCGGCGCGCGGTCGGTGCGGGACTGGCGCAGGGCCAGGCCGCCGCCCAGGACGAGGGCGACGGTGAGGGCCGCCGCGAGGACGGGCGCGAGGCGGTGCGGGGCCGGGAGCCGCAGGGAGCGGCGGGCCCGGGGCCGTCCGGCGGCCGTGACGCCGTCGTGCAGCTCGTCGAGCAGCGCGCGCAGCCGGGCGTCGGCCGCGAGGTCGCGGTCGGCGACGCGTGCCGCGCCCGCGACCCGTCTCAGGTCGGCCTCGTCGCCGTGGTCGTGCGGATGCATCCCGGTCCTCCGTTCCCGCCGTTCCGCACCGCACATGTCCGGCAGGACCGGGAACGCGTCAACCGAAGATCACGATCAGATGTCGGCGAAGTCGCCGTGGCGGCCGTGCCCGGAGGCGAACCGGGCGGCCCCCTCGACGGCCTCGTGGAGCGCGCGGGTGCCGTGCTCCAGTTCGCCCGCCATGGCGTCCTGCTCGGAGCGGCCGTCCTGTTCCAGGACTGACATGCGGTCGCCGCGCAGGCAGGCTTGCGGGAAGCGGGCGATCTCGGCGGCCAGCTCCTCGGCGGCCTCGCGGGACGTGCCGGGCGGGACCAGGCGGTTGGCGAGGCCGATGTCGAACGCCTCGCGCGCCTCGACGGGGCGGCCGGTGAGGATCAGGTCCATGGCGCGCGAGGCGCCGATCAGGCGGGGCAGCCGGACCGTGCCGCCGTCGATCAGCGGCACGCCCCAGCGGCGGCAGAACACGCCGAAGACCGCGTCCTCCTCGACCACCCGCAGGTCGCACCAGAGCGCCAGCTCCAGGCCGCCCGCCACGGCGTGCCCGGACACCGCGGCGATCACCGGCTTGGACAGCCGCATCCGGGTCGGGCCCATGGGGCCGTCGCCGTCGGGGGCGACGCGGTTGCCGCGGCCTGCGCCGATGGCCTTGAGGTCCGCGCCCGCGCAGAACGTGCCGCCCTCGCCCCAGAGGACGGCGACGGCGGCGTCCGGGTCGGCCTCGAAGGCGCGGAAGGCGTCGGCGAGGGCGACGGCGGTCGGGCCGTCCACGGCGTTGCGGACCTCGGGACGGGCCAGGACCACGGTGGTGACGGGGCCGTTGCGCTCGGTGCGGACGGACATCAGTTCAGTCGCTCCTTGGTGAAGTGTTCTTCCGGGACTTCGACGAACAGGGCGGCGGCGCGGACGGCGAGCGGGCCGTCCGGGGAGCCGATGCGGCCCTCGCCCTCCAGGTAAGCCTTGCGGCCGTCCACGCCCGTGCACCAGCCGCGCAGGTACAACGTCGCGCCGACAGGAACGGGCGCGAGGAAGTCGGTCTCCAGCCGACCGGTGACATAACGCTTGCCCAGCAGCCAGGCGGCCGTGCCCAGCATCTCGTCCATCGCGGTGGTGAGGACGCCGCCGTGCGCGAGGCCCGGCGCGCCCTGGTGCTCGCGCCGGACCACGTACTCGGCGGTGGCGACCCCGTCGTGCCGCCCGGTCCGCTTGATCCGCAGCCCGCTCGCGGCCTGCTCGCCGCAGCCGAAGCAACCGTCGTAGTCGGCCATGACCGGGGAGGTGAGCCGGGGGTCGGGGCCGACGACCTGCGGCGCGACGGCGTGCGCGGGCGGCGTCGTGCGGGACGAGGCGGGACCGGAACGTTCGACGGAGGGGGTCGTCATGGGGCTTGCTCCTCAACCACGTGCGAATACCGAGCCGTGTTCGGTTTCTGGTGCGTCCGAGGTTACGCGGGCGGCGGGACGCGGTGGTCGGTGAGGGCTCCGTCCGCCAGGTCGGCGAAGCGGTCGAGGTCTTCGGCGGGGTCGTCGATGCCGCGCAGCGGGCCGTGGTCGGCGAGGTGCGCGCGAGCGTAGAGGCGGGCGACGAGGGCCTTGCGGTCGCTCCCGTGCGTCGCGCGCTCCCATCCGGCCTGCTCCAGCAGGAGAGCGGCGGCGTGGACGTCGGCCATGTACTGGGCGAGCGGGTAGAGGCGGGCCTCGGCGGTAACGGGATCAAGGGCGCGCCAGCGGTCGATGGCCTGGCGGAGATGGCCGATGCGGTCGTGGACGAAGGCGGTGGTGGCGTCGTCGTCGGGGGCGCGCCCGGCGGCCTCGGTGAGGCGGTCGAGGAAGGGCTCGTGGGCGTCCTGCCGGTCGATGGCGCGGCGGACGTCCAGGCACAGGATGTTGTCGCCGCCCTCCCAGATGGGGTTGACCTGGGCGTCGCGCAGGATGCGGGCGACGGGCCAGTTCTCGATGTAGCCGTTGCCGCCGTGGATCTCGACGGCGGCGCTGGCGGCGGTGACGCCGAGGCGGGCGGCGCGCATCTTGACGAGCGGCGGCGTGAGGCGCTGCCGGCTCAGGTAGCCGTCGAACACCATCGCCTGGGCGGCCTCGGTCTCCACGACCAGCTCGGCGAGCTTGCGGCGCATGAGCGGCTGCTCGGCCAGCGGCGCGCCGAACGCCTCGCGCGCGCGGGCGTAGCAGAGCGACTCGACCAGCGAGCGGCGCGCGCAGCCGAGTCCCATCATGGCGATGCCGAGGCGCGCGCCGTTGGTCAGCTCCATCATGCGGCCGAGGCCCTTGCCGTCGCCGCCGGAGGCCCGCGTGGCGGCCGGGGCGAGCAGGAACGCCTCGGCGTCGGCGAACTCGATCTCGCCGGAGGCGACCGAGCGGGTGCCGAGCTTGTCCTTGAGGCGGCGGATCCGGTAGCCGTTGCGCGAGCCGTCGCGGCGCTCGGTGAGGACGAGGAACGGGGCGACACCGCGCACGCCGTCCACCGCGCCCTCGGGCTTGGCGAGCACGACGAACGCCGAGCCGTTGACGTTGGAGGCGAACCACTTGAAGCCGCTCAGCCGCCAGGCGTCGCCGTCGGGGACGGCGGTGGACTCCAGCGCGCCGAGGTCGGAGCCGCCCGCGCGCTCGGTGAGCATCTGGGCGGCCTCGCCGGAGAACATCCCGGCGGCGAACAGGGCGCGGACGCGCTCCTTCACGTCGTCGGGGGCGAACATCTCGGCCAGCCCGACGACCATGTCGCCGCCGGTGCCGAGCGCGCAGGCCATGCCGATGTCGGCCTGGTCGAGCAGGTAGCTCCAGGCGACGGCGAGCGGCGCGGCGTCCACCCCGGCGGCCCTGGCTTCGGCAAAGAACTCGGGTCGGATGAAGGAGGTGGCGACCAGATCAGCGCGGGCGGCCTCGAACGAGGGCGGCATGACGACGCGGCTGATGTCGCGGCCCCAGCGGTCGTACTTCTCCAGGCGGGGCGGGTTGCGGTCGGTCTCTTCGGCGCGCTCGGCGATGGGTCCGCCCATGAGCGCGCCGAGTTCGGTCAGGCGGGGCTCGGCCCAGGCGAGGCCGTCCTTGCCGAGCCGCTGTTCGAGGACGAAGCGGAGGGTGGGGTCGCAGGCGTACCAGTTGAGCCCGGCGGCGCCCTGGTAGCGCTCGGTCGCGTAGCGGCGGGCCTTGGCGGGGCCGCCGAACGGGAGCCGGTCCACCGGCTCGATGAGGTAGGAGGCCATGGCCGGGACATTACGCTTTTTCTGCGCTCGCGGGAAGACTGTAATCCGGCGCGGAGGTGAGTTTGGCGGAATCCCCCGCCCGGCGCGGCCCGGCCGCGGGATAGGGTCCGCCTCGATGAGGAACGCCCTGGGCCTGCGCCCGCTGACCGCCCGCTCGGTCGTGCTGAGCACGCTGCTGGGCCTGCACCCGCCCCGGCTGCCGGCCCGGTACCTGGTGCGCGTGGGCGACCTGTTCGGGATCGCCGAGGGCACCGTGCGAGTGGCGCTGTCGCGGATGGTGGCGGCCGGGGACCTGGTGCAGGCGGACGGCGCGTACGAGCTGACCGAGCGGCTGCTGAGCCGCCAGACGCGCCAGGACGAGAGCCGCACGCCGCGGACGCGCCCGTGGGACGGGACGTGGGAGATCGCGATCATCACGGCGGACCGCCGCCCGGCGGCCGAACGGGCGGCGCTGCGGCAGGCGATGTCGGAACTGCGGCTGGCGGAGCTGCGCGAGGGGACATGGCTGCGCCCGGCGAACCTGACGCGCCCGCGCCCGGAGATCGTGCAGCGGCAGTGCACGTTCCTGGCGGGCCGCCCGGAGCAGCCGCCGACAACGCTGGCGGGGGCGTTGTGGGACCTGGAGGGATGGACGGCGACGGCGGCGGCGCTGCGGTCGGCGCTGGACGAGGCGGAGAGCCTGGCGGAGCGGTTCACGGTGTCGGCGGCGGTACTGCGACACCTGCTGAACGACCCGCTGCTACCGCCGGAGCTACTGCCTGCGGACTGGCCGGGCCCGGACCTGCGGGCGCACTACGAACACTTCGAGCGAACCTTTGAACACCTGCTGGCCGACCACCTGATGACCTGAGTTGGAGCGCGGACCATGAGCTACCCGCCGGAGAACTGCACGTTCGCCGTGGAGTACCAGGTGGGACGGCGAGGGGCGAAGGGCGTCCCTACCGCATCTTCTGCGTGACGCCCGAGGGCCGGACGCCGATCAGCTACTTCCACCCGCGCGTCAACATGGGCCGGATCAACGGCTACGACGAGGCACGCCGGAACGGAACTCTGCCTGAGGCGTGACCAGGACCTTCCGCAGAGCTTCGCCGAACGCGTCGGGATGCGTGCTCAGCCCAACGTGCCCGCCGGGAAAGTGCACAAGCTCCGTACCGAGGCGCTCGGCCAGGAAGGCGGCCGGACGGTAGGGCAACTGGCCGCGCGAGTCGTCGCCGCCCGCGAGCACGAGCCGATCGGCCAGCGCCTCCAGCCGGGCGACGTCGGGGACGTAGGCCATGAAGCCGGGCACGATGCGCCCGATGAAGTAGGGCATGTTGACCATGCTCCGCTGAACGCGCGCGGCGGCCTCCGGAGAAAGCTCGACCTGCGGCGCAGGAGGGCCGTCGCCCTGCAAGCCAGCCGCGAAGACGCCCATGGCCTGCATGGGCCCGCCGCTGTCGAACGCCTCGCGCACGCGCGCGAGGAGAGCACGGTGCTCATCGGCATCCGGCAGGACCTCCACCACGGGCGGCTCATGCGCCACCACACGCTCAACCCGTTGGGGATGGGTGACAAGAAGCTCCAGCGCGACGATGGCCCCCGAACTTGTGCCGAAAACACGAACAGGCTCGTCGGGCGACAGCAGCTCCAGAAGCCGGAAGGTGTCGTCAGCATGCTCCGCGACCCGCTGTTCGGCCTCGGCTTCGTCCAAGACACTCCGAGACATGCCGCGCGGATCGTAGGTGACGACGGTGTACTCGACAGCGAGCCCGTCAACAACACCGTCGAAAGAAGCCGCACCGCCCGTCCCACCAGGAATGAGGAGCAGAAGCGGCCCCTCGCCACACACGTCGTAGTGCAGGGTCGCGCCGTTCACGCGCAGGGTCGAGCTGGTCATGACAGTTCTCCGGGGGACGTGGGCCAGTGCTCCAGAAGGACGTGGAGGGCTTCAAGGGCCTGCTCCCAGGAATCTTGAGACGACCGCTCATGCGCGAACCCGCCCGCTGCTTCCAAGGCGACGAACCCGTGAAAGGTGCTGCGCAGAACCCGAACCGCGTCGGTGACGTCAGGCTCCACAAGCCCATAGGCGCGCAACATGCTGTAGGTGAGCTCGATGGCGCGCCGGGGCCCGGGGGCTTTGGCGGCGAGTTCCGGGTCGATCGGGATAGGCGTCTGGGTGGCCGCGTAGCGCCCCGGATGCTCATGGGCGTACTCACGCCAGGCGTTGGCGAACGCAATGAGCGCGTCCTTGCCCGCACGCCCGGCGGTGGCCTCGGCGATGCAGAGGGTCTTCTCGTCGGCCGCGAGCAGAGCAATGCGCCCGCGCAGGTCGTCCAGGCTGCGGACGTGGGTGTAGAGGCTGGCGTCCTTGACGCCGAGCCGCCGGGCGACGCGGGCCATGGTGACCTGATCGAGCCCGAGCTCGTCCGCGAGCTCGGCTCCCGCCACCGTGACCCGCTCCACCGTCAACCCGGCCCGCACCATGCGCCCTCCACTGTCCTAGGAACCCTAGTTTTATCCTAGGGTCCCTAGGGTGAGCAAGCGCCGGAGGTTCAGATCTCTCCCTTGCCGGGACCGGCCCGGCAAGGGCACTACTCGGTCGGATTCAGGACTTCACCAGTTGCAGGGCTTGTGCCACGCCTTGACCAGCACGGACGGAACCTGCTCGCAGACCGCGCCGCCGGTGTTGCCGACGTAGGTCCAGGCGCCACCGCCCTTCTTGCGCCACACGTGCGGGCCGCCCTCGGTGCCCAGCGGGTCGCCGTCGTACATGACCGTGCCCACGGCGTAGTACACGTCGCTCGCCGCGGACTTTCCGGCGACCTTTCCGTAATACACATTCCACGGCCCGATGAGGTTGCCGCGAATAGCCTTCTTGTGGGCGGGCTTGTAGGACTTGTTGAAGTAAATGTCACCGAGCGACTCACGCAGCGACTCGGAGAAATTCAAGTTGACCGCAGTGCCCGGCTTGGCGCTGCTGGCCTGCGCACTCACCTTGGTGGGGGCGGCGTGGGGCGCGGCTCCGGAAGTGGCCGCGGTGGCAATTCCGGCACCGAAGGTGGAGGCTCCGACAAGGGCGATGAGGGCGGCGCGCTTAACCTGCTTCATTCTGTTCATGGCCTCTTCGATGCCCATGATCGCCAGCAGGTTCGGAAGTTTTCTGAGAATTTTTCCCGACATGCCGGGCGGACCAGCGGCACCCCCTACTCTGCCCCTGGACCAACACCCTGACCTGGGCTTTTACCGTAGCCGGGCGCGCTACGGCCCGCCGCGCTCGACGTGACGAGCGCGCAGGAAGGAGGGGCATGGCCGGTACCCGGCCCGCGCGCACCGCCCGCCGGGGAGATCAGAGGTCGTGCACGCCGCCCTTGACATCACGGAGGAGGGCGGCGAACCCGTCGCGCCCGAACGCGACGCGCGGTCCGTCGGGGTCCCTGGAGTCTCTGATCAGAACGCGCTCGGCCACGCCACCCCCTCCTCGCCCTCCCGCGCCGACGACGGACACCACCCAGAACTCGTCCTGGACGGAACTGTTCACCTTTCGCTCACGTCAGATGGATCTTGGAACCACTGGATTGAAGAAAGCGGCGACATTGGCCAAGCGAGCGTTGTTGTGGGGTCTGGGCGGGCTGATCTGGGGTGCAGGTGTGTGGTGTGCGATCCGGGTCTGGCACGTCAGGCTCACCGAGTTGGGAAGCGAATGCGGTCGCCATACCGGCATCCGCTGCCCGGACGGGATATGGCTGATCTTCCCCAGCATGTTCGTCACCGTCATCGGACTCGTCGTCCTCGCGGTGATGCTGGGCAACTATCCTCCACGCCGAGTCGGCCTGGCCGCATTCGTCGCAGGGTTGGCCCTGGGTGCTCTCGTCGGCAACACGCTGTTCAGCAGCGTGCGCAGCGGCACCAGTGCAATCGAAGTCCAGAAATCCCATGAGGCCGCCCATGCCCTCGCAGGATTGCTCCGGCCTCACGCAATGTGGGGCGGCGGCGCGAGTGAGGCAGTCATGCTCAGAGGTCGTGCGCACCACGCTTGATGTCGCGCAGGAGGGCCGCCAACTCTGCCCACTCGAACGCGACGCGCGATCCGTCCGGGTCCTTGGAATCCCTGATCAGAACGCGCTCGGTGACGTTGGTCGAGACCTCCACGCACTCGCCGCCCGAAGCGTTGCTGCGGCTCGCCTTGCGCCACTCGATCACTTCATGCCCTCCAACACAGCCCTGATCAAACGGCGAGAACCCTCCTCGTGCAGGGCTTTTGTGCCGATACGGTCATATCGTAGCGTCAGCCTCTCGACCTCGGCAGGTTCATAGATCAGGCGTCCGGCCAACATGGCCTCCGCGAAGCCGACGTTTCCGTCAGGCTGAGCCAGCGTGAGGAAGCCGCCCTCCATGCCAATGTGAGCACCGGCGGCCGTCGCCACAACACGGATGGACACATGGCGGAGGTGGGACACATCGATCAGGTGCTGCAACTGCTCCCGCATCACCGCCGCCCCACCGACGGGACGCTGGATGACAGCCTGGTCGAGTAGCACCCAGAGATGAGGAGGCGCGGAGGATTGCCGCGTCAACAGGTCGCGGCGCTTCATCCGAGCCTGGAGCGCCTTGTCGACGTCCTCCAACTCCCCCGTTTCGAGGAGAGCGCTGGCGTACTCGGGGGTCTGGAGTAGTCCAGGAACGATGAGAGGCTGAAAAGCCTTGATCTCCTTGGCCTCAAGCTCCAGCTGCATGTACTTCTCGAACCACTCCAGCAGGTGCTCTCGCCGCATGTAGTACAGCAGGGCCTGAAAATGCAGCCCCGTGCCGAAGTACTCGTCCAACTGGAGGGCGAACTTCGTCTTCGGGTGGTTCCGCCGACTTTCGTACGCTGCGATGGTGGCTCTGGTCGTGTACAGCTCCTTGGCCAGTTGGTCCTGACTCATGCCGCGCGCCTCACGGTGACGGCGCAGTTCGTACGCGAAGTACGCGAAAAGGCTCTCAAACGGATCGATCGGCTTCATGGCGGGCATCGCGATCACCGTTCTGCTATTTCCCGGATCCAGCAGGCAAGCGGGTTCCCAGCGTAGATCCGACTGGCGACGCTATGGAGGCGGAACGCAACACAAAGCAACGAAGACATCGCGCTCTACCCAGAGGACACTTTCGTGGTTCATTTGCCTCTCGATCCCGCCGCCGCGCTCAACGGGCGCGGGCTCCTGCTCGTCCGGGAGTTCTCCCGCGCCTGGGGCCACCGCCCCGCACCCGGCGGCGGCAAGGTCGTCTGGGCGCGTCTCGGCCCGAAGCCGAAGGAGTAGCGCGATGACGCCGGAACAGGTCGCCGCCGAACTGAACCGCCGCTGGCCAGGCTGGGCGATCCTCTTCGGCCGCTACTCCCGCCAGTTCGTCGCGCTTCCCCTCGTCACCGGCCGCGTGCTGGCGTCGGGCGACCCCGGCGTCCTGGAACGCCTCATCGCCCAGCACACCCCGCCCCCGACGGTCAGGGCTTGCGGGCGACACCGCAGTAGGCGTCCACCTCCGGCGGGTCCTCGCCGAACGGGTTCTGGGAGGGCCGCCAGCGCGAGACCGACACGACACCCGGTTCCAGCAGTTCCAGGCCGTCGAAGAAGCGGGCGATCCGCTCGGGGGTGCGCAGCTCGTAGTTGTAGCCGGACTCGTCGCGGACACGCTCGGCCTCGGTCGCCGCCTCGGGCCGGACCGTCTTGGTGCCGTCCTCCAGCACCAGGTAGCTGCCCGAGGGAAGGGCGTCCAGCAGGCGTCGCACGATCGCCTGGGCCTCCCCGTCGTCGGCGATGGTGCCCAGAACGCCCAGGAGCATCAGCGCCACCGGGCGCGTGAAGTCCAGCGTCTCGGCGGCCTCGCGCAGGATGCCCTCGGGATCGCGGGCGTCGGCCTCGACGTAACGGCACTCGCCCTCGGGAGTGCTGGTCAGCAACGCCTCGGCGTGCAGCAGGACCAGCGGGTCGTTGTCCACATAGACGATCTTGCTCTCGGGCGCGGCGCGCTGCGCGACCTCGTGGGTGTTGTCGTGCGTGGGCAGGCCGGTCCCGACGTCGAGGAACTGCCGGATGCCGACCTCGTCGGCGAGGTGCCAGACCACGCGCTTGAGGAACATCCGCGCCAGGCGGGGCACCTCGTCGAAGCCCGGGTAGGCGCGCAGGATCTCCTCGGCGAACGCGCGGTCGGCCGGGTAGTGGTCCTTGCCGCCGACGAAATAGTTCCAGACCCGGGCCTGGTGGGCGCTGGAGGTGTCGATCGCAGGCCGGTCGTCCATGGGCGCTCCCTCGATGAGCGATCTTCGTTGGCCCCATCCTGCCCGCAGAGGCCCTCGTGCCGTCAGTACATTTCGGACACGACCTTGGAAAACTCATCAAATCCCGCCAGGGGACCGGCCCCGAGGAGCAAAACGGGCGGGCGGACCGGCAACGTCCAGCTCGCCGCCGACCGCGGGTGCCGCCCGCCGCGTTCGTCCCGACCACGGGACAGGCCGCGGTTCATCCCCGTGCTGGGCCGGGTACGGGTCCGCGGGCCCGTCGGCCACTGACGCCGCCCGCTTCAGGGACGCAGGTCGTCCAGGCAGCGCAGCGCCTCGTCCAGGGCGGTGGCGAAGTCCATGTCCGGATCGTCCGCCCACTCCAGCGAGACCTGCAACATCACTCCGAACACGGCTCCGGTATAGGCGCGCACCGACGCGTCGGCCGGACTGCGCCCGGTGCGCTTGGCCACTTCCGCCGACATGACCCGCATGGTCCTGCTGATGCCGCCCAGGCTCGCTCCCCAAAGCTCCGGCTCGGAGAGTATGAGTACCCACCGCTCGCGCTGTAGGGCCAGCTCCTGCGGGGAGATGTCCTTGAGCATCGAGCTGATCGTCTGGCGTTCGGCCTGGATCGGGGTCAGGTCGGGCGACTGGGCCTGGAACATCATCGCGAAGGGCAGGTCGTAGTCGTGCGAGAAGACCAGGTCCTGCTTGGTCGCGAAGTAGCGGAAGACGGTGCTGGGAGCGACCTCGGCGGCCTCGGCGATCTGCTCCATGGTCGTGGCCGAATAGCCCTGGTCCCGGAACAACCGCACCGCCTCCCGCTGGATCGCGGCCTTGGTCCTGGCCTTCTTGCGTTCTCTCAGGCCAGGCATCGTTTTGGCCTCGTCAGACTGCGTCCGCGGCTTCATGCTCAGATTCTGCGGGGTCGGCGGCGCTCTGACCAACATGGCGGGGCAGCCACACCACGGCGAGCAGGACGCCGAGCAGTCCCAAGGCGCCGGAGACCACCAGGACGACGTCCAGACCGTGGACGAACGCGGACTTCACCGCATCGGCCAGCGCCGGGGACTTCACCGCCTTGGCCACGCCCAGACCGCCGAAGACCGAGTCCCTGACGGCGTCCTGCGCCTTGGCGGGCAGCCCGCCGAGTTCGAGCTCGCCGCGGTATCCCGAGTTGAGGACCGCCCCCAGGATGGCGGCGCCGAAACTTCCGCCCAGCGTACGGATCGACTGGTTGACGGCGGAGCCGACACCGGCGCTGTCGGTGGACAGCGCGCCGAGGGCCGCGTCCATGGCGGTCGGCAGCGCGAGCCCGAGGCCGAGACCGTAGGCCGCCGTCCACGCGGCCGCGAGGCCGGTCCCGCTTCCGGTGTCCGTGGTGGCGCCGTAGAACAGGGCGGCGGCGAGCAGCGCGAAGCCGATGCCGACCGCGGCCTTCGGCCCCAGGGCCTTGGCCGTCTTGGGCGCGGCCGACACGCCCACGAGCAGACCGCCGACCATCGGCAGGAGCCGCAAACCGCTGCCCATCGCGTCGGTGCCGAGAACCGCCTGGTAGTACTGCGGCATCGTGAACAACACGCCGAACATGGTGAAGTTGATCACCGTGCCGAGCATGGTGCCGGAGGTGAACCGGGCTGACGCGAACAGCGAGAGGTCGACCA
This sequence comes from Actinomadura hibisca NBRC 15177, assembly GCF_001552635.1. Lineage (GTDB taxonomy): Bacteria > Actinomycetota > Actinomycetes > Streptosporangiales > Streptosporangiaceae > Spirillospora > Spirillospora hibisca. The sequence goes on along the minus strand of NZ_BCRO01000072.1, from coordinate 994 downwards.
GGGGCTCGGCCGCCCGCCTCTCCCAGAGGACGAACACCACCACGGCGAGCAGACCGCCGAGCAGCGGTGCCAGCGCGGTGACGTCGTCCCAGCCCTTCTCGCCGCCCTGGATCACGCCGTAGGTCATCGCGGCCAGGCCCACGCTGGAGAAGACCAGCCCTCCCACGTCGAACCGCTTGGCCTGCTTGGCCTTCGACTCCGGGAGCCAGGCCCACACCGCCAGGAAGGCGATGATCACCACCGGCACGTTGATCAGGAACACCGATCCCCACCAGAAGTGGTTGAGCAGGTAGCCGCCCAGGATCGGGCCCAGGGGATAGGCGAGCATCGCCGCACCCGCCACCGCGCCGATCGCCTTGGGACGCTCCTCGTCGGAGAACATCACCGGCAGCAGCGACAACGTGGTCGGCATGATCAGCGCGGCGCCCAGGCCGAGCACCGCCCGCGCGCCGATGAACGCACCCGAGGCCGTGGAGTAGGCGCAGGCCAGCGAACTCACGCCGAAGATCACCAGCGCGCCCAGGAGCACCTTCCTGCGCCCGAACCGGTCCCCGAGCATCCCGGCGGGGATCATCCCGGCCGCGAACACCAACGTGTACGACGTGACGAACCACTGCAACTGGACGTTGTTCGCGCCCAGGTCAGCGGCCATCGCCGGCAACGCCAGGCTCAGGATCGTCACATCGAAGCCCACGACCAGAGACGCGAGCACGAGCGCTCCAACGGCCCACCATCTGCGCGCACCCAGATCTGCTGACATGGGAGTTCACCTCCTAGTGAGAGTCTGCCTTCAAATCGGAGGCTACTCTCTTTTTTAGGAACGGGCTACCGCTGCTCGGCCGCTATCCGCACCCGCGTCCGGCCGGGCACGGAGACGGCCAACGGGCCCATACCTGGCCCCGTGCCCCACACATGACCAACAGCGCTAGCCCCGGGGACAGGCGTGCAACAACCCCAGCCACGGGGACGGGGACAACAACCTCCGCCGCCGGGG
>NZ_BCRO01000071.1 GCF_001552635.1 Actinomadura hibisca NBRC 15177 | reverse complement strand
GGGCCCGGTGGCCGGGCTCCGCCGCCCTTATGTATACGTGCTGCGGTGTTGGGGGGCTCCTGAGTCGGCTTGTCGGGGTCAGCAGAGGGCGCGTTCCAGGGTGGGGTGCAGGGGGAAGATCTTGGTCAGCTGCGTCACGTGGAAGACGTTCCGCACCCGCTCGCTGCCGCCCGCGAACGACAGGGTCCCGTTCGCCGCGCGCAGGCGGTGCGAGATCCCCACCAGCACGCCCAGGCCGGTCGAGTCCAGGAAGGTCACCCCGTCCAGGTCCACGATCAGGCTGCGGGCCCCGTTGTCGACCAGGTCGATCAGGACCTCGCGCAGGCGCTGGCTCGTGTTGACGTCGATGTCGCCGGAAAGTGCCACGATCGTGTGCTCGCCATAGCGGCGGTGGCCCGCGCTGAAGTCCACGGTTTCTCCTCTGGGCGTCATTTTCGATGACACTACCGAAAAGCGGCCGTCAATTGATGCAGCTTCGGCGGAAGAATGTCGTTCCAGTGGAGAAAAGTTATTAGCTTGCCAGCGTTTTTGCGAAATGTACTATTGCGCCATTGTTGTGGGGTCGGTCCTGTATGTACAGGTCCTCGGTGAAGGCTCCGATGAGGTGCAGGCCGCGGCCGTGCTCGGCGTTCGGGGAGCCCTCGCCGTGCCAGGTCGCGGTCGGGTCGGTGTGGTGGCCCCCGTCGATCACGTCCACCTCGCAGCGCTTGCTGTCCAGGCGCACCTTGACCTCGTACTCGCGGCTGGCGCGGGCGTGCTGGATCACGTTGGCGCACGCCTCCCCCAGTGCCAGGGCGATGTCGGCGCGGATATCGGCGCCGACCCCCAGGCCGCGTAGTGAGGCGTCCAGCGTGTGCCTCGCCAGCGGTGCGCTGCCGGCGTCCCTCGGCAAGGTCATTTCGAGCACGATGTTCACGCTCGCGCCTCCGTTCCCCTCGACAGTGGCGTCCTGCCCGGCGGGGAACGGCGGAAACGCGACGTAGCGCTAATGTGACGGGCGCCCCAGGGTCATCTGTCGGCTGGTGCCGCCACACTTTCGGCGGCGGACCGGAATGGAACCGGGCGCCTTTCCCGGATCAGCGGCGGGCGGCGGGGGCCTGCCGGTCGATCTCTCGGGCGAGGACGGCGACCATGCCGTCCACGGCCTCCGCGCCGTACCGCTCCTTGAGCGTGCCGAGGACGTCTTCGCGGGTCGCCTCGGCCAGCACGCCGCTCAGCACCGTGTGCGGCACCGCCCGTCCGGCTGACAATTCCTCGTAGCTGTGCTGGGTGATCCGCAGCAGCTCCGGATAACCGGCGGACTCCGTGAGGATCATCCGCGTCGCGTCCCTGAGGTCCATACGGGCGAGTGTAGGGGGCCTCGGGCCGCCTCTCCGGAGGGGCGGCGCGCCACGCGGCGGCCCAGCCGTTGCATGGGCAGCTCGACGTACCGGTAGGTCAGCGCGGACGCGCCGAGCACGCAGCCGACCAGCACCACCGCCCAGGCGATCCGTTCGGTGATCGCCGTCTGCTCCGGGTCGCCGGTGAGACGCCACACGATCTGCACGATCGGCTGGTGCAGCAGGTAGATCGAATAGCTGATCACGCCGAGCCAGGGCAGCGGGCGCGGGATCCGGCGGTGCCGTGCGGCCAGGCCCAGCAGGAACGTCAGCCATGCCGCCGCGACGGCCACCGGCCAGCCCCACTCCCCCTGCCCGTCGACGGCCGCGCGGACGCCGCCCGCGACGGTCAGCAGCGGCACGAGCGCGGCCAGCAGCGTCGCCCGGACGCGCGGCAGGCGGCCCTGCTGGATCTCTTGCAGCGCCGATCCGGCGAACATCGTCGCGATGATCGCCAGGCTCTCCGTCCCGCCGACCCGGTTGTTGAACGCCAGCAGCACCAGCGCCAGCAGGGCCAGCGTCACGCAGCCCGCGCGGCGTGCGGCGCGGCCGCGGCTCATCACCGCCAGCAGGCCGCCCGCCATCAGCACGGCCGCGCCGAGCACGGTGCCCGCCTGCGACCAGCCCGCCAGCAGCGCGGTGGGCAGCAGAGCGCCGACCAGCACCGCTCCCGCCGCGAAACCGGCGGCGATTCCGGCGCTGGCCCGGCGCACCCCGGCCACGAACAGGGCCGTGATGAGCAGGTAGAACACCATCTCGTAGGACAGCGTCCAGAACACGTTGACGACGTTGGGCGTGCCCAGCAGGTCCTGGAGCATGGTCAGGTGGGCCAGCGCGGTGACCCAGGGCCGTTCGGTCACGCCGGACGGCAACGGCCAGGCGACCGCCGTCACCGCCAGGAGCACGCCGAGCAGGGCGGCCACCGCCGCCAGCGGGTAGAGGCGGAACAGGCGGCCGACCCAGAACTCGCGGACGTTGCCGCGTCGTTCCAGCGACAGCGGCACGATGTAGCCGCTGACCAGGAAGAACACGAAGACGCCGTAGCGGCCGAAGTCGAACCAGGGGCTGGCGGAGTGGCGGATCTCCGGGAACAGCACGTTCAGCGTGTGCTCGAACACCACCACCAGGGCGGCGAGGCCGCGGAGGCCGTCGAGCCAGTCGAGGCGGCGGGGCCTCGGGACGGTCGGAGTGGTCGGATGGACAGCGGGAGCGAGAGTGCCGGCAACCATTCCTAGCCACCATAGGCGCGCTTGATGGGGGCTTGACGGTGAGGTTCCTGAAAGTTAGGGGTCTGTCCACCCGGGCATGGGCGCCGCCATGAGAATCGTTCATCTTCGTCCCAGGTCATGGAGCTGAGGCCCGCGGCCCGCAGCGTCCGCCAGCATCGGAAGGAGCGCGGGCAGCTCATCGTCAAGGCCGCGCTGGCGTCGGTGCTGGCCTGGCTGGCGGCGACCTACCTGGTGGGGCACTCCCAGCCCTACTTCGCGCCGCTGGCCGCGCTGCTGGGCGTCTATCCGACGGTGGCGCGCTCGTTGCGGGAGAGTGTGGCGTACGCGGCGGGCTTCGTGGTCGCGGCGCTGCTGGCGGTGCCGGTCGCGCTCCTGATCGGGCCGGGGCCGGTCGGGATCGCCGTCGTGATCGTGCTGGCGCTGCTGGTGGGCGAGCTGCCGTGGTTCGGGGAGCAGAGCGCGCAGATCCCGTTCACGGCGCTGTTCACGTTGCTGATGGGCGGTCATGACGTGCTGCCGTACGTCGAGCCGCGGCTGGTGGACGTGGCGGTCGGGCTCGTCACGGGGTTGGCGGTGAATTCGCTGCTGTTCCCGCCGCTGCACCTGCGGGGCGCGGACTACGCCGTCCAGGAGTTGCGGCACGATCTGGCCGCCGTGCTGGAGGACATGGCGACCGCGACCGACGACTTCGAGAGCTGGGACAACCGGTGGCAGCAGCAGGAGAACCGGCTGCTGCGCAGCGTCCGGTACGCGCGTTCGGCTTGCGACCAGGGCAGCGACAGCCTGCGCGGCAATCCGCGTACGAAACGCCGTTGGGAGCCGTGGGGAACGCCGCAGATGATGAGCGTGCTGGAGCGGGGCGTGGCCTATACGCGTTCCATTGCCGACGCCCTGAGGAAAGTGGACGGGGCCTCGGTGGACCCGTCGTTTCTGCGCGAATACGCGCACCAGTTATGCCTGCTGGCCGAAACCGTGCGGGACCTCCCCCGCGCGCAGGAGCAGGAACTCGAACCGATGGTGAAGGCGCAGCACACGCAGCGTTCGCTGGAAGAGCCCCATTACCGCGAGACCAGCACCCATCCGCCGGGGTTGTGGGACCCGCAGAAGGAACTGCTGCGGCTGAGCCAACTCATGCTGGACGACCTGAACACGCCGCTGCATTGACCCCTGGCTAAGATCCCCCAAACCAAGGGGGCGCGCATGTGGGAACTCCGGCCGGGCGATCCGCGGGAGATCGGCGTGCACAGGGTGACGCGGCGGCTTGGTGGGGGCGCGCAGGGCCCGGTCTACCTCTGCACGGCGCCGGACGGTGCGCAGGTGGCGGTGAAGCTGATGCGGCCGTTCGACCGGCCGAGTTCGCAGGAACGCCAGCAGGCGGCACGGCGCTTCGCCCATGAGTACCTGTACGTGCAGCGGTTGGCTTTGGTGGGCGTGGCTTCGGTTCTGGACACGGGCTGGATCGGAGACCGCCCCTACATCGTGAGCGAATATGTGGCGGGCCCGTCGTTGCGTCAGGCGGTGGAGGCGCGCGGGCCCGTGCCGGATACGGCGTTGGAACGGCTGGCGACGGAGACGTTGAGCGCGTTGGTGTCGCTGCATGAAGCCGGAGTGGTGCACGGAGACGTCAAGCCGGACAGCGTGCTGATGGGGCCGGACGGGCCACGGCTGGCGGGTTACGGGCTCGTCCGGGCGACCGCACCGGCGGACGTGCGGGGCTGGGCGGAGACGATGGTGTTCGCGTGCACTGGGACGCTGGATTCGGAGAACGTCCCGGACCCGCTCTATGACCTGGTGGAGGCGGCTCTGGAAGAGGACCCGTCCCGCCGTCCGACCGCGCGCCAGGCCTTGGACCACCTGCGGGGCGCGGCACTGATGCCGCCGGAGGAGGACGAGGGCCGCGACCTGCTGGACTGGCTGATCATCGCCCTGGCGGGGTTGGCGGCGCTGCTGGTCACGGTGCTGGTTTTGCTGCTGACGGATCCGTGGTGAGGAGTCGGCCGGTGAAACCGGCCGCGACCAGGCGATGGTAGGCGGCTTCAACGTCCTCGGGCACGTCCTGGACGACGGCGAAGCCGAGCGCGGGGTACTCGATGACGCGTTGCAGGTCGCCGACGAGCATGTCGATGACCAGCTTCTCGTCGCCGATCGAGGTCAGGTAGTCGGTGAGGGACAGGGGTTCGGACGTGCAGATCACCTCTGCCTCCGGCCAGAGCTTGCGAGCCGTGGCGAAGGTCCGGCGCTCCATGTACGGCTTGGAGATCAGGATGAGGGATTCGGGCTCGATCCCGGCTGCGGCGAGGACCGCGCGGGAGTAAGTGATGTTCTGCCCGGTGTTGGCGGCCTGTGGCTCAACGATGATCGCTTCGTTCGGGACGCCGAGGTCGATGGCGTGTTCGCGGTAGTGGACGGCTTCACCGCGCGGGAAGTAGGCAACGGTGGTCGGGCTGTTGCCGCCGGAGAACACCAACGTCTTGAAGAGCCCCTGGTGGAACAGCTCGGCGGCGAAGGTCGCCACTCCCAGGTCGTGGCTGCCGAGACCGATCGCGGCGGAGCAAGGCTTCAACTCGTGACCCATCAGGTGGTAGTCCCAGATGAGCTGGGCGTCGGCCAGGTGGGCGGCGGTGACCTCGCCGGTGGTGGCGGCACTGTCGTGCGTCACGGAGTCCCCTCGCGTCGTTGATCGGCGCTTCCCATGGTGTCTTTTCGCAGGTCGGTTGTTAACCGGCGCGCTCAAAGTCACGGTGAATCGTCTGGATGCTGCGCCGCTGATGCATTAGGCCGTTGGCGGCGGCCAAGGCGCTGGTTTTCTCCAGCATCTGGTGTCCGTCGTCGCGGGTACCGGTGTCCGACAGGAGGATGTGAGCGTGGGCGGTGGCTAGCCGCACCCGCTGCACCGGGCTGTCAGCCGCCAAGCTGGCGCCCTGTCCGTGGTCGGGGACGGTGTCCAGCTCCCGCGGCGTCGGCTCGTGAGCGGTCCACGCGCCGGTGGAACCGTTGATCGGAATCGTGATGTCCGGTGTGCCGACGTGCGGCGGATCTCCCCTGAGCCTGCCGTCGAGGTGTCCGGCGTCGCGTCCGTTCGCCCAGCGCTGGTTGTCCCGCGCCTGGCGGGGAGCGCCGCGCTGACCGAGGCCGGCACGGGGACCTGGCGGGTGGCGGCGGTGCTGTCGTCACTGCCATGGTGATCCTTTTTGCGGGGTGGTGGTCGGGGTTCAGGTGTTGAGGAGTCCGCGCCGCAGCGCTGCGGCGATCTCGACCGCCCGGCGGGTCTGGAATTCGACGGCGGCGAGATTGGCGTCGGCGACGTTGCGGGGGGCGTAGCCGGAGACGCTGCTCGCCCCGTAGGGGTTGCCGTTGGCCGGATCGAATTGGACGGGGTCCGCGAAACCGGGCGGGACGATGATCGCGCCCCAGTGGTAGAAGGTGTTGTTGAGCGCCAGCAGGGTGCTCTCCTGGCCGCCGTGACCGGTCGCGGTCGAGGTGAACGAGGAGACGACCTTGTTCACCAGCCTGCCCTGGGACCACAGGCCGCCGGTGGTGTCGATGAACTGCTTCAGCTGCGCCGCGGGAAGGCCGAACCGGGTCGGGGTGCCGAAGAGGACGACGTCGGCCCACTCCAGATCGGCCGTGCTCGCCTCGGCGACGTCCGCGGTGGCCGCGGCGTGCTCGGCCCAGGCCGGGTTGCTCTCGACGGCCGCGGCGGGCGCCAGTTCGGCGACCTTCAGCAGACGGACCTGGTCGGCGCCCGCCTTCTCCGCGGCTCGGGCCGCGGCCTCCGCCATGGCGTGGATGTTCCCGGTGGAGGAGTAGTAGATGACGGCCACGTTGGTCATGGGAACGCTCGTTTCGTGGATGGGGACGACGGATCAGGGTCAGACGAAGAAGCTGTCGTGGCGGCGGAAGAACTCCGCGCGCTCCTCCTCGGTGAGGCCGGCCAGCTCGGTGACGCCTTCGAAGTACTCCTCGCGAGGCGCGCCCGGGGCGAAGAGCATGAGCATGGAGACGGGTTCGCCGGACTCGTTGCGGAAGGCGTGCAGCCCGCCCACCGGCACGTACAGGTAGTCGCCGGAAGTGGCGTCGATCCAGCGCCGGCCGTCGAACAGCCGCATCGTGCCGGACAGGATGAAGAACGACTCCGACATCGACCGGTGGAAATGCGTGCTGGGCCCGACCGCCTCCGGTCCCATGTCCACCCGGTACAGGCCGTACTCACCGCCGGTGGAGGCGGTGGTGGACAGGTAGTGGTAGGTGGTGCTCCCGGAGACGAAGTCGGGCTCGGCGGTCGCGGGCCGGAAGCCGGCGTTGACCTCGCCGTGCTCACCGAGGTAGCGGGCGGCAGGATAGGACATGGTCGCTCCTTGGACGAGGGCTGACTAGATGACCGCTAAGCTAATTAGTGCTTGCGCGAATGTCAACTAAATGAGTGCTCATCTATCTGCTGGAGGAGGAACCATGGCGGACGCGGTGGAGGCGGTACTGGAGCAGTGGCGCCGGGAACGTCCCGATCTCGACGTCTCGCCGATCGGCGTCGTCGGTCGGGTCATGCGGCTGGCCCGGCTCTGGGACAAGGAGATCAAGGACCTCCTCGACGAGCACGATCTGGAGCCGGGCGAGTTCGACGTCCTGTCCACGCTGCGGCGCTCCGGAGAGCCCTACGCGCTGACGGCCAAGACGTTCCTCAAGGCGTCCCTCGTCACCACCGGGGCGATCACGTTGCGGGTCGACCGCATGGCGGCCAAAGGGCTGGTCGACCGCGTGCCCGACGCCACCGACCGCCGCTCGGTCAAGATCCGCCTCACCCCGTTGGGGCTGGAGGTGATCGACCGGGTCCTCCCCCTCCACCTGGCCAACGAGGCCCGCCTCATCGAGAGCCTGGACGCCGCCGAACACCGGCACCTGACGGCCGCGCTCGCCGCGCTGCTGGAAGCCCGGGGGGACACACCCGCCCGTACCGGCCACTGATCCCTGGGTGCGCTCGGCGTCCCCTTGCGGGACGCGGCAGCCGGGAAGGTTCGGGAACGACGAAGCCCCAGGCTCTGGGAGCTGGGGCTTCGTCGGGTGGAGCGGATGACGGGAATCGAACCCGCGCTATCAGCTTGGGAAGCTGAAGTTCTGCCATTGAACTACATCCGCGTGCCGTGGTCCCTGGAGACCGCTGCTCGCACATCGTACCGGAAAACCTCGGGTTGGCGAGTCGGGGACGGCTTGGCGCGCGGGGGGTCGCCGAGCCGGTAGCTTTTCTGACGTGCTGCTCTCCGATCGTGACATCAGGGCCGAAATCGAGTCCGGGCGGGTGAAGATCGACCCGTTCGAGGCCGAGATGGTCCAGCCGTCCAGTGTGGACGTCCGGCTCGACCGCTACTTCCGGGTCTTCGAGAACCACCGGTACCCGCACATCGACCCCGCCGTCGAGCAGCCGGACCTCACGCGGCTCGTCGAGCCCGAGGGGGACGAGGCGTTCGTGCTGCATCCCGGGGAGTTCGTGCTCGCCTCCACCTACGAGGTGTTCACGTTGCCCGACGATCTCGCGGCGCGGCTGGAGGGCAAGTCCAGCCTCGGGCGGCTCGGGCTGCTCACGCACTCGACGGCCGGGTGGATCGACCCCGGGTTCACCGGGCACGTGACGCTGGAGCTGTCCAATGTCGCGACCCTGCCGATCAAGTTGTGGCCGGGGATGAAGATCGGCCAGATGTGCCTGTTCCGGGCCAGCTCTCCGGCCGAGCATCCCTATGGGTCCGCCGAGTACGGGTCGCGTTACCAGGGGCAGCGCGGGCCCACGCCGTCGCGTTCCTACATGAATTTCCATCGCACCAAGGTGTGACTTTCGATCAAGGGGCCGTCGCTGGCGACGGCCCCTTTTGTGTGGGTGGCGGCCCCTTTGACCAGGGAGAGGTCGTTCTAAACCTCGTTGTGATGCACTTCACCTAAAGATGAAACCTTTTCTCTTTACGGGTAGCTTCAAGCGACGCATAGGCCAGGTGAACGGTTGACGCCTGTTTGGTGTGGACTTCACCTGCCGTCCGAAGAACGCGCTTGATTGTGTTTCCGCGCGCCTCCGGTCAGGGGGCGGCATCCGCCGGGTGCCGCCCCCTGACCGCAGGCGGCGGAGGCCCGGGAGGAGATCGTGTCCATACTCCGCGCAGAGAGAGTGACCAAGCTGTTCGGCCGCAAGGCCGGTGAGGCCGCGCGCAGGATCGCGGCCGGCGCCGGACCCGAGGAGGTCCGCGCGCTCGGGGTGACCGCCGCCGTCGTGGACGTCTCGTTCGAGGTCCGGCAGGGCGAGATCTTCGTGGTCATGGGCCTGTCCGGGTCCGGCAAGTCCACGCTGATCCGCATGTTGAACGGGCTCCTGGAGCCGACGTCGGGCCAGATCCTCGTCGACGGCACCGAGCTGACCGGGCTCGCTCCCAAGGCGCTGCGCGAGCTGCGCCAGAGCAAGATCAGCATGGTGTTCCAGCACTTCGCGCTGTTCCCGCACCGGACCGTGCTGGAGAACGCCGCCTACCCGCTGGAGGTCCGGAACGTTCCCAAGGCGGAACGGTTGAGGACGGCCCGCGAGTTCCTGGCCAAGGTCGGGCTCGACGGGTGGGAGGACAAGCTCCCCAACGAATTGTCCGGCGGTATGCAGCAGCGCGTCGGCATCGCCCGCGCATTGGCGGCGGGCACCGACATCATGCTGATGGACGAGGCGTTCAGCGCCCTGGACCCGCTCATCCGGCGGGAGATGCAGGAGCTTTTGCTGGAACTCCAGAGCGATCTCGGAAAGACGATCGTGTTCATCACGCACGACCTCGGCGAGGCCATGCGGATCGGCGATCGCATCGCCATGTTGCGGGGCGGTCGCGTCATGCAGATCGGCACTCCCGAGGAGATCCTGACCGATCCCGCCAACGATTACGTCGCGCAGTTCGTCGCCGACGTGGACCGCGCCCGCGTGCTGACCGCCGCGTCGGTCATGGAGAAGCCGCTGTCGATCGTGGACCCCGGCAACGGGCCGCGCGCCGCCGTCCGCGCCATGCGCGAGAGCCAGACCGCGGGCGCGTTCGTCGTCGGCCGCGACCGCAGGCTGATCGGCGCCGTCTACGCGCAGCAGGCCGCCCAGGCCGTGCGCGACGGCGTGAACTCGCTCGACGGTTTGATCGACACCGCCCTCGACCCGGTGGACCCCGACACCCCGCTGGCCGAGCTGTTCACCCGCTGCGCCGAGAGCGTCATCCCGGTGCCGGTCGCCGACGGCGCGGGGCGGCTGCTCGGCGTCATCCCGCGCGTCACCCTGCTGGCGGCGCTCGGCAACCTCAACGGCGGCACGGGGGACCTCGACGGAGCGCTGGTCCCGGCGGGTAAGGAGGTGGCCAGCCATGGCTAAGCTCCCCCTCGGCGACTGGGTGGACGACGGCGTCGCCTACCTCACCGAGCACGGCCGGCCCGTGTTCGACGCGATCAAGACCGTGGTCGGCGGCCTGGTGGACGCGCTGGAGTCGGTGCTGACCGGCCCGCCGCTGCTGGTGATCGTCGCGATCGTGGCGCTGCTCGGCTGGTGGTTGCGCGGCCCGGTGTTCGCGGTGCTGAGCGTCGTCGGCCTGCTGCTGATCGACAACCTCGGCGAGTGGAACGCCGCCATGCAGACGCTCGCGCTGGTCCTGGTGGCCAGCTTCGGCGCGCTGCTGGTGGGCGTCCCGCTGGGCGTCTGGGCTGCGCGGCGGCCCCGGGTCGCGGCGGTCGTGCAGCCGGTGCTGGACTTCATGCAGACCATGCCGGCGTTCGTGTACCTGATCCCGGCGGTGTTCTTCTTCGGCATCGACCAGGTGCCCGGCGTCATCGCCACGATGATCTTCGCGCTGCCGCCCGGCGTGCGGCTGACCCGGCTCGGCATCAGCCAGGTCGACAAGGAGATGGTGGAGGCCGCCGAGGCGTTCGGCACCCCGCCGCGCCAGACGTTGTTGCGGGTGCAGCTCCCGCTGGCGCTCGGCACGATCATGACCGGCGTCAACCAGGTGATCATGCTGTCGCTGTCCATGGTCGTCATCTCCGGCATGGTCGGCGCGGGCGGCCTGGGCTCGGAGGTGTTCGGCGCGATCACGCAGCTGAACGTGGGCAAGGGCTTCGAGGCGGGCCTGTCGGTGGTCATCCTGGCCATCACGCTGGACCGGCTCACCGGCGCGCTCGGCGGGCGGCTCAGCCCGGTCGCGCGGCGCAGCGCCGCGGCGGTCTCGCACAGCGGGTGGAACGCCGTCCTGCACTTCCGGCCGCGCCCGGCGTTCGCGCTGGGCGGCGCGCTGGTGCTGGCGCTCGTGTCGACGGGGTTCGCGCTGACCGGCGGCAAGACCGAGGGCAAGCAGGTCACCATCGGCTACGTCCCGTGGGACGAGGGCATCGCGATCAGCTTCCTGTGGAAGCGGGCGCTGGAGGACAAGGGCTACGCCGTCACTATGAAGCAGGTGGACGCGGGCCCGCTGTACTCGGGGCTCGCCTCGGGTGATGTGGACGTGTTCCTGGACTCCTGGCTGCCCGGCACCCACGCCGACTACTACGGCAGGTACAAGGACAAGCTGGAGAAGATCGGCGTCTGGTACGACAACGGCAGCATGCAGCTCGCGGTGCTGAAGGACGACCCGGCCAACAGCACGGCCGACATCGCCGGGAACCCGGGCCGCTACCAGGGCCGGATCGTCGGCATCGAGCCCAGCGCGGGCGAGATGAAGATCGTCAAGGAGAAGGTGATGCCCGCCTACGGGCTGACCGGCAAGTTCAAGCTCCTCCAGAGCAGCACCCCGGCGATGCTGGCCGAGCTGACGCGCGCCGCCAACGCCAAGCAGCCGATCGTGGTGACGTTGTGGAAGCCGCACTGGGCCTACACGAAGTTCCCGATCAAGCCGCTGGCCGACCCGCAGAAGGCGTTCGGCGACGCCGAGAAGCTCACCATGCTGGGCCGTCCGGGCTTCACCAAGGACTTCCCCGAGCTGACCGGCTGGCTGAAGAAGTTCACGATGACCGACGAGCAGCTCTTCCCGCTGGAGGACCTGGTCGTCAACAAGTACAAGGGCCGCGAGGCGCAGGGCGTCGCGGAGTGGGTCGAGGCCAACCCGGACTTCCTGAAGAAGATCACGGGCTGACCCGGTGGGCCGTCCGGCTGCGGCCGGGCGGCCCGCCGTCGCTCAGCCCGCCAGGCCGACCACGAACAGCACGATCACCACGCCCGTGACCGTGCTCAGCAGCGTCATCACCCTCGGGTGCCCGCTGTGCGCCTCCGGCAGGATCTCCGCCGCCGCCAGGTACAGCAGCACCCCCGCGAAGAACCCCAGGTAGGGACCCAGCACCGGCTTGGGGACGGTCACCACCAGCGTCACCAGCGCCCCGGCGATCGGCGCGAGCGCGTCGGCGCCCAGCAGCGCCAGCGCGGGCCGCCGGTCGGCGCGGTGCAGCGACGCGGCCGTGAAGGTGTTGAAGCCGTCGGCGAAGTCGTGGGCGATCACCGCCAGCGCGACCAGCAGCCCGGCCTCGGTGCCCGACTGGAAGCCCAGCCCGATGCTGAGCCCGTCCACGAAGCTGTGCCCGACCAGCGCGCCCGCCGCCAGCAGCCCCGACGCGCCGGACGCGTGGGTGTGCGGCGCGTACTCGTGCTCGTGGCCCCGGTGGATGGCGGCGGCCTGCTCGATCACGTGCAGCAGCAGGAAGCCGCCCGCGAACCCGACCATCGGCGCGGGCACGTGCAGCACGCTCGCCGACGAGATCTCCAGCGCCCCCGGCACCAGGTCGAACGCGACCACGCCGAGGATCAGCCCGCCCGCCAATCCCAGCACCAGGTGCCGGTGGTCCCGCACGCGCATGGCGACCAGACCCCCGACCAGGGTCATCAGGAAGGCCACCACGGACAGGACGAGCGCCATGCCTCGTTTCTACAAGCCGCCCCCGCTTGGTGGCGGCCGGTGGCGCCCACCGCCGCCCCATGAACCCCTAGAGATCGCTTGACCGGCCGGGGCGGGCACGACCGCGCCCCGGGCCGGCTTGAGGCGCGGACAAGCCGGAACGGGGCGCGTGGTCGTCACGGGACGACCGTGACGTGACTGTCGTGCCCGGTACACCCGTTGCGTACACCTTGCTGGGCTTTATTCGCAGGCGACGCCGTCGCCGTCCCGGTCGAGCTTGCGGCTGTACCCGGGGTCGCCCGTCCGGAGGGGTGTCACTCCTGCGGCGTGGGCGGCGGCGCAGTTGGCGTAGTAGGTGCTGCCGCCGCTGTCCTCGCGCGGCTTGGGGGCGGGCGGAGCGGCGGGCTTGCGGCGCAGCTCGCCGTACGGGTCCTGCGGGCACCGGGTACCGCTTCTGACCAGCGTCAACGTGGCCTGCGTGGTGGTGGGTTCGGTGATCTCCTCCCCCGCCTCCGGGTCCTGGAAGCAGACCTTCCACGCCTCGGCCGCCGCTGGGACTTGGACGTCGGTGTAGGCGCTGGCGGCCTCGACCCGCGTGACGCCGACCCTGCGGAAGAGGGCCGAGGCCGTCTTGAACGAGCGGCCGACGACGTTGGGCGCCTTCGGCGAGACGGGCGCCTGGCCGTCCGCCTGGGGGCAGGGCCCGCCGCGGCGCACCACCGCGAAGTCGATCGTGGTGGCGGAGGGGACGGCCTGGGTCCCGGCGGCGGGCTGCTGGAAGCACACCTGCCAGTTGCCGTCGGCCCACTGGGAGGCGTCGCCCGCCGTCGCGTCGTGCGAGTCGGTCTTGAAGCCCGCCCGTCCGGCCGCGCGTCTGGCGTCGTTCAGCGCCTGCCCGGTGTAGTCGGGCACCGGGACCGAGGCGGAGGCGGAGGCCGTCTCCTTGACGCCGGCGTCGGCGGTGACGGACTCGCAGCCCGCCAGGGCGAGGAGAAGGGGCAGGGCCATCAGGAGACGCTTACGACCGGGCATTGGCCAATGGTCCCGAAGGCGGGGTTTTGCCACAGGAAGAACGGTGAACCCGCTGTGTCCAGGTACGGACACATAGCGAACGGCCCCGATCCCTGGCGGGATCGGGGCCGTTCGGCGTTCAGGGTCCAGGACGTCTCTCCGGCGGCCAGGGACTTCGGAATCCCCGCCAGTGCGGAACGTCGTCCTCGGGCCTACTCGGCGGCGACGGACTCCTTGGCCGCCCCCCCTTTGATCGAGCGGATGAGCAGCTGGGAGACGTCCACGACCTCCAGCGTCTCCTTCGCCTGGCCCTCGTTCTTCTTCTCGTTGATCGCGTCGCCCAGCATCACCAGGCAGAACGGGCAGGCGGTCGAGACGGTGTCGGGGTTGGTCTCCAGCGCCTCGTCCACGCGCTCGGTGTTGATGCGCTTGCCGATGCGCTCTTCCATCCACATCCGCGCGCCGCCCGCGCCGCAGCAGAAGCCGCGGTCCTTGTGGCGGTGCATCTCCTGCGTCTTGACGCCCGGGACGTGCGCCATGATGTCGCGCGGCTGCTTGTAGACCTTGTTGTGCCGGCCCAGGAAGCAGGGGTCGTGGTAGGTGATGTTCTCCTCGATCGGGGTGACCGGGGTGAGCTTGCCCTCCTCGACCAGGTGCGCCAGCAGCTGGGTGTGGTGGACGACCTCGTAGTTCCCGCCGATCTGCGGGTACTCGTTGGCCAGGGTGTTGAAGCAGTGCGGGCAGGTCGCGACGATCTTCTTGACGCCCGCGTCGTTCAGCGTCTCCACGTTCTGCTGGCCGAGCATCTGGAAGACGAACTCCATGCCCAGGCGGCGGGCCGGGTCACCGGTGCACGCCTCCATCGGGCCGAGCACGCCGAACTTCACGCCCGCGATGTGCAGCAGCTCGGCGACGGCCTTGGTCGTCTTCTTGGCCCGGTCCTCCAGGGCGCCCGCGCAGCCCACCCAGAACAGGTACTCCATGTCCTCGGGCATCTTCTCGTCGACGACCTCGACCTCGAAGTCCAGCTCCTCGATCCATTCGAGGCGCTTCATCTCCGACATGCCCCACGGGTTGCCCTTGTTCTCAAGGTTCTTGAGCATGACGCCGGCCTCGGACGGGAACGAGGACTCGATCATCACCTGGAAGCGGCGCATGTCCAGGATGTGGTCGATGTGCTCGATGTCCACCGGGCACTGCTCGACGCACGCGCCGCAGTTGGTGCACGACCACAACACGTCGGGGTGGATGACGCCGTCCTCGGCGACCAGCTCCTTGTCCACCTGCATGGCGAGCTTCTGCTCGTCGGTGAACTTCGCGCGCTCCTCCTCGGAGGCGATCATGTAGGGGGCCTTGGCGAACGCGTGGTCGCGCAGCTCCAGGATCACCATCTTCGGCGACAGCGGCTTGCCGGTGTTCCAGGCCGGGCACTGCGACTGGCAACGACCGCACTCGGTGCAGGTCGCCATGTCGAGGAAGCCCTTCCAGGTGAAGTCCTCGATCTTGCCGCGGCCGAAGGTGTCCTCGTCGGGGTCGGCCTCCTCGAAGTCGAGGGGCTTGCCCTGGCTCATCATCGGCTGGGCCGCGCCCAGGCCGTCGGGGCGGCGCTTGAACATGACGTTCAGCGGCGCGATGAAGATGTGCAGGTGCTTGGAGTTGACGACGATCACCAGGAAGACCAGCGCCACGCCGATGTGCAGCAGCAGGCCGACGGCCTCCATGACCTCCAGCGCGTTGTCGCCGATGCCCTTCATGGGCTGGCCGACCAGCCAGGAGAAGTAGGCGGCCTTGCCGTAGGACAGGCCGTCGCGGGCCGCCTCGACGCCCCGGAAGAAGAACATCGTCCAGATGACGTTGAAGATCATGAAGAGGATCAGCCACGCGCCGCCGGTGTGCGAGCCCTTGAACCGGGACTTGCGGTCCAGCCGCTTGGGCGAGTCCTTCACGCGGATGATGGCGAAGACCAGCAGGCCGAGCGCGCAGGCGAGCGCGATGGTGTCCTGGACGAAGCCGATCGGGCCCCAGGTCTGCAGGAACGGGATGTGCGCGTCCAGCCCGAACACCAGCTGGACGCCGGCCTCCAGGTAGACGGTGGCCAGCAGGAAGAAGGCCCACATGACGGCGAAGTGCGCCATGCCCGCCACGGTCCACTTCAGCAGCTTGCGCTGACCGAGGACCTCGGTGACCTGGCCCTCGACGTCGCCCTTCTTGTCACGCTTGACCTGAAGGACGCGCTCGGGGTCGGGCTGGCCGGTCTTGAAGAGCTTCCACAGGAAGAGCACCCGCTTGCCGGCGAGCGCCAACGTGAGCGCTGTACCGGCCAGGCCGATCAGCAACGTTATGAGCCAGAGCACTGTTCCGTCCTCCTGAGGTACGGGCGTCGGCTGTCAGCGTAGGGCTCGCGACAGACTGCACTTCATCCGGGCCCCGAATACTACTCGGGAGTAGCTTAGGCGTCATACACGGCACCGGCCCGACACGCAACGCGATCACGTGCAGGCGCTGTATATAGGCGCGCCGGGCCCGGTGCAAACCTCCCGGGCCGGGCCGGGAACGTGCTCTGGGCCACTCTTTCCGCGCGGGCCACCTTAGAACACGGCGATCGGCGGGTAACACCCCGCGGTGCGGCACCGATGAGTTCTCCGTTCCGCCCGAGTCCGTACCGGTAAAGAGGAGGGGATTCCCGATGTCCCGACCGATCGACCTGGGCGAGGCCGCCCGCGCGCTGGCCGAGGTGGTCTCCGGCGTGAAGGACGACCAGCTCACCGCGCCGACGCCCTGTCCCGACTACACCGTCGCCGACCTGCTCGACCATGTGGACGGGCTGGCGTCGGCCTTCACCCGGGCAGCCGCCAAGGACTTCGCCGACGGCCCGTCCACGCCGCCGTCGGTGGACGGTTCCCGGCTGGACGCCGAGTGGCGCACCCGCGTCCCCGAGAAGCTCACCGCGCTGGCGGAGGCGTGGCGCGATCCGGCCGCGTGGGAGGGCATGACGCAGGCGGGCGGGATCGACCTGCCGGGCGAGCTGGCCGGGCTGATCGCGCTGGACGAGGTCGTCGTGCACGGCTGGGACGTCGCGCGCGCCACCGGCCAGCCGTACCGGGTGTCCGACGATGTGGTCGAGGCGTGCATGGGGCTGTTCGACCCGGCGGCCGGGGAGATGCCGGAGGGCGCGCCGTTCGGGCCGCCGGTGGCGGTCCCGGCGGACGCCGCCCCGCTGGAGCGGCTGGTGGGGTTGTCGGGGCGCGACCCGGACTGGGCGGCCGGACGGTAGGCGCTGCGGGTCAGCGGCCAGGCCGCCGTCGCCGGTCAGACGCGTTCGAAGATCGCCGCTAGGCCCTGGCCGCCGCCGATGCACATCGTCTCCAGCCCGTAGCGGGCCTCGCGGCGGTGCATCTCGCGGGCGAGCGTGGCCAGGATGCGCGCGCCCGTCGCGCCGACCGGGTGGCCCAGCGAGATGCCCGAGCCGTTGACGTTGACGCGGTCCCAGTCGGCGTCCTTCAGGCCCCATTCGCGGGTGACGGCCAAGACCTGGGCGGCGAACGCCTCGTTCAGCTCGATCAGGTCGAGGTCGGCCAGCGACAGTCCGGCGGCGGCCAGGGCCTTCGCGGTGGCGGGGACGGGCCCGATGCCCATCGTGCGCGGCGGCACGCCCGCGCGCCCCCAGGACACGAGGCGGACGAGGGGACGCAGGCCGAGTTCCGCCGCGCGTTCGGGCGTGGTGACGACGCAGGCGGCGGCCGCGTCGTTCTGGCCGCTGGCGTTGCCCGCCGTGACGGTGGCGTCGGGGTCGGCCTTGCCCAGGACGGGCCGCAGCCCGGCCAGGCCCTCCACGGTGGTGTCGGGGCGCGGGTGTTCGTCGGTGTCCACGACGGTGTCGCCCTTGCGGGAGCGCACGGTCACGGGAACGATCTCGTCGGCGAAACGGCCCTCCCGCTGCGCGGCCACGGCGCGCTGGTGCGAGCGGACGGCCAGCTCGTCCTGCTCGGCGCGGCCGATGCCGTACTCGCGGCGCAGATTCTCGGCCGTCTCCAGCATCCCGCCGGGCACGGGGTGGTTGACGCCGCCCGCCGTGACGCGGCCCTGCGCCAGCGCGTCGTGCAGTTCGAGGCTGGGGCCGCGCACGCCCCAGCGGGCCGAGGTCGTGTAGAACGGCGCGTTGCTCATGCTCTCCACGCCGCCCGCGATGATCACGTCGCTGACGCCGGTCTGGACCTGCATCGCGGCGTCCAGGACGGCCTGGAGGCCCGAGCCGCAGCGGCGGTCCACCTGGCTGCCGCCGACGGTGACGGGCAGGCCCGCGTCCAGCGCGGCGACGCGGCCGATGGCGGGGGCGTCGGAGTTGGGGTTGCACTGCCCGAGGATCACCTCGTCGACCGCGTCGCCGGGCAGGCCGGTGCGGTCGAGCAGGGCGCGGACGACGGTGGCGGCGAGCGCGGCGGGCGGGACGGACTTCAGCGCCCCGCCGAACCGGCCGATCGGGGTACGCGACGGCTCGCAGATCACCGCTTCGCGCATGGCGGGCTCCTCGGTGCTCGATGGCAGGGCCTTTCGCAGGGTATGTCCCTCCGGTCCGGGGGCGGCGGCGGGGTGGCCGTCCGGCGGGCGGTTGAATGCGGTGAGGCGAGCTGAGGAGGCGCGGATGGAGCGGTGGGCGGAGCGGGCCGGACGGGTCCGGGTGATCGGCACCGGCGTGATGGGGCGCGGCATCGCGCAGCTCGCGGCGGCGGGCGGGCTGACCGTCGAGCTGGCCGACCAGCGCATGGACGCGGTGGTCGCGGCCGTGGAGTACGTGGGCGGGATGTTCGACCGGCTGGCCGCCAAGGGGCGGATGACGGCCGAGGACGCGGCGGCGGCCAAGGCGCGGCTGTACCCGGTCGGGGAGCCGCTGACGCCGTTGCAGGACTGCGACTTGATCATCGAGGCGGTGCGGGAGGACCTGGCGACCAAGCGGGAGTTGTTCGCGGCGCTGGAGAAGGTCGCGCCGGAGCACGCCGTGCTGGTGACGAACACCAGCTCGTTGTCGGTGACGGCCATCGGGGCGGCGCTGGCGGACCCGTCGCGGCTGGCGGGGCTGCACTTCTTCAATCCGGTGCCGCTGATGCGGCTGGTGGAGGTGATCCCGGGGGCGCGGACGGCCGGATGGATTCCGGCGGCGCTCGCGGACCTCGTTCGACGGCTCGGGCACGAGCCGGTGCTCGCGCCGGACACGCCGGGCTTCCTGGTGAACCACGCGGGGCGCGGGCTGGTGACCGAGGCGTTGCAGATCCTCGCGGAGGGCGTCGCCGAGCCGGTGGACGTGGACCGCATCGCGCGGGACGTGCTCGGGCTGAAGATGGGCCCGTTCGAGCTGATGGACCTGACCGGGCTGGACGTGTCGCATCCGGTGCTGGAGAGCATCTGGGACGGCTTCTACGGGGAGCCGAGGTTGCGGCCGTCGCGGATCACGCGGGCGCGCACGGAGGCGGGGCTGCTGGGCCGCAAGAGCGGGGAGGGCTTCTACGCCTATCCCGGCGGGACGAAGGAGGAGCCGCCGGAGGCGGAGGCTCCGGGCGTGACGCGGCCGGTGTGGGTGCACGAGACCGAGCCGGGGGTGCGGGACCGGCTGCACGCGCTGCTCGGCGACGTCGAGGTCGAGACGGGCGAGACGCCGTCAGCGGACGCGGTGGTGCTGGTCGCGCCGCACGGGCGGAGCGCGCTGGATGTGGCGCTGGCGGAAGGTCTTCCTTCCGAACGGGTGCTGGGGATCGATCCGTTCGGTGAGTTCTTCACACGCCTGACGCTGGCCGTGCATCCGGGCGTGGACCGGGAGGCGGGGCGCGCGGCGTGGGCGGCGCTGGCGGCGACGGGCCGTCCGGTGACGATCGTGCGGGACGGGCCCGCGTCGGTGGCGCAGCGGTTGCTGGCGTCGATCGTCAACGTGGGGAGCGGTATCGCGGAGCAACGGTTGGCCACGCCCGCCGACATCGACACGGCCGTGCGGCTGGGCCTGGGCTACCCGCGCGGCCCGCTGGAGTGGGGCGAGCACGCGGGGGCGGGCCGGGTGGCGGAGATCCTGCGAGGGATGCGGGACGCGACCGGCGACCCGCGCTACCGGCCGAGCCGGTGGTTGACGGAGCGGGCGGCGCTGGGCCTGCCGCTGACGGAGGCGGGCACGTCGCCGTCCGACCTGTAGGAGCGACCTCCCCGCCCGGTGGCTCCGGGCGGGGAGGCGCTGGTCAGGGCGGGGCGGTGCCGGTCAGAGGGTGCCGGTCAGGGGGTGCCGGTCAGGGCAGGGACGGGACGGCCGGGGCCGCGTCGCTCCAGCCGACCTGGAGGTAGGACTGGCGCTTCGACTTGCCCTTCAGCACCGCCAGCTTCCCGACCTGCTCGACCGACTGGGACAACACCAGCGAGTTCTTGGGGTCGATCACCAGGCGGATGAGCGGCCCGTTGCCCCCGGCGTGCACGGAGAGGCCGACGCCGGGGCGGCCCCGGTCGTCCTTGGTCGCGCCGGTCGCCTTCACGCCCGGCATGGCCGCCAGCGCGCGGAAGGCGGCGGCGCGGGTCTGCGGCCGTACCGGCACGTCCACCAGCAGGCCGGTCAGGCAGGACTGGAGGAAGCCCTGCCGCCCGTCGGCGGGCACGGGGGCGTCGTCGTTGGTGTTCATGGCCTTGGTCACGGCGGCCCTGAGGGCGGCCGGGTCGGTCGGCAGCGCCTGGAGCTGCTTGAACGTCATGTTCTTGTCGCACACGTTGAAGGTGTGCGAGGACTGGATCTTGGACAGGAGACCGGCCTTGGGCTTGGTCTGGAGGGTGAGGCGCGCGCGGTCGGCGGTGTCGCCGACGCCCAGGTCCCACTTGGCGGGCTGGCCGTCGCGCTTCCAGGCGAGGTTGTCGGCGGCGGTGAAGGGGCGCGCGCCGATCTCCCGGTAGCCGCTCCAGGAGCGGCCGTCGCGGTCGGTCCAGCTCTCCTCGATCTGGAGGCGCTCCATCCAGTAGCGGTTCTTCGCCGGGCCGACCTGGACGGGGTGGGCCCCGAGGGTCCGCACGTGCCAGTAGCGGCCGGTGGCGGGCGCGGCCTCGGCGCGCTCGGCGGCCGACATCAGCACGGTCCGGGCCGTCATGGGCTCGGCGACCGGCGTCCCGCCCGGGGTGCCGGTGCCCGCGCCGCCGGACGGCACGACGATGGCGGCGGCGGTGGCGGCGGCGGCGGCCGTGACCAGCCCGGCACCGGCGAGGACGGGCCAGCGCAGCCGCCGGCGTCCGGTGGCCTGCGCGCCGTTCCCGGCCTCGGGGTTGCGGATCTCGGTGGTCAGACGGTTGCGTCCACGCATGGTGCTCTGCTCCGAAGGGGTTGCGTCCAACATGTCGGCGATCGCTCGCATTTCGTCCATCGTTAAAGTCCTTCCTGGCCAAGGGCCGCGCGCAGCGTGCGGCGTGCGCGGCTGAGGCGGGAGCCGACGGTGCCGTAGGGGATGCCGAGGGCCGCCGCGATCTCCTCGTGGGTGAGCTGGCCGAGCGCGCTGAGCAGCACGACGTCGCGGTTCTTGCGGGAGAGCTTGGCGAGGGCGCGGGCCAGCTTGGGCTGGAGCCGCTCGGCGGTCACGGACGCGAGCACGCGCTCCTCGTGCCCGGCGGCGTCCGGCTCGGCCCCGACCCGCGACAGCGCCTGGTAGCGGCGGGTCTCGGCGCGGCGGTGCTGGCCGATCTGGGTGGTGGCGATGCCGAACAACCAGGGCCGCAGCGCCCCCTTGACGGGGTCGAAGGTGGCGCGCCGCCGGAAGGCGATCAGGAAGGTCTCGGCGGCCACGTCGTCGGCGGCCTGCGTGCCGAGCCGCCCGGCGACGTAGCGGTAGACGGCCGGGTAGTGCCGGTCGTAGACGGCCGTGAAGCTCTCGGGGTCGTGCAGCGACGCGGCGACGAGCTCTTCGTCGGCCGGTGCGGCGAGGTCGGGCGGGGCGGTCACGCGGCCGCCCCTGGGGTGGGGTCCGGCATCAAGCACCTCCGGGGTCGGGGAACACCCGTACTCCGTCACACCGGCCGATCGCTTTCACATCGGTTCGTGGATTTTTTCAGCGGGCCGCAGGACGACGGCCGACGCGACCGCCGCGACCAGTGTGATCGTTCCGGCGGCCAGCGCGCCGACCGACAGAGCGTGCACGAACGCGTCCCGCGCGGCGCGGGCGAGGGCGGGGTCGCCGAGCGCCAGGGCCTCGCCGAGCGAGTGGCGCGCCGCGCCGGGCGTCCCGTCGGGGAGGGCGCGGGCGTAGGCGGCGGAGATGACGCTGCCGAGGACCGCGACGCCCAGCGCGTTGCCGAGTTCGCCGCCCGCGTCGTTGACCGCCGACCCGATCCCGGCCTCTTCGTCGGGGACGGCCGACATCAGCGTGCTGTAGGCGGGCGGCGCGCCGAGCCCGGAGCCGAAGCCGAGGACGAGCAGGCCGGGCAGCACGGCGAGGTAGCCGTCGCCGGGTCCGACCACCGCCAGGCACGCGAACCCGGCCGCGAGCACGACGAACCCGGTGACCAGCGCGCGGACGCCGCCGATCCGTCCCTCCAGGGCCGCGCCCAGGCCGTTGCCCACCATGGCGGCGACGGCGACGGGCAGCAGCGCCATCCCGGCGCGCAGGGGCGGGTAGCCGAGCACCATCTGGAGGAACTGGGTGAGGGCGAACAACGTCCCGGCCAGCGCGAACCCGAACACCGCGATCATGACGGCCGCGCCGGAGAAGCGCCGCCGCCGCAGCAGGGCGAGGTCGAGCATCGGCTCGGGGTTGCGGTGCTGCCAGGCGGCGAAGGCGGCGAGCGCGGCGGCGGCGACGAGCAGGCCGCCGAGCGAGCGCGGGCCCGTCCAGCCGTGCTCGGGGCCGGAGATGACGGCCCAGACCAGCGCGCTCATGCCGAGCGTGGACAGCAGGGCCCCGGCGACGTCGGGGCGGCGGCGCGGGCCGCGCGACTCGGGCACCACCAGCAGCAGGCCGAGCACGGCGACGACGGCCACCGGCACGTTGATCAGGAAGACCGAGCCCCACCAGAAGTGCTCCAGCAGCAGCCCGCCCAGCGTGGGCCCGGCGGCGACGCCGACGGTGGCGGTGCCGCCCCAGATCGCGAACGCCTTGGCGCGCTCCTGTTCGGGGAACACCTGGGCCATGATCGACAGGGTGCCGGGCATGAGGAACGCGCCGCCCACGCCCATCAGCGCGCGGAGCGCGACGAGCTGGCCGGGCGTGGTGGCGGCGGTGGCGGCGAGGGCCGCCAGGGCGAAGACGGTGAAGCCGATGAGCATGGCGCGGCGGCGGCCGTAGCGGTCGCCGAGGCTGCCCGCGGTGAGCAGCAGGCCCGCGAAGACGAGCGAGTAGGCGTCGATGACCCACTGGACGTCGGCGGTGGTGGCGTCCAGCTCGGTGAGCAGGGACGGGATCGCCACGTTCAGGATCGTGTTGTCCATGACGACCAGGAACAGGCTGAGGCACAGGACGGCGAGGATCCGCCAGCGGTGGGGATGGGGGGTCACGGCACTCCTCTAGTACAGCGTTCGAGTTAGCTCGCACACTGTACGACTCGCCTCGTACGCCGTTCAAGTCCCGATACTGTGTGCGAGAGACGAGGAGGCCCGATGGCAGCACGCCCGTCCCAGCCGGTGTCGGTCTGGGTACGCCCCGCCAGGAACCGCCGCGACCAGCCGACGCTGGGCCGCGACCAGATCGTGGACGCGGCGCTGGAACTGCTGGACGCCGAGGGCCTGACGGGCCTGAGCATGCGGCGGCTGGGCGCGAAGCTGAACGCGGGGGCGACGTCGGTGTACTGGCACGTCGCGAACAAGGACGAGCTGCTGGAACTGGCGATGGACCGGGTGATGGGCGAGGTGGAGGTGCCCGACCCGGAGGCGGCGGGCGGGTGGCGTCCGGCGGCGGAGGGCTACGCGCGCAGCCTGCGGACGATGATCCACCGGCATCCGTGGACGATGACGCAGTTCGGGGCGCGTCCGCTGCTGGGGCCGAACGCGGCGCGGGTGCTGGAGGGGACATTGGTGGCGTTCGGGCACGCGGGGTTCACGGGGTTCCGGCTGGAGTACGCGTTGTCGCTGGTGGTGGACTACGTGATCGGGGCGGCGGGGAGCGAGTCGGCGTGGATGAAGAACCAGGGCGGGCAGACGGCGTCGGAGATCCTGGCTGAGCTGGAGCCGTACTTCGCGGCGGTGGCGGGGCGGCATCCGAGGCTGGCGGCGCACGCGCGGGAGATCTGGGCGAACGAGACGGCGGAGGTGCTGGAGGGGCGCTTCACGTTCGGGCTGGAGAGTGTGTTGGACGGGTTGGAGAAGCGGGTGGGGTGAGGGCGCGCCTGCGGATGGTCAGCGGCCGAGCGCCTGCAGGAAGCGGCGCTGGTCGTCCAGGAAGCCGGGGGCGAACAGGGCGCGGGGGCGGAAGAGGGCGGTCAGGACGGTCGCGGTCTTCGAGCGTTCGACCGACCGCCTGAGCAGGGAGTGCGTCGCGTCCGGGTAGTGCTTGACCGTCAGCGCGTGGGCGGGGAGTTCGCGGCGGTAGACGCGTTCGGTGTCGGCGGTGTCCACGTTGACGTCGTGGCCCGCCAGGATCAGCAGGAGCGGCACTCCGCGCAGGGCTCGCAGGTCTTTCGTGGCGTCTGACCTGTAGTTCTTGGTGATGAAGGTCCAGCGGGCGGGGGTCATGGCGTCGTCGCCCATGGCCGTCCGGTACTCGGCGTAGGGCGCGCGGCGGTCCAGGAGGGCGCGGACGGTGTCGCTCTTGGCGACCTCGGTCTGCACGCGGGCCGGGGACGCGCCGTCGGCGCGCAGTTCGGCCAGGAGGTTGTAGCGGCCTTGGCGGAGCCAGTTGATCGCGGGTGAGACGGCCAGGACGAAGGCGACCGGCGTTCTGGCGGCGACCTTCGGCAGGACCCAGCCCGCCTGGCTCGTGCCCCAGAGACCGATGCGGTCGGGGTCGACGTCGGGGCGGGCGCGGGCCCAGGCGATCGCGGCCGTCACCTCGTCGGCCCGGTCGTCCATGCTCTGGTCGAGCCAGTGGGCGGGCTTGTCCCAGGAGAGGGAGGCGTAGCCCGCTTTGGCGTTGGCCTCCCACATGGGTTTGTAGCCGTCCTGGTGGGTGGCGTCGGTGGGGCCGTCGCCGTGGACGTGGACGACGAGGCCGTGCCGGGCGCGGCCGTCGTCGGGGGTGGCCAGGACGCCGGTCAGGGTGCGGGTTCCGTGCTTGATCGAGACGCGCTGTTCATGCATGGCGTAGGAGTTCTGCCAGATCACCACGCCGCCCAGGCCTGTGGTCATGGCGAGGAGGGCGGCCAGGGCTGCCAGCCATCTGCGGGTCTTGGGACGCATCGACTCACCTTTCTATCACTTGAGCTACGATCGTACACATAACGATAGTTTGCTGCGCGATCGAAAGGGGCGTCGCATGGTCGAGGACACCGGGCGGGTCACGATCCGTCGCGGCCTTCCCGCCGGGGCCGAGCTGCGGGCCGCCGAGCTGTACTGGGAGGCGTTCGGCCGTAAGCTCGGCCCGGCGCTGAACCCGCCGGAGAAGGCGGTGCCCTTCATCGCCGCCCACCTGGACGCTGACCGGGCCGTCTGCGCGCTGGTGGACGGGCGGCTCGTCGGCCTGGCGGGTTACCAGCTCGACGGGCGGTCGCTCACCGGGGGCTCGGCGGTGGATGTGCTGCGCGAGTACGGGTGGGTCAGCGGGGTGTGGCGGGTGGCGTTGCTGGCGCTGTTCGAGCGTCGGGCGGCGTCCGGGCAGCTCGTCATGGACGGCATTGCGGTGGACGGTGCCGCGCGGAGCATAGGGGTGGGGAGCCTGCTCCTGGAGGAGATCGCCGCTGTGGCCGCCGAGCACGGGTGCCGCGAGATCAGGTTGGACGTGATCGACGTGAACCTGCGGGCGCGGGCCCTGTACGAGCGGCGCGGGTTCACGGCTGTGCGGACCGTGCAGACGCCCTATCTTCGGAGGCTGCTGGGGTTCGGCGCGGTGACGACGATGCGGCGGGCCGTGCGGCGGAAGGGGCGGTGAACGTGGTGAGCGATCACGTCGAGGTGCCCACGCGGATGCTCGTCCATGCGCTGGTCGGCGAGGACGGGACGGTGGACGCGGGCGAGCTGTACGACGTCGCCGGGGTGCTGGGGATGAGCGACCAGCAGGTGCGGTTGTGCGTGAAGCGGCTGGTGGCGGAGGGGCGCTTCGCGCAGGAGGGGCGGGGGCGCAAGGCGGTGCTGCGGGCGACGGCCGAGACGATGCGGGACCTGGTGCCGGACGCGGACTTCCTGGACTACGCGTTCCAGCAGGACGCCGGGCTCGCGCCGTGGGACGGGGTCTGGCACCTGGCGGCATTCGCGGTGCCCGAGGCGGCGCGCGGGGCGCGCGATGCGCTGCGGGAGAAGCTGCTGTATCTGGGCGGGTCGTTGGTGCAGGGCGGCTTGTACGTCAGCGCGAACGCGTGGGAGCCGTATGTAGAGGACGAGGCGCGACGGCTGGGGGTGCATGACGCGCTGACGCTGATGACCAGCACGGATCTGCGCCGGGGTGAGACGAGCGATCCGGTGGAGCTGGCTCGGGGGTTGTGGCCGGTGCAGGAGATCGCGGCTCGCTATGAGCGGCTGGGTGCCGTTGCCCGTCCTCGGTGGGAGCGGCTGGCTGGGCCTGGGGAGATCGGTTCGGCGGAGTTGCTGACGATGGCGGTGGAACTGGCGGCGGAGCTGACGCGGGCGATGGAGCCTGACCCGCTGCTGCCGCCGGAACTGCTGCCGCAGCCGTGGCCGGGGACGGAGGCGCGGGGGCTGGTGGCGCGGTGTTGGACGGTGCTGCATGAACGCGATCGGGGGACGATGCCGTCCCTGTTCCGGCTGCATGACGAGATCGCCCGAAGGGCAGGGACGAGCGCGGCGTCGTCAGGCCCGAAGAAAGAGAACGCTGCACCGTAGACCTTCCCTGCACAAAACCATCCCCGCGTGCGCGGGGAGCAGCTCCGAACTCCAGTGCCTTGCTGCCGGTCTCGGGGTCCATCCCCGCGTGCGCGGGGAGCAGGAGGGGTCAGGCGGCGCGCTGGTAGCGGCCGTGGGTCCATCCCCGCGTGCGCGGGGAGCAGAACATCCCGCGCGTCACCTACGACCAGATCGCGGGTCCATCCCCGCGTGCGCGGGGAGCAGTTTACGGCCTGGCGCTCCGCAGGCAGTACGGCGGGTCCATCCCCGCGTGCGCGGGGAGCAGGAGCTGCTTTACAGCAGCATTTACCTTCTTTCGGGTCCATCCCCGCGTGCGCGGGGAGCAGGCTCGCTGACCTGGTGTTCTACCGGCGAGTAACACGATTCGTGAGCACTTTTGAAGAGACGGACATTTCGGGCGGCGACCGTCGAACGGAGTTTGCCTTCTCGTCCGTCAAGTAGGTCATCGCTTCTCAGGCTACGGCGTTCGGCGACGGCGTCGCCATCCGTGTGCGCGGGGAGCACGCCTACTGGGGGCAGCGGCTGGCCGATCGCGCCGCTGGTCGCGCGGAGACGCCTTCCAGGGATGATCTCGGGAAGGCTCAATCTCGGCATGTATACCTTCAAGGCATTTTCATGAGCTGACCAGCAGGTTTTCCGCCCGTCCGGCCCGGCAATATCACGGCGAGTAACCGAAAGATGATCAGCAGTCGGGCATCGGGGGCGCTATGACGTACGGATCGGGCACGGGCCTGCGGCACGGACCCTGGTGGCGGCGGGTGGTGGCACGCATCATCGACGGGATCATCGTGGCCATCCCCACCTTCCTGATCGGGGTCGTCATCTCGGCGATCGTCATGGGGACGGCGACCGGGGCGACGCCCATCCCGTGGGTGCGGTCAGGCGACATCGAGGAGAACCGGCCCACCGCGCAGTTCCTCATCAACCTGGTGGGGCTCATCATCGCCGTCGCGTACGAGACGTTCTTCCTCCAGCGCGAGGGCGCGACCATCGGCAAGAAGGTCATGAAGCTCCGCGTGGTGCCGGTGAACGGCCCGTACGTCCCTGGCATGACGTCGCGGATGGCGGTGATCCGGGCGCTGACCTGGTACTTACCTTCGACGCTGTCGGGGTTGGCGTGGATCGGCTGGATCTTCGGGCTGTTCTCGTTCCTGAACGGCCTGTGGCCGCTGTGGGACCGGCCCAGCCGCCAGTCCCTCAACGACAAGGTCGCGCACACCCTCGTCATCCGCACCTGAGGACGGCACAGCACAGATCTGGTGAACGTGAACGGGCCCCGGCCGCACTCCTGCGGCCGGGGCCCGTGTCGTCACGTCGGGTTCAGAGGCTCAGTTCATCCCGCTTCACACGGCTAACGAGGGCAGCGAACCCTTCGGCGGAGAAGGAGAGATGGCCTGCATCAGGGGCCTTGCTGTCCCGGAAGCCGACGCTCTCACGCAGCCTGGCGACCTCGATGCATTCCTGGCCTCCCGCACCGCCGCCACCGCTGTGGCTCGACTTACGCCAAATGATCATCCAAACCGCTCCATCGCTCGCTCTACGGAGTCTCGGGAGGACTCCCACGGAAGGGCGCACGCACCGATTCGGTCCCAACGTATCCCGTACTCCCGAACTTCTGTGTCGACCTGTACCAGCCTTCCTCCGCCAGGGGCGTCAACGAAGGTCATATCGCTGCCTTCCAAGGTCAGGCGGTTGAAAGAGCCTTCCAGAGCCAAGGGGCAATCGGCGGAGTGCGGCACGATCCGGATCACCACATGCGGCGACTCGATGGCCGCGCGGAGCCGCGCGAGCTGACCGCGCATCACCTCTACTCCACCCACGACCCGATAAAGAATGCTCTCGTCCAGCAAGACCCAGAGCAGCGGCGGCTTCTTACGCCGAAAGATCTCCTGGCGCTTCATCCGCGCCTCCACCTCAGCCTCGATGTCCTCGACCATGTGACACCCCGCGAACAGGGCCCGGGCGTACTCCGGAGTCTGGAGGATGCCCGGTATGAGCGAGAGCCGGTAGGTGCGGATCTCCAGCGCCTTCGCCTCGTACTTGGCGTACTCGGGGAACCAGTCGGGATCATGCGCGGTGCGCGCGTATCGCACCAGGCGCGCGAAGTGACCATTGAGCTTCAAGAACGCGTCCAGCCGCTCCGCCTGATCTTCATTGAGATTCCAGCCGTCGCGAGCATGCTCGATGTTCGACACAGTGTGCCTGCTACATTTCATGACCTGCCCGAGCTGCGCAAGGGAGAGTCCCAGCGTCTCTCGATAGAAGCGCAGGTCAGAGGCGATCCAGTGCTTGAAAGAGGCATCGGGATTCAGTGACTCCAGCGGGGCCATTGATCACGCTCCGGTGTATCGGGTGTGTCGTCGATACGCGACAAGCTAGTTTGCCAAGGCCACGCTTGTCTCCAGAAGCAGCTTTTATGGAGGCGAAATGGCCGGCTCAAGCGCCACATCAATACGCCAGGAATGGAAATTTCCGGCATTCGGGATGCCGAAGGCCGCGCAACTCGTCCGTCGCCTCGCGCGCCAGGAGCTGGCGCTCTGGGGCATCCCGCCGGACCAGGGCGACTCCGCCGTCACCGCCCTCAACGAGCTGGTCACCAACGCCATCGACCACAACCCGAACCGGCGCTTCTGGGTGTCCCTCTCCTACACCCCACCGACCCCCACCACCACGCCCAGTCCCCGCGCCGTCCTCCTCATCGAGGTGAGCGACCAGCATCTCGACCCGCCGGTGCGCCGCGCCACCGACCAGCTCTCCGAATCCGGGCGCGGCCTGCACATGGTCACCAACCTGGCGAACGACTGGGGCTACCGCTACCAGCCCGACGAGGCCGGCACCATCTGGAAGATCGTGTGGGCAGCCCTTCACATCAGCCCACCAGCGACGACCCAGCCACCGGCCCCCATCCACCCCGCATCCACCGGGACCACCCGATGACCGGCGCGCCGCCCCCGGAAACACCGGCACCCGACGCCTCGGTACCCCTGCATTCCGCGCTGGAGATCGCCAAGGCCGCCTACGAGGAGGCCATGCGCACCTACGGCCTGCTCCCCGGCACCATCACCGCGATCAACGCCCTGGCCGCCACCTGCATCGCCGATCTCCGCGACTCCTGAACACCTCCGGACGGGCGGTCTTCACCTCCCCCGAGTGAACCGACGCACCAGGTCCCGCCCGTCCGGAGGCCACCCCACCGCAACACGCCAGTGACGTGGGCCCCGTCAGGGCCGCCAAACCCAACGAGAGTGCGGCTCAAGCCCCGCGCACGAACGCCGTGCAGTCCGGGCAGTCGTCGAGGTACCGGTGTCGGCACTCCACGGTGTGCTGCAAGAAGGTGATCGCCTGCTGCCTGTGGACGACCTCGTTCTCCAGTGCCGCAGCACGTGAGCCTCGACGCCGAGCGCCGCAGCCGCTTCCCCGATCGTCATCACCACGCGCGCCTTGCCTTCATGTCGACCTGAACCCCTAGCGTCACGATCATGCCTGACACCACCAACCCCCCGCACCGTCCATCGATCCTGGTCACCGGCGCCACGGGCAACCTCGGCCGGGAGATCGTCGCCCGGCTCCGCATCCACGGCGTACGCCTGCGCTGCCTCACGCGCGATCAGCCCGACCCGCAACCGGGAGCCGAATGGGTGGTCGGTGACCTCACCGATCCCGGCACCATGCGCCAGGCGCTCGTGGGCATCGACGCGGTCTTCCTGATCTGGCCCCTGCTCGACTCCGCCCCCGCCCACGACCTGATCGCGGAACTCACCACGGCGACCCCGCGCATCGTCTACCTGTCCTCGACCGCCATAGACGATCAAGCCGCCCGCCAGAGTGACCCCATCGTCCAGGTGCACGCGGACATGGAAGCCCTGCTCCACGACGCCGACCTACGCCCCGTGGTGCTGCGCAGTGACACGCTGGCCTCCAACGCCCGTGGCTGGGCGCGGCAGGTGCGGGCAGGCGATGTCGTCTCAGGCCCGGCGGCGGCGCGCACCGCCGTCGTCGACGAGCGCGACGTCGCTGACGCGGCCGTGGCCGTCCTGCTCGCACAGCACGATCACCTGGATCACGGCCCCCACCTGCTGACCGGCCCCGAAGTGCTCAGCCGCGCCGACCAGGTCGTCCAGCTCGGTGCCGCGCTCCGGCGCGACCTGCGGTTCCAGGCGCTTCCGGCCGAGCTCGCACGTTCACGAATGCTCGCCGACGGCCGTCCCGAACCACTGGTGGAGGCACTGATCGCCGCCTCGACGCGACGACCGGAATCCCACCGCGTCACCGACCACATTCAGCGCCTCACCGGCCACCCGGCCGGCACCTTCGCGAAGTGGGCCCTCGACCACGCGGCCGAGTTCGGCTGACGGGCGGCGCGGCGGCGTCAGTCGGCCGGGTAGGTGCTGACGACCTTGCCCAGGGCGTTCACCGCCATGTAGCCGCTGCCGTACTCGTCGCCCAGGTAGATCATCATGACGGGCTTGTCCCCGGCGAACGTCCAGGACGACTTCGCCAGGATGTAGCGGTTGGTCGGCTTCTTCACGTTCAGCGTCTGTTCGGCCCGCTTCATCAACTGCGGCAGCGCCTCCCACTTGAACCGGCTGAAGTCGAACCTCGTGTTCTCCGTGATGGCGACGCTGGGACGGGTCCGCACCGCCGCGTCCGCGCCCCGCTGGTACGTGAAGTTGTCGAACTTGTCGGGCCGCGCCTTCGCGGGCGCGTCGGCGGACGCGTGGTCCGGGTACAGCGCCATCTCGGCGAACTGCCTGCTGCCGGACGCCTCCTGGAACTTCTTGATGACGCTCCGGATCGTGCTGGGCTCCAGCAGCGTCTTGGGCTTCGCCGCCGTCCGCTTCCCGCCGCCGCTGCCCGTCACCGGGACCTTCGAACGGCTGGTGCCGACGGCGTCCACGTCCGGTGGGGTGTCCGACTCCATCAGTTCGAGCGCCACGGTGGCGATCACCGTGATGACCGTCGCGACCAAGCCGACCACCAGGAGCGCGAGCGCCGCGCCGACCGCCTTCGAGCGGCGCGGCCGTTGTTGCGCGGGATGGGTGACGTGCGGGCCGACGGCCGGGCCCGTTCTGACGCCTTGGCCTGGCTGGTGTGTGGGCCCCGGCGGGAATCCCTGCGCCGGACCCGGCATGGAGAACGGCGGGGGCGACGGCAGCGGCACCGACGTCGGGAGGCCGCCCGACACCGACGCGAGCATGGCGTCCAGTTGCACCGCCGAAGGGCGCGCGTCCGGTTCGCGGATAAGGAGAGCCTGGAGAACGTGGGTCAGGCCACCGGCGCGCTGGGCGGGCGGAATCTGCGCCGTCATGACCGCCGCCAGCGTCGCGGCCGTGGTGGGCCGCCGCAGCGGGTGCGTTCCCTCGACCGCCACGTAGAGGAGCATCCCGAGCGACCAGAAGTCGGACGCGGGGTTGCCCTCCTCTCCGTGCAGGCGCTCCGGCGCGATGTACTCGGGCGAACCGACGAGGCCGCCGGTCGCGGTGACGCGGGACGTCTCCTCCAGCACGGCGATGCCGAAGTCGGTGAGGACGGGGGTGCCGTCGGTTCGGAGGAGGACGTTCGCGGGCTTGACGTCGCGGTGGCAGATCCCCGCCTCGTGCGCGGCCCGCAACGCCGCGAGAACCCCGCGTCCGAGCGCCGCCCCTTCGGCCGGGGACATCGGCCCGGCGGCCAGCCGCTCTTGCAGCGACATGCCCCGGACCAGCTCCATGACCAGCCACGGGTGCGTCATCTCGGGCGA
Source organism: Actinomadura hibisca NBRC 15177 (assembly GCF_001552635.1). GTDB lineage: Bacteria > Actinomycetota > Actinomycetes > Streptosporangiales > Streptosporangiaceae > Spirillospora > Spirillospora hibisca. Next base: position 44,406 of record NZ_BCRO01000071.1, on the reverse strand, counting down.
GTCGACGATGTGGTGGATCGTCACGACGTTGGGGTGGTCGATGCGGGCGAGGGCGCGGGCCTCGCGCATCACCCGTTCGCGCATCATCTGCGCGGTCCCGGCGTCGAGCTGGGACATGTCGACGTCGGCGAGACGTACCTCCTTGAGCGCGACCTCGCGTTCGAGGGCGAGGTCGAAGGCGCGCCAGACCGCGCCCATCCCGCCGCTGCCGAGCCGATCGCGCAGCTCGAAGCGCCCGTCGATCACCGTCTTCCCGAGAGTCACGCCGGACAGCCTAGAACCCTGGCTTTCGGCAAGTTGCGCATACCGCCCCAAACCCCTGCCGACTCGGGCGTCGCCGACGTCAGGCGTTCAGCGCGCCCGTCGCCAGCAGCCCGATCAGCAGGCCGCCGACCACCAGCCGGTACAGGATGAACGCCGTGAACGTGTGCCCCGCGATGTAGCGCAGCAGCCACGCGATCGACGCGTACGCCACCACGAACGACACCAGCGTCCCCACCGCCAGCGACAACACCGCCACGTTCCCCGACGTCGCCTCCTTCAGCTCGTAGATCCCCGCGCCCGTCAGCGCCGGGATCGACAGGAAGAACGACAGCCGCGTCGCCGCCACGCGGTCCAGGTCGCGCAGCAGCGCCGTCGAGATCGTCGCGCCCGAGCGCGAGAAGCCCGGGAACAGCAGCGCCAGGATCTGGGAGCAGCCGACCAGCATCGTGTCGGTCAGCGTCGTGTCGTCCTCGCCGCGCTTGAGACGGCCCATGCGCTCGGCCAGCCACATGATGCCGCTGCCCACGATCAGGGAGCCCGCCACCACCCACAACGACGCGAGCGGCCCCTCGATCAGCGGCTTCGCCAGCAGGCCCACCACCACGATCGGCAACGTCGAGTAGATGATCCACCAGGCGAACTTGTAGTCGTGGCTCGTCCGCTGGTCGCGGTGGCGCAGGCCCCGGAACCACGCCGAGGCGAAGCGGAGGATGTCCTTGCGGAAGTACAGCAGCACCGCCGCGATCGCGCCGACCTGGATGACCGCCGTGAAGCCGACCACCGACGCGTCGTCCACCGGGATGCCCATCAGCCCCTCGGTGATCTTCAGGTGGCCGGTGGAGGAGATCGGCAGGAACTCGGTCACCCCTTCCACGATCCCGAGGACGACGGCCTGGCCGAGGCTGATGGCGCTCAAGGAGGTTCTGCTTTCTGGTCAGGTCGCACGCGCGTGACGAGCGGGGATCGTGGCTGGGCGGCGCGGTTCGCCGGTCCGCGACGCGGCGGGTCCACCATGGGGAACGGCCGGAACGTCGAAGGCGGCAGCTCCAGCGATGACCGTAGCCATCCCCCGACGGTACGGGCAACAAATGGCCGGTGTCCGCCACGTGTCCACCGCGTGTCCGTTCGCTGACCGGCCGAAAGCCCGCTGATCGCTACACTGAGAGCACGCCTGGCGGGTTGTGCACGTCCAGGTCGCGGCGGTGGGGCCCGCCGCCCCCGGACCGCTCCGGGGCAACCGCGCCGACCCGCGCCAACGGTCCCTACCAGCGAGGATCCCTGGTAGGAGGAGCCCATGCACGATCCCGTGGACCCCGATGTCGATCTGCACGAGCCACGGCAGCGGCTCGAACTGCGCCAGGCCCCCTGGACGACGCTCGCGGCCATCTCGGCGGGCGGTGTTTCGGGCGCGCTGGCCCGCTACGGCATCGCCACCGCCCTCCCCCATGACGCCGGGCACTTCGCCTGGGCCACCTTCGCGGTCAACGTCGCCGGGTGCCTGCTCATCGGCGTCCTGATGGTCGCGATCACCGAGGTGTGGCAGGTACATCACCTGGTCCGGCCCTTCCTCGGTGTCGGGGTGCTGGGCGGGTTCACGACCTTCTCCACTTATGTCGTGGACATCCAGGCGTCCTTGGAGGCCGGAGCACCTCGTACCGCGCTGGTCTACCTGGCCGCCACGCTGCTCGCCGCGCTCGCCGCCGTCTACGCGGGCGTCCGCCTCGCGCGCCTGCTCACCCGCTCGCGCCGCGCCGGGGAGACGCGATGACGCTGCTGCTCGTCGCGCTGGGCGCGGCCGTCGGCGCGCCGCTGCGCTACCTGACCGACCGCATGATGCAGGCCCGCACCGGCTCGTCGTTCCCCTGGGGCACCTTCACCGTCAACGTCACCGGCTCGGCGCTGCTCGGCTTCCTGGCCGCGCTGCCCGCCGACCCCACCGTCACGGCCCTCGCCGGAACCGGTTTCTGCGGCGCGCTGACCACCTACTCCACCTTCTCCTACGAGACGTTGCGGCTGGCCGAGGACGGCGTGCGCACCTACGCGATCCTCAACGCCGTCATCTCCGTCGCGGCCGGGCTCGGCGCTGCTTACTGCGGCATGGCCCTCGCCCAGGTCGTGGGCTGAGGAGGGCGGACGGCGGACCACGGCGTCGTTCTGCTCGCCCGTCAGATCATTGCCGTTCTTTGGAACTGCGCCCCGCCGGGGCCGTCCGGGCGCGTGGCGGCACGCCGTTCGGAGACGTGCGGGCCGGTTTCTTGGCCGGGCACTGCGTCTGATTTGTGCCGTCTTTGCGCGGGAAGGCCGGATCGCCCGGTCGATTTGGTGTCGTCCGTTACTCCTGGATACGAGACATCACGCACCGAGCACGCACTGAACCGGAAGGGAACTCATGGCTGGGGAACTGCAAGGCAAGCGCATCGCGATCCTCGCCGCCACCGGTGTCGAGCAGGTCGAGCTGGAGCAGCCGCGCGCGGCCGTGCAGGACGCGGGGGCGCGGGTCGACGTCCTGTCCATCGAGGACGGCCAGATCCAGGCGATGAACCAGGACATCAACAAGGGCGACAAGATCGACGTGGACCGCCTGGTGGGCGACGCCACCGTGGACGAGTACGACGGGCTGATCCTGCCCGGCGGCACCGTCAACCCGGACCACCTGCGCCAGGACGACGCGGCCGTGGACTTCGTGCGCGACTTCGTCCGCGAGGGCAAGCCCGTCGCCGCCATCTGCCACGGACCCTGGACGCTGGTGGAAGCCGAGGTCGTGCGCGGGCGCACGCTGACGTCCTTCCCGAGCCTGCGCACCGACCTGCGCAACGCGGGGGCCGAGGTGGTGGACGAGGAGGTCGTCGTGGACGACAACCTGATCACCAGCCGCAACCCCGACGACCTGCCCGCCTTCAACGAGAAGATCCTTGAGGTGTTCGCCGGGTCGGCCGCCTGACCCCGCCGCGCCAACTGATGGGCAACGCCCGGCCTTAGGCAGACCTCCCCCTTGGTAGGTCCTGGATGAGACGACCGAGGGGGAGGTCCACCATGGCGGGCGCGCTGGAGGGCAAGAACGTCGCGATCCTGGCGACGGGGGGCGTGGAGCAGATCGAGCTGGAGGAGCCCCGGCGGGCGCTGCGCGAGGCCGGGGCCAAGGTCGAGGTCGTGTCGCCGGAGCCCGGACGCATCCAGGCGATGCACCAGGACATCGACAAGGGCGACATGATCGACGTGGACTGGCCGATCGACCGCGCGGTGGCGGGCCAGTTCGACGCGCTGGTGCTGCCCGGCGGCACCGTCAACCCCGACCGGCTGCGGCAGAACGACGCCGCCGTCGCGTTCGTGCGCGGGTTCGTGACCGACGGCAAGCCGGTCGCGGCGATCTGCCACGGGCCGTGGACGCTGATCGAGGCGGGCGTGGTGCGGGGCCGAACGATGACGTCCTACCCGAGCCTGCGCACCGACCTGCGCAACGCGGGGGCCGAGGTGGTGGACGAGCCCGTCGTCGTGGACGGGAACATCATCACCAGCCGCGACCCCGGCGACCTGGAGGCGTTCTGCGGCAAGCTCGTGGAAGCGTTGTCCTAGCGTCGCCCCGGCGGGGTCAGCAGCGGGCGCAGGTGGGCTTCTCGGGGTTGCCGTTCTTGTCCACCATGTAGCGCTTGGCGGGCAGGACCGGCCCCTTGTCGCTCCACTTCGCCTCCAGGAGCACCGAGTAGTGGCGGACCTGGCCCGGTCGCTCCCGGTAGCGGGCCTGCGGCGTGATCACGACCTGTTGGACGGCCAGCAGGCGGCCCGTGGCCGGGTCCACCACCACGCGCTGCTCGACGGTGTCGTCCATGCTGCGGTAGGCCACCGCCTGGCCCTTGCGGCCCAGCGCGTCGGTGACCTTGCCGCGGTTCTGCACGCCCGGCAGCGTCGCCAGCATCCGGAACGCGGCGGCGCGCACCTTCGGCGGCGCGGGCAGGGTCGTCAGCAGGGTCAGCGTGGTGTGGAAGAGCATGTCGTCGTGCATCGCGCGGATGTTGTCGGCGCTGTCGGCGGGCGGCACCTTGGCCATCCTGCGTTCGTACGGCCGCATCCGCTTCTCCAAGGTCGCCTTCAGCGCGACCGGGTCGCCCGGCAGTTTCCGCAGGCCCGGCGGGGTGATCGGCTGGGCGGCCAGCGTGCCGAGCCAGCCGGGGCGCAGGCTGTCGGGGACCGCGTACGGCTCGCCGGGTCCGGCGGTGACCGGGTCGCCGGCGTCCGAGCCGGGCCCGTCCGTGCCTTCCTTGAACGGGCGGCCGTCCAGCGCGCCGCCGATGTTGGCCAGCACCTTCCAGCTCGTCGGGGATCCGTCGCGCCGCCACGCCGCCTCGTCGGCCGGGCCGAGCGGCTTGACGCTCAGCGGGCGCTCGACCGTCCAGGCGTACTCGCGCGCGGAGGTGGGGATCCAGCTCTCCTTCTCGACGCGCCGGTCCACCAGGTAGCCCTTGTCCTTGACGACCGCCTGGCTGCCGTCGATCCGCTTGTAGTACCAGTGGCTGCCCGACGCGGGCTCCTTCGCGGCGCGCTCGGCAGCCGCCAGCAGCAACGTCTGCGGCGACACCTCCGGGGCCTCCTGCTCCGGCGCGGACGGGGCGACGCCACCGCCGGGCAGCACCGCGACCGCGACGGCGGCGGCAGCGCCGACCGCGACGGCGCCGAGGCCGAAGGCGAGACCGCGCCTACGGCGCGGGACGGCGGTCCGGCCGGGCCCTTCGACCATACGGCGGCGGGCGGCGGCGACGGTGTGGGCGGACGGGGCCGGCGGGTCGTCGTAGAGGGCCCGGACGTCGTGCAGGTCGTTCATCGCTTCTCCTCGTCCAGCATGGGGTCGTTCCCACCGAGCGCCTTGCGCAGCTTCTTCCGGGCGCGGTTGAGCCGGGAGCCGACGGTGCCCGGGGGCACGCCGAGCGCCTCCGCGACCTCTTCGTAGGACAGCTCGCCCAGCACGGTCAGCAGCAGCACGTCGCGCTGCGCGGCGGGCAGGGCCGCGACGGCCTTGGCGAGCGGGCCGCGCACGCCCTGCGCGGTCACCCGGGAGGCGACCGCGTCCTGCTGGTCGGGGGCGGGACCGCCGTGGTCGACGCGGTCGAGCGCGCGCAGCTTGCGGCGCTCGTCGCGGCGGTGGCGGCCGATGAGGTTGGTCGCGATGCCGTAGAGCCAGGGGCGGGCGTCGCGGCGGGACGGGTCGTAGGCGGCGCGGCGGCGGAACGCGATCGCGAACGTCTCGGCGGCCAGGTCGTCGGCGGTCTGCGGGTCCAGGCGGCGCGCCACGTAGCGGTGGATCTCGGCGAAGTGCGCGTCGAAGATCGCACCGAAGCGCTCGGGCTCGTCCCGGGACCGCCCGATGGTCTCGGCGTCGTCGGGCGGGGAGGGGGCGACGTCGGGTGGAGCGGTCATGCGCGGCTCCTTCACGGTGGGGCCCTGTCGTCGGTGGGGTTGACGCCTGTTCTTGTCCGCACCGCGATCCCGCTTCCCCGGAAACGACGGAACCGCCCCGAGATCATTGTCTCGGGGCGGTTCCGGTGCGGTGCGGTCAGCGGCGGACGCCCTCGGGGGCGGTGGGGCGGCGGTCGGTCCACTCGCGGCGGATCGACACGTCCGAGGAGACCACCGTGCCCGGCCGGTAGCCCTCGCCGAACGACGCGTTCTTGCCGGTGGCCGGCTGCACGAGCGTGGAGGTGCTCGCCAGCAGCTCACCGGTCCGCGGGTCGAAGATCACGCGTTCCAGGGTGCGGGCGCTGCCGCGACCGTTGGTGCGGGTGCCCTCCAGCGCCACGCCGGAACGGCCGAGCGGGTCGGTGACCCGGCCCACCGCGACCACACCGGGGACGTCGCTGAGCGCCCGGATGACCTCCGCCCACCCCTTCGGGGACAGTGGCAGGTCCTGCACGGTGCTCCGGACGCGGACCAGCGCCTGCCCCGGGCCCTCGGGCTCGCCCCTTCCGGGCGCGACCTTGACCCCGGGCGGCAGCCTCTTGCGCTGGTTCAGCTTCTCCCGCACGGCCTCCCGGATGACCGCCGGGTCCTGGAACTGCGCGGCCGTCACCTCGCGGCCCAGACCGCTGAGGAAGAACTTGCCGGAGTTGCTGTTACGGTCGCTCGGGTCCTCCTTCCAGGGCGTGGGGTCCACCTTGTACATGTCGGGGTAGCGCTCGGGGAGGTCCCGGTAAGGCAGCCCGCGCGGCGATCCGGCCTTCTTCCACAGCTCGGCGTCCCTGGGCGACGACGGCTTGGTCGCCAGGTTGCGGGACCAGATCGCCGAATCCCCGGCACGGTCGCGGGCCGCCCACTGCCAGCTCTCGTCGCACGGCTGCATCAGGTAGGTGCCGGTCTTGGCGCGGACCGGGAGGGCGAAGCAGTGCCGGCTGTGGACGGTCAGGAACCGCTTGGTGGTGCGCTGTTCGGCCTGGTGGGCGGCCGCCAGCACCATCTGCCTGGCGGACGGGGCCGCCTGGGGCGCGGACGGGGACGGGGTGACGCCGCCGCCCCCGGCGCCCAGGGTCGCCACGGCGACGGCCGCCGCCGCGCCGGTCGCGAGCACGCCGAGGCCGACGGGCAGCCAGCGGCGGCGGGGCGCGGTGGCGGGGGCCTGCTCCAGCAGGGCGCGGGCCTGCGTGATCTCCTGGAGGGTCGGCGGGGCGGGCTCGCCGTACGCCGTACGGATCGTCGTCAGGTCATCCACGGTCGTCCTCCAGGTCGAGCAGGGGGTTGGTGCCGCCGAGCGCGTCGCGCACCTTGCGCCGGGCACGGTTGAGACGGGAGCCGACCGTGCCGTAGGGGATGCCCAGGGCGTCGGCGATCTCCTGGTGGCTGAGGTCGGCGAGCGCGACCAGCAGCAGCACGTCGCGTTCGGCGGGTTTCAGCGAGGCCAGCGCCCCGGCCAGCGCTCCCCGCACGCCCAGCGCGCTGACTTGGGCGTCCACCCGATCGGCGTGGCCTTCGGCGACGGGTGCGGGGCCGAGCCGCGCGCGGGCGCGCAAGGCGCAGACCTCGCCGCGCCGGTGCTTGCCGATGAGGTTGGTCGCGATCCCGTACAGCCAGGTCCGCACGTTGGCGCGCGCGGCGTCGTAGCGGTGCCGCTTGCGGAACGCCTCCAGGAACGTCTGGGACGCCACGTCGTAGGCGGTGTCGCGGTCCAGCCGCTTGGCCGCGTACCCGTGGATCTCCGCGAAGTAGGTGTCGAAGACCTCCCCGAAGCGGTCGGGGTCGTGCAGATCCTCGGGGCCGCCGCCCCGCTCCGGCCGGGTGGGCCGGGGCGGGGCGGCGGTGAGGGGCTCCCCTGTCATCTGGTGCCTTTCCGTGGCGCGTCCGGCGGTCACCGGCGTATCACCCGGAACGGCGATCTACTTTCACACCGACATCAGGAGCGGCTCGGCGGCGCGTCGGCGCGCTCCCCTTCCGTCCGGCTCCTTCGGCCCGGTCACGGGTGGTGCGGGGACTCGTTCGTCCACCCGATGCCGAGGAAGACCTGCTGGCTGAGGACGTCGCCGGGCCGCATCCCGCGCATCCGCCCGCCCGGCCGGACCACGACCCGGTCGTTGGACAGGATGCGGTAGGTGCCCTCCTCCAGCACGAGCCGGTCGTCGAAGACGGTGCCGCTGCCCTCCTGCATGACGCTGCGCGCGGCCAGCGCGATGCCGGGACGGCCCTTGGGGTCGCGCACCTTGCCCAGCACCCGCACGCCCGGCCGCTTGGCCAGGGCGCGGAAGACCGCCGCCCGGACCGTCGGCGGAGCGGCGGTCCGGGTGAGGAGGTCCAGACTGTTCATGAGGTCGCGGCCGGCGTCCTGCGCGCCGCTGGAGGCGGACGTGCCGAAGAGGAGCTTCTCGACCGTCTTCGGGTCGCTGACCAGGCGTTCCACCTCTTCGGGCGAGCGGGTGTCGCACTTGCCCCCGAAGTCGGGACCGTCGACCGGCTTCTTCTCGGCGCAGATCTTCTTCGCCTGCCGGCCCGCCGCGCGCTTCGCGGCGGGGGTGGTGCTCTCGCCGCTCCAGCGGGCGGGCAGCGAGCCCAAGGTCTCACCGGGCTTGGTGCTCAGCGTGGCCCAGTGGTCGTTGGACCAGACCCGGAACGTCTTCGGCGACCCGGCCTTCTTCCAGGCGGCGGCGTCGGCGGGGGTCAGCGGCCGGGCGCCCAGGTCGCGGCCGTAGAGCATGTCGGGGTCGTCCATGGAACGGGCCCGCCACTCGTCCGACTGGACGCTGTAGCCGAGCACGGTGTAGCCGTTCTCGGCCCCGCCGACGCGGTACGCCTGCCCGTCCACCGTCTGCACCCGCCAGTAGCGGCCGGTGGGCTCCTTGGCGGCGTGCTCGGCGGCGGCGAGCAGCACCGAGCGGGCCGACAGTTCGCCTTCCGGCGGGGAGGCGGAGGGGGACGGGCCGGTCCCCCCGCCGCCGAGCGCGGCGACGGCCACGGCGGTGGCGGCTCCGGCGGCCACCAGGCCGGTGAGGCCGGTGAGGCCGAGTCGGAGGCGCGGCCTCACCGGGCGCGGGCCCGTGCGGCGGGAGCGTGGGGCGCGGCCGGCGATGCCGTCCTCCAGGCTTCGGAGGGCGGCCGTCCTGACCGAGGCCGACGGGGGCGGGGGTTCGCGGAGCAGGGCGCGGACCTGGTTCAGCTCGTTCATGCGTGCGACTCCTCGGTGATCATCATGGGGTCGGTCCCGCCCAGCGCGGCCCGCAGCTTCCTTCGGGCCCGGTTCAGCCGGGAGGCCACCGTCCCGTTCTTGAGATCCAGCGCCGCCGCGACCTCGTCGTAGCTGAGGTCGCCCAGCGCGACCAGCAGCAGCACGTCGCGGTCGCCCGGCGACAGCCGGCGCAGCGCCGCCGCCAGTTCCCCGCCGACCCCGGCCGCGCTGACCTGGGCGGCCACCCGGTCCTCGGGGCCGGGTGCCGCGCGGTCGGCGGGGGTGCGGGCCAGCGCCCGCAGGTGGCGGCGCTCGGCGCGGCGGTGCGTGCCGACCAGGTTGGTGGCGATGCCGTACAACCAGGGCCGCACCGCCCCCCGGGCCGGGTCGAAGCGCTCCCGGCGGCGGAAGGCCGCCAGGAACGTGTCGGCGGCGACGTCGTCGGCGGCGTCGGGGCCGAGCCGCCGGGCGACGTAGCGGTGGATCTCGTCGAAGTGGCGGTGGAAGAGCTCGGCGAACGCCTCGGGCTCATGCCGCGACCGCTCGATCACCGCGGCGTCGTCGGGCACGCGGTCGTGGTCCATGTCGGGGGTCCTTCGCTCGGAGGAGACCGTCATACCGTCCTCATCCGCCCGGCCGATTCGCCTTCACGGCGGCGGGTAACGGGAACCGGAATACCCCGCTCATCCGTCCTGTTGTAGAGGACGTCAGCAAAGTTGAGTCGGGTCGGCTCAAGTGATTTGACAGACGGCGCGGCTCCACGGCAGTCTGGGACGCAGCGAGAACTGACCGGCCGCCCCTCGGGGGGACGTGACCGGGGCGAACACGGCAAACGACGGAGGACGAGAGACATGGCACGTGCGGTCGGCATCGACCTCGGGACGACCAACTCGGTCGTCGCGATCCTGGAGGGCGGCGAGCCCACCGTCATCGCCAACGCGGAGGGGTCGCGGACCACGCCGTCCGTCGTCGCCTTCGCCAAGAACGGCGAGGTCCTGGTGGGCGAGGTCGCCAAGCGCCAGGCGGTGACCAACGTGGACCGGACGATCCGCTCGGTCAAGCGCGAGATGGGCACCGACTGGAAGACCACCATCGACGGCAAGGACTTCACCCCGCAGCAGATCAGCGCGTTCGTGCTGCAGAAGCTGAAGCGGGACGCCGAGTCCTACCTGGGCGAGAAGGTCACCGACGCGGTCATCACCGTGCCGGCCTACTTCTCCGACCACCAGCGCCAGGCCACCAAGGAGGCCGGGCAGATCGCGGGCCTGAACGTCCTGCGCATCATCAACGAGCCCACCTCCGCCGCGCTGGCCTACCACCTGGAGAAGGAGAACGAGGCCACCATCCTGGTGTTCGACCTCGGCGGCGGCACCTTCGACGTGTCCCTGCTGGAGGTCGGCGACGGCGTCGTGGAGGTCAAGGCCACCTCCGGCGACAACCACCTGGGCGGCGACGACTGGGACCAGAAGGTCGTCGACTGGCTGGTCGAGAAGTTCAAGAACGCCAACGGCGTCGACCTGTCCAAGGACAAGATGGCGCTGCAGCGGCTGCGCGAGGCCGGCGAGAAGGCCAAGATCGAGCTGTCCGGCTCGTCCGAGACGCAGATCAACCTGCCCTACATCACCGCCTCCGCCGAGGGCCCGCTGCACCTGGACGAGAAGCTCACCCGGGCCGAGTTCCAGCGCATGACCGCCGACCTGCTGGAGCGCACCAAGGCGCCGTTCAACCAGGTCCTCAAGGACGCCGGCATCTCGGTGAAGGGCATCGACCAGGTCGTCATGGTCGGCGGCTCGACCCGCATGCCCGCGGTGTCGGAGCTGGTCAAGGAGCTGACCGGCGGCAAGGAGCCCAACAAGGGCGTCAACCCCGACGAGGTCGTCGCGATCGGCGCCTCGCTCCAGGCGGGCGTGCTGAAGGGCGAGGTCAAGGACGTCCTGCTGCTGGACGTGACGCCGCTGAGCCTGGGCATCGAGACCAAGGGCGGCATCTTCACCAAGATCATCGAGCGCAACACCACGATCCCGACCAAGCGCTCGGAGACCTTCACCACCGCCGACGACAACCAGCCCTCGGTGGAGATCCAGGTCTACCAGGGCGAGCGCGAGATCGCGGCCTACAACAAGAAGCTGGGCACCTTCCAGCTGACCGGCCTGCCCCCGGCGCCGCGCGGCGTGCCGCAGATCGAGGTCACCTTCGACATCGACGCCAACGGCATCGTCAACGTGTCGGCCAAGGACCTCGGCACCGGCAAGGAGCAGTCGATGGTCATCACCGGCGGCTCGGCGCTGCCGAAGGACGACATCGACAAGATGATGCGCGAGGCCGAGCAGTACGCCGAGGAGGACCGCCAGCGCAAGGAGGAGGCGGAGGTCCGCAACCAGGCCGACACCCTCGCCTACTCCACCGAGAAGTTCCTGCGCGAGAACGACGAGAAGGTCCCGGCCGAGCTGAAGACCGAGATCAACGACGCCGTCGCCGAGGTCAAGAAGAACCTTGAGGGCACCGACGTCGAGGCGATCCGGACCAGCGCCGAGAAGCTGGCCCAGGTCAGCCAGAAGATGGGCGCGGCCATGTACGCGCAGAACCCGGAGGCGGGCCCGACCGCCGCCGACGGGGGCACGGGCTCGGCGGCCGGTGACGCGCAGGCGCAGCAGGACGACGAGGTCGTCGACGCCGAGATCGTCGACGACGAGAAGCCGAAGGGTGGGGGTGCCCAGTGAGCGCAGCGAACCAGGAAACACAGCACCCAAGGGCACGTGGCGACGAGCCGCAAGGCGAGGAGGCATCGTGACCTCCCCCAGGGGTGAGGAGCACGACGGCCCGGTGATCCGCGACAAGCGGCGCATCGACCCGAAGACCGGGGAGGTCCGGGAGCCGGCGGAGACGCCGGCCCCCGGGGCCCCGGCCGCGGGTGCGCAGCCCGTCGCGGACGGCGAGGCCGCCGAGCTCAGCAAGCAGCTGGCCGAGCGCACGGCCGACCTGCAGCGGCTCCAGGCCGAGTACGTCAACTACCGCAAGCGGGTCGAGCGCGACAAGAGCGCCGTCCGCGAGAACGCGGTGGGCAGCGTGCTCAACGAGCTGCTGCCGGTCCTGGACGACATCGGCCGGGCCCGCGCGCACGAGGAGCTGACCGGCGGGTTCAAGTCGGTCGCCGAGGCGCTGGAGGGCGCGGTCACCAAGCTGGGCCTGGAGCGGTTCGGGGCGGAGGGCGAGCCCTTCGATCCGACCGTGCACGAGGCGCTCATGCACTCCTACTCGCCGGAGGTCACCGAGACCAGCGTGGTGGGCGTGCTGCAGCCCGGCTACCGCATCGGGGAGCGGATCCTGCGTCCGGCCCGGGTGGCGGTGGCCGATCCCGAACCGGAGACCGGCGACGGCTCCGAGGTCGAATGAGCGAGTCCGGGTGGCCCCGTCCCGTGCGGGGCGGGGCCACCCGGGGCAAGACCGACATGACGCGGTTGTGAGAGCGGAGAGCGGGGCGTTGTGAGCACCAAGGACTACCTGGAGAAGGACTACTACAAGGTCCTGGGTGTCTCGAAGACGGCTTCGCAGGACGAGATCAAGAAGTCCTACCGGAAGCTGGCGCGCAAGTACCACCCGGACACCAACAAGGGCGACTCCGACGCCGAGGAGCGCTTCAAGGAGGTCTCCGAGGCCTACGACGTGCTGTCGGACGACAAGCGCCGCAAGGAGTACGACGCGGTGCGGTCGATGCCCGGCGGCTTCCGCGGCGGCCAGCCCGGCGGCGGTTTCGGGTTCGACCTCGGCGACCTGTTCGGGCAGCAGGGCGGCCAGAGCGGCACCGGCGAGCGCATCGGCGACCTGTTCGGCGGCCTGTTCAACCGGGGCGGCGGCGGTGGAGGCGGCACCCGCACCACCACCGGCGCGCGGCGGGCGCGCCGCGGCGCCGACGTCGAGACCGAGGTGACGCTGTCGTTCGGCCGCGCCCTGGACGGCGTGACCGTGCCGATCAAGCTGACCAGCGAGGCGGCCTGCCCGACCTGCCGCGGCACCGGCGCCAAGACCGGGACCGTGCCGCGCGTCTGCGCCAACTGCGAGGGCACCGGGCAGGAGACCCGCAACCTCGGCAACTTCGGCTTCTCCGAGCCGTGCCACATCTGCCACGGCCGCGGCCTGGTGGTCGACGACCCGTGCCCCACCTGCCACGGCAGCGGCCGCGCGGCCGGGACCCGCACCATCCAGGCCCGCATCCCGGCGGGCGTCGCCGACGGGCAGAAGATCCGGCTCAAGGGCAAGGGCGCGCCCGGCGAGAACGGCGGCCCGTCCGGCGACCTCTACGTCAACATCAAGGTGCTGCCGCACAAGGTGTTCGGGCGCAGCGGCGACAACCTGACCCTGACCGTCCCGGTGACCTTCCCCGAGGCCGCGCTCGGCGCGGAGGTGCGGGTCCCGACCTTCCAGGGGCAGCCCGTCACGCTGCGGCTGCCGGAGGGCACCCCCAACGGGCGGACGTTCCGGGTCAAGGGCCGCGGCGCGACCCGCCGCGACGGCACCAAGGGCGACCTGCTGGTCACGGCGGACGTGCAGGTCCCGCAGAAGCTCGACGACGCCACGCGCCAGGCGCTGGAGGCGCTGCGTTCGGCCGGGGACGGCGACGACCTGCGCCGCGACCTGCTGCAACACGCCCGGGAGGAGTAGGCCATGGACCCGTTCGGCGACGACACACCGGTCTATGTGATCTCGGTGGCCGCGCAACTGTCGGGGCTGCACCCGCAGACGTTGCGCACCTACGACCGGATGGGCCTGGTCTGCCCCGGCCGGACGGCCGGGCGCGGCCGCCGGTACTCGATGCGCGACATCGTGATGCTGCGCGAGATCCAGCGGCTCTCCCAGGAGGAGGGCATCAACCTGGCCGGCATCAAGCACATCCTCGAACTCCAGCGCGACAACATCCGGCTCGCCGAGGAGCTGGCGAAGGCGCACGCCGCGCTGGAGGACCTGAGCAACGAACTCGAATCGACCCGGGCCGTCGCCGCGCGTCTGGCGCAGCAGCGGCGGCGCGGGGACTCCGGTGGCACTCCCGGCTCCGATCTGGTGCCGATCCGCCGCACCAGCGTCGTGGTGTGGCACGAGCGCAACCGGGAGTAGGACCACACCTCACGGGGAGCGAAGAGCGCATATGGACACCAAGCTGACGTTGAAGAGCCGGGAGGCCATGACGGTCGCGATCCGCCGGGCCGCGACCGAGGGCAACCCGCAGATCGAGCCCGCGCACGTGCTCGCCGCGTTGCTGGCGCAGCCGGAGGGCACCACGGCCCCGCTGCTGGAGGCCGTGGGCGCCGACCCGGCGGTGGTGCGGCGGCTCGCCGAGGAGCAGATCTCCCGGTTCCCGAAGGCGAGCGGCTCCACGGTTCCCGAGCCGCGCCTGTCGGGGCAGGTGCAGCGGGTGCTGGGCACGGCCGGGCACCGCGCCGAGGAGTTGCAGGACGAGTACGTCTCCACCGAGCATCTGCTGGTGGGGCTGGCCGCCGACGGCGGCCCGGTCGCCGACCTGCTGAAGGAGCAGGGCGCGACCCCGCAGGCGCTGCTGGACGCGTTCGAGAAGGTGCGCGGGCACCAGAAGGTGACCAGCGAGAACCCCGAGGAGACCTACCAGGCGCTGGAGAAGTACGCCGTCGACCTGACGGCCGCCGCGCGCGAGGGGCGGCTCGACCCGGTGATCGGGCGCGACACCGAGATCCGGCGCGTGGTGCAGGTGTTGTCGCGGCGCACCAAGAACAACCCGGTGCTGATCGGCGAGCCGGGCGTCGGCAAGACGGCCGTCGTCGAGGGGCTGGCGCAGCGCATCGTGGCCGGTGACGTGCCCGAGTCGTTGCGCAACAAGCGGCTGATGTCGCTGGATCTGGGCGCGATGGTGGCCGGGGCGAAGTACCGGGGCGAGTTCGAGGAGCGGCTGAAGGCCGTCCTGAACGAGATCAAGCAGAGCAACGGGCAGATCGTCACCTTCATCGACGAGCTGCACACCGTCGTCGGCGCGGGCGCGGCCGAGGGCGCGATGGACGCCGGGAACATGCTCAAGCCGATGCTGGCGCGCGGCGAGCTGCGGATGATCGGCGCGACCACGCTGGACGAGTACCGCGAGCGCATCGAGAAGGACCCGGCGCTGGAGCGCCGCTTCCAGCAGGTGTTCGTGGGCGAGCCGACCGTCGAGGACACGATCGCGATCCTGCGCGGGCTGAAGGGCCGCTACGAGGCGCACCACAAGGTGCAGATCAACGACTCGGCGCTGGTGGCCGCCGCGACGTTGTCGGACCGCTACATCACCGCCCGGTTCCTGCCCGACAAGGCGATCGACCTGGTGGACGAGTCGGCGTCCCGGCTGCGCATGGAGATCGACTCGCGCCCGGTGGAGATCGACGAGCTCCAGCGCTCGGTGGACCGGCTGAAGATGGAGGAGCTGGCGCTCGCCAAGGAGACCGACGAGGCGTCCAAGCAGCGCCTGGAGCGGCTGCGCCGCGACCTCGCCGACCGTCAGGAGCAACTCGACGGCCTGGTGGCCCGCTGGGAGCGGGAGAAGGCCGGGCTGAACCGCGTCGGCGAGATCAAGGAGCGCATCGACCAGCTGCGCGGCGAGGCCGAGCGGGCCCAGCGCGACGGCGACCTGGAGACGTCGGCGCGGCTGACCTACGGCGAGATCCCGGAGCTGGAGAAGCAGCTCGAACAGGCCTCTGAGCAGGCCGAGAACCGCGACGCGATGGTCAAGGAGGAGGTCGGCCCCGACGACGTCGCCGACGTGGTGGCGTCCTGGACCGGCATCCCGGCGGGGCGGCTGATGGAGGGCGAGACCGCCAAGCTGCTGCGCATGGAGGACGAGCTGGGCCGTCGCCTGATCGGTCAGCAGACCGCCGTGCAGGCGGTGTCGGACGCGGTGCGTCGGGCGCGCGCGGGCGTGGCCGACCCCGACCGTCCGACCGGCTCGTTCCTGTTCCTGGGCCCGACCGGCGTCGGCAAGACCGAGCTGGCGAAGGCCCTCGCGGAGTTCCTGTTCGACGACGAGCGGGCGATCACGCGGATCGACATGAGCGAGTACTCCGAGAAGCACTCGGTGGCCCGCCTGGTCGGCGCGCCTCCCGGCTACGTCGGCTACGAGGAGGGCGGCCAGCTCACTGAAGCGGTGCGGCGGCGCCCGTACTCGGTGGTGCTGCTGGACGAGGTGGAGAAGGCGCACCCGGAGGTCTTCGACGTGCTGCTCCAGGTGCTGGACGACGGCCGCCTGACCGACGGCCAGGGCCGCACGGTCGACTTCCGGAACACGATCCTGATCCTGACCTCGAACCTGGGCTCGCAGTTCCTGGTGGACCCGACGCTGGAGAACGGGGCGAAGCGGGAGGCGGTGATGAACACCGTGCGCACGTCGTTCAAGCCGGAGTTCCTGAACCGCCTGGACGACGTGATCCTGTTCGACGCGCTGTCGACCAACGAACTGACCCGGATCGTGGACCTGCAGGTGGACCGCCTGGCCGACCGCCTGGCGGACCGCCAGCTCACCCTGACCGTGACGCCCGCGGCGCGCGAGTGGCTGGCGCTGACGGGCTACGACCCGCTGTACGGAGCCCGCCCGCTGCGCCGCCTGGTGCAGACGGCGATCGGCGACCAGCTGGCGCGGGAGCTGCTGGCGGGCGAGGTGCGCGACGGCGACGAGGTGGTGGTGGACCTGGACGAGTCGGCCGACAAGCTGACGGTGGGCCCGTCCCAGGGCCTGACTTTGGCGAAGTAACCGCAGAACACAGAAGGGGCGCCCCGTTCGGGGACGCCCCTTCTGCCGTTCGATCCCGTACCACCCTGAACAAGTTTTCGAATTTCCCTGCGAACCCACCGTCACCAAGACTAACTTTGCGTGACATGGTCGGAACAACGCACGAGGCACGACATCGCCTCTTCCAGGCGGACCCGGACCTGGCGTCCAGAACGCTGGGCCGGATCTTCGGACGGAAGCGGCCCGCGGCATGCTCGACCACGCCGATCAACGTGGACGCCACGGAACACCGCCCCCTGGAACGGCGCATGGACACGGTGCTGCTGCTTCAAGAACCGGGACGCAAGCGCATCGTCATCATCGAGTCCCAGACGAAACCGGACGCGAAGAAACGACGCTCGTGGCCCTACTACATCGCCTACCTGCACGAACTGTACGAATGCCCGATCACTCTGATCGTGGTGTGCTCGGACACGGCCACCGCGGCCTGGGCCCGCTCCCCCATCGTGATCAAGGACCCGGACGACGGCGACGAGTACGCCGTGATGACGGTCTACCCGCGCGTGCTGGGCCCCGACAACGTCCCGGTGATCCGGACCCTCGCCGAGGCCGTGGAGGACGTGCCGTTCACCGTGCTGGCGGCCATCACCCATGGTCGCTCCCGGTCGGTGGATGCGATACTGGACGTGGTGGAGCAGGCACTGGACACGATCGACGTCGACTTCGCCGCGGTCCTGGCGGAGCACCTGGAACTCGGACTCACCGGCACCAAGGCACAAACGATCTGGAGGGCGAAGATGTCGGCCCAGACCTACCGCTTCCAATCCGAATACGCCCAGCAACTCCGCGAGGAAGGGCGCGAAGAGGGGCGGCTGGAGGGTGAGGCGCGGAGCGTGCTGCGCGTCCTCGACCGCCGAAGCGTGCGCGTCCCCGACAGCGTCCGCGCCCAGATCCTCAGCTGCGAGGACGAGGAAACGGTACAGAACTGGCTCGACCGCGCGCTGACCGCCAATTCCGTGGAAGACCTCTTCACCACCTAGAACCGAGGCCGGGTTCGGCATCGGCGCGGACTGAAGACAGTCCATGTGTGGGCGTCCGATGCCGTTCCTGCCCAAGCAGGTGATCCTGTCTGCGCGCCCGCCCAGCAGGGACGGGTTGCTCAGGATGTCGCCTAAGGGGTCTGTGTGACGCCGGGCTGGGCGAGGCGGGTGAGCGGGCTCTCCGGCGGCGGCACCGTCGCGGCCACGGTGATGCCGAGCGCGGCGACCGCGACCAGGGCCAGCCGACGCCGCGCCCGTACCCGTCCGGCGGCACTGTCGCGGTTCACATCCGGTCGAGCTGCCATGGTGTTCCCTTTCTCCCCGTCCGGCGCGGCCTTCGCGCCGATACCTCGAATCTAGGAACCGGCGGAGACGATCACCATAGGTCCTCCCACCCGATCGAAGGTAGGGGTAACCCCCCTCCTTCCTGGGTGCCAGCTGAACGTCGGCTCCTGGAAAGCCTCACACAGAAATCGCGGGATCGGCGGGGAAACCGCCGTCCCGCGCCTGGCCTCCGTGGGCGTCGCGTTCGGGAGACCCCCTCTTAAGCGTTCGCTCAACCCGCAGGCTAGCCTTCTTTTAAGCGTTCGCTCAAACAGGAGGCACTGCTATCAGCGAGACCAAGGACAAGCTGCTGGAAGGCGCTTTGGAGACGGTGCGGACGCGCGGGATCGCCGGCGTGTCCGCCCGCACGATCGCCGCGGCGGCGGGCGTGAACCAGGCGCTGATCTTCTACCACTTCGGCACCGTGGACGATCTGCTCGTGGCGGCCCTGGAGCACGGGTCGAGCGACCACGTGGCCCGCCACCGGGACCGGCTGGCGCGGGTCTCCTCGTTGCGCGAACTGGCGGACGTGGGGCAGGTGATCCGCGAGGAGGAGCACAGCGAGGGCAACTTCGCGCTGATAGGCCAGCTGCTCGCGGGAAGCCCGGCCCACCCGAAACTGGCCGCCGCGACGGCCGCCGGTCTGGCGCTGTGGACGACGGAGATCGAAAGCGCCCTGGCGAGGGTGCTGAAAGACACGCCACTGGCGGAGTTCGTGGACGTGGCGGGCCTGGCCCGCGCGGTGGCGGCGTCGTACATCGGGTTGGAGCTGTACGCGGGGGTGGACGAGACCGCGGCGCACCGGGCGATGGACTCGCTGAACGAGCTGGCGGTGCTGGTGTCGGCGCTGGATGACCTGGGCCCGGTGGTCCGGCGGGCGGTACGCGCGAAGCTGCGCAAGAGCACGCGATGAGCGCACCATCGTCGGCCGAGCCTTTGGCGGTTCCGCAGCCGCTGGTCCGCCGCGTGTTGCGCATGGTGATCGTGCTGACGGCTCTGGGGACGTTCACGGTTCCGCTGTACGGACTGACGGCGTATATGGCTGCCAGTGGCGCGGCTGGCGAGATGGGCCCGGCGCTGGTGGGGCTGCCGCTGTTGGCGGTGGTCATCGTCGGCCTGACGGTCTTGGCGGCCGGTGGGGTGCCGCATGTGCCGAAGGGGCCGGTGCGGTGGAGCCTGCTCGTCTACGGGTTGGCCATCGTGGTGTGGCTGTTGTGCTTCCCGTGGCTGGCGGCGTTGGCACCGGGAGTGTGGGGCGGGAGCGGAGGCGTGGTGTCGGCGCTGGTGGCGACGGCTCTGACGCGCTTGCCTCGGGCGGCTCGCATTGCACGAATCACGGTCGGCATGGTGTGCGGCGGGTCGGTTCTTTACGCGGTGACGCTCTGGCTGTAGAGCCCTAGGCAGCTCAAATTCCAGCCACGTCCAGCGGCCGTCCCCTCTCCGTCGCAAACCCTTCCTCGCCCAGCGTCCCCCGAACCGCCCCGCCAACCCGCTCCACATCCCCCCGCTCCGCCACCGGCAGCGGCGCTCCCACCGACGCCCGCAGCGCCTCCGACGTCCCCAGCAGCCGCGCCGCCCTCACCGCGTCGCCCGCCAGCGCTTCCACCCCCGCCAACCCCTCCAGCGCCATCGCCACCGCACGCGGATCGCCGATCCGCCGCGCCGCCGCCAAGCCCTCGTTGTGCCACCGGCGCGCTTCCGCCTCGTCGCCCCGCAGCTCGGCCACGTACCCCAGTTCCGCCGACACCAGCGCCAGCCCCGGCTCGCCGTCCACCCGCCTGATCCAGTCCAGCCACTTCACCAAGTGCGCCTCGGCCCGGTCCAGGTCGCCCCGGCGGCGGGCCGCCAGCGCCAGGCCCACCTCCGCGAAGTGCTCCGCCACCTTGTTCGACTGCCGGATCGCCAGCCGTCGGGCCCGCTCGTGCAGGTCGTCGGCCGTCGCCAGGTCCTTCCTCAGCAGCGCGATCCGGCCCAGGCCCGACAGCGTGAACGACGCCTGGGTGTGCAGGCCCAGTTCCTCGGCCATCCGCAAGCTCTGCTCGTGCAGGCGGGCCGCCTCCTCGTAGTCGCCCGCGATCTCCGACAGGTCCGCCAGCGTCCCCGCCGCGTGCAGGCCGCCCCACCGGTCGCCCAGCTCGCAGAACACCGCGTGGCTCTCGGCCGCGTCGCGCCGGGCCGCCGCCAGGTCCGCGCGCGCCCGGTTGATGGTCGCGCGCACGCTCAGCGCCGCCGCCGTGCCCCAGCGGTCGCCCTGCTCGCGGAAGCCCTCCAGCGCGCGGTCCACCAGGTCGGACGTCACCTTCAGGTCGCCGAAGCCCCGGTTGGCGAAGCCCAGGAACCACTGCGCCCACGCCCGCATCCCCGGGTCGGGCAGCTGCCCGTACACGATGCGCTCGGCGTTGAGGCGTGCCTGCTTGTCGGTTCCGTCGCAGGTCAGCAGCGCGAATCCGGCCTGCCAGATCGTCGCCTCCAGGTGGCCGGGCAGATCCGACGTGGCGGTGGCGAGGACGTGTTCCAGCGCGCGGCGCGCCTCGATCAGCCGTCCCTGCAAGAACCAGTACCAGGACAGCGCGTTCACCAAGCGCAGCGCGTCTGCCGGGTCCGCATGGTCCAAGGCCGTGCGCAGATCCGCCGACTCGACGTCCAGGCGCTCCAGCCACTCCTGCTGGGAGCGGCCGTAAAGGTGGTTCTGCGCCCGTTCCGCTAGCGCCACGTTGTGTTCCACATGGCGGCGGCGAATTTCCTCGGCTTCCCCTGCTTCCTCCAGCCGTTCCAGCGCGTAGGCCCGCACCGAGTCCAGCAGGCGGTAGCGCGGCCCCTCCGCCATCACCACCAGGGAACGGTCCACCAGCCGCGCCAAGGCGTCCAGCACGTCCAGTCCCGGTGCCGCGCAGACGTGTTCGGCGGTCTCCAGCGTGCAGCCGTCCGCGTGCACCGCCAGCCGCCGCAACACCGTCCGCTCCGCGTCGGTGAGCGGCTCCCAGCTCCAGTCGATCATCGCGCGCAGGGTCCGCTGCCGCGCGGGCGCGTCGCGGCGGCCCGACACCAGCACCCCGAACCGGTCGTCCAGCCGCGCCGCCAACTCCTGCACGCCGAGCGCCCGCACCCGCGACGCCGCCAGTTCCAGCGCCAGCGGAACCCCGTCCAGACGACGGCAGATCGACGTGACCGCCCCCGCGTTGTCCGGCCCCACCGCGAAGCCCGGCACAGCAGCGGCCACCCGCGCCGCGAACAGCCGCACCGCGCTGAACCGCTCAATGAACGCCGCCTCCGCCCCGTCCCCCGGCGACTCCAGCGGCGGCACCGGCCACAACGTCTCGCCCGCGATGCCCAGCGGCTCCTGGCTCGTGGCCAGAACCCGCAGGTCCGGGGCGTTGCGGAGCAGGAGCGCCGCCAGGTCCGCCGCCTGCTCGACCACGTGCTCGCAGTTGTCCAGGAGCAGCAACGTCCGCTTGCCGCGCAGCCGGTCGGGCAGCGGCACCTTGTCGTCGTCGCGGGCACCGAGGACGGCCGCGACGACGTCGGCCGCGCCCGACTGCGAATCCCGGTCGAGCCCGGCCAGCTCCACCACCCACACGCCGTCGGGGAAGGCCCCGTCCAGCCCTCGGGCGACCTCCATCGCGAGGCTCGTCTTGCCGACCCCACCGGGGCCGGTGAGGGTGACCAGCCGCGCGTCGCCCAGCAGGCCGCGCACTTCCGACACCGCGTCCGCGCGGCCGATCAGGTCATGCACGGCCGCCGGAAGGTTGCCCGGGGTGCGTTCGGGAGCCGGGGCGAGCGCCGGGTCCTGTTTCAGGATCGCCTCGTACAGAGCCGCCAGCTCGGGAGCGGGGTCCAGTCCCAGTTCGTCGGCCAGGCGTTCGCGCAGGTCCGCGTAGGAGGCCAGGGCGTCGCTCTGGCGTCCGGTCCGGTAGAGGGCGCGCATGTGTACGGCTCGGAGCCGTTCGCGTAGCGGGTGCGCCGAAATCAGGTCGCTGAGCTCCGCCGTCAATGCAGCGTGTTCGCCGAGGTCCAGGCGCGTTTCGGCCTGCTCCTCCAGAGCCGTCAGCCGCTCCTCTTCCAGCCGCGTGATCGCCGAACGGGCGAACTCCGCGTCCGCGAAGTCCGCGTAAGGCGCGCCCCGCCACAACGCCAGCGCCTCGCCCAAGCGGGCGGTCCGTTCCTCGACCGTGCCCGCCGCGCGCGCCTGGGCCGTCAGCCGTTGGAAGTCCGACGCGTCCAAAGCGGCGGCTTCCAGCAGGTAGCCCGGCTGCTGCGACACCACCAGGCCCCGCCCGCCCGGCTCGGCGTCCTCCAGCGCCCGGCGCAGCTGCGACACCCGCGTCTGCAACGTCGCGAGCGGGTTGCGCGGCAGCCGCTCGCCCCACAGATCGTCGATCAGCCGGTCCACCGGGACGGGACGCCCCTCGTGCACCAGCAGGTCGGCCAGCAGCGCCCGCACCTTGACGTCGGGGATCTTCACGGGGCGGCCGTCGTCCGTCCACGCCGCGACCGGCCCCAGCACCCCGAAACGCATGGTGGACAAGGTTAACGGGACCACCTGAAGCCGAGCTGAAGAGATCCCGAAGCGGTGATCGGCACAGTCGGGGACATGACGAACCGCAACCGCGAGATCCGCCTCGCCTCCCGCCCCTCCGGCCCCGCCCGCACCGAGAACTTCGCCCTGGCCGAGACGGAGATCCCCGAGCCGGGCGCAGGCCAGATCCTGGTCCGCAACACCTGGATGTCGGTGGACCCTTTCATGCGCGGCCTGATGGACGCCGAATCCGACTTCTTCCTGCCGCAGTACGAGATCGGCCAGCCCCTCTACGGCGGCGCGGTCGGCGAGGTCGTCGCGTCCCGCGCCGACGGCGTTCCGGTCGGCGCGACGGTGTCCCACTTCCTCGGCTGGCGCGAGTACGCCGTCGTGGACGCCGCCGAGGCCACGGTGATCGACACCGGCCTCGCCCCCGCGAACGCCTACCTCGGCCCGCTCGGCACCACCGGCCTCACCGCCTGGGCCGCGCTCACCGACGTCGCGCCGGTCCGCGAGGGCGACGTGGTGTTCGTGTCGGCCGCCGCCGGGGCGGTCGGCAGCATCGCCGGGCAGATCGCCCGCCGCCTGGGCGCGGCCAAGGTCATCGGGTCGGCGGGCGGGCCGGACAAGGCCAAGCGGCTGGTCCACGACTTCGGCTTCGACGCCGCCCTCGACTACAAGCGCGGCGACCTGGCCGGGCAACTCGCCGCCGCCGCGCCCGACGGCATCGACCTCTACGTCGACAACGTCGGCGGCGACCACCTGGAGGCGGCGATCGACGCCATGCGGACCGGCGGGCGGGCGGCGCTGATCGGCTCGATCAGCGGCTACGAGGCCGACGTGCCGGGCCCGCGCAACCTCGAACGCATCGTCCTGCGGCAGCTCACCCTGCGCGGCGTCCAGGTCTCCGCCTACTTCGACCGGTTCCCCGAGTTCATCGCGCAGGCGGCGGGCTGGCTCGCCGACGGTTCGCTGCGCAGCGCCGAGACGGTCGTCGAGGGGATCGAGCAGGCCCCGGCCGCGTTCCTCGGCGTCCTGAGCGGCGCGAACACCGGCAAGATGCTCGTCCGCCTACCCTGACCAGGGCCGATGCCGTTACAGCCGATCTCGGCTGACGTGGGCTGCGGGGTGTCCGCCGGGTGATGCCCCGCAGCCCGAAGCGCCCAAAAGATGGACGCGGCCGACCCCCGTCCGCTAGAGAAGCGTGGTATGACCGCATTGGTACTCGGGCCGCTCCTCCGGCACGTCGGTGAACGCACCGCCACGATCTGGGTGGAGACCGCCCACCCGTGCGAGGTCCGCGTGTTCAACGGCGAGCACGGGCTCGACGCGACCGCACGGACCTTCACGGTGCACGGCCACCACTACGCCTTCGTCGAGATCGACGGGCTCGAACCGGGCGCCCGCGTCCCCTACTCGGTCGCGCTGGACGAGCACGTGGTGTGGCCGGAGGAGGTGACGCGGTTCCCGGCCAGCCAGATCCGCACCCTGGAGCTGGGCGACGGCGTGCAGCTGTCGTTCGGCTCCTGCCGCCGCGCCCCCGACACCGCCCGCGTGCACGGCGTGGACGCGCTGGCCGCGTTCGCGCACCGGCTGGCCGCCGACGCCCGCGACTGGCCCGACGTGCTGCTGATGGTCGGCGACCAGGTGTACGCCGACGAGCTGAGCGAGGAGATCCGCACCTTCATCCGCTCGCGCCGCGCCCCCGACGTCGAGCCGGTGGACGAGCTGGCCGACTACGAGGACTACGCCCACCTGTACAAGCTCGCCTGGCGCGAGGACCCGGCGGTGCAGTGGTTGTTGTCCACCGTGCCCACCTTCGTGATCTTCGACGACCACGACATCCGCGACGACTGGAACACCTCCCACACCTGGCGGCAGCAGATGTGGGCGCAGGACTGGTGGCGCGCCCGCATCACCGGCGGCATCGGCTCGTACTGGGTCTACCAGCACCTCGGCAACCTCACCCCCGAGGAGCGCGCCGCCGAACCCACCTACCGCGCGATCCGCGAGGCGTCGCGCAACGGCGAGGACGGCGGCAAGATCCTGGACGAGTTCGCCGAGCTCGCCGACAAGGAGCCCGCCACCGCGCGCTGGAGCTACGCCCACGACTGGGGCAACACCCGCCTGATCGTGGTGGACAGCCGGTGCTCCCGGCTGCTCACCGCCGACCGGCGCGGGATGCTCGACGACGAGGAGTTCGACTGGCTGGACGGCCAGCTCCAGGGCGGCATGGACCACCTGCTGATCGCCAGCTCGCTGCCGTACCTGCTGGCCCCGGCCATCCACCACGCCGAGACGTGGAACGAGGCCGTCGCCGGGGGCGCGTGGGGCCCGCGCGCGGCGCGGTGGGGCGAGAAGTTGCGGCAGGGCGCCGACCTGGAGCACTGGGGCGCGTTCGACCAGTCGTTCCGCGAGGTCGCCCGCGACGTCATCGCGGTGGGACGCGGCGAGCGCGGCCCGGCCCCGGCCAGCATCTCGTTCCTGTCCGGCGACGTGCACTACTCCTACCTGGCGCGCGTCACCGATCCGCAGACGCAGTCCACGATCTCGCAGGTGGTGTGCTCGCCGCTGCGCAACCCGCTGCCCGGCGTGTTCCGGTGGGCCAACCGCGTCGCCGTGGCGCGCCCGCTGCGCGGGTTGCCGCGCGTGCTGGCGCGCTGGGCCAAGGTGCCGGTCGCGCCGCTGAAGTGGCGGCTGACCGACGGCCCGTGGTTCGACAACGCGATCGCGACCGTGGACCTGCGCGGCCGCGACTGCAAGGTGCGCTGGGAGACGCCCAGCAGCGAGACCGAGCTGACCGACATGGCGGTCGTGACGGTCTGCTGAACGCAGTGGGCGCGCCCGTTCCACCCCCTCGCTGGAACGGGCGCGCCCCGCATGGGCCATCGACGCCGGAACCCCGCCCCCTCTCCGGGGCACGCGGCGCCGATGGCGTCCTGAACCCGGGCGGATGATCCGCCCGGTGGTCAACAGGCCGGTGGTCAGTGTGGGCCGGTCGTCAGCAGGCCAGCGCCTCCAGCAGCTCCCGCGCCTCCTGGAGGGTGTCCGGCAGCGGCTCCACCCGGACGCGGCACCCGGCGCGCCCGGCGTCCAGCAGCCGCCGCAGCTCGGCCACCTCCGCCTCCAGGCGCGGCCCGGCCGCCGCCAGCGCCGCCGCCCGCCCCGCGCCCACCAGCGACAACGTCTCGCCGCCCGCGAACACCGCGCGCAGGTCGTGCGCCACCACGATCGCGCGGGCCAGCCGCCGCCACGGCTCCACGCCGTCCGGCAGGTCCACCAGCACCAGCCGGTGCGTGTCGGCGGCGGCCGTGCCCGGCGCGCCGCCCAGCGCCGCCGCGCCCCGGTAAAGCTCGGTCAGCCGCGACCGCAGGTACGACGGCGTCATCAGGCCCGTCAGCGGGTCCTCGCACGACTCGGCGACCAGCTCCAGCAGCCCCGAGTCCACCCAGCCCTCGGCGGCGCAGCGCACCAGCGACAGCGGCGGGTCCGGCCAGCGCAACACCGAGAACAGCGCGCCCAGGTCGTCCAGCGTCTCGCCGATCGCGACGCCCGCGCGCCCGCGCGCCTGGCCGAGCCGCGCGCACGCCACCGCCATGCCGCGCCCGCCGCAGGCCGCCGCCACCACCGACTCGACGGCCGGGGCCCACCAGTCGCCGGGCACCGACCAGCCCATCTCGCGGCTCGCCGCCCGCCAGCGGTCGCGCAGCTCCTCGGGCGTCCGCGCGGCCCGCGGCCCGTTCCAGCGGTGGACGACGCCCGCCTCCGCCTCGTTCATCGCGCCCCGCCTTTCCCGTCGGCCTTTCCCGCCGACCTTCCCCGCTGACCTGCACGGACTGTCCTGGTGGTGCGTCCTTCCCCACCTAAGACGGCGAAGCGGTTTAGTCATGACGCCGTTTGCGGAATCATTTTCCGCGACACTGGGTGGTCAAGTGATCACCATGGGCGATCAATGATCGGGCGAGGAGGACGCGTGCGCGAGGCCGCCACCGAGGTCACCGCACCGGCGCCGAGCGACGCCGTGCTCATCTCCCGCATCCGCGCGGGGGACCCGTCGGCCTACGGCATGCTGTACGAGCGGCATCTGGACGCCGCGCGCGGCCTGGCCCGGCACCTGATCGGCGGCGACGCCGCCGACGACGCGGTGCAGGACACCTTCACCAAGGTGCTGGACGTGCTGCGCCGCGGCGGCGGCCCGCAGTCGGGGTTCCGGCCCTACCTGCTCACCGCCGTCCGCCGCACCGTCTACGACCGGTACCGCAGCGAGAAGCGGCTGCACAGCACCGACGAGATCGAGCTGTTCGACCCCGGGCAGCCGTTCGAGGACCCGGCGCTGGCCGGGCTGGAGCGCTCGATGATCGTGCGGGCCTACCAGTCGTTGCCCGAGCGCTGGCGGGCGGTGCTCTGGCACACCGTCGTCGAGGGCGCCAAGCCCGCCGAGGTCGCGCCGCTGCTCGGGCTCACCGCCAACGGCGCGGCGGCGCTGGCCTACCGCGCGCGCGAGGGGCTGCGGCAGGCGTACCTCCAGATGCACCTGGCCGAGCCGCGCCCGGCCGCCGAGCACGCCCAGCACGACGCCGCGGGCGTCGCGGCGGGCGCGGCGGTGTCGGCGGGCGCCGACGAGCGGTGCCGCCCCGCGCTCGACCGGCTGGGCGCCTACGTGCGCGGCGGTCTCGCCAAGCGCGAGTCCCGGCTGGTCGAGGAGCACCTGGACGACTGCCCCCGCTGCAAGGCGATCCACGCCGAACTGGCCGACGTCAACAACACGCTGCGCGACGCGCTCGGCCCGCTGGTGCTCGGCACGGCCGCCGCCGCCTACCTGGCGGCGGTCGCCAAGGGCGGCCTGATCGGCGGCGGCATCTTCGGCTGGTTCCGGCACCTGCCCAAGCGCCAGCAGCAGGCGCTGAGCGGCGGCGTCGCCGCGACCGCCGCGCTCGCGGTGGCGGGGATGTTGCTGGTCTCCAACAACACGCCGATCGAGCCCACCACACCGGCCGCCAAACCACCGGCCGTCCAGCCCCCCGCCAAGCCGCCCAAGCCCAAACCGGCGAAACCGCCCGCCGCCCAGCCGCCGCCCCCAGCGCCCGTCCCGGTCCCGAAGCCCCAACGCCCCGTCGCCGCCCCGAAGGCCAAGCCCAACGAGCAGCCCCCCACCCCTCAGCCCCAGGTCCCGCCCCCACCGGCCAAGCCCTCCCGCCTCACCGCGAGCATCGGCGCGGTCGGCACCCTGCTGCGCGAGCAGACCGGCATCGTGGCGATGGCGGTGCGCAACCAGGGCGAGGGCCGGTCCAAGGACGTCATAGCCGACGTGGACCTGCCGCCCGACGTCGCCTACCGGGGCGCCACGACCGGCCGCAACGGCGTCGCCTTCCTGCCGGCGCGCCCGCCCGGCGACGGCTGGAACTGCCGCCCCACCACCGGCACCCGCGTCCGCTGCACCCACGCGCCGCTCCCGCCCGGCAAGGCCACCTCGGCGTATCTGGAGGTGCACGTCGGCGGGGCCGCGCCGTTCGACACCCCGCCGCGCGTCACGCTGCACGGCGACGGCACGCCCGTCACCGCACGCGCGCGCCAGGGCATCGCCCGGGACGGCCTGCCCGCCCGGTACGCGGTGGACGGCACCGTCCGCACCGCGCAGGTCGGCAACGCGCTGCTCGGCTGCCCGCCCGCCGAGGCCGGATGCGAGCAGGCCCTCGACCGCAAGGGCGAGCGCCGCGACAACGACTTCTGGAACATGGCCCCGATCGACCGCGACGACGACCCGGAGACCAAGTCCTCCAGCGCCGCCCTACTGGATCTGCCCCCCGGAGCGAAAGTCCTCTGGGCGGGCCTGTATTGGTCAGGCGTGGGGAAGGACGCCGGAACCATCCGGCTGCGCGGTCCCAAGGCCACCGCCTACAGCACGATCCGGCCCACCGAAACGCGCAACGACCGCATGCCCGGCTTCCTCGCCTACCAGGGGTTCGCCGACGTCACCGCGCAGGTGCGCGAGGCGGGCGGCGGAACGTGGTGGGGCGCGGACGCGCCGACGCGGGCCGGCGTCGGCGACTACGCGGGCTGGAGCCTGGTCGTGGTCGTGGAGGACGCGGCCGCCCCCTACCAGCAGGCCATGGTGCTGGACGGGGTGCGCGCCGTCGGCCCGCACACCGCCGCGAAGGACTTCTCCGTCCAGGTGAACGGGCTGCTGGCGTCGGCCCGCCCGGCGCGCATCGGGTTGGTGTCCTGGGAGGGCGACGCGGACCTGCCCGGCGACCGGCTGCTGTTGAACGGCACACCGCTCACCCCGGGGACGGGCGACGGCGCGGCGGGCAACGTGCTCGACAGCTCGGCGTTCGGAGCCATCGGGACAAAGCTGACTTTCGGGATAGATGTCGATTGCTTCTCCGCGACCGTCACCGACCGCGCCACCCTCACCCTCACCACCCGCCAGGACGCCTTCCTCACCGGCGTCGTCACCGTCACCGCGCCGATGCGCAGCTAGGACGCCCCGCGCGGCGGCGGCTCCGGCGGCCGGACGCGCGGGGCGCCTCCGGCAAGCCCGGGTCGCGGAACCGCCACGGCCCCCTTTCTCCCCGTAAAGATCATGAGGAAGCATTAGGGACAGACCGGAACGGCTGGTAGCGTCCGCGCTGACCGGCTCCGGGAACCGCCGCGCGCGCACCACCGGACGCGCGGCCCGGCCGGACCGGTCGCGCGCCGCCGGACCCCGTGAAAGAGTGGCGAATCGCCGTATTGGCCTACCGGGCCGACGGGCTTCACTACGCTATGGAGGCGCCGGCCCGCGTCCCCGAGAGCAGCCCGCGTCCCCGAGAGCAGGAAGGGCAGGCCGCCCACGATGGTCACCCTCGTCAGCCCGACCGTGGAGCAAGGCGTGGCCCGAGGCCCCGAGTCGAGGAAGGGCGGTGTCGCATGGATCGCTGCGCGCTGTTCGTAGACGCCGGCTATCTGCTGGCCGACGGCGCCATGGCGGTGCACGGCACCCGCCATCGCGAGACCGTCTCCTGGGATTTCAGCGGGCTGCTCCAGCTGCTGAGCAACCTGGCCCGCGAGCGCACCGGCATGCCGCTGCTGCGCTGCTACTGGTACGAGGCCACGATCGAGGGCCGCCGCGCGCCCGAGCACGAGGCGCTGGCCGACCTGCCCGGCCTGAAGTTGCGGCTGGGCCGCATCCGGCCGGGCCGCCGCGAGGGCGTCGACACCGAGATCCACCGCGACCTGATGACGCTGGCCCGCAACGGCGCGCTCGCCGACGCGGTGCTGGTCAGCGGCGACGAGGACCTCGCCCAGGTCGTCGCCGACGCGCAGGACCTCGGCGTCCGCGTCACCGTCGTGCACGTGGCCGTGGACGGCAACTGGACCATCTCGCGGGTGCTCCGCCAGGAGTGCGACGACCTGATCGAGATCGGCTCGGGCCACCTGCGCCCGTACGTGAACCTGCTGACCGGCATCGAGACCTCCACCGGGTCCGTGCCGCTGTCCACCAGCCCGCTGTCCAACGGGCACGGCAGCGGCGGCGGCGGTTCGCTGGGCTCGCTCCAGCCGCCCGCGCACCACAGCCCGCCGCCGTCCACCCCGCTCACCGGGCAGCCGATGCCCGGCCTGGTGCCGAGCCAGGCGCCGCCGCCCTCGCTGAACGCTCCGCAGCAGGGCCTCGGCGCGCCGGTCGGCCTCGGCGCCTCCGGCGGCCCGCCGCTGCACGCCGCGCCCGTCCAGCAGCCCGTCCAGCAGCCCGGCCCGCCGCCGCTCCAGCCGTCCGGCCAGCAGGCCCAGCAGTCCGCCCCGGCGCCCGCCGCGACGCAGGCCCCGCCGCCGATGCCCGGCACCGGGCCGCAGTACGCCCCGCCGTCGCCCGGCACGCCCCCGCCCGGCTCCCCGCCGCCGCACGGCCCCTACACCGGGCCGCAGCAGATCTCGCCCGTCCCGGCGCAGCAGAACGCCCCGACCCTGTCGGACGCGGTGAAGGCCGCCCACCAGGAGGGCCAGGACTTCGGCGAGTCGGTCGCCCGCGACGCCCCGGCGCTGTGGCTGGAGGCGGTGCTGGCCCGCAAGCCGCGCATGCCCTCCGACCTGGAGGCCCGCCTGCTGCAGGGCTCCTCGCTGCCGATCGACTTCCTGCTGCACGACGAGGTCCGGCACGCGCTGCGCCGCGGCTTCTGGGACGCGCTGGAGCGTTCGCGCAGGTGACGGCACTCTTCGCCAAGCCGTACATGTAGAACATTCACGATCATCATCGATTCGCCCGCTTCGGCCGCCGAGCGGCGGGTAGCGTTGAAGCGTGACGCATGTGACGGAAGACGATCTCGACGATCTGGAGTTCGACACCCTGCGCACGGGCGATCACATCACGGCCGCCCGGCGGCTGGGCGAACTGGCCGAGTCGGTGTCCGGCGGGGTGTCCCGCGCCAACGTGCTGCTGCGCGCCGGCGAGCAGTGGCAGCACGCCGGCGACCACGGCCGCGCCGCCGACTACTACCGGCAGGCCCTGGAGGACGGCGGCGAGACCTACGGCGACCCGCGCGCCTACCTGGCCGACGCCCTGTTCGAGCTGGGCCGCGCCGACGAGGCCCGCGCGCTGATCGAGCAGATCCGCGCCGACGCCCCGCGCGACCCTGAGGTGTACCGCGCCGTGGCGGAGGTCCTGTACGCGCAGGGCGACGCCGACGGCGCGCACGAGTGGGCGACCACGGGCGTGGACGTGGTGCTGGCGCTGCGCGACCGCGCGGTGGGCACCGGCATCGGGGCCGAGCCCGACCCGTCCCCCGCCGACGACGCCGACCTGACCGGGCCCGACGACGTCGCGCTCGCGGAGGACAGCCTGGAGGCGCTGCTGCGGCTGCGCTACCGGGCGCGGGTCGACCTCGGCAAGAGCGAGGACGACTACGACGCCCTGCTGGACGATCTCCTGAAGAACGCCTGACCCGGGCGCCCGGCCGGTCCCCGGCCCTCCGGGCCCCGGTCCGGCCAGTCCGCCGGTCCCCGGCCCGACCGGCCCCGGTCCGGCTGCTTCCGGCCCCGGGCGGTGAGCCGCCCGGCCGCGCCGGCCGGGGTCACAGCCGTGCGATCAGCTCGCTCAACGTCTGCGCCACCGCCGCCGGGGGCTGGTGCTCGGCCACCGGCCAGCCGCGCAGCCGGGCCTCCTTGACGGCCTGCTCGCGGGCGGCGGCCCCCGCGCGCGGCGCGGCCGTGCGCTCGGCGTGCGTGCGCAGGTAGCCGCAGGGCGCGTCGGGCCAGTCGGCGTGGACGGGCACGGGCGGCGCGGCGGCCTCGGGGCCGGGCGCGTGGCCGTGCGCGTGGCCGTTCCCGTGCGCGTGGCCGGACGCGTGGCCGTTCCCCGGCCCGTGGTCATGATCGTGTTCGTGCTCGCGGAAGCGGCGCGCCTGGGGCAGCTCGGCGTCGATGAACACGTAGCCGCCGACCTTGCGGTGCGCGGCGCGCTGGGCCAGCGCGATGGCGGGCAGCAGCGGCCCGGCCGCGCCGTACCCGGCCAGCACCAGCGGGACCGACGGGTAGGACGCCGCGATGATCAGCGAGGCGCGGGCCACGTAGCGCGCGCCCGCCGCGTCCGGGACGTCCGGCGCGATCACGTCCAGGCCGTAGGAGCGCACCATCTCCGGCAGATCGCCCCAGGCGGCGGCCGAGCCGAGCGGGGCGTGCAGCAGGACGAGGGAACCGGGCGTCATCTCCCCACCTCCAGGCCCCTGCGCGTACCGGGTTCACCGTACACGGAGCGGACCGGCGGGCGCGGGTGCGCGGCCGTCCCGCGCCGCGAATAGGGTTCTGGTGTGAGCGAACGTGATGACCTGCTGGAAGAGATCAAGGACAAGGCCGTCGTGCACGGCGACTTCGTGCTGTCGTCGGGCAAGCGCGCGTCCTGGTACGTGGACCTGCGCCGGGTCACCCTGGACGGGGCCGTCGCGCCGCTGGTGGGGCGGGTGATGCTGGACGAGACCGCGGACCTGGACTACGACGCCGTCGGCGGCCTCACGCTCGGCGCCGACCCCGTGGCGGCCGCGATGTTGCACGCCGCCGCCGCGCGGGGCCGCAGGCTGGACGCGTTCGTGGTGCGCAAGGCCGACAAGCAGCACGGGTTGCAGCGCCGCATCGAGGGGCCGGACGTGGCGGGCCGCCGGGTGCTGGCGGTCGAGGACACCTCCACCACCGGCGGCTCGGTGCTGACCGCGGTGGAGGCGCTGCGCGCGGCGGGCGCGGAGGTCGTCGCGGTGGCCACCATCCTGGAGCGCGGCGCGGCCGAGCGGATCGCGGCCGAGGGGCTGGAGTACCGGCACCCGTTCAGCGTGCCCGACCTGGGCCTGGACTGACCCCGGCCGACACAGAACGCGGCCCGCCCCGCAGGCGGACCGCCCTGAACGCGGGCCAACGCAGAACGCGGTCTGGCCTGGAGCGCGGGCTGAACAGAACACGGCCTGGCACCACACGCGGGCCAAAGAGAACGCGGGCGGCGCCCCTCCCCCAGGGGCGCCGCCCGCGTTCCGCGTTCAGCGTTTGCGCACGAACCATGTCCCGCGCTGGCCCGACGGCTCGGGCGGCTGCACCTTGCCGTAGATCGTGACCTGGAGCGCGCCGCCGTCGGAGGCGACCACGTCCAGCGGCGACTCGGTCCACTGCCGCCCCTCGCCGGGGTTGAGCGTGCCGCTGTGCAGGATGTCGGTGGTGCCGGCGAGCTTCACCACCACGTTCACCGGCTGGTTGCTGATCACCTTCAGCACCAGCGAGTTCGACAGCGGCGACGCCGTGCCCGACTGGCCCGGCGACGGCTCGCCGGGTTCCTTTCCGCCCTTGGTGCCCCCGCCCGCGCTCGGCGTGGGCACGGGTTTCTCCGCCTCGGACGTCAGCGCGTTGACCAGCGCCATGCCGCCCACCACGACCAGTGCCAGGGCGAGCACCACGGCGACTGCCGCGATCAATATGCGCGCGAGACCACGAGGGTCCGACCGATGACGTCCCACATGGGGAGGTTAGCGATAACTGTCACCGCTGAGCGACGGACGAGACTGTTCCGGGGCATTCTTATTGCCTCCATGGCCGTCTCCGCCGCTGCCACCGCGGCCTTTGAGCACCTCGCGAATGATCGGGATCAGCGACAGGATCAGGATGATCGCCACGCCCGGCAGGATGTAGCTCTCGATGTTGGGGACCTTCGCGCCCAGGAAGTGGCCGAGCAGGAACAACGAGTCGGTCCACAGCACCGCGCCGATCACGTTCCACACCAGGAACCTGCGCGAGTCCATCCCGAGCATCCCGGCGAGCGGGTTGAGGAAGGTCCGCACGATCGGGATGAAGCGGGCCAGCACCACCGCGCGGGCGGGGCCGAAGCGGTTGAAGTAGTACTCGGCCTTCTCCACCCACTCCTGCCGGAAGATCTTGGAGTCGGGGCGGTCGAAGAGCCGGCGCCCGTAGCGGGCGCCCAGCCAGTGGCCGAGCTGCGCGCCGGCGATGGCGGCGATCGGGCCGCCGATCAGCAGCCACGGCAGCGACAGCGGCTGGAACTCCTGGCCGTTGACCTCGTTCACCGCGGTGAGGATCCCCGCCGTGAACAGCAGGGAGTCACCCGGCAGGATGCAGCCGAACAGCAGCCCGGTCTCCGCGAAGATGATGGCGAGGACGCCGATCGTGGCGAAGGTGCCGAACAGTTGCAACCAGGCGGTCGGGTGCAGCCACTCGGTGATGTCAAGGGGAATGAGCGCGAGATCCACGGTGTGAGCGTACCTGGCGGGGCGGTCGGAATCCGCGAGAAACGTTTCCCCGTCCGGGTCCGGCGAACCCGGCGTCATCGGGCGTCCCAGCGGCCCCAGGCCGGGTGCGGCCGGGCGTGGACACCCCGAGGGCGGGCCCCCGCTGGCCTGCGGCGGGAAAAACGGGATACTGGCCGTGGACGGCATGCCCAGCCCGTCCCCCGCGCCCGGAACGACGATCTGGAGCGCGGCGGGGCGGATGCGCCCGCCCGGCCGGACGCCCGGCGGCACCACTGCGTGAGGAAAGGACGCCAACATGCCCATCGCGACCCCCGAGGTCTACGCGGAGATGCTCGACCGTGCCAAGCGGGACGGCTTCGCCTACCCCGCCATCAACGTCACCTCCAGCCAGACCCTGAACGCCGCCCTCCAGGGCTTCGCGGAGGCCGAGAGCGACGGCATCATCCAGGTGTCCACCGGCGGCGCCGAGTACCTGTCGGGCCAGAGCGTCAAGGACATGGTGACCGGCTCGGTGGCGCTGGCCGAGTTCGCCCGCGTGGTGGCCGACCGGTACTCGGTCAACGTGGCGCTGCACACCGACCACTGCCCCAAGGACAAGCTCGACGGGTTCATGCGCCCGCTGGTCAAGATCTCCCAGGAGCGGGTGGCGCGCGGCGAGCAGCCGCTGTTCCAGTCGCACATGTGGGACGGCTCGGCCGTGCCGCTGGACGAGAACCTCCAGATCGCCGCCGAGCTGCTGGAGCAGTGCGCCAAGGCGAACATCATCATGGAGATGGAGATCGGCGTCGTCGGCGGCGAGGAGGACGGCGTCGCCAACGAGATCAACGAGAAGCTGTACACCACGGTCGGCGACGCGCTGGACACCGCCAAGGCCGTCGGCGTCGGCGAGAAGGGCCGCTACATCCTGGCGGCGACCTTCGGCAACGTGCACGGCGTCTACAAGCCGGGCGCGGTCAAGCTGCGGCCGGAGGTGCTGAAGGAGATCCAGGACGCGGTGGGCGCCGAGTACGGCAAGGACAAGCCGTTCGACCTGGTGTTCCACGGCGGCTCGGGCTCCACGCTGGAGGAGATCCGCGAGGCGGTGTCCTACGGCGTCATCAAGATGAACATCGACACCGACACCCAGTACGCCTTCACCCGGCCGATCGCCGGGCACATGTTCGACAACTACGACGGCGTCCTGAAGATCGACGGCGAGGTCGGCAACAAGAAGAAGTACGACCCGCGCTCCTACGGCAAGGCCGCCGAGAACGCGATGGCCGCGCGCATCACCGAGGCGTGCGAGAGCCTGCTGTCGGCGGGCAAGAAGATCAAGTAGCACCGCTCGCGAGGGCCGGGGCGCGCGCGTCCCGGCCCTCGCGCGCACCCCTGCGTTGCCTGACGAAACCCGGGTACGCTGCGGGCGTGGCACTACCCCGCACCTACGAGTCCCAGAACTGCTCGATCGCCCGCTCCCTGGAGGTGGTCGGCGACCGCTGGACGCTGCTGGTGATCCGCAGCGCGCTGGAGGGCGTGCGCCGCTTCGACGACTTCCAGGACGAGCTGGGCGTGGCCCGCAACGTGCTGACCGACCGGCTGTCGCGCCTGTGCGAGGAGGGCGTGCTGCGCCGCGTCCCCTACCAGGAGCGGCCCGTCCGCTACGAGTACCGCCTGACGCGCAAGGGCGTGGAGCTCTGGCCGGCGATGATGACGCTGCTGTTGTGGGGCGACCGGCACTACGCGCCCGAGGGCGGCCCCCCGTTGGTGGTGGGCCACCGGGGTTGCGACGGGTCGCTGACGCCCGCGCTGACCTGCACGTCCTGCGGCGCGGCCCTCACCCCGAACAACGTCGAGCCCCGGCGCGGCCCCGGGGCCTGAGAAATCAAGGGTTGTTTCACGCAACCCTTTGCGGTGCAATGAGTTGCATGGAACAACTCGCAGCGTCGCGAGGCTCCCGGCCCACCCTCGCCGACCTCCGCGTCCGTCCCTTCGGCCCCGCCGACGCCGACCGGCTGCGCCGGATGTCGGCCCTGCTGTCGCGCGGCAGCCTCTACACCCGCTTCTTCACCGGCACCCCGCGCATCCCCGAGCCCTACGTGTCCGCCCTGCACGGCCTCGACCACTGGGACCGCGAGGCGCTGGTCGCGCTGCTGGACGGCGAGCTGGTCGGCGTCGCCGAGTACGTGCGCGACCGCGACCGCCCCTGCCGCGCCGAGGTCGCCGCGCTGGTCGCCGACCCCTGGCAGCGGCACGGCCTGGGCGGCCTGCTGGTCGCCTGCCTGGTCCCGCTGGCGCAGCGCCGCGGCATCACCGAGTTCGGCGCCGAGGTGATCTACGAGAACCGGCCGGCGCTCTCGGCGATCCGGCGGTACTGGCCCGCCGTGGCCCCGGCCGACGCCGACGGCGCGGCGAGCTTCCGGCTGCCGCTGCCCATCCCCGGTTGATATGCACTACCTGGCCCGACTTACCATGACCCGCATGACCCAGAACCTGCTCGGCGGCCCGGCCCCGACCGAACTCCCGGACAACGCCGCGGCCCGCGAGGCCCTGGAAAGCGGCGTCGACCCGGTCGAGGTGGCCGCCCGCCACCCCGAGTACCCCGGCGCGTGGGCCGCCCTGGCCGACCGCGCCTTCGCCGCCGGCAGCGTCATCGAGTCCTACGCCTACGCCCGCACCGGCTACCACCGGGGCCTGGACGCGCTGCGCCGCGCGGGCTGGAAGGGCCACGGCCCGGTGCCGTGGGAGCACGAGGCCAACCGCGGCTTCCTGCGCGCCCTGCACGCCCTGGGCCGCGCCGCCGCCGCGATCGGCGAGGACGCCGAGGCGACCCGCTGCAAGACCTTCCTGCGCGACAGCAGCGAGACCGCCGCACAGGCCCTGGCGTAAGGGTTTCATTTCCCGGTTGAGGGGGCCTCACCAGCCCCTTCACCCCCGTTCACCACGACGTGCGGTTTCTTCAGTCCCCCGTGGCGGGTACGATTTGATCGCAAGAGGCCCCTTCGCGCTTGCGATCAGGGGCCTTCGTCGTGGGAGAGGAAAGTGGCATGCCGGCCATCGTTCTTGTCGGAGCCCAATGGGGAGATGAGGGCAAGGGCAAGGCCACCGACCTGCTCGGCGGGGACGTCGACTACGTCGTCCGCTACCAGGGTGGCAACAACGCCGGCCACACCGTGGTCATCGGCGACAAGTCCTACGCGCTGCACCTGCTGCCGTCCGGCATCCTGTCGGACGACGTGGTCCCGGTGATCGGCAACGGCGTGGTGATCGACCCCGCGGTGCTGCTGCAGGAGATCGACGGCCTGGCCGAGCGCGGCATCTCCGCCGAGCGCCTGCTGATCTCGGCCAACGCGCACCTGATCATGCCCCAGCACCGGACCCTGGACAAGGTGACCGAGCGCTACCTGGGCAAGGCCCGCATCGGCACCACCGGCCGCGGCATCGGCCCGGCGTACGCCGACAAGATCAACCGCATGGGCATCCGGGTGCAGGACCTGTTCGACCCGAACATCCTCACCCAGAAGCTGGACCTGTCGCTGCGCGAGAAGAACCAGGTCCTCACCAAGGTCTAC
Organism: Actinomadura hibisca NBRC 15177; assembly: GCF_001552635.1. GTDB lineage: Bacteria > Actinomycetota > Actinomycetes > Streptosporangiales > Streptosporangiaceae > Spirillospora > Spirillospora hibisca. Next base: position 6,648 of record NZ_BCRO01000071.1, on the reverse strand, counting down.
AACCGGCGGCGGATCGAGACCGGCCCGATCGTCCAGGAGTACCTGGCCTACGGCGAGCGGCTGCGGCCCTACGTCGCCGACACCACGCTGATCCTGAACAGGGCGCTGGACGACGGCAAGGTCGTGCTGCTGGAGGGCGCGCAGGGCACGCTGCTGGACATCGACCACGGCACCTACCCGTTCGTCACCTCCTCCAGCCCGACGGCGGGCGGCGCGTGCGCCGGGTCGGGCGTCGGCCCCACCAAGGTCACCAAGGTGATCGGCATCCTCAAGGCCTACACCACCCGCGTCGGCTCGGGACCGTTCCCGACCGAGCTGCTGGACGAGCAGGGCGAGTACCTGCGCACCACCGGCGGCGAGTACGGCGTCACCACCGGCCGCGACCGCCGCTGCGGCTGGTTCGACGCGGTGATCGCCCGCTACGCCGCGCGCGTCAACGGCATCACCGACTTCTTCCTCACCAAGCTGGACGTGCTGTCGGGCCTGGAGCGGGTGCCGGTCTGCGTCGCCTACGAGATCGACGGCGAGCGCGTGGACGAGCTGCCCACCACCCAGACCGACTTCCACCACGCCAAGCCGGTCCTGGAGTACCTGGACGGCTGGCAGGAGGACATCACCGGCGCCAAGACGTTCGAGGACCTGCCCAAGAACGCGCAGGCGTACGTGCGGGCGCTGGAGGAGATGTCGGGCGCGCAGATCTCGGCGATCGGCGTCGGTCCGGGCCGCGACCAGACGCTGGCGCTGCGCCCGCTGATCTGAGCCGCGCGCTCCGGGCCGCCCGCTCCGGGTCGCCTGCTCCCGGCCGCACGAACCCGGCCGCACGAACCCGGCCGCACGGTGTTCCCTGCTTTTCACCGGTAGGCCACGAACCGCTCGGTTACAGCCGGTAGCGTGCGGGCCGTGACTTGCTTCGGGGGAGCCGTGGAGATCCACGGTCATCGGGGGGCGCGTGGGCTGCGGCCGGAGAACACGCTGCCGGGATTCGCGCACGCCCTCGCGCTCGGCGTGGACGCGGTCGAGCTGGACGTGGGCCTGACCGCCGACGGGGCGGTGGTGCTGGGCCACGACCAGGTGTTGTCGCCGGTGAACGTGGCCGACACCGCGCCCGCCGCCCCCGGCGACCCGCTGTTCCCCTACGTCGGCCGCGCGATCGCCGAGCTGACGCTCGCGCAGTTCCGCACGCTGGACGCGGGCGTGCGGCGGCCACAGGGCGACGACGACCCGTTCGTGCTGACGCAGCTCCCGCTGCCCGGCACCGCCCCGGCGACCCTGGACGAGGCGTGCGCGCTGCTGGGGGCCGCGCCGGGGGTCCGGCTGGCCGTGGAGCTGAAGACCGACCCCGGCTGGTCCGACGCGGCCGTGGAGCGCTTCACGAGGGCCGTGGCGGACGTGCTGATCGCGCACGGCCTCACGGCCCGGGGGCGGCTGCTGGCGTTCGACTGGCGGGTCCTGGTGGCCGCGCGCGAGTACGCCCCGGCGCTGGGCCGGGTGGCGCTGGTGGAACGCAAGACGCTCGTCCCGGGCACCGCCTGGCTGGCGGGGCGGACGCCGCACGACCCGGCGGCGTCCGCGCTGGAGATCGGGGCGACCGCGCTGTCGCCCGAGCACCACATCACCACGCCGGAGCTGGTCGCCCGGTCGCACACGCTGGCGCTGCCGGTGGCGGTGTGGACGGTGAACGACCCCGCCGCGATGGGGCGCTTCCTCGACCACGGCGTGGACGCGGTGGTGACCGACTACCCCGACCGGCTGCGGGCCGTCATGGCGGCGCGGGGCCTGGCGCTGCCGTCGCCGTTCCGGAGCCCCGCGCTGCGGTAGCTAGAGCCAGCCGTTGCGGCGGAAGCCCCGGTACAGGGACAGGCAGGCGATCGCGATCACGCCGAGGATCATGGGATAGCCGAACTCCCACTTGGTCTCCGGCATGAAGTCGAAGTTCATGCCGTAGATCCCGGCGATCGCGGTGGGGACCATGAAGATGGCGCCCCAGGCGGAGATCTTGCGCATGTCCCGGTTGTCGGCGACGGTCACCTGGGTCATGTGCGCCTGGAGGATGGGGTTCAGCAGCTCGTCGTAGGACTCCACCTGCTCGCGGACGCGGGTGAGGTGGTCCTCGACGTCGCGCAGGTACTCCTTGATGTCGTCGGGCACGAAGCGGCGGCCGGCGAGCTGGCGCAGCGGCCCGGCGAGCGGCCCGACGGCGCGCTTGAGCTGGATGACCTCGCGCTTGAGCCGGTAGATGCGGCGGGCCTCGTCGGTGCGCTCGGGCGCGAACACCGCCTCCTCGACCTCGTCGATGTCCTCCTGGACGGCGTCGGCCACGTTGACGTAGCCGTCCACGACGCGGTCGGCGATGGCGTGCAGGACGGCCGCGGGGCCGAACGCGAGCCGGGAGGGGTGCTCTTCGAGCTGGCGGCGGACCGGGCCGAGCTCGCCGTGCGCGCCGTGCCGGACCGTCACCACGAAGTCGGAGCCGCAGAACACCATGATCTCGCCGGTCTCGACGACCTCGGCTCCGGCGGGCTCGCGCTGCACGTAGCCGACGGTCTTGAGCACGAAGAACTGGACGTCGTCGTAGCGCTCCAGCTTGGGCCGCTGGTGGGCGTGGATCGCGTCCTCGACCGCCAGCGGGTGCAGGCCGAACACCTCGGCCAGCTCGGTCAGCTCGGCGGCGGACGGCTCGTGCAGGCCGACCCAGACGAAACCGGCGCTCTCCTCGTCGCCGATCGTGGTGAGGTGGCCGTCGCGCACCAGGCGGACGGCGTCCGCCACCGAGTCGGTGCACACGCGGTGCCCGTCGATGTAGGCGGCCCAGTCGATCACCGCGGTGTCGCGGCGGGACCCCTGGACCGGCACGGGGTGCGGCCGGCCGCGGGTCTTGAACAGCGACATCGTCGCGCGGCCCGGGCGGACTCGTGTCATGGCCATGGAAGGTTGCTCCTAACCCTCCGGCCACACACGCCTGCGCGCGCTCGGCCCCGGATCAGGCTGAGGAGCGCGCGGAAGTGGGCGTGGCCGGACGCCGTGTAGAGGCGGACGGAAGTGCAGTCCAGTCCGGACTGTGAGGGGTTTCCGGCGAACCGCACGTATCGCCAGGACTCATCCCGACCACCTCCTTTCGCAACAGGCGACAAGGCCACGATCCCGAGCAGCCTACCAGCCGACATTTGAGACGCCGCGGGCAACGGACGGGTTCACCGGGCCGATTCCGGGCGTGCACCGAAAGCACTTCGGAGTGTCCGCGCGCACCCGGATAGCACGTTCCGGGACGACACCGGTCACAACGCCCGCGCGCCCCCGGATATGCCAGGCCCCGCGCTAAGCTCCCGTGACGTGCGAGTACTCGTCCTTGGATCGGGTGGCCGCGAGCACGCGCTCGCCCGCGCCCTGCACCGCGACCCTGCCGTCACCGCCCTCCACTGCGCCCCGGGCAACCCGGGCACGGCCGAGGTCGCGGTCAACCACCAGATCGACCCGCACGACCCGACGGCGGTGGTGGAGCTGGCCGGCCGGCTGTCGGCCGACCTGGTCGTGGTCGGCCCCGAGGCGGTGCTGGTCGCCGGGGTGGGCGACGCGCTGCGCGAGGCCGGGATCGCCTGCTTCGGCCCGGACCGGGCGGCCGCGCGGATCGAGGGCTCCAAGGCGTTCGCCAAGGAGGTCATGAAGGCCGCCGGAGTGCCGACCGCCGCCGCGTTCGTCTGCGAGTCGGCCCCCGAGACGCAGGCGGCGCTGGACGAGTACGGCCCGCCCTACGTGGTGAAGGACGACGGCCTGGCCGCGGGCAAGGGCGTGGTCGTGACCGACGACCGCGACGCCGCGCTCGCGCACGCCGTGGCCTGCGAGCGCGTGGTGATCGAGGAGTACCTGGACGGCCCGGAGGTGTCGCTGTTCGCCCTGTGCGACGGCGTGAACGCGGTGCCGCTGATGCCCGCGCAGGACTTCAAGCGCGCCTACGACGGCGACGCGGGCCCGAACACCGGCGGGATGGGCGCTTACACGCCGCTGCCGTGGGCCCCGCCGGACCTGGTCGAGGAGGTCATGCGGACCGTCGTGCAGCCGACCGTGGACGAGCTGCGCCGCCGCGACCTGCCGTACGTGGGCGTGCTGTACGCGGGCCTGGCGCTGACCGCCAAGGGCGTGCGGGTGATCGAGTTCAACGCGCGCTTCGGCGACCCGGAGACGCAGGTGGTGCTGGACCGGCTGGCGACGCCGCTGGCGGGCCTGCTGCACGCGTGCGCGATCGGCGGCCTGGACCCGGCGTTCCGCCCCGTCTGGCACGAGGGCGCGGCGGTGACGGTGGTGATCGCGGCCGAGGGCTACCCGGAGAACCCGGTCAAGGGCGACGAGATCACGGGCCTGGACGAGGCGGCGCAGGTGCCCGGCGCGTACGTGCTCCAGGCGGGCACGCGCCTGGAGGGCGACCGCCTGCTGACGAACGGCGGCCGGGTGCTGAACGTGGTGGGCACCGGCCCGGACCAGGCGACCGCGCGGGCCACCGCCTACGAGGCCGCCGCCAAGATCAAGATCCGGGGCGCCCACCACCGATCCGACATCGCGCGGTGAACCGCCCGACAACGGACGGCGTCTGAACATGGGATGGAACGACACGAGCTGACCGACGAGGAACGCCGCCTGTGGGACGCGTGCCCGAGCGGCGAGATCGTCACGTTCGACGACACGAGCGTGCGCGCCGAGGTGATCAAGGCCCTGCTCCTCGGCGCGGTCCCGCCGGCGCCCGGCCACTACCCGGGCGTCCGGCTGCGGGGCGCGAGGATCACCGGCCGCCTCGACCTCGACGGAACGCGCTTCGACACGCTGCTGGACTGCGGCGACTGCGTCTTCGAGGACACGGTGAGCCTGGCCGAGGCGGACCTGCGCACACTGCGGATCACAGGCGGCCACCTCCCAGCGTTCAAGGCCCCCCGCCTGCGAGCGACGGGCCTACTCTCCCTGGAGGGAACGTCGGTCGAACGCACGTTACGGCTGGATCACGCGCGACTGGAAAGCGAAGTCCGGCTGACAAACGTCGAGGCCGGACGCGTACAAGCAGACAACATCGAGATCCAAGGCACACTCGACGCGACAGGCATCACCGTGCACGGCGAGTTCAGCGTGCGGGGCGGCCAGATCACCGGCGACCTGGCCCTGACCGATGGAATCTTCGGCTCTCCCAGTACACGAACCGCCCTGGACGGCGACGCGGCCAAGATCGGCGGCCGACTACGCGCCGAGAACATCAGGACCACCGGCCGCCTCCTCCTGCGAAACGCACAAATCGGCAGCAACGCAGTGCTCAACCGATCCCACTTGAGCGCACCCAACGAGTACGCACTGAACGCAGGCGGCCTGACGGCGGCCGGAGGCGTTTTCTGCGGAGATGGATTCACCGTGCAGGGCGGAATCCGACTGATAGGCGCGCAGCTCAGCGGAAATCTGACCCTCGATGACGCCAAGCTCGACCACCCAAACGGCAAGGCCCTGGACCTGGACTCGGCGACCTGCAACGAACTCAGCGGCGTCCGTCTGCACGTGACGGCGGGCGAGATCAGCATGCGCAACACCCGGATCGCAGGCCAGGCGAACCTGAACGACGCCGAACTAAACAACACCGGCGGCCCCCGCGCGCTGGCCATCGACCACGCCGAACTGGGCCTGGTGTCCCTGTGCCGGTTGCGGGCGCACGGCGAGGTGATGATCCGAGCGACCCGCGTGAAGGTGCGGATACTGCTGCTGAACGCGACCCTGCACAACCCGCAGGGCGTGGCGCTGCGCGCCTCCAACAGCGAGATCGGCGCCGACCTGACGGCCCACGACCTGACCGCCGACGGGGAGGTGAGGCTGTACGGGATGCGCGTGGGCCAGCACGCGGACCTGACAGGCCTTCGCCTTTCCGGACACGAGAACGTCGCGCTGAACGCCCACGGCCTGACGGCGGGCGAGTTGTCGCTGCTGCCTGAGACCCCGATCGAGGGCAAGGTGGTGCTGACGCACGCGCGGATCGGGGTGCTGCGAGACGACCCGACCCGCTGGCCGAAGACACTGGACGCGAACGGCCTGACCTACGAGGCACTGGAACCGCGCCTACCGGCCAAGCAACGGCTGACGTGGCTGAGCGGCGACGGAAGCGGTTTCGAGTCACAGCCGTACGAGCAGCTGGCCGCGCATTACACGGCACTGGGCTTGCACGCCGACGCGCGAAAGGTGCTGAGCGCGAAGGAACGCCTGAAGCTCGACGGGGAGACCCCGCTGATCGGCCTGTGGGGCAGGATGCAGGCGCTGACGACGGGATACGGCTACCAGCCATGGCGGTCGTTCCTGTGGCTGGCGGCGCTGGTGACGGTGGGCGGCGTGATTTACGGGCTGAACCCACCGGCCCCGCTAAAGGCGGACGAGGCACCGCACTTCAACCCGGTGGTCTACACGCTGGATTTGATGATTCCGATCGTGGACCTGGGACAACAGCGGGCGTTCAATCCGGCTGGGGCTTATCAGTGGTTGTCATATGTGTTCATAGCGGCGGGGTGGGTGCTGGCGACAACGATTGCTGCTGGAGTGGCTCGCACGATAAATCGTCGTTAGAGCTCCCCGCGCGAACATGCCCACCGACCCCAGCCCCGCGCGCGAACTTGACCAGCGACCCCAGCCGTCACG
>NZ_BCRO01000070.1 GCF_001552635.1 Actinomadura hibisca NBRC 15177 | reverse complement strand
CTGTGATGGTTCGGGCACGAGGCTGGGGTCGCTAGTCAGGTGCGGGGCGTGGGGCTGGGGTCGCTGATCAGGTTCGGGCGCGGGGTTGAGGTCACTGGTCACGCGCGGAGCGCGGGCCGGGGTAGGTGGTCACGTGCAGGGCCTCAAGAGCCTTGTCGCGCGGTTTTCGCTTGAGCCGCACACCCACTACTCCTCGTCGAGGCCGCCCGTCCGGTAAGCCTGAACCGCGAATCGTAGGCGTGCGCCCACGAGCATCTCCTCGTCCGCCGGGCACGCGAGCAGCCGCCGTGCCAGCTCTATGACCTGGTCATCGTCCAGTTCAGGGGTGCCGTCGGCGATGCGCGCGACCAGCGCCACCAGTTCGGGTCGCTTGTAGGTCACGATCGACCGGCCTGCCTGTGCGTAGACCTGGCCACGCGGGACACGTCCGCTCGGTTCCGTCCCCTCCAACGGACGTGTCTCTGGCGACCGTCGTGGTTCCGGTGGTGGTCCCGGTTCTGGCTCTGGGCGCATATCGGGAGCTTGGCGTGGCTCAGGAATCTGGTACGGGGCGGGAGCCAGCTGTGGCTCTGGTGACGGCACCGCCGTCGCAACGTCCGGTTTCTTCGTCGGCCTCAACGGTGCCTCTCGACGTTCCGACGCCAACGGGGACGGGCCCTCTCGGAACTCCCACGGCTCCGCCACCCGCTCCTCCCGCGCACCAGCACCAGCACCAGCACCAGCACCAGCGGGAGCCTCCTCAGGCGGCTCAAAGCGGTCCAGCAGCACCCTGAACAGCGAAGTCTCCGACGTCACCAGCACTCGAAGGTCATCCGGCAGGTCCTCGGCCAGCACTCGCATCTGCGGGGCCGCACCACTCACTTCCGCTGCGGGCTCCCCCACCAGAATCACCCTCGGCGCCGCCCACAACACATACAGCGCCTCAGCCCCCGGTCCCTGGTCCCCGTCCACCACCACAACGTCGAACCCACCATCCGGCACTGCCTCCGGAATCTCCCACAGCGGCACCAACCACCCCGGAGCCTCCGACGCCCCGCAATGCGCGTTCCACGCCCGCAGCGCCGCCAGCTCCCGGTGCCGCGCCTCCGCCTCTTCCACTCCCGCCCGCAACTGCGTCTCCGCAGGTGACCTCGGCAGCTCCTCCAGCCTCGCCGACGCGTGCGCCCACGCCCACGCCTCGTCCCAGCGCCCCAGCCGGCCCAGCCAGGCGTCCGACGGCACCGCCAGCGCGTCCAGCAGATCGGGATGGACCGCCCTCAGCCGCTCCTCGAAGTCCGCGCACCGGAGTTGCGCGGCCCGTTCCTGCCTCGCCTCCGCCAGGTCGATCAGCGCGTCTCCGTACGCGTCGGCGTCCCGTGCGTCGATCGCGTCCAAGGCGCGGCGCAGTTCGGGCGGGTCGTCAGCAGCAGAGCCGATCGAGTCGCGCAATGCCGTCAGGTCCGCCGCCGCCCGGTTCACCCCCTGCGACAGCAGCGCCGTCTCCAGCGCCGTGGTGTAGCCGTACCACTGGAGCGGATGCGTCACCGGAATGCTCAGCCCGGCCAGCAGTTCGACGGTCTCCTCGATCGCGGTCAGCACATCGCGCACGCGCGCGAGACGGCCGTGCGCCCGCCGGAACCGCGCCACCCGGTCCGCCAGCGGCACGTCCGCCGGGAACGACACTCCCGCCGCCTCCCACACGTACTGCAACTCCTGGCAGGCCATCAGCACCATCAGGTGCGTGAACACCACTTCCAGCAGCTCCGGCGTCGTGGGCGGGCCGCCGTCCACGGTCACGCTCGTCAGCAGCGGTTCGGCCTGGCGCTGAGCCGTGGAGCGCAGCGGGCCCCGCTTCAGGGCGCCGCCCTCGACCAGGTAGGTCCGCAGGTCCTGCGCGACGCTCGCCATCCGGCGCAGGTGCAGGTCGCCCGGCGGCAACTCCACGCGGTGGCCCACGTTCGTCTCCAGCGCCCGGCCCGCCCACTCCGCCTGTTCCGCCATCTCCGCCACCCGCGCCCACACGGCCGGACGGCGGTGGGCCAGCGCGTCGGTGAACGCCCGGACGGCGTGGTCGGCGGCGTCCCAGCCGCTCGGGTGCCCTGCCAGGCCGAGGTCGCGCAGTGCCCCGTCCACGGTGGCGGCGGCCGTGTCCAGGCGCGCCAGTACCGCCACGTCGCAGCGTCGCAGCCGCCGCGACATGTCCGTCTCGTTGCGTCCGGCCCGCTCGGCGGCCACCTGCTCGGCCTCGATCAGCGTCCGCACGTACGGGGCGCTCGGCAGCGTGCACGGGTCGACGTCGCGGTGCCGCGTGCGGTCGGGGCCCGGCTCGGCCCGGATCCGCAGCAGCTCGGTGACCTCCTCGCGGGTCAGCGGCGGGCTGGTCGGCAGGCCGGGGCGCGGCGGCAGCCAGTTGAAGTCGGGGGCCTCGGCGTACACGCGGCGGGCCAGCTCCGCGCGGTCGCCCCGGTAGCCGGGGCCGAGGTCGTACTCGTCGGCGTTCTCGGCGCGGCGCAGACGTTCGCGCAGGTCGGCGGCGGTGCGGGCGGCTTCGGCCTCCAGCCGCGCCAGGTCCTCCACCGGTTCAGGATCGTCGGGCGTGAATCCTTGGGGGTCGCACAGCGCGGCCACCCGGGGGTGCAGCGCGGCGCGCACGTCGTCGGCATCGGTGGCGACCAGCACGCGCAGGCCGCGCGCCAGCAGGCCGGTCAGCAGGTCCGCGAGGTCCTGCGGGGTGCGCTCGGGCACGTGCAGCAGCGGCGGACGGCCGCCGGGCTCCAGGAAGCGCGCCGCCGCGCCCGGCAGGTCGGGCAGGCGCGCGGCGAGCCGGTCGTAGTGGTCGGCGACGGCGGCGCGCCCGGCGGGCCGCACGATCAGCGCGGGCGCGACGCGCAGCCGGGGCGCGGCCGACGGCGCGCCGGACGGGGCGGCCCAGTCCTCCCGGAAGGCGACCGGCTCGTCCCCGAACGCCACCGAACTCCACTTGCGCAGCACGTCCGACACCGACGGCCGCAGCCCGAACCCCTGCCCGGCCTGCACCGCGTCCCACACCCAGTCGGTGCGCGCGGGCCGGAACCCGGGCAGGCCCGCCAGCAGCTCGCGGTCGCGCAGCGCGGTGGAGCCGTCCAGCAGGACGTCCACGCGGCCGGTGCGCTCCTCGACGACGATGCGGATCGGCGTGGCCAGCAGGTGCCCGCTGACGGCCGGTCCCTCGGCGGGCCGCCACGACAGCAGCCCCGTCGCCAGGTCCGCGACGCCGCCCCCGTCGGCCAGCTCGCGCAGCAGCCGGTACCAGTGCCGCAGCGCCAGCCACCCGTCGAACTCCTCGGCCACCGTCGGCGGCCTCAGCGGGATGACCGGGACGCTGAACAGCACGTCCCCCAGCCCGGCGTCGGTCTCGACGTAGACCTCGCCGGGCAGTTCGGCCAGCCAGTGCACCCGCTCGCCGCCCCCGCCGTCGGCGGGATCGCGGCGGGCGCGGGCCAGGTCGCGCAGGAACCGGAGCAGCCGGGCCGCGGGGTCCGCGCCCCGGCCGGTCGTCCCCGGACCGTGCTCGGGCACAGCCGCCTCCCCTGCTCGGCGAAACGTCGTGCCCCGATCTAAGCGCCTGAGGACAAACTGGTCCAGCCACGGTGCGAACAGAGCGAACCCGGGCGCAAAGGCACTCGATTCCATGATTCTTTTAGATTCGCTCACCCGTTCGGAGGTAGTCACCTAACGTGTTCGTCATGTCACGAATGACGGCGTTCCGGTTCACCCTGGACCCCACCCCGGCCCAGGAGGCGCTGCTGCGCACCGCCGGGGGTGCCGCCCGCCTGACCTACAACACCCTGCTCGCCCTGGTGAAGGAGAGGCTGGACGCCCGCCACGCCGCTCCCGAAAGTGTGGAGGTCGCGGTGCCGTGGTCGTCGTTCGACCTGATCAACGCCGCCAACCAGTGGAAACGCGCCGCCCTGGCCCAGCAGATCGACCCGGCGACCGGACAGCCCTGGCACCGGGCGATCCCGGCGCTGGTGTTCGAGGAGGCCGCCGTCGATCTGGCCCGCGCCCTGGCGGCGTTCACCGCCTCCCGCACCGGCCGGAGGCCAGGGCCGAGGATGCGGTTCCCCAGGTTCAAGAACAAGCGCGCCACGTCCTACAACTTCCGCCTCCGCAACCAGAAGGAATCCATTGTGCTGGGGACGCCGCAGCACCCCCGGACGTTGCGGCTGCCCCGGTTGGGAGTGCTGGCGGTGCGGGAGGACACCCGCAAAGTGCGCCGTATGCTGCGCTCCGTCGACGGCCAAGAGGCACGGGCGCGGATCTGTTCGGTCACCGTCCGGCAGCATCGGGGCCGGTGGATCGTGGTAGTGACGGTGCGGGCCGCTGACCTGCATCCGGCCGCCCGTCACTTCGGCACCGCCTCGTCCCCGGCCGTCACCGTGCCTACCGCTCCGGCACTGGCCGGTGAGCTGCCACCAGCGTCAGAGCAAACGGCTGTCTGGGCGGGGGTGGACGTGGGGTTGATCGATCTGATGGTGGTCGCCGACCAGCACGGGGACGAGCAGACCCGCGTCCCTGCTCCCAAGTATCACCGTCGCCGTTTGGAAGGGCTGCGTCGCCGGGCCCGCGCGCTGTCACGCGCCCAGCCCGGTTCGCGTAACCACCGCAAGGCCCGTGCCCGTGTGGCGCGGTACCAGGCGTGTACGGCGGCGATGCGCGAGCATCATCTGCACCAGGTCTCGAACCGGCTGGTCAAAAGCCACGCCCGGCTGGTCATCGAGGACCTGAACGTCAAAGGCATGCTGGCCAACCATCACCTGGCCGCCTCCGTCGCCGACGCCTCCTTCGGGACACTGGGCAGGATGCTGGCCTACAAGGCCGACTGGCACGGCACACGCCTGGTGGTGGCCGACCGCTGGTTCCCCTCATCCAAGACCTGCTCAGGGTGCGGGACGCGCAAGCCCAAGCTCACCTTGAGCGAGCGCACCTTCGTCTGCAGCGCGTGCGGCCTGGAGCTGGACCGGGATGTGAACGCCGCTGCGAACCTCGCCCGCTACGGGCGCGACCTCGAACGTCTGGGCCGAGACCCCAGCCCAGACCCCGGACCCGCAAGCAGCAGGCCGGGATAACAACGCCTGACCGTGGCCCCGGACGCGTCACCGACACCACCTCCCTGGCGAGTGTCGTCGCACCCCGGGGCCGACACGGCAGGAACCCACCGTCACCACCCCGTTGCGGTAACGGTGGGATCCCCGAGAAGGGGGCTGCGCAGGAACCAGAAGGCTCCTGCGCAGGCTGCAACACCCCGCCTCGCTCCGATCCAAGCGGAAGGGATGATCTTGCACGTCAGGCGGTGCGCGCGGCGCGGGTCGGCTAGACGTGCGCCTTGTACCTGTCCTCGTTGGGTAGCATCACCCACAACACCAGGTAGACCACGAACTGCGGGCCGGGCAGCAGGCAGGAGAGCACGGCCAGCAGGCGGACCGTCCCGGCCGACAGGCCGAAGCGGCGGCCGAGGCCGGCGCAGACTCCAGCGATCATCCGACCGTCGCGCGGGCGGTAGAGGCCGTTCATGATGGTGTGTCACTCCGATTCGTGTCGGGTTCGTTCCCTGTTGACGTGTTCCACGCTAGGGAGTCGATGCCCCGTCATGAATCGGTCTAACGGCTGGTCCTGCCCCGCTACCTGCGGATTAGGGGTAAGCCCCTAGGGGTGACGGGCGTCACTCCGGGGAGTTGTAGGCCGCCACCCGGTCGGGTAGCGAGGCCAGTTCGTCCAGCACGAACGTCGCCTGCGCCACCGCGTCGTCGTCCTGCTGGATGTGGCCCCAGGGGCCGCGGCGCAGGAACGCCGCGCGCATCCCGAACGCCAGCGCCGGGCGCAGGTCGTTGTCGATGCGGTCCCCCACGTACAGGACGTGTTCGGGCAGCACGTCCGCCAGTTGCGCGCAACGTTCGAAGAACTCGCGCGCGGGCTTCTCCACGCCCCACACCTCGGAGATGCCGAGCACGTCGGTGGGCAGGTCGAGCGCGGTGAACTGCTCCTCGGCGTCGACGGGCTGGTTGCCCGCGACCCCGACGAACAGGCCCTGCGCGCGCAGCCCGGCCAGGCAGGGGCGGGCGTCGGGGTAGAGGTCCTCGGGGCCGAAGCCGTTCGGGACGCCCGCCTCGGCGCGCTTCTTCTCCTCCTCGGCCAGGTCGAAGCCCGGCTTGAAGTGCTCGAAGAGGTCCATGTACGTGCCGCCGCCCGCGAGGACGGCGCCCAGCTTGGTGAGGAAGGTGTGCCGCGGCACGCCGAGCCAGTCGGCCCAGCGGCCGTAGATCTCGCCCTCGTTGATGAGGGTCTCGCCGATGTCGAAGAAGACGGCCTGGACGGGCCGCACGTGCGCGGGCGCGATCACGCGGCCCTGCCTTTCCGGGGGAAGCGGGTCGTTCGGTGGGTCACTCGGCGCCCAGCTCGACCGAGTCGCCGGGTTCGAGGCGGCGGAACTCCTTGCCGAGCTGCTTGCCCGCGTTGGTGACGGCGGTCTGCATCACCGTGAGGCCGATGTCGTTCAGCAGGCCGTCGTGGATGACGAACGCGCGGTCGGGGTCCACCGCGCGGGTGTACTGGAACATCTCGGGCACCTTCAGCCAGGGCGCGTTGCCCGGCAGGCACAACGTGGGGACGTGCACCGACGGGACGGTCAGCGCGTCGCCGGGGTGGAAGACCTCGCCGTCCACGAAGAAGCCCACGTTCGGGATCGGCGGGACGTCCGGGTGCAGCAGCTCGTGCTCCTCGCCGTAGACGTGCACGTCGAACCCGGCGGCGGTGAAGGTGTCCTCGTGGCCGACCTCGTGGACGCGGCCGCCCAGGTCGGCGAGCTTCCCGGCGACCTCGCGCGAGGTCCACACCTGGAGGTCGGGCTTGTCGGCCATCGCCTTGCGCAGGCCGTCGGCGTCGAAGTGGTCGAAGTGCTCATGCGTGATCAGGACGGCGTCGGCACCGGCGAGCGCGTCGCCCGCCTCGCTGAACGCGCCGGGGTCGATGACGAGGGTCCGGTCGTCCTTCTGGAGCCGCACGCAGGCGTGCCCGAACTTGGTGAGACGCATGTGCCGATCTTTTCACGCCGCGCGGGAGGGGCCGTACGCACCTATAACTTACCGAGCGCTTGGTCGGCTTATTTGTTATAGCCGCAGGTGGCAGCGGTTGCGGGCGCGAACGGCCATTGACCGGGCGCGACCCCGTTGATAGAACACGTTTCACTTTCAGGTGCGGCGCGAGGAGGCGGCGATGCCCGTTCCCGACCAGCGGGATCCCGAGGTCACCCGGCGGGCGCTGACCGCGTGGCTGGACCGGCGGTTGCCCGGCGTGGCCATCCCCGTGGTCGAGACGCCGCAGACCAGCGGCTTCTCCAGCGAGACCCTGATGTTCGAGGCCACCTGGACCGAGGACGGCGCCGAGCGCCACGAGGCCCTGGTCGCGCGGGTCGCCCCGGCGCACTACCAGATCTTCCCCGAGCCGCGCTTCGAGGAGCAGTACCGGCTGATGCGCGTGCTGGACGAGCGCACCGACATCCCGGTGCCGCCGATCCGCTGGTACGAGCCGTCCGCCGAGCCGCTGGGCGCGCCGTTCTTCGTCATGGGCCGCGTCGAGGGACAGGTCCCCACCGACATGCCGCCCTACCACTCCGGCGGCTGGGTCACCGAGGCCCCGCCCGAGGAGCGCGCGGCCATGTGGTGGTCCACGCTGGAGATCATGGCGCGGCTGCACCGGCTGGACGCGGGCGCGCTCGGCCTCGGCTTCCTCGACCAGCCGCACTGGGGCGCGACGGGCCTGGAGCAGCGCCTCAACTACTACGAGCACTACCTGCACTGGGCCTACCGCGGCCCGCAGGAGACCGCGCTGGCGGCCCTGGAGTGGCTGCGCGCCAACCGGCCGGAGGAGCCCGATCCGCCGGTCGTGTTGTGGAACGACGCCCGCATCGGCAACGTGATCTTCCAGAAGGGCGTGCCCGCCGCCGTCCTGGACTGGGAGACCGCCGTGCTGGGCGCGCCCGAGGAGGACCTCGCCTGGTTCATGTTCCTGGACCGGCACCACTCCGACGGCATCGGCTTCCCGCGCCTGCCCGGCTTCCCGTCCTACGACGAGACCGCCGCCCGCTACGCCGAGTTGCTCGGCCGCCCGCTGCGCGACCTCGGCTACTACGAGGTGCTGTCGGGCTTCAAGTTCTCGATCATCATGGCCCGGATCGGGCAGGCGATGATCGACTTCGACTGGATCGAGCCCGGCAGCGACTTCCCCTACAACAACAACTGCACCCAGCTGCTGGCCCGCATCCTCGGCCTGCCCGCCCCCGCCACCACCGGAGGGTCCGCGTGACGCTGTCCCCGCTCGACGACTACCCGATCCACCAGGCCCCCGAGGTGATGCGGCACGTCGCCACCTCCGACCGCAACTTCTACGACCGCTACTACTTCAACCTGCACCCGTGCGGCGACGACCTGATGATGATCATCGGGATGGGGCAGTACCCGAACCTGGGCGTCGCCGACGCCTACGCGCTCATCCGGCGCGGCCCGCTGCACAAGGTGGTGCGCGCCTCCCGCGAGCTCGGCCTGGACCGCATGGACACCACCGTCGGCCCGTTCCGCGTCGAGGTGCTGGAGGGGCTGAAGCGGCTGCGCGTCACGCTGGACGACAACGAGCACGGCCTCTCCTTCGACCTCACCTGGGAGGGCGCGGTCCCCGCCCAGCTGGAGCCGCCGCACTACCAGCGCTGGCAGGAGCGCGTCATCTTCGACTCCCGCCGCCTCGCGCAGACGGGGCGGTGGAGCGGGCACATCGTCATGGACGGCGAGCGCATCGAGGTCACCCCCGACCACTGGTGGGGTTCGCGCGACCGGTCCTGGGGCATCCGGCCCGTCGGCGAGCCCGAGCCGCCCGGCATCCAGGTCAAGAACGCCGGGACCTTCTATTGGTTGTACGCGCCGATGCAGTTCGACGGCCACACCGTCATGGCGATCATCCAGGAGGACGAGAAGGGCCGCCGCGTGCTGGAGGAGGCGGTGCGGGTCTGGCCGGACGCGGACCGCGAACCCGAGTACCTCGGCCGCCCCGAGTACCGCCCGGTGTACGCCGAGGGCACCCGCGACGTGGTGACCGCGACGCTGGCGTTCAACCCGCCCGGCGGCAAGCCGTTCGAGATCAGCGCGACGCCGGTCCTGCCGGTGCACATGATGCTCGGCACCGGCTACGGCCTGGAACCGGAGTGGAAGCACGGCATGTACCAGGGCTCGGAGCCCGTCGTGCAGGGCGTGGTCTACGACGCGCGCGTGCCCGAGGACGCCGCACGCATGTGGGGCATGATCGACGCGGTCGCGCGCTTCGAGTACCTGGACGGCGCGGAGCCCGCCGGGGACGGCGTCGGGCACGGGCTGTTCGAGTACTGGGCGCTGGGCCCGCACCCGTCGTTCGACGCCTGAGCGCCGGGCCGCTCTGCCAGACTGGCGCGGTGACCTCACCGGCAGGCGACGGCCCGCCGTCGCACGAACCGTCGTCGCGCGGAGCAGGCGGCTCGTCCTATGGCGAAGGCGAACCGCCCTCGCGGGAGGAGCTGGACCGGCAGGTGCGCGGCCACTACGGGAACTGGCGCGACCAGCCGCGCGGCCTGGCCTGCGCGGTGGTGGCGGCGTTCGCGATCCTGACGACCGTGGCGTTCGCCCTGGTGGTCCTGGCGCTGCTCGCCGCGCTGTAGGAGCGAAAGCGCCGAGGGCGCCGATCCGCGCGAACGGATCGGCGCCCTCGGCATTCCACCGTGCGGGTGCTCCTGGTCGAGCGGGGAGCAGATCAGGCGCGGCCCGCGGCGGGTCTTCGGGTCCGCTAGACCGCTTCGTCGTCGGCGATGGTGAACGCCACGTCGCCCTGCGGATCGACCTGGGCGTCCAGGGTCTTGTCCTCCAGCAGGTCGGCGACCTGGGGCTCCAGGTAGACCCGGGCGCCCTCCTCCTCGACGACCTGGTCGCCGGCCTCGGGCGCCGGGGCGACCGAGAGCCGCAGGGCGTCGGAGCCGTTGACCCCCGATTCGATGCGGAGCCCGGTCTCCGGCGGAAGCTCGGGGTTGGTGGTGACGGTGCGGATCACCTGGACGGCGTCGCTGGTCAGCGTGAGCATGGTCAGCTCCTCGCGTGTCGGTGCTGCGGGGTCGGATGGTCCTGTCGTCGCGCATGATCCGCGCTGGCGGCGCGGACCTGGCCCACCCTCCCCGGCTTCCACGCGCGGTAAACATCGGATCCGCGACGATCCGTCACGCCCCGTCACCGCGACCGGCGCGGGACGGGGCGTGATGGAGTGCGACGGACGCGACGCCACAGGACGCGACGAGGCGGGACGCGACGCGGGGCGAGGCAAAGCGACGGGACGCGACGAGGCGCGACCGCTCGTCCTCTCAGCCCGCGTTCGGTGCCAGCGCCCGGACCGCCTCCACGTGCGACAGCCCCCCGCCGGGCACGATCGCCAGCACCGGCGTGGTGAGCCCGTTGTCCACGTACTCGCGGACGCGCGCGCGGCACGCCTCGGGCGAGCCGTGCACGATCAGGTCGTCCACGACCTCGTCGGGGATGACCTCCAGCGCCTTCTTGCGGTCCCCCGCGGCCCACGCCTCGTTCATCGGGCGCAGCGCCTCGCCCCGGCCCAGCCACTCGTGGAAGGCCCGGTAGACCGGCACCGTCATGTACGCGGCGATCATCCAGCGGCCGATCGCGCGCGCCTCCTCGGCGTTGTCGGTCGGGCACACGAACAGCCGCGCGATCAGCTCCGGCTCGTCGCCGAGCTCGCCGCGCACGGTCGGCACGTCCTTGGGCGCGAGCCAGTTGGTGATCGCGCCGTCGGCCTCGCGCGCCGCCAGCCGCAACATGCCCGGCCGCAGCGCCGCCAGCACGATCGGCGGCGGCGCGGCGGGCGCGGTCTCCAGCTTGAAGCCCTTGACGGCGAAGGTGTCGTACTCCTCCTTCACCTTCTCCCCCGCCAGCGCGTGCCGCAGGAAGCGCAGCGTGTCGCGGACGCGCTTGTACGGCTCGTCGAACGGGATGCCGTTCCAGCGCTGCACGATGGTGTCGGAGGAGGTGCCGATGCCCAGCACGAACCGGCCCGGCGCGAGGTCGGCCAGGGTGGCGGCCTGCTGCGCCAGCAGCGCCGGGCCGCGCGTGTAGACCGGCACGATGGCCGGGCCGAGGCGCAGCTCGGGCGCCCACTGCGAGGCCAGCGCGAGCGGTGTGAAGGCGTCGGTGCCGTTGGTCTCGGCCGACCAGGCGTCGGTGTAGCCGAGGCCGGGCAGCTCCTCGACGATCTGGCGGTGCTCGGCCAGCGGCAGGCCGGTCAGCGGAATGGTCAGTCCCCAGCGCGACATGCGTTTCTCCTCGCGGATCAGGCGATCGACGGGCGGATGATGGAGCCGCCGTCCACGACCATGGTCTGGCCGGTCATCCAGGACGCGGCGTCCCCGGCCAGGAACACCGCCGCGTTGGCGATGTCCTCGGGCTCGCCGAGGCGGCCCAGGGGCATGTACCCCGCGATCTGCTCTTCGTTCTTCTCCCACAGGGCGCGGGCGAGGTCGGTCTTCACCAGGCCGGGCGCGATCGCGTTGACGCGCGCCTTCGGCGCCAGCTCCATCGCGAACTGCCGGGTGATGTGGATGACGGCGGCCTTGGTGGCGTTGTAGTAGCCGATGCCGTGCTCGGTGACCAGGCCGCCGACGGAGGCGACGTTGATGATCGAGCCGCCGTGCTCCCGCATCCAGGCCCGCCAGGCGAGCTGCGTCCACTGCACGACCGCGAACTGGTTGACCTCGACGGTCTTGGCGGCGGCGGACGGCGAGATCTCGGTCATCGGGCCGAAGTGCGGGCTGGTGCCCGCGTTGTTGATCAGCACGTCCAGCGAGCCGAACTCGGCGACGGCCGCGCTGACGCACGCCCCGGCCTGCTCGGCGTCGCCCACGTGCGCGGCGAACGGCAGCACGCCCGCCTCGGGGTGGGCGGCGCGCAGCTCGGCGGCGACCTTGTCCAGCGCCTCCTGCTTGCGCGAGGACAGCACGACGTTGGCGCCCTCGGCGGCCAGCGCGAACGCCGTGGCCCTGCCGATGCCCCGGGACGCCCCCGTGATCAGCGCGGTCTTGCCCTGCAATCCGGTGCGCATCAGCCCACCCTTTCCCACACTCGACAGAATCAGACTCGGTTTTACTGTACCGAAAGTGACTGACGGGTCAGTTAGCTGGTGGGGCGGCCAGCACGAACGCCCGGAACGCCTCGGCCACCGGCGGCCGGGTGCGCGCGTCCGACCAGGTCAGGCCGATGTCGCGGACCGCGTCCGGCTCGGCCAGGGCGATGTGGCGCACCCCGTGGAACTCCTCCTCGCCCGGCGGTTGCGGCGCGACCACCGCGACGCCGAGCCCGGCGGCGACCAGGCCCCGCACCGTCATCGTCTCCTCCCCCTCGAACGCGATGCGCGGCCGGATGCCCGCCCGCTCGCACAGCCGCTCGAAGATCGGCCGCAGCCCGGTGTCCGGCCGGAACGCCACGAACGGTTCGTCCCCCACCTCGGCCAGCCGCACCCGTTCGCGGTGCGCCAGCCGGTGCCCCGACGGCACGACCAGGCTCAGCCGCTCGGTGATCAGCGGCCGCCAGCCGAAGTCCGGGCCGTCCGGGCGCGGGCTGGTGATCCCGAGGTCGGCGCGGCCCTCGGCGACGGCCGCCGCGATCGGCCCGGCCCGGTCCTGGATCAGCCGGAACGTCACGCCGGGGTGGTCGGCGCGGAACCGGCGGATCAGGTCCGGCACGAACGACGGCCCCTGGGTGTGCAGGAAGGCGAGCGACACCTCGCCGCGCTCAGGGTCGGCGGCCTGCGCCAGCGCCCGGCGCGCGGCCTCCTCCTCGGCGACCAGGCGGCGCGCGTGCTCGGCGAACACCGCGCCGTACGGGCTGAGCACCACGCCCCGTCCCACCCGGTCGAACAGCGGGTGCCCGAGATCGCGCTCCAGGCGGGCGACGGCGCGCGACAGGCCCGGCTGCGAGACCCGCAACTCGGCTGCGGCGTTGGTCACATGCCCGAGGTCGGCCACGGCCAGGAACCAGCGCACGGTCTGGAGGTCCATGCCTTCATGCATACACCGCATCGGTTCGCGCGGGAACGAACATTGGACGCATCACCGCCGGTGGGCGCAGCCTGGCCGTCATGCCCCCGACCTCCCCCACCGCGACCGCGCAGGCCGCGCCCTCCGACCGTCCGGCCCCCGAACGGCACCGCGCGGGCTCGCCCGGCCTGCGCCGCGTCAACCTGGCGCTGTTCGCGGCCGGGCTCACCACGTTCATGTCCCTGTACTGCACGCAGGCGCTGCTGCCGGAGCTGTCCGGCGCGTTCGGCGTCTCCCCCACGAAGGCCAGCCTGCTGGTCTCGCTGGCCACCGGCGCGGTCGCGCTCGCGGTCGTCCCGGTCAGCTCGCTTTCGGAGCGGTACGGGCGCACCCGCGTGATGGTGGTGTCGTCGGCGGCGTCCGCGCTGGTCGGGCTGCTGATCCCGCTGTGCACGACGTTCGGGATGCTCGCGGCGGTGCGCGCCGTGCAGGGGCTGGCGCTGGCCGGGGTGCCCGCCGTCGCGATGGCCTACCTCGCCGACGAGGTGCGCCGCGAGCACCTGGGCGGCGCGATGGGCCGCTACGTCGCCGGGACCGGCATCGGCGGCGTGCTGGGCCGGGTCGTGCCGTCGGTGACCACCGACCTGGCGGGCTGGCGGTGGGCGCTGGCGGTGACGGCGCTGGTCGCGCTCGGCTTCACGGTCGCGTTCTGGGTGCTGCTGCCGCCCTCGCGCTTCTTCACGCCGTCCCGCGTGAACTACCGGCCGCTGCTCACCCACCTCGCCGACCCCGGACTGCGGCGGCTGTACCTGACGGCCTTGGTGGCAATGGCGGGCTTCGTTACCGTCTACAACTTCATGACCTACCGGCTGTTGGAGGCGCCCTTCCACCTGCCGCAGGCCGTCGTCGGGCTGATCGCCGTGACGAACCTGGCGGGCTCCTTCGCCTCCGCCCGCGCCGGAGCGCTGGCCGACCGCGTCGGCCGCCGCCCGGTGCTGCTGGGCGCGACGGGCCTCGGCGCGGCCGGGCTGCTGCTGACGCTGCCCGCGTCGTTGCCGCTGGTGGCGGCCGGGTTGTTGCTGTTCACCTGCGGGTTCTTCGCGGTGCACGCGGTCGCCAGCGGCTGGGTCGGGCTGCGCGCGTCCACCGCGCGGGCGCAGGCGTCGGCGCTGTACCTGCTCGCGTACTACCTGGGCAGCAGCATCGGCGGGTCGGCGGGCGGGATCGCCTACGAGCGCGGCCACTGGACCGGGACGGGCCTGTACGTGCTGGCGCTGCTGGGGATCGGGCTCGTCGCGGCGGCCGGGATGCCGCGCCGCGCGAAGGCGGGGCCCGCCCGCACTATTTGAGCGTGCGCTTGGTTGGTAAGCTGCGCCCCGGAGACCGCCGAGTCAGGGAGGGTGCGTGGGCACGACCAAACAGCGGCGTCCGGCGATCGAGGGCTGGTACACCGCCGAGGACGGGGCCGTGCGGCTGCTGGGCACCCGCTGCGCCTCCTGCGGCACCCCCTACTTCCCCCGCAACGAGCTGGCCTGCCGCAACCCCGGCTGCACCGGCCCCAAGGACGGGTCGGAGCTGGCCGAGTACGCCTTCTCCGGGCGCGGCACGGTCTGGTCCTACGCCGACTCGCGGTACAAGCCGCCGCCGCCGTACGTGTCGCCAGACCCGTTCGTGCCCTACACCGTCGCGGCGGTGGAGCTGGAGGCCGAGCGCATGGTGGTGCTCGGGCAGGTCGTGCCGGGTGTGGGCGTGGACGGCCTGGCGGTCGGGATGGCGGTCGAGCTGACCGAGGGCGTCCTGTACGAGGACGACGAGACCGCGTACACGGTGTGGATGTGGAGGCCGATCTCGTGAGCAGGGACATCGCCGTTCTCGGGGCCGGGATGCACCCGTGGGGCAAGTGGGGCCGCAACTTCGTCGAGTACGGGCTCGCGGCGGCCCGCGCCGCGCTCGCCGACGCCGGGCTGGCGTGGAACGACGTCCAGTACGTCGCGGGGGCCGACACCATCCGCAACGGCTACCCGGGCTTCATCGCGGGCGCGACGTTCGCGCAGGCGCTGGGCTGGTCGGGCGCGCGGGTGTCGAGCTGCTACGCCGCCTGCGCGTCCGGCGCGCAGGCCATCGACAACGCCCGCGCGCGCATCCTGGCGGGCCTGTGCGACGTGGCGCTGGTGGTCGGCGCGGACGCCGCGCCCAAGGGGTTCTTCAAGCCGGTCGGCGGGGACCGGCCCGACGACCCCGACTGGTTGCGGTTCCGCCTGCTGGGCGCGACCAACCCGATCTACTTCGCGCTGTACGCGCGGCGGCGCATGGCGGTGCACGGCGCGACGCTGGACGACTTCGCCGCCGTGAAGGTGAAGAACGCCCGGCACGGCCTGGCCAACCCCAACGCCCGCTACCGCAAGGAGGTGACGGCGGAGGACGTGCGCGAGTCCGCCGTGGTCGCCGACCCGCTGCGGCTGCTGGACATCTGCGCGACCAGCGACGGCGGCGCGGCGCTGGTGCTGACGTCGATGGAGTTCGCGCGCAGGCACGGGATCAGCGCACCGGTGCGCATCCCGGCGCTGTCCACGGTGACGCCGACGTTCCCCAAGACGGTGCTGGACCTGCCGGACTTCGCCACCGACTCGGCCATGACGGTGCCCGAGCCCGCCGAGGAGGTAGGTCGGGGTCGGTTGGTTGGGGAAACACGCCCGTTCCGGTCGGCGATCGCGCACGCGGCGTACGAGGAGGCCGGAATCGGCCCCGAGGACCTGTCGCTGGCGGAGGTGTACGACCTGTCCACCGCGCTGGAGCTGGACTGGTACGAGGACATCGGCCTGTGCGAGCCCGGCGGCGCGGAGGAGCTGCTCCGTTCCGGCGCGACGGCGCTGGGCGGGGCTTCCGGCGGGTACCGGGGGGTCGTCCCGCCGGGGCGGGGCTGCCCGGTGAACCCCTCCGGCGGGCTGGCCTCGTTCGGCGAGGCGATCCCGGCGCAGGCGATCGCGCAGGTCTGCGAGCTGACGTGGCAGCTCAGGGGACGGGCCGAGGGCCGCCAGGTCACGAACGCACAAGCGGGCATCGCCGTCAACCAGGGGCTGTTCGGGCACGGCTCGGCCGTCATCGCCGTCCGCTGACGGTGCCGCTCCGGCGTGAGAGGATCACGGAACGGGAGACGCGCGCATGCCGGAGGACACCGCGTGGCACAGGGCGGGGGACCAGGCGGAGGGCAGGGCGGGGGACCGCCCGGAGGGCCGTCCGACCGGGAGCGGCTGCCGTCGGGGCGGCACAGCCTGCCGCGCGACTACGTGGCCCAGCACCAGATAGCGCGCATTCTGTCGGCCGTCATGGAAGTGGCCGGGAAAGTCGGCTACGCGCAACTCACCGTCGATACCATCATCGCCCGCGCCGGTGTTTCCCGCGCCACTTTCTACGTCCATTTCAAGAACAAAGAGGACGCCTTTCTCCGGGCTTATGACGTGATGGTGGAACGCCTCATGGAACACGTCACCACCGCCTACCAGGAAGAGGGCGAGGTGCTCGGGCGGCTGCGCGCGGGGCTGTCGGCGTTCCTGGACTTCCTGGCCGCCGAGCCGCTGGCGGCGCGCACCTTCATCGTGGAGTGCCTGGCGGCCGGACCCGTGGCGGCCGCCCGCCGGGACCGGGCCAAGCAAGCGTTCGCCCAGCTCGTCGAGGTCAACATGCGCGAGACCTTCCCGCACTACCCCGAGCCGGGCCTGCTGGCCGAGACGATGGTGGGCGGCATCTACGAGGTCGCCTACACGCGCATCCGGCGCGGCGAGACCGCCGAACTGCCGCACCTGCTGAACGGGCTGCTGGCCGCGTTCGCGGTGCCGGACCCGGACCGCTGGGGCCCGGACGCGACGCCCCCGGCCTGAAATCGCGGCGCGGCGGCCCGGCGGCGGGAGCCGGATTTCGGCACCCGCCGCGCACCGAATGTGAAACATCAACGGGTTTCCTATACGCCGGTGAGCAGTTCCCGGCGGCCGGTGGAGCGGCGGGGAAAGCCGAAAAACGCCGTCCCGCCGTCCTGACTCCGGCGATCGACCCGTCCGGACACCGCTTCCGGCCCCGCCGCCACGGGCTTGGCCCCCGGCCCGCGAGGGCGCGCGGCCCCTCCCGCGGACCATCGGACCTGCTGACCGCCACCGCCCGCCCACCGGCGTTCTTCCTGATGAAGCCCGAACCACCGAACTGACCCCGCCGCGCGCGCTATCCGATCATGGCCGGATGCGGACAGCGTGGAACCTGTCCCAAATGACCACCCAGTCAGTGACCACTGACGTGACGCTTGACACACCCACCCTGCGATCACGCGTCGGCGGTCCACCGAGAGTGACGGCTATCACACCCGTTCGACCCTCATATTCGGTCACCATGACCGGCCCGATTCCTATCTCCAAAACCCGCAGCCTCGCTACTGGCGAGTAGCGCTTCCTTGATGAACGCCGTCATTCATGGTTCTGTCCGAGTGCCGCGAACACCATTTCCGGTTCAGGGCCCGGACCGGACGGCGGACACGGCATCCCCCCTCTCCACCCCGAAAAGCGAGGGAACATGAGAAAGCTCGGCCGGATCGCACTCCCCGTCCTCGGCACCTCCGCGCTTCTCTTCAGCACCGCCACGGCCGCCATGGCGGCGGTCACCATCTACGACGACAACACCGGCACCGCCTACAGCGGCAACGTGCGCGCCAACAACATCGGCGGCAACGTCACCCTGAGCGGCTCCAGCTCGCTGGGCTTCATGCTGACCACCTGCACCAACGGCCAGCTCGACGCCAGCGTCCTGTCCAACGGCACCGGAGGCAGCCTCACCGGCGTCTCCCTGACGAGCTGCACCAACAACATGGGCGGCACCACCACCGTCACCGCCCTGGGCCTGCCGTACTCGGGCGCCACCGTGAACTACGGCCCGGTCGCCGGCGGCCGCGACGGCACCATCAACATCGCCGCCCCCAACCCCGCCGTCAACGTCAAGGCGGTGCTGACCCTGCCCAGCGTCGGCATCCCGTCGCTGACCTGCAACTACGGCCTGACCACCGCCACCCCGCTGACGATCAGCCTGTACAACCCGGCCAACGCCAACAAGCCGGTGCCGGCCAACCCCAACTCGCAGGGCACCCTGACGGGGCAGTCGCTCCAGCGCCTCGGCACCGACGCCCGCTGCCCGGCCTCGGTCGCGGCCAACGGCAAGTTCCAGATCACCGCTCAGCCGAGCGGCCACCGGCTGCGGATCGGCCCCTGATCCGGAGCTGATCCGGAGCTGATCCGCCCCCCGGCCGGCCGCACCCCCGGCCAGCCGGTCCCCACCCCAAGGGCCGCCGCACCCGCTCGGGCGCGGCGGCCCGCCGTGATCGAACCGAACCTCCCGGAGCGTCCCGTATGACATCCTCGATCCGCCGCCGCGCCCTCGGCGCCACGGGCGGCCTGGCCCTCGGCGCCGGCCTGCTCACCGCGGTGGCCGCCCCGCCCGCCGCGGCCGAGCCGCTGCCCTCCTTCAGCTTCGCCGACTGCCCCAAGCTGCCCGCGGACGCGGTCCGGGAGTTCTGGCTGTGCAGCGTCGCCGTCACCTACGGCGGCACCTTCCAGCTCGGCAGCATCAACCAGACCATCACCTCGCCGATCACCATCACCTACGCCAACGGCTTCGACCCGGTCACCGGCGAGTCGCAGGTGCGGTTCGGCTCGCTCAAGGCCAGCAAGTTCCTGGTGCAGCCGGGCCTGTTCGGCGACCCGTTCGTCACGGCGGTCTACGCCCAGCCCAAGTACGCCGGGAGCTTCAACCTCGACGGCGGCAAGATCCAGCTCGCCCTCAAGGTGAACGTGCAGAACCCGCTGCTGGGCGGCGACTGCCACATCGGGTCCAACAGCAACCCCATCAGGCTGAACCTCGGCATCACCGCCACCAACCCGCCGCCCCCGAACAAGCCGATCGAGGGCTCGCCGCCGGAGGTGGTGTCGGACGACCCGCCGGTCATCAAGACGACCGTGGTGGACAACGCCTTCGCCGTGCCGCGCTCCAGCGGCTGCGGCCTCGGCCTCGGCCCGCTGAACTGGGCGGTGGACAAGTACGCCGGGCTGCCCTCGGCGGCCGGCCGCAACACCGCGATCTTCAAGCAGTACGTGTCGAACCGGACCTACGACCAGATCCCGGCCCGCTGACCCGGGCCCGCTGACCGGCCGGGCGACCGGCCCAGCCGTCCCCCGATCCCCGCCGCCGCCCGCGCCCCGGCGCGGGCGGCCCCGCACCATCCCGGTCCGCACGGCCGCCCCGGCGCCCGTGCGGACCTCGACCCCTCTGGAGACCCTTGATGACAGCACCGAAGGGCGGCCGCAGGGCCGTCCGGTCGCTCGGCACGGCCCTCACCGCGGGCGCGGCCGCGCTCGCCCTGGCCGCCGCGCCCGCCGCCACCGCGTCCGCCGCGGCCCCCGCCCGCGCCGCAGCCCCGCTGCCGCCCGAGGTGAACTTCGACGACTGCCCGAAGATCCCCGACGGCGCGCCGCCGGAGTACTGGCTGTGCACCGTGGTGGTCATCCACGGCGGCACGCTGCAGCTCGGCAAGATCGACCAGAAGATCATCGCGCCGATGAAGCTGACCTACGCCACCGGCTACGACCCCGAGACCTTCGAGCCCAAGCTCATCTCCGGGCCGCTGAAGGGCGCGCCGGTCAAGGTGGACGGCGGGGTGCTCGGCATCCCCGGCTCGGACTTCCTGCCGCTGCTCCAGATCCACGCCCAGCCGCAGCTGGCCGGGGACTTCGAGTTCGTGCCGCCGGACTCGCCGGGGACCATCTACCGGCTGAAGCTCAAGATCAAGACGATCAACCCGCTGCTCGGCGACACCTGCTACATCGGCACCGACGCCAAGCCGCTCACGCTCAACCTGACGTGGGGCACCACCAACCCGCCGCCGCCCAACAAGCCGATCAGCGGCGTGGTGGCCGAGCCGCTGCCCGACAACCCGATGGTGCTCGGCGGCCGGCTGGTGGACAACGCCTTCGCGGTGCCCAAGTCCTCGGGCTGCGGCCCCTTCGGGCTGCTGAACCCGATCGCCGACTTCCGCGCCGGGCTTCCGGCCAAGGCGGGCACCAACACCGCGATCTTCGACTTCTACAGCACCAACCAGGGCTACACCGGCCAGGCGCTGAACAAGTCGCAGGTGGCCGCGTTCAAGGCGAAGGCCAAGGCCGCGGCGAAGGCCGCCAAGGCCAAGCGCAAGTAGCCGCCGCCCCGACCCGGCCCGCGCCGCCCGCCCCCGCCGGGCGGCGCGGGCCCGGTCCGGCGGTCTTGCGAACCCCGCTCCTCCTCCCACCCAAGCGAGGAAGCATGCGAACGCCCGGCAGGACCGCCCTGTCCCTCCTCGGCTCCGCCGCCCTGCTCGTCGCGGGGGCGACCGCGGCGCACGCCGCCCCCGGTTACTTCTACGACGACACCGTCGGCGGCGTGTACGCGGGCACCGCCCACGGCACCAGCATCGCCAACCCCACGCTGGCCACCCCGAGCGCCTTCGCGCTGGTGCACGCGTGCGGCACATCGCAGTTCGACGCCGCCGTCTCGGGCCTGGGCGGGTGGAGCTTCTCGTCGTTCTCCATGACCTGCCTCAACAACAAGGGCGGGACCACCACCCTCAACGCCCTCGGCGCGTTCGGCACGACGGGCGGCCAGTACAGCCCGGTCGCCGGTGGCAGGGACGGGCTCATCGCCCTCCCGGCCCCCTCCCCCGGCCTTGTCCTCCGGGTCGTGATGACCCTCCCCGGCCTGGGGATTCCCAGCCTGACGTGCGACTACGGCCTGACCACGACCACGCCGGCGTACTTCAACTGGTTCAACCGGACGAACGCGAACCGCCCCGTCGCCTACAACCCCCACGCGCAGCTCGCGCTGACCGGGGCGAGCTTCCAGCGCCTGACCGCCGACGTCCGGTGCTCGGCCGCGCTGGGACTGTCCGGCAAGTACCAGGTGCTCGCCACGCCCAGCGGCCACGACCTGCGCCTGGGGCCCTGACCGGGCACGTTCTCTCCGGCCCGCCCCTGGTGCGGGGGGCGGGCCGGAGGCCGGTCACGCGGGGGGCGTCGCCGCCGGGCGGGCCGAGCGGGCCACCTTCAGCGCGTAGGCGATCAGCGGGGCCTGGAACGGCAGCCGCCCGTAGGCGGCGGCGCGCAGCGGCAGCGCGCGGCGTCGCCAGTCGTAGGCCATCTTGAGGTTGGCGGGGTAGACGGCCACGAACAGCGCGGCGGCGGCCAGCGCCCCCTTCCGGCGGGTCCGCGGCAGGGCGACGGCCGCGGCCAGCGTCAACTCGGCGACCCCGCTGGCGTAGGTCCAGGTGCGGGCCGAACCGGGGATCTGCTCGGGCACGATCGCGTCGAACGGGCGCGGCACCAGGAAGTGCAGCGTGCCCATGGTGCCCAGCAGCGTGGCCAGGCGGCGGGCCGGGCGCGTGGAGTCGGTCGTCATGCGGAGAGTCTGCCATGTCGGACGGATAGTCCAATAGGGCGACCCGGGCCTGGACGGGGCGACGTGGTCGAGGTCACCCGGGTGACGGGTGACGGCGGCCGGGCGCGCGGCTAAATTTGAACTGACCGGTCAGTTCAAATTCTGCGAGGAAGCGTGCCGACCTCCGAACCCCCCGCCGACGGCCGCCAGGCCGCTCCCGACGCCGCGCCGTCCGATCGGGCCCCGGCCGAGCAGACCCCGTCGGAGCAGGCCCCGTCCGAACACGCCCCGCCCACGCGGGCCCTGCCCGTGCGGGCCGAGGGCCTGTCGTTGCGCGGGGCGCGCGGCTGGGTGTTCCGCGACGTGGCGCTGGACGTCCCGGCGGGCGGGCTCGTCGCCCTCACCGGCATCGCCGGGTCGGGCCGCACCGCCCTTCTCCTGTCCCTCAGCGGCCGCATGAAACCCACCTCCGGCACCGCGACCGTCGGCGACCTCGCCCTGCCCGCCGACCTGCGGGCCGTGCAGCGCGTCACCGCGCTCGGCGCGGTCACCGGCGTGACCGACCTGGACCCGGCGCTCAGCGTGCGCGAGCACGTCAGCGAGGCCCTGGACCTGCGGGAGGGCGTGTTCGGCCGGTGGCGCGGCCGGTCCGCGCGCATCCGGCGCGCGCTGGACGAGGTCGGGCTCGGCGACCTGGACCCCAAGGCCCTCGCCGAAGAACTGGACCCCGACCAAGCCCAGCTCCTCGGCGCGGCCCTCGGCCTGGTCGGCCGTCCCGGCGTGCTCATGCTGGACGACGTGGACGAGGGCCTGCCCCTCGACCGGCAGCGCGCACTGTGGCAGCGGCTCCGCGCCATCGCCGACTCCGGCGTCACCGTCCTGGCCACCTGCCACGACTCCGCGCCCGCCGACGGGCTCGCGCAGCGCGTCGAGCTGCCCGACCCCCGCGCCGCCCTCAGCGACGCCCCCAGCACCACTCCCGCCGAGGAGGAACCCCGATGAGACTTCCCGCCCTGACGACGGGCGGCCTGGAGCTGCGCCGCTTCCAGCGCAACCGGCTGACCAGGATCGCCCTCGCCGGGCTGGTCCTGCTCCCCCTGCTCTACGCCGGCCTCTACCTGTGGTCGTTCTGGGACCCCTACGGCAAGCTCAGCCACATCCCCGTCGCCCTCGTCGTGGAGGACAAGCCCGCCAAGGCCGACGGCAAGGAGGTCCACGCGGGCGCGGACCTGGCCGACGAGCTGAAGAAGCGCAAGGTCTTCGACTGGCGCACCGTCAGCGCCGAGACCGCCGACCGGGGCGTGCGCGAGGGCCGCTACTACATGGCGCTCACGATCCCGTCCGACTTCAGCGCGCGCATCGCCTCCCCGTCCGGCGACGGCACCCCCTCCCCCGCCGGGCTCAAGCTCCAGATGAACGACTCCAACAACTACGTGGTGGGCACCGTCGCGCAGGCGGCGTTCAAGGAGGTGAGCACGGCGGCCAGCGGCAAGGCCGTGCGGGGCTACTTCGACCAGATCTTCGTGTCGTTCGGCAAGCTGCACGGCAAGCTCGACGAGGCCGCCAAGGGCGCGGGCAAGCTCGCCGACGGGTCCGGCAAGGCGCACGACGGCGCGGGCGAGCTGGCCAAGGGCGCGGGCGAGGCCAAGACCGGCGCGGGCCGGCTCAAGGGCGGCCTGGACGAGGCCCACGCGGGCAGCGGAAAGATCACCACCAGCCTGGACACGCTGCACGACGGCACCCGCCAGGTCGCCGCCGGGACGCAGAAGTTGTCGGCGTTCGTCAATCAGGCGAGCGGCACCCTGCTCCCGGTGCTGCGCGAGAACGCCCCGCAGATCCGCGAGGCCGCCCTGCTGGTCGCGCGCGGGGCCGACGCGCTCGCCGACGGCGCGGGCGGGCTGCCCGCGCAGACCCGGCAGGCCGTCCAGCGCGCCGAGTCCGCCAGGGCCGGGCTGCGCGCCCACCTGGCCGCGCACCCGGAGATCCCGGCGAACGTCCGGCAGGACCTGCTGCGCTCCGCCGACCAGGTGGTGGACGTGGCGCGGCAGGTGGACCGCTACGTCCGCGCGCACACCGCCGACCTGCGCAAGGTCGCCGCCGACGCCCGCCGGGTCGAGAAGGCCGCCCGTCGCGTCGCCGAGGAGGCGCCGACGCTGGCCGCCAAGATCGCCCAGGCCCGCCGCGACGTCAACCGCCTCAACGCCGGGGCGCAGCAGATCGACGCCGGGACCGGCAAGATCCTGGCCGGGTCGGCGAAGCTGACCGACGGCCTGGTGACGTTGCAGGGCGGCGCGGGGCGGCTCCAGACCGGCCTCGGCAAGCTCGCCGACGGCTCGGTCACCCTGGAGACCGCGCTGCTCCAGATCTCCGACGGCAGCGGCAAGCTCGCCACCGGCCTGGACGAGGGCGTCAAGCAGGTGCCCGACTACGGCGACGACGAGCGCGGCGCGCGCGCCGACATGATGAGCGGCCCGGTGAAGCTGGCCAGCTCCACCGACAACGAGGTCCCCAACTACGGGACCGGCTTCGCGCCGTTCTTCGTGCCGCTGGCCCTGTGGGTGGGCGCGATGTTCGCCTACATGATGTTGCGGCCGATCAACCCGCGCGCCCAGGGCAGCACCGCGCCGGGCTGGCGGGTCGCGCTGGCCGGATGGCTCCCGGCGGCGGTGATCGGCGCGGGCCAGGTGCTGGTGGTGCTGGCGGTGCTGCGCTTCGCGCTCGGCCTGGAGGCCGAGCACTGGGCGGGGCTGGTCGCGTTCCTGGTGCTGGCGTCGGCGGCGTTCATGGCGCTGGTGCAGTGGGTCAACGCGCGGTTCGGGCCGGTCGGCCGGGTGATCGCGCTGGCGCTGCTGATGTTGCAGCTCACCTCGGCGGCCGGGACCTACCCGATCGAGACCAGCCCCGGCTTCTTCCAGGCGATCCGCCCGTTCCTGCCCATGTCGTGGGTGGTGGACGGGGCGCGTCGGCTGATCAGCGGCGGCGACCTCGCCGTGGTGTGGCAGGGTGGTGCGGTGCTGGCGGCGTTCCTGGCCGGGGGCCTGGCGCTCTCCGCCCTCGCCGTCCGGCGGAACCGGGTGTGGACGATGAAGCGGCTGCACCCCGCGCTGAGACTGTGAGGGGCGTGGCAGTGGGCCGGACGGCGACGCGGGAGCGGCTGTTCACCGCGGCGATCGAGCTGATCGCCGAGCGCGGGTTCGCCGCGACCACCGTGGACCAGATCGCCGAGCGCGCCGGGGTCGCCAAGGGCACGGTCTACTACAACTTCGGCAGCAAGGCGGCGCTGTTCTCGGCGCTGCTGGAGTACGGCATCGAGCGGTTCGCCGCGACGCTGCGCGAGGCCGCCGACGGGCAGGAGCCGCTGACCGCGCTGGAGGCGGTGGTGGGCGCGGAGCTGGCGTTCATCGGCGAGCACGAGTCGTTCGCGCGGCTGCTGATCGCCGAGGCGTGGCGGTCGGGCGGCGACTGGCAGCACGCCGCCGGGCTGATCCGCGAGCGCGCGATCGGGGTGCTGGCCGGGGTGTTGCGCGAGGCGGTGGCGGCCGGGCGGCTGCGGCCCGACCTGGACGTGGAGGTGGGCGCGTCGGCGGTGTTCGGGATGGTGCTGACGGTCGCGCTGGAGTGGCGCACGTTGCAGCCCGAGCGCGACCGGGCCGAGATCCAGGCGACGCTGATGGACCTGCTGCGCGGCCGCCTGGTCTCCTGAGACCTGGGCGGCGCGCGGGCTAGGGCAGGTCGCGGACGCGTTCGATCACGCGCGGCATGTCGGCGTTGGTGTCGTCGATCCAGCGCCGCAGGAACGCCAGCTCGCCGTCGCTGTAGGCGCTCACCCGGTCGTCGAACGACGCGCCGACCGGCTCGAAGTAGGAGCCGAAGCGCGCCAGCGCCTCCGGCACCACCTCGATGATCACGCGGCGGCGGTCGTCGGCGTCGCGCGAGCGCCGCACGTACCCGGCCTTCTCCAGCCGGTCGATCACGGCGGTGATCGCGCCGCCGGTGGTGATGCCCATCAGCCGGGCCAGCCCGCCGGGCGTCTGCGGGCCGTCCAGCGACAGCGCGTTCAGGGCCTGCGCGTCGGTGACGTTGAGCCCGGCCCTGGTCGCGGTGGCGTGGTGCAGCAGCACCGTGTACATGGTGCTGCGCTGGACCGCCAGCCGCAGCTCCGCCACCATCGCCGCGCGCTCCTGCGCCGTCGCCACGCCGCCTCCCGCCCGCTGAGTCTCCACAGAAGAGAGGTCGTCATTTCAACCACTCTGTACCGGAGAGCCTAGCGCGTGCGGCGGACCGGACGGCTCGACGACGTCGCGGGGGCCGTAAAATGGTTTTTTGTTAGGGCCGCTAACAACGGTCCTGACCGGCCCCGGGACCCACAAGGCCCCGGGGCCAACAAAGCCTCACTCAGGAGGCGGCGTCCTCCGCGACCCGCTTGGCCCACCGGTAGTCGGCCTTGCCCGCCGGGGAGCGCTTCATCTCCGCCACGAACGCGTAGGCGCGCGGCACCTTGTAGCCCGACAGCTCCTTGCGGCAGTGCGCGTCCAGGTCCTCGGGGTCCGGCTTCTCGCCGGTGGGCTGCACGACGGCGGCCACGCGGTTGCCCCACCGCTCGTCGGGGATGCCGGTGACGACCGCGTCGTACACGCCCGGGTGCCCCTTCAGGACGGCCTCGACCTCCTCGGGGAAGACCTTCTCGCCGCCGGTGTTGATGGTCTGCGAGCCGCGCCCGTAGACGGCGATCGAGCCGTCCTCCTCCACGGTGGCGATGTCGCCGGTCAGCAGCCAGCGCTTGCCGTCCACCTCGGGGAAGGTGCGGGCGGTCTTCTCCGGGTCGTTGTAGTAGCCGCTGGCGATGTAGCCGCTGCGCGCCACCTGGCCGAGCACGCCGGAGCCGGGTTGGACGGGGCGCAGCGCGTCGTCCAGCACCGTCACGTTCTCCACGTCGGGGGCGAACCGCAGGCCCTTCTCCGGGCTGGAGCCCGCGACGGCGGCGGCGGTCGAGCCCGACTCGGTGGACCCGAACCGGTCCAGCACCATCGCGTGCGGCAGCAGCGCCTGGATGCGGTCGCGGACCGTGCCGGTCAGGATCGCGCCGGTGGAGACGTAGGCGAACAGCGAGGAGGTGTCGTAGCCGCCGCGCGCCAGCTCGTCGGCCATCGGGATCGCCATCGCGTCGCCGGTGATGGTGAGGGAGTTGACCTTCTCGCGCTCGATCGTGCGCCACACCTCGGCGGCGTCGAACTTGCGCGTGTAGACCAGCGTCGCGCCCATGGCCCACGCCACGAACGTCGCCATCTGCGCCGCGCCGTGCATCAGCGGCGCGACCGGCATCATCACCAGCGGGCCGGACTCGGCGGCCATGCGCACGACGTCCTCGGGCCGGTCGGGGCGCGGCAGCGTCGGGTTCCAGAACGCGAACAGCAGCCGGTGCACCGTCCACATGACGCCCTTGGGCATCCCGGTCGTGCCGCCGGTGTAGATGATGTAGGTGTCCTCGCCCGAGCGCGCCGGGAAGCCGCGCGTGTCGGGCTGGTCGCGCAGCGCGTCCTCGTAGGCGACCGCGCCGGGGACGGTGGTCGCGCCGCCCACCGCGATCAGGTGCCGGAGCGCGGGGACCTGCGGGGCGGCGCTGGCGACGCGGTCGTCGAACTCGGTGTCGTACAGCAGCGCGACGCTGTCGGAGTCGCGGTACAGGTACAGCAGCTCGCTCTCGACGTACCGGTAGTTCACGTTGATCGGCACGGCGCGGATCTTGAGGGCGGCCAGGATCGCGGCGACGTACTCGACGCCGTTGTAGAGCTGGATCGCCACGTGCTGCCCCGGCCCCACCCCGGCCGAGGCCAGGTGGTGGGCCAGCCGGTTGGCGTGCGCGTCCAGCTCGGCGTAGGTCAGGCGGCTCGCGCCGCACACCACCGCGACGCGGTCCCCGATCGCGTCGGCGATGCCCTCGAACAGGTCGGCGTGGTTGAACTCCATCGGGGGGCCTCCGGGAGGTTACGGCTTGTCGCTGCCGACGATCCACATCGCGAAGAACTGGGCGCCGCCGCCGTAGGCGTGGCCGAGGGCGCGGCGCGCGCCGTCCACCTGGTGCTCCCCGGCCAGGCCGCGCACCTGGAGGGCCGCCTCGGCGAAGCGGATCATGCCGGACGCGCCGATCGGGTTGGACGACAACACCCCGCCCGAGGCGTTCCAGGGGATGTCGCCGTCCAGGGCGGTCGCGCCCGCCTCGGTGAGCTTCCAGCCCTCGCCCTCGCCGCAGAAGCCGAGGTTCTCCAGCCACATCGGCTCGTACCAGGAGAACGGCACGTACACCTCGGCGACGTCCAGTTCGCGGCGCGGGTCGGCGATCCCGGCCTGCCGGTACACGTCGGCGGCCGCGTCCTTGCCGCCCTGCGGGTTCACGGTGTCGCGCCCGGCGAAGAAGATCGGCTCGGAGCGCATCGCGGTGCCGTGCACCCAGGCGGGCTTGTTGGGGGCCTGCTTGGCGGCGTCCTCGGAGGCCAGCACCATCGCGCACGCGCCGTCGGAGGACGGGCAGGTCTCCAGGTAGCGGATCGGCTCCCAGAGCATCGGCGTGGACTCCACCATCTCGCGCGAGATGCCCGGGATGCGCAGGTGCGCGTACGGGTTCTTCAGCGCGTTCTGCCGGTCCTTGACCGCCACCAGCGTGCCGATGTGGTCGGGCGCGCCGGAGCGGCGCATGTAGGCGCGGATGTGCGGGGCGAAGTAGCCGCCCGCGCCGACGACCAGCGAGGTGGAGAACGGCGTGTTGACCGTGAGCGCCCAGGTGGCGTTCGACTCCGACTGCTTCTCCCACGCGACGGTCAGCACGCGCTTGTGCACGCCGCTCTGGATGAGGCTCGCCGCGACGATCGCGGTGGACCCGCCGACCGACCCGGCGGTGTGCACCCGCATGATCGGCTTGCCGCTCGCGCCGAGCGCGTCGGCGAGATAGGCCTCCGGCGCCATGACGCCCTCGAACAGGTCGGGGGCCTTGCCGATGACGACGGCGTCGATGTCGCGCCAGGTGAGCGCGGCGTCGTCCAGGGCCTTCTGCGCGGCCTCGCGCAGCAGTCCGGCCATGGACACGTCGAGGCGCTTGGTCTTGTAGACCGTCTGTCCGACGCCGATGATCGCGCAGGGGTTACCCATGGGTGGCTCCCGAGAGGACGCAGACGAGGTTCTGCTGGAGGCACGGCCCGGAGGTCGCGTGGGCGAGCGCGCGGTCGGCCGTGCCGTCGCTGATCCGGGCGGCGGCCTCGCCGATGCGGATCAGGCCCGTCGCCATCACCGGGTCGGCCGACAGCGGGCCGCCGGAGGGGTTCACCGTCACCTCGTCGCCGAGGCCGAGGGCCTCGCGCAGGATGAGTTCCTCGTGGCTGAACCGGGCGTGCAGCTCGGCGACCTGGACGCCCGCCGCGCCCGCCCGCTCCCCCGCCAGGCGCGCGGCCGCGGAGCGGGAGAGGTCGCGGACGCCGGGCGAGTGGGCCTCGGCGCGGTGGTCGATGCCGGTGATCCACGCGGGCCGCTCGCACAACTCGCGCGCCTTGTCCCCGGCCGCGAGGACGATCGCGGCGGCCCCGTCGGTGACGGGCGCGATGTCGTGGGCCTTCAGCGGCGCGACCTCGTAGTCGTCGCCCTCGGGGTCGGGCAGGTGGAGGGCGAACGGGTTGTCGCGCCCGGCCGCGCGGGACCGGGCGGCGACGGCGCGCAGGTCGTCCTCCTTCGCGCCGGACCGGTCGAGGTAGGCGCGGGCCTGGAGGGCGGCCATCGACGTGCCGTCGACGCCGAGCGGGGCCAGGTAGTAGGGGTCGTAGCCCTGGGTGGCGATCTCGGCGATGTCGCCCTGCGAGGTCTTGCCGAACCCGTAGACCAGCGCGGTGTCGATCTCGCCGTGCTGGAGCTTGACCCACGCCTCGTACAGCGCCCAGGCGGCGTCCATCTCGACGTGGCTCTCGGAGATCGGCGGCCACGCGCCGACGGCGTCCAGCGCCGACACGAAGGAGAACGGCGCGCCGACGAGGTAGTCGTTGGAGCCCGAGCAGGTGAAGCCGAACCGCTTCTGCCCGGTGCGCTCCTTGATCTCGGTGATGACGGGGGCCAGCAGCTCGGTCTCGGAGGAGCCGGTGTCCTCCCCGGTGTGCCGCGACTGCACGAACGCGACGACGGCGATGTCTCTCATAGGTAATCCTTGATCGCGTCGAAGGGCACGTCGGGCTCGTCGAGCGGCTCGAACCACTTGATGTTGCCCATGGTCTTGCCCCACTCCTCGCGCGGTTTCCAGGCGGCCTTCACCCGCATCCCCATCCGCACCTGGTCCGCGGGGATGCCCGCGACCAGCGTCAACATGGTCAGGCCCGCGCCGTCCAGCAGGATGTAGGCCGACACGAACGGCACCTCGGGCGCGCGCGGGTCGGGCAGGTTGTTGACCGCGAAGGTGGTGACGGTGCCGGTGTCGGGCAGCTCCACCTCCTGGGTGGTGGGCACGCCGTCCTTGGGGCACAGGCCCTTCATCGGGACGATGACCTGCCCGCACACGTCGCACTTGTGGCCGATGAGCTTGCCCTGCGACACGCCCTCCAGGAAGCGGTCCAGCGCGCGGCCGCCCTGGAGGCGGTACTCCAGCCGGGTCGGCGCGTTGATCATGGTGACCTCGGGCTGGAAACACTCGATGTCGCCGATCGTGCCGGTGCGCTCGACCCGCCACTTGGGGCGGACGCGCATGCCGGTCTTGAGGAGGCGCGGCGGCTTGGCGCCCTGCTCGAAGACGCCGAGGTCGAGGGCGTGCAGGACGGCGGTGTCGGCGCCGTCGGGGCGGATCAGCGCCCAGGCGAAGGGGCGGTCCAGGGGATGGGTCTTGCGCGGCTTGGCGACCCAGGACCAGGTGGTGACGGTGCCGACGGGGCCGACCGGGACGAACTCCTCGGTGATGGCGTCGCCGCTGTCCGGGTCGTACTCGGTGGGCGGGAACAGGACGCGGCCCTCGCGGGTGCGGACGCCGACGAGGTTGCCGCCGCGCAGCTCGCTGAGGAAGCGGCCGATGACGGGGCCGACCGAGCGCGTGTAGCCGCCGGGGAACTCCAGGATGTGGTTGGGCGGATCAGCCGGGAGGTCGGTCGGGGTTGGTTGGTTGGGCTCAGATCGCACTGTCGCGGTCCTTCCAGTAAGGGTCCCGCAGCTTGCGCTTGAGGAGCTTGCCGTTGGGCTCGCGCGGCATGGTCTCGATGAAGTCGATCGACCGGGGCCACTTCATCTTCGCGAGGCGGCCCTCCAGCGCGGCGAGGATCTCGGCGGCGAGCTCCGGGCCGGGTGCGACGCCCTCGGCGGGCTCGACCACCGCCTTGATCTGCTCGCCCCACTCCTCGTCGGGGATGCCGAAGACCGCGACGTCGGCGACCTTGGGGTGCAGGGTGATCTCGTTCTCGATCTCGGCCGGGTAGATGTTGGCCCCGCCGGAGATGATCATGTCGGACTTGCGGTCGGACAGGAACAGGAAGCCGTCGCCGGTCAGGTAGCCGACGTCGCCGACGGTGAAGAAGCCCTTGAGCCGGTTCTCCTCGGTCTTGCCCCGGTCGCCCTTGTACTCGAACTCGCTGCCGGCCATCTTCATGTAGATGGTGCCGGGCGCGCCGGCCGGGACCTCGTTCCCGTCGTCGTCCACGATCAGCAGCTCGCTGATCGGCCAGGCGTTGCCGACGGTGCCGGGGTGGGCGCGCCAGTCCTGCGGGGAGGCGATGGTGCCGCCGCCCTCGGTGGCGGCGTAGTACTCCCAGATGCAGTCGCCCCACCAGTCGAGCATGCGCTGCTTGATGGGGACGGGGCAGGGCGCGGCGGCGTGGATCGCCCACTTCATGGACGAGACGTCGTAGCGCTGCTTCACCTCGTCGGGCAGCCCGAGCAGCCGCTTGAAGTGCGTCGGCACCATGTGCGTGTTGGTGATCTTGTAGTCCTGGACCAGCCGGAGCGTGTCCTCGGCGTCCCACCGGTCGACGTAGACGAGCGTGTGCCCCATCTGCAACGCCGTGCCGCCGAACTGGGTGACGGCCGTGTGGTAGTTCGGCGAGGTGATCAGGTGCGCCTGCGGGGGCTGCCCGGCGGGGCGTCCCGGCTGGATGCCGAACATCGACAGCAGGAAGGACATCAGCTCGGCGCTGTCGTCGGGGTCGATGCCCGCGAGCCTGCGCCGGACGCCCTTGGGGCGGCCCGTCGTGCCGGAGGTGTAGTGCATGGTGGCGCCGTTGCTGCGGTCGTCGGGCAGCGTGTCGGGCTGCCCATCCACCAGCTCCCCGTAAGGCCGGAAACCCTCGACGTTCCCGAAGGCGAACCGCCGGTGCGCCTCCAGCCCGGCCTCGTCGGCGGCCCGCGCGCCCTCCTCGCCGTACCGCTCGTGGACGAAGAACGCCTTGGCCTCGCTGTCGGAGACGATGTAGCCGATCTCCGGCCCGGTCAGGTGCCAGTTGATCGGCGTGTAGTACCAGCCGGCCTGGAGCGCGGCCAGGTAGAGCACCAGGCCCTCGTGCCCGTTGGGGACCAGGCCGCAGACGCCGTCGCCCTTCTCCAGCCCCAGGGCGCGCAGCCCGTGCACCAGCCGGTTGGCCCGCGCGAGCAGGTCCCCGGCGGTGAACTCGGTCCCGTCCGGGTCGACGGCGGCGATCCACTCGGGATCGGCCTGCGCCAGCCGCCAGAAGCCCAACGACCCCATCGGATCTCCCCTCGGTGATCGCATGGTCAGTGAGCACCGTCACACCCGGGTGCCCAGCGGTGAAAGTAGATCACGTTCTCGTTTTGTCGGGCAAGACCTGTCGGCAAAGCCCGCTCACAACTAGAATCGGTTCTCGTTTCACCCCACGCACTCCGGAGGAACCGATGGCCGAACGGTTGCCGATCAGCACCGAGCACTGCACCGTCGAGCGGGACGGCCACGTCGTCGTCGTGACGATGAACCGCCCGGAGGCCCGCAACGCGCTCAGCTCGGCGATGCTCGTCGGCCTGGCCGGGGCGTGGGCGTACATGTCGGAGACGCCCGAGGTGCGGGTGGGGATCCTGACCGGGGCCGACGGCCAGTTCTGCGCGGGCGCGGACCTCAAGGCGATGGGCACGCCCCCGTCCGACCCCGAGGTGCAGGAGCGGATGCGGCAGATCCCGAACTTCCACTGGAAGGGCCTGCTGCGCGAGGGCCAGCCGACCAAGCCGCTGATCTGCGCGATCGAGGGTTACGCGGTGGCGGGCGGCACGGAACTGCTGGTCGGCACAGACCTGCGCGTGGTCGCCGAGGACGCGACCCTCGGCCTGTACGAGGCGAAGCGGGGCCTGTTCCCGATGGGCGGCTGCGCGATCCGCCTGCCCCGCCAGATCGGCTACGCGAACGCGATGGACATCCTGCTGACGGCCCGCTCGGTGTCCCCGCAGGAGGCGCTGGCGATGGGCCTGATCAACAAGGTGGTCCCGCCGGGCACGGCCCTGGCGGCGGCCCGCGAGCTGGCCGACCAGATCGCCGAGTGCGGCCCGCTGGCGGTGCAGGCGATCCTGCGCACCTACCGCGAGACGCAACACCTCGCCGAGGAGGAGGCCCTGAAGATCTCCGACGAGATCGGCTGGCCGGTCATCGGCTCGGAGGACGCGAAGGAGGGCTCGAAGGCGTTCAAGGAGAAGCGCCCCGCCGCCTTCAAGGGCAGGTGACCCCCGGGTAACGCAGGTGACCTCGCGTCCCGCGCGGGTACCCTTCCCTCATGAGCGCCGAACCGATCGAGCAGACCTCCGTGGACGCGGCGACCGAGCCGTACGAGGTCATCCACCTGGGCGGCGAGACCGCCGCCGTGGTGCCGCTGCACGACCTGCGCCGCCTGCGCGCCCTGGAGAAGGCCGCCGCCCCCGAGGCCCTTGACGAGGCCGAGGCGCACGCGGCGGGGCAGGCTTACCAGGAGTGGGAAGCCGCCGGGCGGCCCGGCGAGCTGTCCCATGACGAGGCGATGGAACTGCTGCTGGGCCGCGCCCAGTGACCATCACGTGGTCGCCCGAGGCGATCCGCACCGCCAGGCGGTTCATGCGGGACCAGCTCGGCATCAAGGAGATCGGCCAGGCCATAGAGCGCTTGGCCGAGGATCCCTTTCCGGCGGAGTCGTTCCCCTGGGGCGAGTACCGGCGACTGCGCGTCGGCCCTTACCGCGTGATGTACGTCATCCAGGACGAACGGATCACGATCGACCGGATCGACCGGGTCCAGCAGGGCGATTGATCCCGAGGGAGTTCCCTCGGGATCAACCCCGCGGCCGTCAGCTGAACAGGTCGTTCAGTAGGGGGACCAGTTGGTCCTCCTCGTAGGTCAGGTGCGCCTCCAGGTCCGTCGTCAGGCGGTCGAACTCCGCCAGCAGGGTCGCCGGGGGCGTGTCCTCCGCCTTGACGAGGGTCTGGATCTCCGCCAGCAGGGCCGCGACGACCTCGTGCTCGCGGGTCATCCGGGCCATCGCCTCGGCCAGCTCCGGGCGCGCCTTCGCCACCGCCGGGAAGATGCCGCCGTCCTCGGCCTGGTGGTGCACCGTCAGGCCCTGGCACATCGTCAGGCAGTTGACGCGCAGCTGCGCGCCCAGGCGCGGGCCCGCGGCGGCCAGCTCCTTGCGGATGATCCCCAGCTCGTGCCGGTAGCCGTCGTGGATCGCCTTCAGGCCGTCGCCCATCGGGCGGCCGCCCAGGTTCGGCGGGCCGGGGACCGCGACCAGCGCCACCACCGGGATCGTCCGGGACGTGCCCGCCTGGTAGTCGGCCCAGCCCGGCTCGGCCTCTACCGCGCGGGCGAAGGCCGCGTCGCGTTCGGCGCCCTCCAGCACCACCGCGTCCGCCTCGTAGATGAACGCGCCGTTCTCCACGGTCACGCGCGGGTTCGCGCGCAGGTTGTGGAACCAGGCCGGGTTGCGGGGCGAGCCCCCGGCCGACGCGATGACCAGCTCGCGGTCACCGTCGGGCAGGTAGCCGAGCGGGGTGGTGTGGGGACGGCCCGAGCGCGCGCCCTTCGTGGTCAGCAGCAGCAGGCGGGCCCCCTCGAACGGGCCGCTCATCCGGCCGTCGTTGGCGCGGAACTCCTCGATGATGGACGTGTTGAAGTCATTGGGCATACGTGTGGTCTCCAGGCATGGGTGAGATCCGCGCGGGGCGCGGTGAGAGAAAGAAGAAGGGCGTGCGATGCGATGCCGTCGGCGGCCCTGCGCGGGCGCGGTCATACCGGGAGAAAAAAGGGGGGGCGGTGCTTCGGCTACCGCCGGGGCGCGGGGACGGCGCGCTTAGGTCAGGCGGTGCCCGTGAACGTCATAGCCACGTCATCATCCCCAGCGAATACGGTGCCGGCCGCTATCCCGCCGGCCCCTTGCTCTTGGCGGGAAACGCTCCACAGCACGGTGCACATTACAGGGGAAAAGCGGTCGCGCTGTCAAGAGTTGATCTCTGCCGTTAGGCTCGCCGCATGGTGGACGGGACGGCGTTCGCGGAGCAGGCCGAGCGGTACCGGCACGAGTTGCGCGTGCACTGCTACCGGATGCTCGGCTCGTTCACCGACGCCGAGGACCTGGTGCAGGAGACGTTGCTGCGCGCCTGGCGGCGGCGCGAGACCTTCGAGGGGCGCGCCCCGCTCCGCGCCTGGCTCTACAAGATCGCCACCAACGCCTGCCTGGACGCCCTGAACGGCCCGGCCCGGCGCGAGGTCGTGGCCGCCGGCACGCCCATGGCCGAGGTCACCTGGCTGGAGCCCTTCCCCGACCGCGTGCTCGACCTGGTCGAGGAGCCGGACGCCGCCGCCATCGCCAAGGAGACCGTCGAGCTGGCCTTCCTCGCCGCCGTGCAGCACCTGCCGCCCAAGCAGCGGGCCGTCCTCATCCTGCGCGACGTGCTCGGCTGGCCCGCCGACGACGCGGCGGGCGCGCTGGAGATGACCGTCCCCGCCCTCAAGAGCGCCCTGCAACGGGCGCGGGCCACTCTGCGCGAACACCTGCCGGAGCGGCGCTCGGACTGGGCCGCGAACGGCGACGCCGAGGCGCGCGCCGTCGTGCGCCGGTACGTGGAGGCCAGCGAGCGCAACGACCTGGCGGGCCTCGCGGCGCTGCTGCGCGAGGACGCCCGGCAGACGATGCCGCCCATCGCCCGCTCCTACCTCGGCCGCGACGCGATCCTCGCGATGTGGGAACCGGTCCTGTCCGGCGACGGCGCGTGGGGCGAGTGGCGCTCGGTGCCGACGTGGGCCAACCGGCAGCCCGCCGTGGTCAACTACCTACGGCGGGACGGCGAGACGGAGTTCATGCCCGTCAACGTGGACGTGTTGCGGATCGAGGACGGGCTGATCGCTGAGATCACCACCTTCGGGCCCGAGCTGCTGGCCGCATTCGGGCTCTGAGAAGTTTTCCCGGGGACCGATTCCTTTTCCGGCGCGGCGCAGTCACATGGGTGTCCGCATCGAGAGAGGAAACGCCATGAACGAGACCGCCGCCAACGACACCGCCCTGCGCGCCCTGGGCCGGATCACCGGCACCTGGAAGGTCACCGGCGGGGCCGAGGGGACCATCACCTACCGCTGGATGGAGGGCGGCTTCTTCCTGCTCCAGGACGTCGATCTGGAGCAGGACGGGCACCGGATCAAGGGCCTGGAGGTGATCGGCCGGGAGCGCACGTTCGGCAGCGAGGAGCCCAGCGCCGACATCAAGTCCCGCTACTACGGCGGCGACGGCGACACCCTCGACTACGTGTACGAGCTGGAGGGCGACACCCTCACCATCTGGGGGATGGAGAAGGGCTCCCCCGCCTACTTCCGGGGCACCCTCGCCGCCGACGGCGACTCGCTGACGGGCGGGTGGGTCTACCCCGGCGGCGGCGGTTACAAGGCCACCATGACCCGCATTAAGGACTGACCGAAAAGGGGCCGGGGTTTGCGGTGATCGGCTCGCGGCATACCCGGGGCGCGAACGCGGAGCAGAGGAGTGACAGGCCATGGCCGTGCACATCTTGAGGAACCGCCGCCGCGCCTCGACCGCGGCGGCGACCGAGACGAAGGTCGCGCCCGCCGCGCCCGCGCCGGTCGCGCCCGCCCCGGGCCCGACGGTGGTGGAGCGCCGGCCCCGCCGGTGGCGGCGCAGCAGGCCCAACCCGATCAGCATGATGTTCCTGGCCGCCGGCTGGGCCGCCGCGCTGATCCTCGTCCTGGGAATGTTGCTGACCTGGGGCGGCGCCAATCCCGCCAACACGCTGGTGGACGCCACGCTGGACGCCGGGAGCTGGCTCGCCACGCCGTTCCACGACGTGTTCACCCGGCCCGAGCCCGACCAGCAGCTCTACATCAACTGGAGCATCGCGGCCGTCGTGTACTACCTGCTCGGCCGCGTCCTGTCCTGGCTGACCCGCTTCTGACGCGGGCGACGACCTCCGGGAGCGGGGCCCCTGGCGCGGGGCCCCGCTCGCGGGCCGTCCGAGCCGCCGCTAGTCCGCTTCAGTGATCGTGTTGAGGCGCTCGACCGCCTCCACGTACTCCTCGATCAGGTCGTAGACGACCTGCGCGGCGGGCTTCACCTGGTTCATCGACCCGACGATCTGCCCGACCGGGAAGGTCACCAGCTCGCCGTCGCCGGACCGCGCGATGCGCGGCAGCGCGTCGGCCACCAGCATGAACTGCATCGGCATCGGCAGGTAGCCGGGCGACTTCTCGCTCTCCCACGCCTCGGTCCACGCCGTCTTGAGGAACCGCGCGGGCTTGCCCGTCCACGCGCGCGAGCGCACGGTGTCGCGCGAGGTCGCCTTCAGCAGCTTGGGCAGGGCGCGCTCGGGGGTGTCGGCCTCGTCGACCGTCAGCCAGATCGAGCCGGTCCAGACGCCGTCGGCGCCCAGTGCCATGCCCGCCGCCATCTGCCGCCCGCGCCCGATGCCGCCGG
Organism: Actinomadura hibisca NBRC 15177; assembly: GCF_001552635.1. Lineage (GTDB taxonomy): Bacteria > Actinomycetota > Actinomycetes > Streptosporangiales > Streptosporangiaceae > Spirillospora > Spirillospora hibisca. The sequence continues at coordinate 39,337 of NZ_BCRO01000070.1, read as the reverse complement.
CCGCCAGCACGACGGTCTCCGGCCCGACCGCGTCCACCACCTCGGGGATCAGCACCATCGTGGACACCTCGCCGGTGTGGCCGCCCGCCTCGGTGCCTTGCGCGACGATGATGTCCACGCCGACGTCCACCTGCTTGCGCGCGTGCCGGGCGGTGGAGGCGAGGCCCGCCACCTTCACGCCGTGCCGGTGGGCCAGCTCGACCACGTCGGCGGGCGGCGGGCCCAGCGCGTTGGCCAGCAGCGCGATCGGGTGCTTGAGCGCCACCTCGACCTGCGGGCGCGCGGTCTGGTCGGTCCAGCCCAGCAGCGCCCGGTTGGCGGTCTCGGTGGACGGCTCCACGCCGTGCTCGGCCAGCAGGTTCTCCAGGAACTCCCGGTGCTCGGCCGGGATCATCCCCTGGAGCTTGCCGAGCAGCTCGTCGGCGTCGCCGAGGTCGGCGCCCTCGTACTTGGCGGGCATGACCACGTCCACGCCGTACGGCTTGCCGCCGACGTGCTCGTCGATCCACCTGAGCTCCAGTTCGAGCTCTTCGGGGGTGAAGTACAGCGCGCCGAGCACGCCCATGCCGCCGGCGCGGCTCACCGCGGCGACCACGTCGCGGCAGTGACTGAACGCGAAGATCGGATACTCGATGCCGAATAGTTCGGTGACTGGTGTCCGCACGCCTCGACCCTAGGGTGCGGCCCGCAAAACTGCAACAGGTTCTAGTTAGGGATTGTTGGGCCAGGTCGGCACTGAGCGATGCCGCCTAGAACACGTATCAGGGAATGCGGAAGGCCCCGCACCGGGTTGTGGGGCCTTCCTGTGTTCGGTCAGCGGCGGCCGAGGCGGCGCGGGGCCGAGCGTCCCTTCGGCGGCGTCTTGTCACCGGGCGCGGGCTTGGCCTGCTCGCCCGCCGGGGGCTTGCCGCCGCCGGACGCGGCCGGGGCCACGGGCTTGGCCGGTCCGGTCGGGGCCACGCGCTTGTCCTCGCTGGGCGGGGGGACGCCGGGTTTGGTCGGGGCCGCCGGGAGGCCGCCGAACTTCCCGTCCGGGCCGCGCGGGCTCGCGGGCTTGCCCGGCGCGGCCGGACCGCCCTGCCCGGCCGCCGCCGGAGCGCCGTCGCCGAACTTCCCGTCCGGCCGCCGCGGCGCCTTCGGCGCGGGCGCGGCGTCGCTCTCCGCCTTGCGGCGGCTCGCCGCCAGCCAGCCCACCAGCACGCCCAGCGCCAGCAGCAGCACGCCGACGGCCACCGCTCCGTACGGGACGTAGGTCCGCACCATCGCGATCTTGAGGGCGTTCTCGTTCGCCAGCTTCACCAGGCCGGCCTGGCTCGCCGCCGTGGTCTTCAGGTCCGCCTGCGCGACCGTCAGCCGGCCCCGCCCGTCCGGCGTCTGCACGAAGCTGTTGATCTTCTGCTCGATGCGGACCGGCACCCCGGTGCGCGGGTCCACCCACTGGGTGATCGACGCCTCGAAGTAGCGGTCCACCTGCTGCGCGGCGGACTTCTCGCCCAGGCCCAGCAGGTCGCCGGGCACCTTGAAGTCGATCTTTCCGGTCTTGCTCGGCGGCACCTGCTGCACGAAGCGGTAGGCGTCGATCCCGGCGATCTCCTCCTCGCCGCTGAACCGCATGGGCACCTGCTGCCGCGTGGACATGTCGAAGAACGGGTAGTCGCGCTTCTCGACGTGCGCCAGCGGGTACAGCAGCCCGTACCCCGCCATCTTCACCGAGCCGTCGCCGCCGACGTGCGTGCCGCAGCAGTTGGTCAGCTCGGAGGTCTTGCGGTCGAAGGCGATCCGGTACGACTGGATGTCGATCTGCTTGTCGGGCGCGGTCTTGTCGTAGATGTTGGTCGAGGAGTCCCAGACCGCGATCCTGTCGTTGCCGTTGTTGGCCCGGACGTCGCCGCGCACCGTGTTGTCGGCGACCAGCGTGACGCCCTTGCGCGTCTTCAGCTTCGCCATGTCGAAGTACAGCGCGTCCTGCGCCTCCAGCTGGGTGCGCTGGTAGCGGTTCAGCGGCGCGACGACCGTCTTGTCCGCCACATACAGCTTGACCAGCGGCGCGAGGGTGAGGCAGAACGCCCCCAGGGCGATCAGGATGAGGCTGAGCGGTCGCCGCATGTCCATCTCCCCAGACTGCCGTCTCACCCGGCCTGCCGGGTCGCTTTCGCGTATGCCCGCGTTACCCTACATGACCCGGATCACCCCGTTCCTCCACCCGCCCGGCGTCCCGGAAGGCCCCCATGACCCTGCGCGCCCGCGTGCCGGACCGCCGGTGGCCCGCGCTCGCGGCGGCGCTGCTGGCGACGTTCATGGACCTGGTGGACGTGACGATCGTGACCGTGGCCCTGCGCGCCATCCAGGACGACCTGCACGCCTCCTACGCCGCCGGGCAGTGGTTCACCGCCGGGTACACCCTCGCGTTCGCGCTCCTGCTGGTCACCGGCGGCCGGCTCGGCGACATCCACGGCCACCGCCGCGTCTTCCTGCTCGGCGTCGCCGGGTTCACCGCGACCTCCGTGCTGGCGGCGGCGGCCGGGTCGCCGGGCGCGCTCATCGCCGCCCGGGTGCTCCAGGGCGCGTGCGGCGGCGTGATGGTCCCGCAGGTCATGTCGATCATCGCGACCGAGTTCCGGCCCGGCCGCGAGCGCACCACCGCGATCAGCCTGTACGGGCTGGTGCTCGGCGCGGGCCAGGTCGGCGGCCCGGTGCTCGGCGGGCTGCTCACCGGGGCGGGCGGCGGCCTCGGCTGGCGGCTGGTGTTCCTGGTGAACCTGCCGGTCGGCCTGCTCGCCTTCGCGGGCGCGTGGCGGTGGATGCGCGAGTCCCGCGCCGCCCGGCCGCCCCGGCTGGACCCGGCCGGGGCCGGGCTGGTCACGCTCGCCGCGCTGCTGGTCGCCGTCCCGCTGGTGCAGGGCCGCGAGCTGGGCTGGCCCGCCTGGACGGGCGCGGCGCTCGCCGCCGCCGGGCCGGTGCTCGCGCTGTTCGCCTGGCACCAGCGCCGCCGCGAGCGCGCCGGGCGCGACCCGCTGGTGCCGACCCGGTTGTGGCGGCAGCGCCCCTTCGCCGCCGGGTCCGCGCTGCTGTTCGTGCTGTTCTGCGGCGTCTCGGCCTACTTCATCATGCTGACCTGGATGCTCCAGTTCGGGCTGGGCTGGACGCCGCTGCACGTGGCGTTCGTCGGCCTGGCCTGGCCGCTGGGCGTCGCGTGCACCGCGCAGCTCACCAACCGCTACGGCCCGGCCCGCGCCCGCCTGCTGGTCGGCGTCGGCACCCCGCTCATGGCCGTCGGGACCGCCGGGCTCTCCTGGTCGGCCGCCCGGCACGGCCCCGGTCTCGCCGCCGCCGACCTGGTGCCGTGGATGGTCGCGGCCGGGATCGGCATGGGCCTCACCATCCCGATCCTGTCCAACCTGGTGCTGAGCGACCTGCCGCGCGGCGACGCGGGCGCGGCGTCGGGGGTGCTCAACTCGGTGATCCAGCTCGGCAACGCGATGGGCGTCGCGCTCGCCGGGGTGATCTTCTTCGGGACGCGCGGGCCGGGCACGGGACCGGCGGCGTTCACCGCGGCGGGGGCGCGGACGTTGTTGTTCAGCGCGGCGGCGTTCACGCTGGCGGCCCTGCTGTCGCCGCTGCTGCCGCGCCGGGTGGTGCACGGCGGCGGCCCTGACGTGCCGTCCGGCGAGCCCCGCGGCCTGCCCATACTCGGCCCGCCGGGAGGTAGCCGCCCGCCGCCTACCAGCAGGTAGGCTCCGGCGTACGTTTCACCCCGTTCGTCACCCATGCACGTCACCCACGCACGTCGCCCCCGCACGCCTCACCCGTCCCCGCGAGGTGATCATGTCCCCGGCCTCCCGGGCGGTCCCCCGGCACCGCGCGACGCTGGCCCGCTCGGTCCGGCTGTTCGCCGCGTTCCGGCGGGAGCGCACCGATCCCGAGTACTTCTACGGCCTGATGGCCCGCGACGCCGTCGCCCAGCTGTCCGCCCACGCCGACCTGGACGGCGCGGTCGTGATCGACGTCGGCACCGGCGCGGGCTTCACCGCGGCGGCGCTGCGGGCGGCCGGGGCCCGCTGCTCGGGCGTCGACCACGACCTCGCCGAGCTGACCGCACACCGCAAGCCCGGCGACGACGACCTGGTGGCGAGCGCGACGGCCCTGCCGTTCCGCACCGGCTCGGTGGACGTCTGCTTCTCCTCCAACGTGCTGGAACACGTCGCCGACCCCTGGCGCATGGCCGACGAGATGGTGCGGGTGACCCGTCCCGGCGGCGTGGTCTACCTGTCGTTCACCAACTGGTTGTCGCCGTGGGGCGGCCACGAGACCTCGCCGTGGCACTACCTGGGCGGCGAGCGCGCCGCGCGCCGCTACCAGCGGCGGAACGGCCACCCGCCCAAGAACCGCTACCGCCGGAGCCTGCACCCGGTCTCGGTGGCCGCCGCCCTCGCCTGGGCGCGGCGGCGGCCCGACGTGACGGTGCTGGCGGCGTTCCCCCGCTACCTGCCGCGTTGGGCGGCGGGCATCGTGCGCGTCCCGGTGCTGCGCGAGTTCGTCACCTGGAACCTGACGCTGGTGTTGCGCAAGAACCCCGCGAAGGACTGATCACGTGCACAGCCCCGCGCCCACCACGACCCGGTCCGCCGTCCCGCAGGTCTCGGGCCACCAGGACGCCCTGGACGGCGTGCGCGCGGTCGCCGCGCTGGCCGTGCTGGTCTTCCACGTCGCCTCCAACGCGGGCGCGATCAAGGCCCCGGACGGCGCGGGCTGGCTCTACAACGGCGGCCAGGTCGGCGTCGCGGTGTTCTTCGTGTTGTCGGGGCTGCTGCTGTACCGGCCGTGGGCGGCAGCCGTCCTGACCGGCCGGTCCGCCCCGCGCACCGGCACCTACCTGCTGAAACGCGCGCTGCGCATCCTGCCCGCCTACTGGGCGATGCTCGCGGTGTTCTTCGCCGTCGCCGCGCGCGAGCACCTCGCCGATCCCGCGTCGTGGGCGGCGATCACGACGCTCACCCATCCCTACGTGCCCGACCCGTGGTGGAGCGGCGACCTCGGCCCCCACCACATCGGGCAGATCTGGAGCCTGGCGGTCGAGGCCGCCTGGTACGTGCTGCTGCCGCTCACCGCCGCGCTGCTGGCCTGGTACGCGCGCCGCACGGGCGCGACCGACCCCGCGACGCTGGCGCGGCGGCTGCTGTACGGGCTCGGCGGCTACGCGTCGGTGTCCTTCCTCTACACCGTCGTCCTGTTCGTGCCCGAGCACCACCGCCGGATCGGGGTGTGGCCGCCGCGCTACTTCGCCTGGTTCGCGCTCGGCATGGCCCTCGCCGTGCTGACGGTCTGGGCGCGCGTGGACGAGCGGGGCCCGGCCGCCGCGCTGTGCCGCCGCGTCGCCGACTCGTGGGGCGCGTGCTGGGCCGCCGCCGGGCTGCTGCTGGTGGTCGCGGCGACGCCCGCGACCGGGCCGCTGTTCCTGGGCGAGCAGCCGCAGTTCTGGCCGTCGCAGTTCCACCTGCTGGTGAACGGGTTGTGCGCGCTGGCGTTCGTCGCGCCCGCCGCGCTCGCCCCGGTGCGCGCGGGCGGCGGCATGGGCGGCGGCACGGGCGACATGGTCCGCACGCTGCTGGGCAATCCGGTGATGCGGTTCCTCGGCCGCATCTCCTACGGGTTGTTCCTGTGGCAGATGCTGATCATCGTCGTCTGGTTCGAGGAGAGCGACCGGATGGGCCGGGGCTCGGTGGCGACGGATCTGCCCCTGCTCCTGGCGGCGACCATCGCAGCGGCGACGGCGGGTTACTACCTGGTGGAGAAGCCGTTCCAGCTGCTGGCGCGTCGCCTGGGGCGCGCCAGCTGATCACGATCGGCTCGGCGGCGGCGCGCGGCCGGGGCCGCCACAGCTCGATCGCCAGCCGCGCGACGACGGCCGCCCCCAGCAGTTGCGGGACCACGTCCCCGACCAGACCTGAGGGCGCGGCGGGGTTGTCCACCAGCCCGAACCGGATGCCGACGGCCAGGCACAACGTGCCCACCAGCGCAAACGCGGCCACCGGCCAGGGCGAGGCCACCGCCCGCGCGAACCGGGACGTACGGGTACGAGCCCACGCCGTCACCCCCGCGACCACGGCCGTCACCGCCCCGCCGACCGGACCGGCCACCCACAACCCCAGCAGCACCGCCAGGCCCAGCGCCGCCCACACCGGCCACCCGGTACCGGCCGGAAGTGGCCGACGTTGGCCACCACCGGGCCCGCGCAGGCAGGCCACCAGCAGCAGCACCAGCAGCAGGTTCAGCCCGGCCACCACCGCGATCCGCTGCGCGCGGTCGGGCCCGTAGGCCAGCTCGACGGTGCCGTTCGTCCCGGCCGGGACGATCCAGCCCTGCTTCCAGCCGTCCAGCCGGACCGGCTCCAGCGCCGTCCCGCCCACCCGCGCCTTCCAGCCCGGGTTGTAGTTCTCGTTGACGGTGAGGAACGACCGGCGCTCGGCCTCCACCTCGACCTTGCGCGACCCCGACGACCACTCGGTGACCCGCACGGCCTGCTGTGGCCGCCCGCCGGTCGCGGCGCGGCCGACCACGGCCGTCTCGATCCGGAACGGGTCGAACGCCGCCGACGCCAGCCGGTTCGCGCCCTCCCGCAGGTTCACGCCCCGCCCGCAGGCGGCGAACCGCAGCGGCTTCCCTTCCAGCACGTCGCCGACGGTCCCGACGGCGCGCGTGGGGACGGTGGCCCCGCCCAGCTTCACCTGGGGCCCGAACCCGCACTTGAGCCGCAGCGGGAAGTCGCGCAGGTTCGGCAGCGGCCGCACGCCCGGGATGACCAGGTCGGTGAGCTGCACCGGCTGCAACCGGCCGTCGCGGCGGAAGGTGACGGTGAGCCGGTCGGTGTTCATGGGGGCGAAGGAGAGGCGGCCCTTGGCGTCGGGCCGTCCCTCGCGGGTCTGGCCCTGCTCGCCCTCGACCATGACCTGCGTCGAGCCGCCCGCGCCGGGCGGTTGCCGCAGGGTGATCGTGCCGACCCGGACGCGGCCCCGCCACGCGACGGTGTAGGTGGGGGTGAGGTCGGACTCGGCGGCGATCCAGGTGGTCTCGGGGTCGCCGTCGAAGCCCGAGCGCGCCTGCGCCGCCGGGTGCTCGGTGATCGTCGATCCGGCGGCGACGCGGGTGGTGTTGCCGAAGGTGGTGTAGCGCTCGATGAGGGCGGGGTCGGTGAGCACGGCGGTGCCGGTCAGCGGGACGTTCCGGGCCGCCTTGGCGGTGAAGGTGCGGTCGAGGCCGTCGCCCTCCTCGTCGGCCGAGCCCAGGGAGGGGGCGCAGACCCAGCGGCGCGCGCCCTTCATGCAGTCGGACGCGGTGCCGGACGCGCGGCTCATGACGTAGGCGGCGTCCTTGGCGGTCTTGGGAGTAGGCAGCGTGAAGGTGCGGGCGGGCTTCACGCCGTCGATGGACAGCTCGGCGATCCCGGCGCGCGCCCAGGCGATCACCGGCGGCTCCTTGGTGAGCCCCAGGATGCGCACCCGCACCCAGCGCGTCTCTCCCGACGGCACCCGCAACTCCTGTGCGGCGGCGTCGGGCCGGACCGCCTGCGCCACGGTCCCGGCCTCGGTCTCCACCGCCACGCGGGCGATCGGCGGCCCGACCTTCTCGTTCTTCACGAACGACGCCGACAACCGCGACAACTCGCGCGGCCGGTCGAAGTCGACCTTCAACCACTGCCCCACCGGCCCGGTCCAACCGCCGGTCTCCCAGGCGGTGAACCGGTTGCCGTCCAGCGCCGCGTAGGGCGTCGCGGCGGTCTGGCGGGCCTGCGGGATCGCGTCCGCGCCCGCCGCCGACGACGACGCCGTGACGTTGCGGACCCCGCCGCCGTAGGTCGCGCTGGTCGTGTACTTCTCCCAGCCCTCGTCCAGCACGTCGGCGGCCTTGGCGCGGTCGGCGTCGGCCAGCGTCGGCGAGGTCTGGTGCAGCTCGCCGAAGTTGCGGCGCAGCAGGCGGGTCGAGTCCGACACCACCGGCGCGCCGCCCAGCTCGGGCGAGTCGTCGTTGAGCAGGACGGGCCCGCGCGGCAGCGCCTTGCCGTCGGCCATGGACAGCAGCGATTCCGGGCCGCCGTAGACGCGGACGGGACTGGTCGCGTCGGCCATGTCCACCACGTCGTCGGCGCCCGCGACCTCGTAGATCTCCAGCGCCGGGGACGGCTGGTCCAGGCCCGACACGGCGTCGTCGGTGAGGTCGCCGCCGACCGGCCCGCCGAACACGGCGACGCGCCGCAACCCCGGCGAGGAGCCCAACGCCTGGTGCAGCCGGGCGGGCCAGGCCCCGCGCAACGTCTCACGCCGCAGATCGTTGCGGACCAGCAGGTACCGCACGCCCATCCGGCCCAGGAACGCGGACATGCCGGGCGACGCGGTGCCCGAGCGCACCTGCTGGTCGATGGCGTCCAGCGCGCGCGTGTAGCCGGGCGACCCGGCCGGGACGAGCTGCCGCACGCCCCATCGCACCGACAGCAGGGGTTGCACGATGTCGTCCATCGGCCGTCCCCAGGTGTACTCGCCGAACGCCGCGCCCGGCAGGGCCAGCACGCCCTGCTGCCCGGCGCGGGCGTTGAGCCAGGACGCGGCGTCCCGCCAGTAGCTGGGAACCTCCTGGAACACGCCCGGCCCGGTCAGCCCGTTCGAGGCGGCCGTGCCCGCGATGCCGCCCAGGCCCAGCAGCGTGGCGGCCGGGACCAGCAGCGCCCGGCGCGGCCGGGACGGTCCGGCCGGGCCGTGCCGGACCGGCGCTCCGGCCTGCACGCTGGTGAGCAGGTGCGCGAGGCCGAACGCCAGGGGCAGCCGCACGACGGCGTCGAACTTGTGCACGTTGCGCAGCGGGGCCAGCGCGCCGTCCAGCAGCTCGCGGACCTGCCCGGAGAACAGGCCCGGCACGTCGCTGAGGTGCCCGGCCGAGATGATCACCAGGCCGGCCAGCAGCGTCAGCAGCAGGAACGAGCGTTCGGGCAACAACCGCCGCAGCAGCCCGGCCACCCCGAGCGCCGCCACCACGCCGGTGCACACCATCGGGACCGGCGACACCGACAACGCGTGCCCGACCGGCCACCACGCCTGGCCGTCCACGTTGAGGTAGTTGACCCAGCGTTCCGCGCCGCGCAGCGTGTTGACCAGCCCGGTGGGGCCGGTGGTGGTGTCGGCCTTCTCGGTGTAGGTCAGCCAGGAGAAGCCGTAGGTGCCGGTGAGCAGCAGCGGGACCAGCCACCAGAGCGTCGCGAGGCCCGCCGCGCCCGACCACCAAGCCAGCGTGCGGACGCGGGGGGCGGCGCGCGGCCGGGTCAGCACGTACAACACCGGCACGGTCAGCACCGCGATGGTGGCGGTGGCGTTGATGCCGCCGCACAGCGCGATCGCGATGCCCGAGCGGGCCGCCGCGCGCGCCCGCCCGCCGCCCTCGACGGCGGTGACCAGCGGCAGCACGATCCACGGCAACATCGCGACCGGCAGGTACTCCGAGGAGATCTGCCCGAGGGTCGCCAGGCCGCCCGGGGCCAGGGTGTAGGCCATCGCCCCGACCAGGCGGCTGGTGGGGCCGCCGACGCCCAGCCGCGCGGCCAGCCGCCGCGCGCCGAGGAACGCCAGGCACATCAGCGCCGTCAGCCACAACCGCTGGGTGATCCACGCGGGCAGCCCGGCGAGGTCGCCGAGCAGGTGGAAAGGGCCCATCGGGAACAGGTAGCCGACGGCCTGGTTCTGGAGCTGGCCGAACTGCTCGGGGTCCCACAGGTGCAGGGCGCGGCCGAGGAAGCCGCCCGGCTGCACCGCCATGTCGATCTTGGTGTCGGCGAGGATCGCGCCGGGCCGGGTGGCGAACGCCAGCGCCGCCAGCGCCAGGCAGCACACCAGCGCCCGCGTCCGCTCGCGGAAGCGCACGTCCCCGGCGGGGTCGGCCGGGGGGCCGCCGTTCGCGCCGCCCATCCTGCCGTCCGCCGGGCCGGGGCCGAAGGCGGCGCCGTGAGGCTCGGCGGTGGGCCGGTGGTGTCCGGGCACGGCGGCCGAAGACGGGTTCACCTCTCCGACGGCCATGCTCGCTTCCCTTTCCGCCGCGCCGCGCGCGTGCCCCCGTTCCGACCAGTCCCGCCGGTCCCCGCCGGTTCCGCCGCCGGTCAGGACCCCGCGCCCGCCACCGGCCTGCCGAGCAGGCGTTCCAGCGGCGTCGCCGGGCGGGCCGAGCGCACCGCGCCCGCGTCGGCGAGCAGCGCGTCCCGGGCCGGGCCCTCCACCACCAGCGGGTGCTCGTCACCGTACCGGTGCACCACGTGTGCCCGGTCATCGCCGGTGCCCGCGGACCGGGCCCGGACGGCGGCGGCCAGCAGCCGCGTCATCCGGTCGGCGGTGCGGGTCCAGTCGAACTCCCCGGCCCAGTCGCGGCAGGCGGCGGCGACCTCGGCGCGGCGGCCGGGATCGGCCAGCTCCTTCAGGGCGCGCTCGACGACGTCGGCGAGGTCCTCGTCCGGGTCGGCCAGCCAGCCGGTGGTCCCGTCGCGGACCGCGTCGCGCAGGCCGTCCACGTCGTAGGCGACGGTCGGCACGCCCAGCGCCGCCGCCTCGACCACGCTGAGCCCCCAGCCCTCGCCCTGCGAGGTGCTGAGGTGCAGGTCGGCGCGGGCGACCAGGGCCGCCTTGATCTCCTGGGAGACGTAGCCGTGCAGGGTGACGACGCCGCCGAGCCCCCGGTCGCGGACGGCGTCGGCCAGCTCGGCGGCCTCGGGGCCGTCGCCGACGATGTCCAGGCGCAGGCCGGGCCGCTCCTCGGTGAGCCGTCCGGCCAGGTCGAGCAGGCGGGACAGGCGCTTGTGCGGGACGAGCCGGGTGACGCACACCAGCGTTGGGTCGCCCGGCGAGGACGGCGCGGGGACCGCCGTCGCCGGGGGCGCGTCGGCCCCGTTGGGCACCAGGTAGGCCGGACCGGTCCAGCCCAGGCGCTCGCGGACGGCCCGCCGCGTCGAGGGCGACACCACCACGAACGCGTGCCGCCGGTAGGTGACGCGGCTCACCGGCCCCTCCAGGACGCGGCCGATCCACGCCAGCCAGGCCGGGAAGTACAGGCCGAACTGCCCGTCGTGCACGTGGTGGACCACACACAACACCGGGACGCGGCGGGGCAGCACCCAGGGCGTGAAGAACGGGATGCCGTTCTGGCAGTCGATCACGGCGTCGAAGGAGCGGCGGTGCCCCAGCGTCCAGGCCAGCGCCAGCGGGTACAGCGTGAAGGTGCCGCCGAGGCGCACCACGTCGACGCCGTCCACGCGGGAACGCCGCTCCTGGCCGGGGGCGCGGCTGGTGAGGAAGACGACCCGCGCGCCGCGCTCGGTGAGGCTGCGGGCCAGCTCCCAGGCGTAGCGTTCGGCCCCGCCCGCCGCCGGGTGCCAGGGGTCGCGCCAGTTGACGATCGCGATGCGCAGCCCGGCGACGTCGTCGATGGCGAAGGCGTCCGCGCGGGTGGGCAGGGGGGTCGCCGGGCTCATCCGGGACCGGCCGCGGACGCCGAGGGCAGCGCCGTGTCGGGAGTCAGGGCGGGCGCGGGAGCCGGGGCCGGGCGGCGGGCCGCCAGCGCGCGGACCCGGGCCACCTCCCCCAGGACGGCCAGGGAATGCCGCCGGATGGAGAAGGTGCTGCCGGGCCGGTCCTGCCACACCACCGGGATGTCGGTGACCGGCGCGCCCCGCCGCGCGCAGTGCATGAGCAGTTCGACGTCGAAGGCGAACCCGGCGGTGCGCAGGTCGGCCGCCGCCGCGCGGGCCAGGTCGCCCGCGAAGAACTTGAAGCCGCACTGGGTGTCGGAGATCCCCCCGGCCAGGTCGCGGACCAGCCGGTTGAAGGTGATCGCGCCCAGCCGCCGCAGCGGTTGCCCGTAGCCCTGCACGTCGGAGGCGGCATGGCGGCGCGAGCCGACGACGACGGGATGCCCGCTGGTCAGCAGCGCCAGCGCGCGGTCCAGGGCCTCCAGGCCGGTGGCCATGTCGGCGTCGCAGAACCCCACATAGGGGGCGCGGGTCGCCAGCAGCCCGGTGCGGACCGCCGCGCCCTTGCCGCGCTCGGCGCAGTGCAGCACGCGCACCGGGACGGGCCCGGACCAGGCGCGGGCGAGGTCGGCGGTGGCGTCGGTGCTGGCGTTGTCCACCACGATGATCCCGGCGCGCACCGGCAGCCCGGCCAGCCCGCCGCCGAGCAGCGTCAGCCCCGCCGGAAGCCGCGCGGCCTCGTTGTAGGCGGGCACGACGACCTCCAGCGCGACGGCGCCCGCCGTGCCCGGCGCTGCCCCGGCCAAGGCGTCAGCGGGAGCCGTAGTTGTACAGCGGCTTGATGACGGGGTCCTTCTGGGAGGCGTTCGCGAGCTGCACCGCGCCGAACGCGGTGCCCCCGGCGAGCAGGACGCCGATCAGGGCGGAGACGGCAATGCGCATCAGCGGGTCCTTCGGCTGAGGGGACGGAGGGGGTGCGGGGTGCCCAGATTAGTGCCTGGGGCGAGGAATGACCAGAAAACGACCAGTCCGGCGACGAGCCAGGCCAGCACGACGGGCGGGACGGGCACCGTGCGCTCGGCGACCGGGACCGCGCCGGGGACGCGGTAGAGCACAACATCGGGGCCCCGCAGGACCTCCCGGACGCCGGGCAGCCGCGCGCTCCAGGCGCTCGCGGTCTCCGGCTCGTCCACCAGGACGTAGCCGACGCCCGCGCCGCGCAGGTCCCCGGTGAGCGGGCCACTCGCCTTGATCAGGGGATCGAGCCGCCGCGCGCGGGGGTCCTCGGCCGCGACCGTCACGGCCCGCCCGGGGACGCCCACCGTGACGGCGTCGTTGGCGATCACGCGGCGGTCCAGGTAGCGGGGCAGCGGGTCCAGGACCCGGCGGCCGTGGTTCCACGGGTAGGAGCGGTGGTAGGCCCAGGGCAGCAGCAGGACGTCGCCCGCCGCCCGGTCGGCCTCGATGATCTGCTTGGCGCGGGCCCAGTCGTCCGGGTAGTCCACCGCGCGCAGCCGTCCCGCCCCGCCCATGGCCAGCGACGGCAGCACCAGCACCGGGACCAGCGCCGCGCCGAGGGCCGCCACCGGGAGCCGCGCCTCGCACGCCCGGTCGGCCGCCACGCCCAGGCCCACCGCGACCACCACGGCGAGCGGCGCGACGAACTGCTGCCCGTCGCGCAGGAGCGCCAGGCACGACCACAGGCGGATCGCGCTTTCGAGCATCGGGCTCGCGACGGCTCCGAGCGCCGCGACCACGAACCCGACGGCCGCCGCGACCGCCGCGCCGTGCGCCCACGGCGTCCGGCAGTACTTCGCGTACGCGACCAGGGCCACCAGGACCACGATCAGCCACGCGACGGCCAGGACGGGCGTTCCGTACCCGGCGGGCACGGCCTCGCCGTTCCAGACGCCGCCCAGCGCCAGCAGGCTGCCGAGCGTCCCGAAGGGGGTGTCGGCGCGGGCGGCGAAGGCGTCCACTCCCGACACGTCGCCCGGAATCCCGGCGGACCGCAGCAGGCCCGGCGCCAGCCACGGCAGGCTCAGCGCGACGCCCGCCGCGACCACACGCGGCGTGGCCCGTCGCCGTCCGGCCCCGGCGAGCGCCGCCGCCAGCGCCGCCAGCCCGGAGACCGCCAGCGCCGCGAACCCGCCGATGGCCGCAGGAATCAACGCCCTGACCAGGCGTTTCCCGCCCCCCGGCTCCCCCGCCGACACTGCGGCGGCCACCACCCAGGGCAGCGCCGCGTACCCCAGCAGCAACGCCCACTGCCCCAGCAGCAGGCGCTCGGCGACGAAGGGGTTCCAGGCGTAGCAGACCCCGGCGGCCAGGCGCGGGAGCAGCCGCTCCGAGGGCACCAGCGACGCCGCCGACACGCACGCCATCACGAAGATCGCCAGCAGGATCGCCTTCTGCGCCCACCCGCCCGGCAGCACCAGCGACAGGGCCGCCACGAACGCGTCGCTCGGCACGTGCCGGGGCACGGTCCCGGTCAGCCCGAACGTCAGGGCGTTGAACACCGGCTCCGGCACGAACACCATGTCGTACGACAGCACGAACCCGGGCGCGAGCGCGGGCCCCAGGGCCAGCAGCCCGAGCCCCAGCCCGGTGAGAGCGGCCGGCAGGTGCCGCGAACGCCTGGTCATCAGGGGCCCGAGGGTATCGGACCGTTGTGCCGCGAATGCCACGGAAAGGGAAGGCGGCCGCGGACGCCCCCCGCGCCCACGACCGCCTGGTCTCTGGGAAATCGCCACCTTTAGCGGCGCTTGGCCCCCGTCGCGCCCATCAGCCAGTCCGTCAGGCGCGGGGCCAGCCACGCCTGCGCGGCGACGGCCCGCAACATCAGCGGCAGCAGCACGCGGCGGCGGTCCCGCGCGGTGGCGGCGACCAGGGCGCGGGCGACCTGCTCGGGGGTGACGGTCGGGACGATCGCCGAGACCGCCGGGACGCGCTCCTCCGAGCCGGGGTTGTTGGCGAAGTAGTCGCTGGAGACCTTGCCGGGCATCACCTCGGTGACGCCCACGCCGGTGCCGCGCAGGTCGGCGCGCAGCGCGTTGACCAGGCCGCGCAGGCCCCAGCGGGCGGCGGCGTAGCCGAACGCGCCCGGCCAGGTCGCGCGGGAGACCGGGGAGTTGACCACGACGATCCGGCCGCTGCCGCGCCGCACCATGTCGGCGGCGAACGCGCAGGTCACGTAGCCCGCCGCCAGGTAGGGGACGGCGGCCATGGCGCGGAAGTCGTGCGGGGTGGACTCGTCCACGAACAACCAGCGGCCCGCGCCCGCGTTGTTGACGATCACGTCGGGCACGCCGAGCCGCGCCTTCACCTCGGCGGCCAGGGCCACGACCTCGTCCGGGTCGCCGAGATCGGCGGGGAACACGTGCGCCGCGCCGTCCAGCTCCTTGGCCAGCTCGTTCAGCCGGGCGGCGTTGCGCGCGACCAGCGCGACGTCCGCGCCCGCCCGCACGAACTCGCGGGCCGCGGCCGCGCCGATGCCCGAGGACGCGCCCGTGATCAGGACGATCTTGCCGCGCAGGTCCACCCGAACTCCCCCGAACTGATGTGAAGGAGTTTCATGTTACGGGATCGCGCGGCAAACCGAGAATCCGCTCCCCGATCACGTTCAGGTTGACCTCGGTGGTGCCGCCGCCGATCGACATCGCGCGCGAGGCCAGCAGGTAGCGCGTCCACCTGCGGCGCAGGTCCGACTTCCAGCCGCCGGTCAGCACGCCCTCATCGCCCAGCAGCGTGAACCCGTACTCGGTGACCTGCTGGCCGTGCTCCATCGCGACCAGCTTGCGCACGTTGGCGGTCGCGCCCGGGTCGGTGCCCGAGAGCTGCTTGAGCGTGGCGCGCAGCCCCAGCAGGGCGAACGCGTGCTCGTCGCAGGCCAGGCGGCCCAGCTCGGCACGCACCACCGGATCGTCGGCGAGCCCCAGCTCGGTCGCCAGGCGCACCAGTTTTGGCAGGTCGCCGCCGAGCTGGAACGAGCTGGTCAGCCCGACCCGCTCGTTGGCGAGGGTATTGCGGGCCACCCGCCAGCCCTCGTTCACCGGGCCGACCACCAGCTCGTCGGGCACGAACACACCGTCGAGGAACACCTCGTTGAACACCGCGTCGCCGGTGCACTCGCGCAGCGGCCGGACCTCGACGCCGAGCGAGGCCATGTCCACCAGGAAGTAGGTGATGCCGTCGTGCTTGGGCCGATCGGGATCGGTGCGGGCGACGCAGATGCCCCACTGCGCCTCGCGGGCCAGCGACGTCCAGATCTTCTGCCCAGTGATCTCCCAGCCGCCCTCGACGCGCTCGGCGCGGGTGGCCAGGCCCGCCAGGTCCGAGCCCGCGCCCGGCTCGGAGAACAGCTGGCACCAGACGATCTCGCCGCGCAACGTCGGCGGCAGGAACCGTTCCTGCTGCTCGGGGGTGCCGTACTGGACGATCGACGGCACCGCCCACGCCGCGATCATCAGCGGCACCGGCCGCACCCCGGCGGCCTTCAGCTCCTGCTGGATCACGATCTGCTCGAACGGCGCGGCGTCGCGCCCCCACGGCTTCGGCAGGTGCGGCACGACCCAGCCGCCCTCGGCCATCGCCGCGCGCTGCTCGACCGGCTCCAGGGCGGCCAGCTCGGCGACCTGCGCGCGGACCCGCTCGCGCAGCGGCTCGACCTCGTCCGGCAGCTCGATGCTCATGGGCCGCCGCACGCCCTCGACGGCCAGCGCCGCGACCTCGGCGCGCGCCTGCGCGGCGCGGCCGATCAGCGCGCGGAGCGACAGGGCGCGGCGGTAGAGCAGGTGGGCGTCGTGCTCGTAGGTGTAGCCGATGCCGCCGTGGACCTGGATGTTGCCCTCGGCGCACTGGACGGCCGCGTCGCCCGCGAGCGCGGCGGCGACGCCGAGCGCGTAGGCGCGCTGCTGATCGGGCTCCTCAAGTGCGCGGACGGCGTCCCAGACGGCGGCGCGGGCACGTTCGAGCGCGATGAGCATGCGGGCGCACTTGTGCTTGACGCCCTGGAACTGGCCGATGGGACGCCCGAACTGCTCGCGGGTCTTGGCGTAGGCGACCGCGTCGTCCAGGGCGCGCCCGGCGACGCCGCAGGCTTCGGCGCCCAGCAGCACGACCGCGAGCGCGCGCACGTCCACGCCGGTGACGAGCCGTTCCTCCGGCACGTCCCCGGGCGCGACGACGGCACCGACCGAGCGCGTCAGGTCCAGCGACTCCAGCGGCGTGACCTCGGCGTCCTCGACGATCGCCCAGCGCCCGTCGCCCAGGGGCAGCACGAGGACGTCGGCCTCCGCCGCGCCGAGCACGGGCCCGTCCGGGACGAGGCCGATCGCGGCGGTCCGCGACCCGTCGGACAGCGCGGGCAGGATCTCGGCACGGGCCTTGCCGGTGCCGCCCGCCGCGACGACGGCGGCAGCGAGGACCGTCGGCGTGTACGGACCGGGGACGGGACAGCGCCCCAGCTCCTCCAGGGCTACGGCCTGCTCCAGCAGCCCGTAGCCCTGGCCGCCGTGCTCCTCGGCGAGGTGCAGCCCGAGCAGCCCTTGCCCGGCGAGCGCGGCCCAGTATTCAGGCCGCCCCTCGTCCCCCAAACCGGCCCTGACCTGCTGCGGCGTGATGTGCCGCGCCGCGAACCCGCGCACCGACGCCGCCAGCGCCTCGTGCTCCTCGGTCAACCCGATCGCCATGACCGCACCTCTCCTCGGGGAGTAAGTCACAGCTTATTAGAACGGGATTCGCTTCCCAGGGCCAGGCCCGTCAGGACGCGACGCGCAACTGCCCGAAGAACTGGTTGATGTCCGACCACATCTTGCGGTGCGTGTTGGGCATCGAGACGAACACCACCGCCGGGACCGGCTTGCCCGTGTCGATCACGGCCGTCGCGACGACCTCGCCGGTGGCCCGCACGCCCGCCCGCTTGTAGGTGAAGTAGGACGCGACCAGCCAGCCCTTGCGCCCGCCCACGTTCAGCGGCTGCGACGCCAGCGGCGCGCTCCGGTGCGGGAAGGAGTAGTAGTTGTCCTCCAGCCCCTTCGCGGCGAGGCCCGCGACGTTCTTCAGGCTCTGCGGCCCCTCGTAGGCGCTCTGCAACGTCGGGATCAGCGAGCCGGTCAGCAGCTGCCCGTACCAGGGCTGCCCCGCGCGCCGCTCGGTGACCAGGACCTGCTGGCCGGACCAGCCCTGGGTGCCCAGCTTGTTCTTCTTGGTCGGCACCTGCCAGGGCGGGCCGAGGCGCGGGTAGGACAGGCCCGAGAAGCGGTCGTTGACGCGGCCGAGCACCTTGGTGGGCTTGCCGGGGAAGCGGCGCAGCACGCGGTCGGGCGGGAGCTGGGCCTGCGGGGGCTGCGGCTTCTGCGCGGCGGCGGGACGGCCCGGCTTGCCCTCGGCGGGGGCGGGACCGGAGTCGTCCTTGTTCTTCATGTAGTAGACGCCGCCGGCGGCGAGCACGGCCACCACCAGCAGGCCGACGCCGCCGAACAGCACCAGCCTGCCGCGGCCGCCCTTCCCGTCGTCGGGGCCGCGGCCCAGCTTGGCGTCGGCGGCCTGCTCGTCGGCCATCCAGTCGGGCATCTGCCAGTTGCCGCTGCTGGGCTTGCCGGGCTTGGCGGGGCCGTCGGGGCCGGTGGGGGCGACGTAGCGGTTGTCGCCGCCGTCGTCGTCGCCGTCGAACAGGGCGCCCTCCCAGTCGGGGCCGTGCTGCTCGCCGTCGGGGACGGGGGCGACCTTGACGTCGTCGGGCTCGACGTCGCGCGGCGCTTCGGGAGCGTCCTCGGGGGCGGCGTGCGGGGCGAAGAGGGGTTCCTGGGGCGCGGGCGTCCAGTCGTCCTCGACGTGCGGCGCGGGCGGCGGGCCGGTGTCGGCGGGACGGGCGGCGGGCTCGGCGTGGGCGGGCCGCGGCCCGGCGCTCGCGGGGCGGATGGGCTCCTTGGCCTCGACGTAGATGGGCAGGGGCCCGGTGTCGGCAGGGCGAGCGGGCTCATCGTAGGCGGGCAGAGGCCCACTCTCCGCCGAACGAACGGGCTCGTCATAGGCGGGCAGCGGCTCGCTGTCCGCCGCACGGACGGGCTCATCGGCCTCAACGTAGACGGGCAGCGGCCCGGTGTCGTCACTCTCCTGCGCGGGCAGCGGCCCGGTCTCACCGGTCCGGGCCGCAGGCACCTCGGCCTGCGCGGGAAGCGGCCCGGTGTCGTCCGAGACGACGGGCCCGTCCTCGTCATGGACGGGCTCCAGCTCCGGGGCGGCGGGCTCGGGCCGGGTGGGCACGTCACCCTGAGCCGGGAAGGACCCGGCCTCCTCGACGTCCTGGACGGGAGCGGCAGGGCGGGCGCGCGGCATCTCGACCTTGCCCCACACGTCGTGCGGGACGGGCTCGGGCTCAGG
Organism: Actinomadura hibisca NBRC 15177; assembly: GCF_001552635.1. Classification (GTDB taxonomy): domain Bacteria; phylum Actinomycetota; class Actinomycetes; order Streptosporangiales; family Streptosporangiaceae; genus Spirillospora; species Spirillospora hibisca. The sequence goes on along the minus strand of NZ_BCRO01000070.1, from coordinate 20,460 downwards.
CTCGGCCTCGGCGGAGAAGTCGGTGCGGCCGGCGGGCGCGGGGACCTCCACCTCGGGCACTCCGGCGGCCCCCGGACGGCCCGGAGCCCTCTCCCCGCGGGACCCGGGCGCCGCGGGACGCTCGACGGTGTCGTTCTCGCTCATATCGGTCCAGCGCACGCCGCGCTCCCCCTGATCGGACATGCGGCACACGTTACGCGAAGATCGCTATTTACGACCGGGCCGCTAATCACGGCCAGGACACATCTTCCTATCGCCTCAGTGATGTTGCCCGGCGGTCAGCTCATCCCCGCTGACCTGCGGATTGTCCGCGAGCCGTTCCCTGGCCAGCAACGTTGCCCCCGCCACCGCGCCCGGCATCGCCAGCACCGCGCCGAGGGGAATGAGGAAGACCACAAAGGTGGCCGCGCCGAAGCCCACCGCCAGGGTGCGGTGCCGTTTCAACCGCGCGAACCGCTCCCGGCGGAAGATCCCGCGCCGTTCCAGCGCGATCGACGTCAGTTCCCCGGCCAGCAGGTAGCCCGAGACGCACGCGGCGACCACCGGCACCACCGTCTGCCCGATCACCGGGATGAACCCGCAGGCGAAGAAGACGACCGCCAAGCAGATCGCGACCAGGGCGAGCAGCACCGTGTCGCCGATCATACGCACGATCTGGCGCAGCAGCGGCTCGTCCCACTCGGGCGGGGCGCCGCCCTGCGACTCCTCCACCCGCACGGCGATGCGCTCGTAGAAGGGGTCGCCGACCAGCAGGGTCAGCGCCGTGAAGGTCAGGATGGCCAGGAACAGCGACGCGCCGAGGACGGCGATCCCGGCGATGACGCGGGTGGTGTCGCGCAGCCCGGACGACCAGTCGTCGGCGAAGGGCGTCACCCAGTCGGCGACGTCGCCCACGTTGGCGGCCAGCAGGCTGAGCCCGGCCACGTACACGACCAGGACGATCGCGGCGGGGATCAGCCCGAACAACCACTGCCCGGGCCGGCGCGCGACCCAGGCCAGCCCCCGCAGGAAGTAGCCGACACCGTTGAACAGATCCTTGACGGCCCCGGGCTCCGGCGGCCGCTGTCGAGCCGGGGCAGCCGGCCGATGGCCGGGCGGCGGCCCCTGCCGGAACTCCGGCGGAGGACCGGGCGGGGGCACCGGCTGGGACGGACGCGGTTCGTACGGCTGGTTCACAAGGCCAAACTATCGGGCCGGAAGCCCCGCGAGGTGGGCCGAACGCTCCCAGACCGCCCGTCGCAGCTCGCGGTCCTTGCTCGCGGCCGACGCCGGAAGCAGCCGCGCGCCCGGCGTCGAGGAGTAGAAACCGCCGCTGCTGCCCGCGAACTCCGGCTCGGTCGCCAGCCGCAACGCCATGCGCGCACCCTGCTCGGGCGTGCGCAGCAGCGGCGTCCGGGCGGCCAGCGGGCCGAACCGGCCCGCACCCGGTACTTCGCGCGTCAGGTCGGTGGCGACCATGCCGGGGCAGACGGCGTTGATCGTCACGCCGGTGCCCTGGAGGCGCTCGGCCATCTCCTGCGTGAACAGGATGTTCAGCAGCTTGGACCGCGCGTAGACCCGCAACGAGCCGAGCGCGCCGTAGGAGCCGGGCTCGGCCAGCCGGTCCACGTCGAGGCGGCCCGCGTTGCGGTGCGCCTCGGAGGCGACCATCACCACCCGCGACGGCGCGGACGCCACCAGCAGGTCGCGCAGCAGGTTGGTGAGCAGGAACGGCCCCAGATGGTTGGTGGCGATCATGCGGTCGAAGCCGTCGGCGCTCACCTTGGCGCGCAGCGTGTGCACCCCGGCGTTGTTGACCAGCACGTCCAGCCGCCGGTACCGGTCGCGCAGCCGGGCGGCCAGGTCCCGGACGTCGGCCCGCGAGGAGAGGTCGGCCAGGAAGGTGTCCACCCGCGCGCCGGGGGCACGGCCGGCCAGGTCGGCGGCCGCGGCCTCGGCGCGCACCGGGTTGCGGCCGACGATCCCGACCCGGTAGCCGCGCCCGGCCAGCCCCGCGGCGATCTCCCGGCCGATGCCCGAGGTGGCCCCGGTGACGACGGCGATCCTTTCGTCCATGGACCCACCCAAGCGGAGATCCACGTCACAGTGGAAGACCTGGCGGACGATTTTTGATCATGGCGTCCAGCGGGGGTCGCGACCGGACTCCGCGAGCGCCCGCTCGAACGCGGACGCATCAGGGGCCACCGCGACGGGCTCGGCGAACCCGCCGTACTGCCGGTACAGCTCCGCGCTCTCGGTGACGACCTTGAGCATCAGCTCGCCGACCTCGGGCGGCACGGCGATGTCCTGCCCGGTGGCGCGGGCGACGTCCCACCCGTGCACGGTGAGCTCCTTGATGATCATCGGCAGCACCTCCTCGGCCGGATACTCCTGATCCCCGAGCAGAACCGGCCCCTCCCAAGCCGAGGGCTCGCCCCAGGCGACCACGGCACGATCGAGCTGCACCGCATAAGCCTCAGCCCACCCAGCCTCACCAGCGAAGTCGCGCTCCATCAACTCCCCCGGAATGTCCCGCCTGAGCGCCCGACACTCCAGCCCGTGCGAGGTGTAGAGGACCCAGTGGTTGACCAACGTGCGAACGTCGAACTCGGCGCACGGCGTAGGCCCGTCCAGCTGCTCGGCCCGGACCCCACGAGCGATACGGGCGGCCTCAGCGGCGCTGGCGGCGAGGCAAGAGTGAAGTTCGTTCATGCCCTCGAACCTAAGAGCGCGACCACGCCGCCCTCTTGAAGAAACACGCCACTAACCTGTTGATATGACGGACACGCCCCGGGGCCTCCTCTACCCGAGGAAGCAGGACGAGACGGTGCGCTCCGCGACACACCGGCCCGGCCCGCACGCGGCCCGTTTCGTCGAGTTCTACTGGCACGTCCGCTGGGACGTCCCGGAGCCGCTGGACACGAAGGTGCTGGCCCACCCGAACATCCACCTGGTGTTCGAGGAGCCCGAGGCACGCGTCTACGGCGTGGACAGGAACCTGTTCGTGCGCCGCCTAGAAGGCGCGGGCCAGGTACTGGGCGTGAAATTCCGCCCAGGAGGCTTCCGCCCCTTCACAAACGGCCCGATCGCGGACCTGGCAGACCAACGGATCCCAGCCACCGACTTCTTCGGCCCAGAAATAACCACCTGGACCCCAACGGTCCTGGCCGCCGGAGACACCGAAGCAATGGCGGCCCAAGCCGAGGAATTCCTACTCCCCCGCCTCCCCAAGGCCCCCGACAGCCTGGCCGAAGACGTAGCGGGAATCGTCGAACGCATCACGACTTCCCCGTCCCTCCTGCGCGTGGACCAGGTGGCCGAAGAAGCAGGCATGTCAGTCCGAACCCTGCAACGCCTGTTCGCGGAGTACGTAGGCGTAAGCCCGAAATGGGTGCTCCGCCGAGCCCGCCTGCACGAAGCAGCGTCCCGCGCCGACCAGGGCACCCCCGTGGACTGGGCGTCCCTGGCAGCCGACCTGGGCTACGCGGACCAGTCACACCTGACCAGAGACTTCACCGCGACGGTAGGCACAACCCCAGCCCGCTACGCCCGCGCCTGATTCTCCCGTCCCTCCACGAGACTGGCCGCGCACCGCCTCCCCACTGCACCAAAACGCCACATAGAGATCTCCATCAATCCACAGGCGGCCGGGGAACATTTGCGTCTGCTTCGTTTGCTGCACATACTGCGAAGAGAGTCGAAGGAGGCGTGATGACAGGCGTGCAGGTCAAACGCATCGAGCCGGGAGCCATCGACTCCGAGGTGGCCGACCGTGCGATGAAGCGGATCAAGGCGTATCTCATGCGCCACCCGGACGAACAGACCATCCAGGTCGTCGGCGAGGTCGGCGGCCGGGAAGCCTTGGTCCTGCCGCGCGAAGCCGTCTCCCTGCTGGCCTTCATCCTGAGTCAGGCGGCGGCCGGGCGAGGCGTGTCCGTGATGCCCTCCCACAGCGAGCTGACCACCCAGCAGGCGGCGGACATGCTCAACGTGTCCCGCCCCTACCTGATCGGCCTCCTGGAAGGCGGCGAGATCCCGTACCGGTTGGTGGGCAGGCACCGCCGCGTCCGGTTCGACGACCTCATGGAGTACAAGAGACGGACTGAGGCCGACGGCCGGGCCGCAGCTGACGAACTGGCGGAGCTCGGACAGGAACTGGGAATCTGACCGTGCCCTTCGTCGTGGTCTACGACGCCAACGTCCTCTACGGCAACACCCTCCGCGACCTCCTCATCCGGGTCGCCCAGTCCGGCGCGGTGCAGGCCAAGTGGACCGACCGCATCCTGGACGAGGCGCTGCGGAACCTCACGGCCAACCGGCCCGACATCGCCCCGACGAAGCTCGCCCGGCTGCCAGACACGAGGGGCCGAAGAGGAACTACAGCCTGGGAGGATACGGCACTTTCTAGCACCTGGCGCCAGCATCCACCCTGACATACCTGAGCAAGATTATTAACGCGCTCGCGCGGATTTCCCGCGCAGCCGCGCATGCGTGACGATGACGGCCCTCACACCTTGCAAAGGGTGAGGGCCGTCATCATTACCGTCGAAACCGTGCTCGCCCCTTCACAGAGTGCTAGTCATCGTCCAGAGAATCGTCCATGGGGGAAATCTGCAGGATGGTGAGCGAGCGGCGCACGTGGCCGTCCGGCTGCTCCTGCAATGCGACTCGCACGCGCAGCTCCACAGCGGCACCGATGTGCCATCTGCTGATCTCGGTGGGCTCCAGCTCGCTCGCACTCATCTTCACGGTTTCGCCGTCGGGCAGCGCGACCAGCCAGTGCTGCATGTCGGAAACAGTGCGCAGCACACCAGTGAAGGTTTGCTCTTCGGCGTCCAGACCCCGGCCAGCCACGAACTTCTGCATGCGGCGGGCCGTCGTGGGCGTGATGCTGGCCCTGACGGTGGCGTTGCCGGGTTCTGCCCAGGTGGCGTCCAAGCTGATCTCTGAACGACTGATTGCCCTGGCGAGGTTGGCGAGAGTGCTTCCCACGCGGGGCCCGAGTTCCCGTAGCGCGCTCGCGAGTTCCTCATCTACCGGAACATCAGTGCTGAACCTGCCCAGCAGCGCGATCAGCTCCTCCGAGGCGCGATCGGCCAACGGACGGGGAGGGTCGATCATCGCCACATTCCCTCCCGGTTCGACCTCTTCCAGGGACGGGCTCTGCGGTTCGACCGTCAAGACGATCGAGCCAGCCAACGGGGCGGCATTCAGCACAAGGGTGGTCCGGCTGACGATCTCGGCGGGCAGTACACCGCGGAGCGCCTTGGCTTGCTCCAGAGCCGCTCCTGTGGCCGATACCGCTCGCTGCCACCCTGCCGCAATCTGCCCGACCAGGCTGAGTTCGGCCGAGTGCTCTCGCACGCCAGCACCGTATAGGCGCAGTTCGCCATGGGACCGCAGGGCGCGCACCTGGCCGCCCCGCTTGGCGATGAACGCCTCGATGGAGCGCTCGCTCCACTCGCCTGGCGCACCCGGCGCCGGCGACGGCCCCACTGGTTCCGGAGTGCGCTCAAGGAACCAGGTCAGGTCATCTGTACCCATCGATGATCACCTCCAGATAGCCCCGTCGCGGAATGGAGTCCAGGCGAGGGTCGTCGCTGCGGATCCGGCTCCACAGGTCGTCCCAGTACCCACGTTTCCACAAATACTGCCTGGTCTCGGCGGTCGGCACCGGACCGGGGGTCGGCATCCACTCCAGAATGTAGGAATCGATACGCAGCCCGTAGAGGTCTTTGACCCGCCCCTCCGTCGCGGCATTGACCAGCTGGGCCACTTTCGGGTCGCCCCCCAGCGCCTCGTTGTATTTCGCCGTGTCCACGATGTACAAGCAGTCGATGTCATTGGGATCGGCCTTGTCCGTAAACAGGCTTCCTGACAACCAGCACGCTGGGATCTCCCCCAGCACCTTCTGCAGCGCGGCGGTCAGCCGCAGCCACTGCCCCCAGATCTCCTCCCGATCACCACTCTGACCCTTGATATAGGCCGTCTCAGCCTGTTCAACGGAACAAACCCACCGTCCCGGCGGAATCTGCCCGTTGACCAGATCAGGCGGTCCTGCCGCGCTACTCCTGGTCATGCGCGCATGATGACCGCTGATCTTGCGTGCGCGCAGGCACAGGCCGTATTAGGCCAGATTTTTCCGGGTGTCGCCCAACGACACCGCTGCAAAGGACGAAATCGGCTCCGCCCCGGCACAGGGCGGGGCAGCCTTGTGCTCCAGTCTTAGGCTCAGCGCGGTAGCGGCCACCCATGGCTTGCCGCCCAGACCGGATCAGGCTTCGGACCGCTCCGTGACGGCGAAGCCCGTGCCGACGAGCACCTCACCGACGGGCGTCTCAGCCCACGCAGCGAGTCTTTCGGGCTTCTCGGCGCCGAGGTTCAGCAGATCGGCAATCTCGGTGGCGGTCGGCCGGGTCGCGAGGGCACAGCTCGCGATCGTGTGCCCCGTCGCGCTGCTCGGCTCTTCCTCCTCCGGATCGTCGGGCACCCAGCGGCAGACGTCGACACTCCACGCGCCGCGGAGGGGGTGATCGGGCTGTGGCGCATCGATCGCAAGGTAGTAACCGTCGGAGCCATCCGGCTCATCGAAGATCGCAAGATGCTCGGCCTCGAAACGGGCCTCTCCACCTCGGTACAACGCGAAAACGTCGGCCAGCAGTCTCAGGTCAGCCACCGTCGTCTCGCGCCGCCCATCGGTGATTTCGGCTTCCTTCCGGTTCATGGACGTGCGAATCCGCCGGTCCAGTTCCGGAGCTCCGCCGTCGAAGAGCACGAACGGGGAAGCAAACTCCCAGTACCGTCGGTCATCCGTCTCCGGCGGCTCGGTTCCCTCAGAGTATTCGGCCAATGCGTACGTCAACTCGCGGGCTTCGACCTCCAACTCCGCCTCGATCGCCGTACGGACCGGCCCGGGCACCGCCGCCATCGCACGGTCCAGATCAGCCAGCGCCTGATGGAGCAGCAGCTTGACGTACTCGTACCACAGGCTGTGCGCTCCCTCGAGCAGACCGGGACGCGCGTCCCGCTGGGTCAGGGCCGCGATGTGGGCCTCCGGGTAGTGCCGGAAACCGCCCTCGCGCTCGTCGTAGACGCTCACGGGCACAGTGACGAGCGCAGAGATCCGGTTGAGCGCCTCGACGACGGGCCGTGCGAGGGCCGCGTCGGCAAGGCTCGTCACGGTCGACGACGTGACACCGGCCGGCCCCTCATATGTCGCCAGGATCTGCACTTTGCCGCGGTTCGGATGCTGGGAGTAGATGGTCACCAGGGCACCTCTCGGCCGATGGCTCCGCCAGGACGCACCGGCAGCAGGAAGGTAAGGGGGACGGAGGCGGTGGCGAGGGCGCGTTCCGACGCTCCATGCCTCGAAGAGATCAGCGGTGGCTCAGGCTCTGTCCCGAACTCCTTGCTCGTTACGACGGTAAGGCACGAAAGCCGCTCACAACACCCTCGGTAAGGAAGTGGTGGCGGATGCGTCCGAGGACGGTGCCGTCGTTGCAGTGCGGAGGATGGCAGAACGGGCCATGGCCGGTCTCCTGAAAGCACAAGTGCCCGGGCCCTGAGCTGTCGCTCAGGGCCCGGGCACTTGGTGTGGTGGAGGTGGCGGGAATCGAACCCGCGTCCTTCGGTGATGAGTCAGGGCTTCTCCGGGTGCAGCCTGCATAGTCGCTTTCTCAGCCCCGGCGCTCACGCAGGCGAGTCGCCGACAGGCTCAGCCGCTGTTAGTTGTTCCTACTCACCCCGCGACCGGGTGGGCAGGTGGAGTCTCCTTACGATGCCAGACCCCGGGTCGGAGACTCTCCCGGGCTGACAGAGTCGCTACTCGCCTCAGGCGGCGAGAGCGAACTCAGACTGCTTCTTGTTGGCAGTTTTTGTTCGCCGTCACAGGATTTACGAGGTCATGACGACCACCCTCGACCCGCTTCCCCTGGCTCGACCTACCGAAGTCGAAGCCGGTCACCCCCATGTTGAGTTGTCAAGCCGGACGTCCTGCCGCTGGCAGGGGCCCGCATTGCTGACGCTACAAGGTTAACGCCCGTGATGCCAACGGGATTCCCGCCGGGGGGAGGGAAGATCCGGGGGCGGGGAGAGTGACGCCCCGGTGGGCGCGAACGGATCGCGCCCACCGGGGCCGACCGGCAGGGTCGGGCCGGTCCGGACGGCAGAGCCTCCCCCGAGACGAGGCTCTGGTCTCATCACGGCGACTGAGTCCGCAACCCCCCAAGCGGTGTCCCAGTCACCCGTAAAGACGCTCGGGACCGGCCGGAGGGTTGCGCCCCCGACGTAAAGAGATCACAAAGTGGTAACGGAGCCGGGAACCCCTGTAACGGCAGGGGTTCCCGGGCGATGAACGGCGCTCAGCGGGCCGGGGGCGTCGTGCCCGCCGGGGCGCTGGAGGTCCCGGACAGGAAGTCGCCGACGATCCTGGCCATGTCCGCCTTGCCCTCGACCGCGATCGCGAAGCCGTAGCCCCCGTTGCTCCCCACGAACCACGAGACCGTCTTGTTCTGCCCGTTCTCGGGATAGGTGACCGTCGCCACCATGCCCAGCTCCGCCGACCGCGCGCCCGCGCTCCGGGCCGCGCCCTGCCTGGTCGACAGCCGCAACATCCGCTCCAGGTCGCCGCTGGTGGTGGAGTCCAGCGCCTGCGACGGGGCCAGCTCGGTGTTGCGCGGGTTCTGCAGCAGCTGCGGGGGACGCCAGTTGCCCACCTCGGTCGCGCCCGCCACCAGCGCCATCGACAGCGGGCTCACCCGCACCTTGCCCTGGCCCGCCAGCAGCGCCGCCTTCTCCCCGTCGTTGGCGGGCGCCGGAACCGTGCCCGAGAACGACGGGACGCTCAGGTTCAGGTTCTTGCCGAACCCGAACCGCGCCACCGCCGACATCAGCGTCCCGTTGTCCACCTTGCCCGCCAGCGACGCCAGCAGCGTCGCGCAGCTCTGCGCCAGATGGTTCTGGAACGGCGCGGCGGGACGGGCCCCGGCGGGGTTGACGATGGCCCCGCCGCCGCCCACGTCCACCCGGGCGGGGCACGGGACCTTGGTGTTCAGCGTCACCCCGGCGTTCATCAGCGGCCCGGCCGCGATGATCGCGAAGGTGGCGCCGGGCGGGTAGTGCCCCTCCAGCGCCAGGTTCTTACCGCCGGTGTTGTGGTTGGCGGCCGCCCACACCTCGCCCTGGGCCGAGCGCACCGCGACCATCGAGGCCGGGTACGGCACGCCCGCCAGCGCCTGGTCGGCGCGCTTCTGCAGGTCGCGGCTCAGGAACGTGCGCACCGGCTGCGGCGTCTCGCCCGGCCAGGAGATCAGCTCCTGGACGTCCTTGCCCGCCGCGTCCTGCGCGACCACCCGGACGGTGGGCGTGCCCGCCAGCCGCCGCTGCTGGTGGAGCTGGAGGCCCTCGGTGCCGATGGTGTCGCCGGGCTGGTAGGGCGCGCCGACGGTCTGGAGCTTGTCGGCGGTGGCCGGGCCCAGCGTGCCGACGACCTCGGGGGCCTGCGCCGCGCCGATCGGCAGCGCCCGGGTCGTCACCTCGACGCCCGCGATGCCGCGCAGCTGCATGATCAGCGCGTTGTGGGTGGGCCGCTGCAACGTCAGCAGCGGCAGGAACTGCTGCGGCGGGGCCGAACGGACCCGGCCCAGCAGCCGCGTCACGTCCAGGCGGCGGTTGCCGTCCAGCCGGGTGGCCTTGGCGAGCTGGTCCAGGGTGCGCTTGGGGTCGGCGAGGCGGCCGGGCGTGACGCCCACCACCGTCGCCGCGACCGGGCTCAGCAACGACCGGTCCTTGGAGTCCCGGATCGTCTCGCGGTTCGGGGTCTCGGTGACCACCGCCAGCCGCTGCCCCTCCTTCAGCCGCGGATGGATGATCGAGGGGTCCCAGACCACCTTCCAGTGGCCGCCGATCCGCTTGAGCCGCATCAGGCCCGTGTAGGTCCAGGGCTTGCCGTTCTCGCCCAGGTCGAACTTGACCGAGAACCGCGCGTCGGCCGAATCGCCCTTCTTGACGATCGCCACCCCGGTCTTCCTGTTGCTGCCGGGCTGGACCGGCACGCCCAGCGCCAGCTTCATCGACACCGCGTCCAGCTGGGTGCGCACCTGGCCGAGGGTCCTCTCCACCGCCGTCTGGTCGGCGCCGGTGGTGAGCTTGGAGGCGGCCTTGTAGTTGCCGACCTGCCAGGCGATGAGGAAGTCGCGGACGGTCGGCATCGCCGACGGCTCGGCGAAGCAGCCCGTCGCCGTGCCGGCCACCAGCGCCGCGCCGGTCGCCATGGCGACCACCCGGCGCAGCGGCGCGCGGACCGGCCGGCGTCGCGTCGTCCGGGCGTGCGCCCGCCCGCGGGCTCGCTTGGACATCGCCACCCTTACCGTCTCCTGAACCGGGCCGCAGCCGCCTTCTGCATCTCCCGGTCCGCCTCGCGCTTGGCGATCGCCTGGCGCTTGTCGTAGGACTTCTTACCACGGGCCAGGCCGATCTCGACCTTGGCCTTGCCGTCCTTGAAGTACAGCGCCAGCGGGATCAGCGTCCAGCCCGGTTCGGACGACTTGTCGATGATCTTGGCGATCTCCCGCCTGTTCAGCAGCAGCTTGCGCCGCCGCCGCGGCGCGTGGTTGGTCCAGGTGCCCTGCACGTACTCGGGGATGTGCACGTTCTCCAGCCACACCTCGCCGTCCATGACGTGGGCGTAGCCGTCGGCCAGCGAGGCGCGGCCCGCGCGCAGCGCCTTCACCTCGGTGCCCATCAGCACCATGCCGGCTTCCCAGGTGTCGTCGATGTGGTAGTCGTAGCGGGCGCGCTTGTTCTGCGCGATGAGCTTGCGCCCTGTCTCACGTGGCACGTGATCAGCCTCGGTCCTTCTCCGGCAACGTCGCGAGCAGCCCCCGCAGCACCGCCTGGGCGCGCTGCTCGGCCGCTCTGGGCGGGCGGTCGGCGGAGACCGCCACATCGGGGTCGATCCCCACCCCGTCGAGGTTACGGCCGCCGGGGGTCCGGTAGCGACCCACGGTCAGCTCGATCGCCGAGCCGTCCGGCAGCCGCACCGGCTCCTGCACCGAGCCCTTGCCGTAGGTACGCGATCCTACGAGCACCGCGCGGTCGCGGTCGCGCAGGGACCCGGCGACGATCTCCGCGGCGCTGGCCGTCCCGGCGTCCACCAGCACCACCAGCGGCACCGCGGCGTCGCCCGGCGCGGTCACGTCGCGCCGCTCGGCCGGGCCGCCGCGCCGCTGGTAGGTGACCACCGGGCCGTCCTTCAGGAACGCCGACGCGGTCTCCACCGCCTCTTCCAGCAGGCCGCCGGGATTCCCGCGCAGGTCCAGGACGACGCCGCCGCGACGGTCGGGATGCCGCGCCACCGCGTCCCGCACCTGCCGCCCCACCCCGCGCGTGAAAGCGGCCACGGCGACCAGCCGGGCGCGTCCCGGCAGGTCGCGGACGGTGACGTCGCTCCCGGCCACCGGCGCGCGGACCAGCCGGAACCGGCGCTCGCGCCGGTCGCGCTCCACGGTCAGGGGCACCCCCGTGCCGGACGCGCCGCGCAGCGCGGCAGCGATCTTGGTCACGTCCCAGCCGGCCACCGCCGCCTCGCCCACGCGCAGCACCACGTCGCCGCCCCGCACCCCGGCGCGGTCGGCGGCCGAGCCCGGCTGCACGCTGGCGACCCGGACCCGCCGGTCGCCGCCGTCGCCGGTGCCCAGCCAGAGGCCGACACCGCTGTAGCGGCCGTTCAGGCGGCCCTGGAAGTCGTCGTACTCGCCCGCGGTGTAGTGCCGCGCCCAGCGGTCGCCCAGGCGGCGCAACATGCCGTCCACGGCGGCGCGTTCGAGGTCGGCGCGGGAGACCGGCGTCTCGGCGTCGCGGCCGATCCGGTCGACGGCCTCGTCCAGCAGCGACGGGCCCTGCCCCGCGCTCAGCCCGCCCTCGGCGCGGCGGCCGTGGTCGCTGCCCAGCGCCCCGGCCCCGTAGGCGCACAACACGGCGACGGCCACGGCCGCCCCGCGCAGCACCCGACCGGTGACCCGGAACATGGGCTCCAGTCTAGGTCGGGCATGCGGGACGGCCGCGCCGAGCCCGCCGGACTCAGACCTTCAGGTAGCGGCGCAGGGTGAGGAACGACGCGCCCGCGCACAGCAGCACGCCCACGCAGATCGAGAAGATGATGATCCCGAACACCGAGCCCCAGCCCAGCTCCAGCGCGAAGCCCACCGACTCGCGCAGCTGGTCGATCAGGTAGATCTTGCTGCCGACCAGCAGCACGGCGGCGAACATGCCGCCGATCAGGCCCGCGATCGCGCCCTCCAGGATGAAGGGCATCTGGATGTAGAGGTTGGAGGCGCCGACCAGCCGCATGATCCCGGTCTCGCGGCGCCGGTTGAACGCCGACAGCCGCACCGTGTTGCCGACCAGCAGCACCGCCGCCACCACCTGGATGAACGCGATGAGCAGCGCGGCCCACTGGAGGCCGTCCAGGATGCCGAAGAACTTCTTCAGGATGTCCTGCTCGTTGACCACCGCGTCGACGCCCGGCTTGCCGCGCACCACCTCGGCGACCTTCTCGAACTCCTTGGGGTCCTTCAGCCGGATCCGGAAGGAGTCGGGGATGTCGCCGACCTTGGTGCTGGAGACGAACGCCGGGCTGGAGGCGAAGCGCTGCTGGAAACGCTTGTAGGCGGTGTCCCGGTCCTCGTAGACGACCTTGGAGACCTCGGGCCGGCCGTCCAGCAGCTTCTTGAGCTCGGTCTTCTCGGGGTCGGAGACGTCCTTGCGCGCGCAGTTCTGGTTGCTGCTCGTCTTGGCGCACAGGAAGATCGAGACTTCGACCTTGTCGTTCCAGAAGCTCTGCGACTTGTCGACCTGCGCCTTGATGAGCAGGCCGGTGCCGAAGAGCGCCATGGCGATGGCGACGGTGATGACGAGGGAGATCGTCATCGTGAGGTTCCGGCGGAGACCGATCCAGATCTCCTGGAATACGAACTGTGCGCGCATGCCTCGCTGTCCTTGATCGCCTGTGCCCGCGGGGAGCCGGGTCCGGTGCAGGCTATGCCATCCGTCCGGATCGCACCTGCTTGAACCGAATCCGCATGGATGTCAGTCGTTAGGTCTACGTCCCGGCCGGGGCCGCCGGTTCGACGGCGGCGGCGGCCGGGACGCGGGTGTCAGTACGCCTGCCCGTAGACGCCGCGGGACTGGTCACGGACCACGCGGCCGTCCTCCAGCTCGACGACGCGCTTGCGGAAGGCGTCGACGATCGCGGCGTCGTGGGTGGCCATGACGACGGTGGTGCCGGTCCGGTTGATGCGGTCCAGCACCTTCATGATGCCGATCGAGGTCGCCGGGTCGATGTTGCCGGTGGGCTCGTCGGCCAGCAGGATCATCGGCCGGTTGACGAAGGCGCGCGCGATGGCGACGCGCTGCTGCTCGCCGCCCGACAGCTCGTCGGGCATGCGGTGGCCCTTGCCCTCCAGGCCGACCAGGTCGATGACCTCGGGCACGACCTTCTGGATGAAGCGCCGCGGCTTGCCGATCACCTCGAGGGCGAACGCGACGTTCTCGAAGACGTTCTTGTTGGGCAGCAGCCGGAAGTCCTGGAACACGCAGCCGATGCGGCGGCGCAGGTGCGGGACCTTCCAGTTGCTGAGCCGGCTCAGGTCCTTGCCCGCCACGTGCACGTGACCCTGGGAAGGACGCTCCTCTTTGAGGATCAGTCGCAGGAAGGTCGACTTGCCGGAACCGGAGGGACCCACCAGGAACAGGAACTCGCCCTTCTCGATGGCGACGTTCACGTGCTGGAGGGCCGGCCGGTTCTGGTTCTTGTAGACCTTGGTGACGTTGTCGAAATGGATCACGGCTGCATCACGGCGGTTCAGTGTAGGGGTCGAGTGGCGCGGCGTCGCCGGCACCTCGGACGAGTCCGCGGTCCCGAGCCGCCGCCGGGGCTCCTCGGCCCTTGGGACCGACGGGCCTTGGAGCACTATAGATGGGGTGGTCAACTGCCTTGACCGGGACAGGCCGGTCCCGAGGGTCACAAGACCCTGCCGGGAAGAGCGGATGACCTTGGCGGACAGGGGTGCGGAACCCGGACGAAATGACCTTGTCCGGTGGCCTGCGGGCCGGTGGCGCACCCGGTTCGGACGCCGTGGGCGACGCGTCGGACGGGACTGGGAAAGACGTGACCGCAGACGAGTCCATGGCCCATGCCACGGACGGGACCGGGGACGGAACTATGGACCAACCCGGGGCCGGGGCCGCGCGCGGGACCGCGAGCGGTGCGCCGTCCCTGGTTGCCATGCGATCGTCTCCCGACGTCCGGCCGGATTCGTGCCCGTCAGGCTCCCGGCCTTGCCGGATCGACCATACAGTCCGGCTACGCTGGATGATGGTGAAAGATGCCCAATAGGTCGTCGATCGACGTTCTCGCCAGCACGGCCGCACCTACCGCCCACGGAGATGGGGGCCCATCGATGAGCTGTGAACACCTGATCTGCGCCCACTGCTCGCACCCGGTGTCGGAGGGCCGCTGCGCGACCTGCCGCGCCGCCCACGCCGAGCTGCACAGGCACGGCCCCCAGATCCCGCCGGCGCTGGTGCTGGCCGGGCTGGTGGCGCTGCTGTTCGCGGCCCTGATGCTCCGCCACCTGGCCACCTGAGGCCGCCGCGGGCGCCCGCCCGACGGCCGGAAGCCGCCGAACGACCGGAAGCCCTCCGGCAACCGGCCACCCTCCGACGCCCGGGTAGCCGCCCGACGGGCGGGAGCCGCCGAACGGCCGCCGCTCAGGGGTTCTTGGGCGGCGGGGTGCTCGCCTTGGTGACCGCGCCCGCGTTGGCGATCACGTCCGCCTTCGGCTGGTCCTTGCCGCTCTTGGCCCGGACCGGGTCCACCGCCGCGAACTGCAACGTCTCGGCGGTGTTGATGTCGGTGCCCTTCACCGTCCCGTCCAGCAGGTGCGCCACCTCCGGCGGGATCGGCGGCTTGTGCTCCCGGTCCTTCACGCTGGTGACGCTGTTGCGCGACAGGGAGTAGAGGACCAGGCCGTCCTGGTGCTCGGTGCGCAGCGCGAAGATCGGGAACGGGGTCGCCACGAAGACCGCCTGGAGGTTCAGCCCGCGTTCCTTCGCGCGCTTCTCGGCCCGCTCGGTCTGCTGGTAGTAGCCGGTGGTGACCGGCCCGCCCTTCATCACCTTGGCGACCACGCTGGCCGGGCCCTCGGAGGCGAGGGTGGCCTGGATGCCGGGGACCTCGCGGGGCCGGATCAGCACCGAGCCGTCGGTGCTCGGCAGGTGGGGCGCGTAGCCCTCGGCGTCCAGCTTGATCTTGGGGACCCTGGCCTTGGGCGCCAGCTCGGTGGCCAGGCTGAGCTTCCAGTCGTCGGCCGCCGAGCGCCGGACGAACGCCATCAGCGCCGTCCGCGTGCTCTTGTCCCGCCCCCTGACGGTGCGGGCGGCCTCGGCCACGAACCACTGCGGGTAGGTGCCCTGCGGCAGCTTCGGCACGTACATCCGGGGCCTGGCGTACTCGTAGCGCTTCACCGGGTCGCCGTCGAAGGCGGCCTTGCGGTACTCGGCGGCCGTCAGCAGCGCCTGGCCGTCCGACACCCACGACAGCGCCAGCCGCTCGTCGCCCGCGGCCCGCGCGACGTCGTCGTTGGCGGTGTAGGCGGCGAACTCGCGCTCGGCGTCCTGCGGGGTCAGCGGCGCGGGCGTCGGCGCGGCCGAGGTGGGCATCGGGGACGGCCTGGCCTCGCTCTTGCCCTCGGCGCAGGCGGCCAGCGGCGCCACGACCACGAGCGCGACCGCCGCGGCCACCGATGTCCTGTGCACCCTGTCCCCCGGCCTCTCTCCGCGAACCCGTGACGCGGGTCCGGCGACGCTGCTCCGTGATTGTGCCATCCACAGGGTATTGACGGGCGCTCGGGCACTGCCCCGGCGGCGATAGGCTCGGGGGGTGGCAGGAATCGATCCAGAAGATCAGCTCAAGGAGCTCGGCTCGACCCTGACCAGCATCGAGCAGGTGCTGGACTTGGACGCGATGCGACGCGACATCGCCGAGCTGCGCGAGCAGTCCGCCGACCCCGACCTGTGGAACGACCAGGACCGCGCCCAGTCGGTGACGCGGCGCCTGTCGTACCTGGAGGCCGAGCTGGGCCGGGTCGAGGGGCTGCGGCAGCGGCTCGACGACGCGGCCACGCTGTACGAGATGGCCGCGGAGATGGACGACGCCGACACCCGCGCCGAGGCCGACCAGGAGCTGGAGGCGCTGCACAAGGCCGTCCAGCAGCTCGAAGTGCGCACCCTGATGTCGGGCGAGTACGACTCCCGCGAGGCGCTGGTCACGATCAACGCCCAGGCCGGCGGCGTGGACGCGGCCGACTGGGCCGAGCAGCTCCAGCGCATGTACCTGCGCTGGGCCGAGCGGCACAACTACCCCACCGAGATCTACGAGACCTCCTACGCCGAAGAGGCCGGGATCAAGTCCACCACGTTCGCGGTGAAGGCCCCCTACGCCTACGGCACGCTGCGCGGCGAGCACGGCACCCACCGGCTGGTGCGCATCTCCCCGTTCGACAACCAGGGCCGCCGGCAGACCTCCTTCGCGGGCCTGGACGTGGTGCCGGTCGTCGAGCAGAGCGACCACGTCGACATCGACGAGGGCGAGCTGCGCATCGACGTGTACCGGTCGTCGGGGCCGGGCGGCCAGGGCGTCAACACCACCGACTCGGCGGTGCGCATCACGCACCTGCCGTCCGGCATCGTGGTGTCCTGCCAGAACGAGCGCAGCCAGCTCCAGAACAAGGCCAGCGCGATGAACGTCCTCCAGGCCAAGCTGCTGGAACGCAAGCGGCAGGAGGAGGCCGAGCAGATGTCGGCGCTGCGCGGCGAGGGCACCAGCAGCTGGGGCACGCAGATCCGCAACTACGTGCTGCACCCGTACCAGATCGTGAAGGACCTGCGCACCGGCGTCGAGGTGGGCAACCCGACCGCGGTGCTGGACGGCGACATCGACGAGTTCGTCGAGGCCGAGATCCGCTGGATGCGCCAGCAGGAAAGCTGACATCAGGGTCTTTCCGGATTCGCAGCGTGATCACTCGATGACCCTGCGATGATGTGAGGCGGACCTGCACCACCGCCTCTCCCCTCGGGGGCCCTCATGCCCGTACGCTCCGCGGCCGTCCTGCTGCTGCCGCTCGGCGCGTCCCTGCTCCTTCCGGCCTGCGGCTCGGACTCCGACCCGGCCTCGGCCTCGGCTCCGCCCGCGCTGACGCAGGACCAGGCGCGGCAGGTGTTGTCGCGCTACACCAAGGCGGCGGGCCAGGCCGGGCAACGGCTGGACGCGTCGGGCCTGTCGGCGGTGGCGACGGGGCCGCAGCTCACGATGGACACGGCGGCAGTGAAGCTGCGGCGGGTCACCAAGCAGAAGCCGGGCCCGCTGGCGTTCACCAAGCCGGTCTTCTACATCCCGCGCACGACGGGCTACCCGCGCTGGTTCGCCGCCGACGCGATCTCGGGTTCGGACAAGCAGACGCTGCGGCACGCGCTGCTGTTCACGCAGGCGAAGGCCGACGCCCCCTGGCTGCTGGCCGCCGACCCCTACCCGAGCGACGCGGCGCTGAGCCGGGTGCAGCTGGACGGCGACGGCTACGCGACGGCCGTGCCCCCGGCGGCCCCCGGCCTGTCCCTGGCGCCGGGGAAGGTCGCCGCCGCCCACGCCGCCCTGCTGACCGACGGCGCGAAGGCGCCCGGCGCGGCGTCGCTGGCGCCGGGCCCGAAGACGACACAGGCGCGCGAGGCGCTGGAGCAGGGCGTGAAGCTGCTGAACAAGCGCGGCGTGAAGCTGACCTCGTCGTTCACGCCGGACGCGACCCCGGCCTACGCGCTGCGCACCAAGGACGGCGGGGCGGTGGTCTGGTACGTGCTGCGGCAGAACGAGGCGTATTCCAGCGCCCGGCGGGGCACCCTTTCGGTATCAGGTGATCTTTCCGGGCTCGCTCCGGCGCGCACGGTCAGGAACCGGCTGACCACGACCGTCCTGATCCAGTACCTGGCCACGGTGCCGCCGAAGGGCGCGGCGACCGTGACGGGGATGTACCGCAAGGCCGTCGCCGCGGACGGCACCTAGCGCTGTTCCAGCGCCCCAACCGCCCCGCCGGGCGTCGGGGCGGTCCCGCTTCTTCCTGACCGCTGCGGTGGGACCGCGCCGACGCCTTACGGGGCGGATGGGGATTGCTGCTGACGGGCTAGGGCGGAGGCGGCGGCTCTACACTGGCGCGGCAGATGTCCTGGAGCGTCCGTTGGGGTGGAGTATGCGCCGGTTGGTGGCCGTGGTCGCCGCGCTCACGTTCACCGCGTCGTGCTCCGGGGAGCCGTCGGGCGGCGGCGAGGCCGAGCGCACGCCCACGGGCGACCCGGCCGTGACCGTAGAGGAGTCGGCCCGCGCGCTGAAGGACTGGATGTCCCGGCACAACAAGGCGCTGACCTCGGGCGACGAGAAGCGGTGGCGGGACACGGTCACCGGGGCGCTGGCGGCGCCCGTCGAGGCGCGGGTGAAGACCTATGGGGGCCTACCGGAGTCGGCGCGGATCTCCTTGCTCAATCCGGTCCTGTACGTACCGCGCCAGAACGGCTATCCCCGCTGGTTCGGGGCGGCCGCGCTGGAACGGACAGAGGAGGGGAAGGAGCAGCAGATCCTGGCGGTGTTCGTGCGGACCGCCGAGAAGGAGCCGTGGCGGGCGGCGCACTGGCTGACGTTCAAGGGCCGTCCTCCCGAGGTGGCTTACGACGCGGAGGGATATGCCGTTCCGGCCGACGACCGCGCATTGCCTGCGGCCCATGCTGCTTATCTGACTTCGGGCGATCAGACGGCTCTGACGCCTGATGCCTATTCGACCAAGGCGCGGGAACGGAAACAGGGAGATTGGCGGGCTGAGCAGGGGCGTTTCAGCGCTGGCCCGGGGGCTTCTTATGCACTGAAGACCAAGGACGGCGGCTCGCTGGTCTGGTACGGGCTCAGGCAGGAGCAGACGCTCAAGGGCGGGTCGATGGGCACGCTGCCTGGTGATTTGCGGTCTTATCTGGAGCGGGCCGATATTGATCCGGGTGAGAAACTGCGGGCGGATTGGCAGTGGCTGGCGATTGGGTATTCGCCGGTGAATGGGCGGGCGAGCATTTTGGGAGAGTCGGTTTCGCTGACGGACGCTGATTGAGGGGCGTTGGGGTGATGGGACCGATCCATCAATCGGACGCGGATCGGTTCGGTGTTCTCAGAGAGAGCGGGCGAGGCGGAATCCGAGGTCGTCGATGCGCAGCGTCGGGTGGCTCTTGCGGCGGGCGGACGCCTGGCATCCCCAGGCACGATCATGGGCTCCTCCGCCACGGAAAACGCGGTAGGGGCCGTAGACGGCCGGGTCGTAGAGGTCCCAGCACCATTCCCAGACGTTGCCGATCGTGTCGTGCAGGCCCCAGGCGTTCGGGGCCTTCCCTGCGACGTCGTGCACTTGACCGCCTGAGTTCTTGCGGTACCAGGCGATGTCGTCCAGCTCGCCGTAGCGGACGCCGGTCGTCCCGGCCCGGCAGGCGTACTCCCATTCGGCTTCGGAGGGCAGGCGGTAACCGTTGGCGGTCCAGTCGCAGATCACGTCCTGGGCGTTGGGGTCATCGCCGATGGTGTAGCAGGGGGTGAGTTTTGAGGCTTGGGAGAGGAGGTTGCAGAACTGGACGGCGTCCAGCCAGGAGACTTCGGTTACCGGGGTGTGGGGGCCGGACGTCGCCGTGTCTGGGGCGGTGGGCGTGGGGGTGGCGTTGTTGGGCGTTCCGTTGTACAGCCCGCGGGTGGCGGGACAGCGCGCTATTTGGAAGGCGTCGAGTTCGACGGTCCAGTCGGGCTTGGAGCCGCCGCCTCGCAGGAGGATCTCACCGGCGGGGATCTCGATCAGGCCGATGGCGGGGCGGAGTGGCGCTGCTTCGGGAGTCATGGCGGCTTGACACTATCCAAGAAGGTCGACTGTTGATCATTGGGTAGATCTTGCAGGACTTGTGCATGTGGCGAGGAGCCCTTGCCCACCTGTTCTGCCAGCTCAGCCACGCCGGGGGGTCTGCACCTGACCAGCGACGCTAGCCTGCACGGGGTTAGGGACACCTGCACGCCAGCCTCAGTCCACGCCAAAGGCCCGCGCTCCGCGCGTGACCAACAACCCCGACCCCGTGCCCCGAACATGACCCGCGACCTCAGTCCGCGCCCCGCACCCGACCAGCAACCCCGACCCTGCGCCCTGCACATGACCAACAATCCCAACCCAGCGCTCCGCGCTAACCGCACGCTCCGCGTCGAAGCCGCGCTCCGCGCTAAGGCACGCTCCGCGCTGAAAGGCACGCTCCGCGTTTAGCGCTCCGCGCCACTACCTCAGCCCGCGCTCCGCGCGTGACCAGGGACCCCAGCCCCGCACCCCAGGCGTGACCAGCGGCCCCAGCCCCGCGCTCCGTACAAGCGCG
>NZ_BCRO01000069.1 GCF_001552635.1 Actinomadura hibisca NBRC 15177 | reverse complement strand
GGCGCCCGTCCGGGGCCGCGCCCCGGCGGTGCCCCCGGCGCGGGCGGTCCGCGCCCGAACCCGGGCGGCATGCCGCCGCGTCCCGGTGGCGGCGGCGGTGGCGGTCCGCGTCCGAGCCCGATGAGCATGCCGTCCTCGCGGCCGGCGAGCTCGCCGGGGCGCGGCGGTCCCGGTGGCGGCGGCCGTGGTCCCGGTGGCGGCGGTGGCCGTCCCGGCGGCGGTGGCGGTCGTCCCGGCGGCGGCGGTCGTCCCGGTGGCGGCGGCGGCTTCGGCGGCCCCCGCGCGGGCGGCGGTCCCGGTGGTGGCGGCGGTGGTCGTCCCGGCGGTTTCGGTCCCCGTCCCGGTGGCGGCGGTCCGCGCGGCCGCGGCGGCACGCAGGGCGCCTTCGGCCGTCCCGGCGGCCGTCCGGGCCGTGCCCGCAAGTCGAAGCGCGCGCGTCGTCAAGAGTTCGAGAACATGCAGGCGCCCGCCGCCGGTGGCGTTTCGGCGCCGCGCGGCAACGGCCGGACCATCCGGCTGCCGCAGGGCGCGACGCTGACCGACTTCGCCGAGAAGATCGGCGCCAACCCGGCGTCGCTCGTGGCGATCATGATGCACCTCGGCAAGATGGTCACCGCCACGCAGTCGGTGGACACCGACGACCTGCAGCTGCTCGGGGCCGAGCTGGACTTCGACGTCCAGGTCGTCAGCCCCGAGGACGAGGACCGCGCGCTGCTGGAGTCGTTCGACATCGAGTACGGCGAGGACGAGGGCGACGAGGGCAACCTCCAGTCCCGTCCGCCGGTGGTCACCGTCATGGGTCACGTCGACCACGGCAAGACCAAGCTGCTGGACGCCATCCGCAACGCCAACGTGGTCGCGGGCGAGGCCGGCGGCATCACCCAGCACATCGGCGCCTACCAGGTCGAGACCGTGGTGGACGGCGAGGACCGCAAGATCACCTTCATCGACACCCCGGGTCACGAGGCGTTCTCCGCCATGCGCGCCCGCGGTGCCGACACCACCGACCTGGTGGTGCTGGTGGTCGCGGCCGACGACGGCGTCAAGCCGCAGACCACCGAGGCGATCGACCACGCGACCGCGGCCGGCGTGCCGATCGTGGTGGCGGTCAACAAGATCGACAAGGAGGGCGCGGACCCGCAGCGCGTGCGGGCCCAGCTCACCGAGTACGGTCTGGTCGCCGAGGAGTTCGGCGGCACCACGCAGTTCGTCGACGTGTCGGCCCGCGAGGGCCTCAACATCGACGGCCTGCTGGAGTCGATCGTGCTGACCGCCGACGCCGAGCTGGAGCTGGTGGCCAACCCCGACATGCCCGCCCAGGGCTCGGCCATCGAGGCCCACCTGGACAAGGGCCGGGGCGCCGTGGCGACCGTGCTGGTGCAGCGCGGCACGCTGCGGGTCGGCGACTCCATCGTCTGCGGCGTGGCCCACGGCCGCGTCCGGGCGATGCACGACGAGAACGGCAACCTCGTCGAGGAGGCGGAGCCGTCCCGCCCGGTGCTGGTGCTCGGCCTCACCGCCGTGCCCGGCGCGGGCGACAACTTCCTGGTCGTCGACGACGACCGGGTGGCCCGCCAGATCGCCGACAAGCGCACCGCGCGCAAGCGCAACGCCGAGCTGCTCAAGAGCCGCAAGTCCAGCTCGCTGGAAGAGCTGTTCAAGGACCTGGAGCGCGGCGAGCGGGACGAGCTGCTGCTCATCCTCAAGGGCGACGTGTCCGGTTCGGTGGAGGCGCTGGAGGACTCGCTCCTCAAGATCGACGTGGGCGACGAGGTCAGCCTGCGGGTCATCCGCCGCGGTGTCGGCGCGATCACGCAGAACGACGTCAACCTGTCGCTGGCGTCCGAGGGCGCGGTCATCATCGGCTTCAACGTGCGGCCCGAGCGCAACGCGCAGGAGATGGCCGACCGCGAGGGCGTGGACATCCGGTACTACTCGGTCATCTACCAGGCGATCGAGGAGGTCGAGGCGGCCCTCAAGGGCATGCTGAAGCCGGAGTTCGAGGAGGCCCAGCTGGGCACCGCCGAGGTCCGCGAGATCTTCAAGGTGCCGCGGATCGGCAACGTGGCGGGCTCGATGGTCACCTCCGGTGTCATCCAGCGCAACGCCAAGGCCCGCATCGTCCGCGACGGCGTCGTGGTCTCCGACAACCTCACGGTGTCGTCGCTGCGCCGCTTCAAGGACGACGCCACCGAGGTCCGCGAGGGCTTCGAGTGCGGTATCGGTGTCGGCTACAACGACATCAAGCTCGGTGACACCATCGAGTGCTTCGAGATGCGGGAGAAGCCCCGCGACTGAGGCGACCGGTAGGGGCGGCCCCGTCGAGGAGACGACGCGGGGCCGTCCCGCCGTCCCTGTCCCGGCCGCGCCGGGGCGGTAAAGCAGTGCCATGACGCCAGGTTGATCTTCTAACCTGGCGTCATGTCGTGTCGGCGGCCGGGGGACGGGTACCCCGGGGCCAGCGGCCCCGGACGGGAACACCCCGCCCGGCCGCCGTCGTTCCATTCCAGAGAAACCCGAGGTGATCGACCAGGTGTACGTGGGTGCGCTGACGCTGGACCTGCTGCTGGGGGACGTCCGCTCGCTGAAGCAGAAGCGGTCGGTGGTCCGGCCGATCGTCGCCGAGGTGCGCAAGCGCTTCCCCGGCGTCGCGGTCGCCGAGACCGGGGACAACGACCTGCACCGCAGGGCCGAGATCGGCGTGGCGGTGGTGGCGGGCAGCGCCGCCAACGCCACCGACGTGCTGGACCAGTGCGAGCGGCTGGTGGCCGGTCGCCCCGAGATCGAGCTGCTGTCGGCGCGGCGGCGGCTCTTCAACGACGAGGACTGACCTCCTCGCGCGAACCATAGAAAGGGAGTGCGATCGTGGTGGACGCAGCACGGGCGCGTAAGCTCGCCGACCGCATCCAGCAGATCGTGGCCGAGATGCTGGAGCGGCGGATCAAGGACCCGCGGCTCGGCTTCGTGACCGTGACCGACACCCGCATCACCAACGACCTGCGCGACGCCACCGTCTACTACACGGTGTACGGCACCGAGGCCGAGCGCGCCGACAGCGCGGCGGCGCTGGAGAGCGCCAAGGGCGTCATCCGCTCGGAGGTCGGCAGGCAGACGGGGGTCCGGCACACGCCCAGCATCACCTTCGCCCTCGACTCCGTCATGGAGAACGTGCAGCACATCGACGAGCTGCTCGCCCAGGCGCGCGCCAGGGACGCCGAGGTGGCTAAGGCCGCGCAGACCGCGACCCCGGCCGGGGACGCCAACCCCTACAAGGAGCCGGGCGAGGCGGCGGGCGACGAGGATGACGACGACGGCGCCGGCGAGGCCGACGCCGCGGGGCGTACCTCCTCATGACCGTCCCGGTGGCGCGGCGCGATCCGGGCCCCCGGGACGACCGGTGGCCCGGTCTGGACTGGGCCGGCGCACTGGAGCTGGTCGACGCCGCCGACGAGATCTGCCTGGCCTGCCACATCGTGCCCGACGGCGACGCGCTCGGCTCGATGCTGGCGCTCGCCCAGGTGCTGCGCGGCCAGGGCAAGCGGGTGCTGGCCTCGTTCGGCGAGCCGTACACGGTCCCGGCCAGCCTGCGGTTCCTGCCCGGCCAGGAGCTTCTGGTGGAGCCGGGGCTGCTGCCGGCCGCGCCGGAACTGATGATCACGCTGGACGCGGCCGGGCCGGACCGGCTCGGCTCACTGGCGGCCAACGCGGGCCGCGCCCGCGCGCTGCTGGTGGTCGACCACCACGCCTCGGGCGGCGGCTTCGGCACCGTGCGGCTGGTGGACCCGGCCGCGGCCGCCACCGCCGTGCTGGTGGACGAGCTGATCCGGCGGCTGGGCGCGCCGCTGACCGGCGACGTGGCGCAGTGCCTGTACGCGGGGCTGGCCAGCGACACCGGCTCGTTCAAGTACCCCTGCACCACCTCGCAGGACCACGACCTGGCGGGCCGCCTGCTCAAGGCCGGGGTGCGCCCCGACACCGTCAGCCGCGAGTTGTGGGACCGCGCCCCGTTCGGCTACCTCCAGGTGCTGGCGGGCGCGCTGGCGCGGGCGCGGCTGGAGCGCGACGCGGCGGGCGGGCTCGGCCTGGTCTGGACGACCATCGGCCGCGCCGACCGCGACGCGCGGGGCGTGCCCTACGACCAGCTCGAAGGGGTCATCGACCAGCTCCGCCGCACCGACGAGGCCGAGGTCTCGGTGGTGTGCAAGCAGACCGACGAGAACGACTGGTACGTGTCCATCCGCTCCAAGGGGCACATCGACGTCGGGTCGGCGTGCGTGGAGCTGGGCGGCGGCGGCCACAGCACGGCCGCGGCGTTCACCGCGAGCGGCGACCCGTCCGACATCATCGACCGGTTGCGCGCCGTCCTGCGGGCGCCCGGCAGCGAACGACCGGAGTGACCGCAGTGGTGGAATCAGGACTCGTCATCGTCGACAAGCCCGCCGACTGGACCTCCCACGACGTGGTGGGCAGGATGCGGCGGCTGGCCGGGACGCGCCGGGTCGGGCACGCCGGCACGCTCGACCCGATGGCGACCGGGGTGCTGGTGATCGGCGTGGAGAAGGCCACCCGGCTGCTGGGGCACCTGGCGCTGACCGAGAAGGGCTACGACGGCACGATCCGGCTCGGCCAGACCACCAACACCGACGACGCCGAGGGCGAGACCACCGCGACGGCGTCGGCGGCCCACGTCGCCGACGAGCAGATCACGGCCGGGATCGCGGCGCTGACCGGCCTCATCCAGCAGGTCCCGCCGCAGGTCAGCGCGATCAAGGTGAACGGCGAGCGCGCCTACAAGATGGCCCGCAAGGGGGAAGAGGTCGAGCTGAAGGCCCGGCCGGTCACGATCCACGAGTTCGAGATCACCGGCATCCGCCGAGAGGGCGGCCTGATCGACGTGGACGTGTCGGTGTCGTGCTCGTCGGGCACCTACATCCGGGCGCTGGCTCGCGACCTGGGCGCGGGCCTGGGCGTCGGCGGCCACCTGACCGCCCTGCGCCGCACCCGCGTCGGCCCCTACGACCTGGGCATGGCCCGCACGCTCGACCAGCTCGCCGAGCGGACGGAGATCCTGCCGATCGGCGAGGCGGTCACGGCGGCGTTCCCGCGCCGCGACGTGACCGAGGACGACGCCCGCAAGGTCCGGCACGGCGGGCGGCTGCCCGCCGCCGGGCTGGGGCCGGGCCCCGTCGGGGTGTTCGACCCCGACGGGACCCTGCTGGCGCTGGTGGAGGAGCAGGGCAAGGCCGCCAAGCCCCTGGCGGTCTTCGTCTCCTGAGGCCCAGAGCCTCCTAGGACCCGGCCGGGACCACGGTCGCGTTGACGGTCACCTCGCCCGCCTTGGCGAACCGCAACGTCAGCGGCACCGTGGTCCCCGCCTTGAGAGCGCGGGGCTTCATCAGCATCAGGTGCAGCCCGCCCTGCTCGAACTTCACCGTGCCCCTGGGCACCGGGACGCTCTTGACCGGCTCCATCTTCATCGTGCCGTCGCCCATCACCATGCGGTGCATCTCCACCGTCTCAGCGGCGGGGGAGGAGACCCCGACGAGGGTGTCGGGCAGGCCGGAGTTGGTCAGGGTGAAGTACCCGGCGGTCACGTCGGGGCTGGACGGCACGCGCACGCGGGCGTCGGTGACGCGCACCTCGGCGCGTCCCGCGTTCTCACCGGCGTTCTCCCTGGCCAGCAGCGCCTTGAGGTCGTTGGCCATGGCGGCGCTGCCGAACTGGTAGGGGAACATCAGCCGCCCGGCCCCGTCCGGCCCGTAGGTCATGACGTTGCTGCCGTGCGAGACGGGGTAGTTCCCCTTGGCGTCGGCGGGCGGCGGCGTGATCGACACCTTCGCGTCGGCGGCCGCCCGCTGGATGGTCTTCATCGGGCCGGTGAGCCCGACGAACGAGCGGTCGAAGCGGCCCAGGAAGTCCTTGAGCACCTTGGGGGTGTCGCGGCGCGGGTCGGCGGTCACGAACACCACCCGCACCCGGTCGCGCTCGGCCGGGGACAGCAGCGTCATCGCGCCCGCCGCGTCGGCCATGGTGGTGGGGCAGATGTCGGGGCAGTGGGTGTAACCGAAGAACAGCAGGGTCACCTTGCCCTCGGCGCGCCCGGCCAGGTCGTAGGGGCGGCCGTCGCCGTCGGTCAGCCGCACGTCGGGGATCTTGTACGAGGCGGGCAGCGCGGTGGCCTTGTAAGGGGACGCCGTGCGCCCGGCGGCCTCGGCCGCCGGGGCGGCGGGGTCCGGGTCGCCGCCGCAGGCCGCCGTGCCGAGCAGCACACCGGCCAGGCCCAGGGCGGCGAAGGTCGAAGTACGCATGCGGAACTCTCCACGAGTCGAAAGACGAGCCCCCGCCGCGGCGGGGGAGAGATCAGGAAGGCGTGGTGGAGAGCGCCGCGGGCGGCCCGCGGCTGATCAGGATGTGCCGCAGCGGAGCGTGGATCACCGGCCGGTCGGCGACCGGGACCGGGACGGCGGGACGGGCGGGAGGAGCGGTCGGGGCGAGGGCGTCGAACAACCCGCGCCAGGACGCCCCGGTCGCGGCGGCGACCCGCCGGGCCAGCCCCCAGACGGCCGCCTCGCCCCGGCGCAGCCACCAGGCGGCGACCAGGGCCGCGCCGAGGTGGGCCAGCGTCATGGCCGTCCCGCCCCGCGCGGACTCCTCGGCGAGCGGGACCCCCGCGTGGTGGACCGTGCCCGCCGTCGCCTGGGCGAACAGGACGTGCAGCCCGAACTGGGCGCCCAGCAGCGCGCCCAGGATCGTCCGGTAGGAGCGCTCGGCGCCCGCCAGGACCAGCGCCAGGCCCGTCACCAGCACGAACCCCAGCGCCACCGCGCCGCCCGGCACGTCGGTGCACGAGGCGTACGCGTGACCGGCGGTGGTCAGGGCCAGGCAGACCGTGGCGAAGACGACCGCGCGGGCGAGTCGGGTGAAGGGCTGATCGGGCATGAGCGGGCCCATCCTCCCATGGGGGCGGGGAGGAGCCGATCAGGGGCTACAGCGTGAAGTCGGCCCGGACGGCGTGGTGGTCGCTGCCCGGGGTGGGCACCGTGCCCGCGCCGACGGCGTCCACGCCCCGGAACAGGATGTGGTCGGGCCGGGCCACCGGGAACCGGGATGGCCAGGTGAAACCGAGCCCCGTCCCCGCGCTGCGCTGCGACTCCCGCAGGGGCGGCACCAGCGCGCCCAGCTTGCGGTCGGTGGTGGCGGTGTTCAGATCGCCCAGCACCAGCACCCGGCGGGCCCGGTCGGCGCGCACGACGGCGGCGAGCCGGTCCATGGTCGCGTCGCGCCCGCCGGTGCGGCCGGGCCGCGCCGAGCCGAGGTGGGCGACGTAGACGGCCAGGTCGCCCTTCGGGGTGGCGACCGTCGCGCGCAGCGCCCGGGGCCAGCCCAGCCCCAGCGGCACCACCTTCGCGCCGCGCAGCGGCCACCGGCTCCACAACCCGACGGTGCCCTTGACCACGTGGTGCGGGTAGACGCGGCTGAGCCGGGCCGGGTGGTCGCCGGAGGGCATCTCCTGGAGCGCCAGCAGATCGGCCTTGGTGCCGACCAGCGCGGCGGCGGTCGCGGCGGGGCTGGGGTTGTCGGCGTACATGTTCTGGCTGACCGCGCGCACGTCGTAGGAACCGCCGCCGCCCGGAAGGAAGGCGGTGCCGAACAGCGCCAGCCACACCACCGCCGGAAGCGCCGTCGCGACCAGGCCGAGCCGCGCCCGGCGGAGGGCGGCGGCCAGCAGCAACAGCGGGATCAGCAGGCCCACCCACGGCAGCGCGGTGTCGAGCAGGGTGCCCGCGTTGCCGGGCACCAGCCGGTGCCCGGCCAGCAGCGCCGCCAGCACCACGGCCGCGGCGGCGATGATCGCGCCGCGGCGGCCCGGGCGGGCGGAGGGGCGGTCCGGCGGCTGATCACCCCGGCTCAGCGGCCTGGTCTGGAGGGTCACGCGACGACGCTACCCGTGATCACCCGGTGCCCGGCACACCGCCGCGGGCCGCCGCCGCGGGCTACCGGCGAGTAGAATCCCGGGTGCGCCGTTCCGGTACCGGGAACCCCTCGGTCGTCGCGCCGGACGGCGCATGGCACTCTTGAGGGCGACACAAGACCGGGCAGGCAGTCCTACGCAGGGAGAGCATGGTGCGGCGCTGGCATGGCCTCGACGAGGTTCCCGCCGACTGGGGCAGGTCCGTGGTCACCATCGGCGTCTTCGACGGCGTGCACCGCGGGCACCGGCGCATCGTCGCCGCCGCCTGCGCGCAGGCCGCCGAGCGCGGGCTGCGGTCGGTGGCCGTCACCTTCGACCCGCACCCCGACGAGGTGGTCCGCCCCGGCACCCACCCGCCGCTGCTGACCGGCGCCCGGCGGCGGATCGAGCTGCTGGAGGGCCTCGGCACCGACGCGGTCGTGGTGGTGCCCTTCACTCTGGAGCTGTCGCAGACCCCGCCCGACGAGTTCGTCCGGCAGGTCCTGGTGGAGCGGCTGCACACCGCCCACGTCATCGTCGGCGAGGACTTCCGCTTCGGTCACAAGGCCAAGGGCGACGTCGCCCTGCTCCAGGAGTTGGGCGAGAAGTACGACTTCACCGCCGAGGGGGTGCCCCTGGTGGCCAACGGCGACACCATCTCCTCCACCTACGTGCGCGCCAAGCTGGAGTCCGGCGACGTCGAGGGCGCCGCGCACGCGCTGGGCCGCCCGCACCGCGTCGAGGGCGTGGTGGTGCGCGGCCACCAGCGCGGTCGCGCGCTGGGCTTCCCGACCGCCAACCTGGAGACCCTGCCGCACACCGCCATCCCGGCCGACGGCGTGTACGCGGGCTGGCTGGTCTGCGACTCCGACCGCTACCCGCAGGCCCGCTGGCCCGCGGCGATCTCCATCGGCACCAACCCCACCTTCGAGGGCGCGGGCGAGCGCACGGTGGAGGCGTACGCCCTGGACCGCGACGACCTCGACCTCTACGGCGAGCACATGGCGGTCGACTTCGAGGCGCGGATCCGCGACACCCTGAAGTTCGACTCGATCGAGTCCCTGGTCGAGGAGATGAACAACGACGTGGCCAAGGCGCGGCGGATCCTGGCCCCGTAGCGGCCCGGCCGGGAATAGCCGCCGGATCGGCGGACGTTCCTCCCCATATCCGCCCAGTTCCGCCCGAACGTGCGCCCCGGTATCAGGCCGCGGGGCCGCCCGGCCACGGCAGCGGAAAGAACTGATACGGTGAATAGTCGCCGGGATGGGCCCCGGCTCGGTGGACTGCACCCTCATGCGGTCCGCCACGATCCCTGACGCACCATGTAACGCACCATGCGGACCCGCGCGCCCACCGGGCCCGGACTCTGCGGGTGACGATCTCACTGAAGGAGCCTCGTGTCGCTCGACACCGCCACCAAGAACAAGATCATCGCTGAATACGCGACCACTGAGGGTGACACCGGATCCCCGGAGGTCCAGGTCGCGCTGCTCACCCGTCGGATCAACGATCTGACCGAGCACCTCAAGGAGCACAAGCACGACCACCACAGCCGTCGTGGTCTGCTGCTGCTGGTCGGCCGTCGCCGCCGGCTCCTGAAGTACCTCGCCAACAAGGACATCAACCGCTACCGCCAGCTGATCGAGCGTCTCGGTCTGCGCCGCTAGCGCGCTGGGGGAGCGGCCCGTCCGGGCCGCTCCCCCTCTTTTTACGGCCGCGCCGGTTTCACCGGCCGCACAGGTCGTATAACTGGAAACAAAGCCCCTCGTGGACACCGTCGGCTGCGGCCGGTCCTCGGTAGTGGCCTCCGGAACGCCCCCGCCCGACCGGCGGGACCGGCCGTCCCGGACGCTTCGATCGAAGACCGGCGCCACGCGAAGCCACGGGTAACGACCGCAGGGGGCACGTACTCGAAACCTGGAGGTTTCCGTGACCGATGCTCCGCGCATCGACGGTGCCCTGAGCACCGAAGCCGTGATCGACAACGGGTCGTTCGGCACCCGCACCATCCGCTTCGAGACCGGCCGCCTGGCCCGCCAGGCCGCGGGTTCGGCCGTCGCCTACCTCGACGACGAGACCATGGTGCTGTCGGCCACCACCGCGTCCAGGAAGCCCAAGGACAACCTGGACTTCTTCCCGCTGACGGTGGACGTCGAGGAGCGCATGTACGCCGCCGGGCGCATCCCCGGCTCGTTCTTCCGCCGCGAGGGCCGCCCCTCCGAGGACGCCATCCTCACCTGCCGCCTCATCGACCGCCCGCTGCGCCCGTCCTTCAAGAAGGGCCTGCGCAACGAGATCCAGGTCGTCGAGACGATCATGGCGCTGCACCCCGACGACCTGTACGACGTGGTGGCGATCAACGCCGCCTCCATGTCCACCCAGCTCGCCGGGCTGCCCTTCTCCGGCCCGATCGGCGGCGTGCGCGTCGCGCTGATCGACGGCCAGTGGATCGGCTTCCCGCGCCACTCCGAGCTGGAGCGCGCCACCTTCGACATGGTGGTGGCCGGCCGGATGCTGGCCGACGGCGACGTCGCGATCATGATGGTCGAGGCCGAGTCCACCCCCGGCACCCTGAAGCTCGTCGGCGAGGGCGCGACCGCCCCCACCGAGGAGGTCGTGGCCGAGGGCCTGGAGGCGGCCAAGCCGTTCATCAAGGTCCTGTGCGAGGCGCAGAGCGGCCTAGCGGCCGAGGCCGCCAAGCCCACCGCCGACTACCCGATCTTCCTCGACTACAACGACGACGCGCTGGAGGCGGTGACCGCCGCCGCCCGCGCCGAGCTGGCCGAGGCGCTCACCATCGCCGGCAAGCAGGACCGCGAGACCCGCATCGACGAGGTCAAGGCCGCCACCGCCGAGAAGCTGGCCGCCGACTTCGAGGGCCGCGACAAGGAGGTCTCGGCCGCCTTCCGCGCGCTGACCAAGAAGCTGGTCCGCGAGCGCGTGGTCAGCGACGGCGTCCGCATGGACGGCCGCGGCGTCAAGGACATCCGCCAGCTGAGCGCCGAGGCGCACGTGATCCCGCGGGTGCACGGCTCGGCGCTGTTCGAGCGCGGCGAGACCCAGATCCTGGGCGTCACCACGCTGAACATGCTCCGCATGGAGCAGATGATCGACACGCTGAACCCCGAGCGCACCAAGCGCTACATGCACAACTACAACTTCCCGCCCTACTCCACCGGC
This sequence comes from Actinomadura hibisca NBRC 15177, assembly GCF_001552635.1. Lineage (GTDB taxonomy): Bacteria > Actinomycetota > Actinomycetes > Streptosporangiales > Streptosporangiaceae > Spirillospora > Spirillospora hibisca. Next base: position 46,640 of record NZ_BCRO01000069.1, on the reverse strand, counting down.
GAGACCGGCCGGGTGGGCTCGCCCAAGCGCCGCGAGATCGGCCACGGCGCGCTCGCCGAGCGCGCCCTGCTGCCGGTGCTGCCGACGCGCGAGGAGTTCCCCTACGCCATCCGCCAGGTGTCGGAGGCGCTGGGCTCCAACGGCTCGACCTCCATGGGCTCGGTCTGCGCCTCCACCATGTCGCTGATGGACGCGGGCGTCCCGCTGAAGCAGATGGTGGCCGGCATCGCCATGGGCCTCATCTTCGAGGGCGGCGAGTACGTCACGCTGACCGACATCCTGGGCGCCGAGGACGCGTTCGGCGACATGGACTTCAAGGTCGCCGGCACCCGCGACCTGATCACCGCGCTGCAGCTCGACACCAAGCTCGACGGCATCCCCGCCTCGGTGCTGGCCGCCGCGCTGAAGCAGGCCAAGGGCGCGCGCCTGGCGATCCTGGACGTGATGAACGAGGCCATCGAGGCGCCCGCCGAGATGTCGCCGTTCGCGCCGCGGATCATCACCATCAAGGTCCCGGTCGACAAGATCGGCGAGGTCATCGGCCCCAAGGGCAAGATGATCAACTCGATCCAGGACGACACCGGCGCCGACATCACCATCGAGGACGACGGCACCATCTACGTCGGCGCCACCGACGGCCCGTCGGCCGAGGCCGCGCGGCAGGCGATCAACGCGATCGCCAACCCGCACATGCCCGAGGTCGGCGAGCGCTACCTGGGCACCGTCGTCAAGACCACGACGTTCGGCGCGTTCGTGTCGCTGCTGCCCGGCAAGGACGGCCTGCTGCACGTCTCGCAGATCCGCAAGCTGCACGGCGGCGCCCGGATCGAGAACGTCGAGGACGTCATCAAGGTCGGCGAGAAGATCCAGGTCGAGGTCACCGAGATCGACCAGCGCGGCAAGTTGTCGCTGGTGCCGGTCGAGGTCGTCGACCGGGAGGCCGCCGCCAAGGAGGGCGGCGCCGACGCCGGAGCGGGCGACGCCCCGGCGCAGGCCGCCCCCGCCGCCGCCGAGGCCCGCTCCGAGGGCAAGGGCGAGGGCGACGACGAGGGCGACAAGCGCGCCCCGCGCCGCCGCCGCACCCGCCGCACCGGCGACGACTCCGGCCAGCGCAACTCCTGACCTGAGGTCGCGCGACCGACCGGCCTGCTCCCCTCGCGGGGCAGGCCGGTCGGCCCGTTTCCACCCCTCCGACACCTGTGAATGCGAGCCGTCACGTGACCCTGCCCGCGCGGGCCCAGGAGCCCGGCACGACCCACACGATCCACCCCGGGCACGACGGCGCGGGCGTGGTGCGCCGCACCGTGCTGCCCGGCGGGCTGCGCGTCATCACCGAGACCCTGCCGACCGTGCGGTCGGCGGCGTTCGGCGTCTGGGCGGGCGTGGGCTCGCGGGACGAGGCCCCGGCCGACGCGGGCGCCAGCCACTACCTGGAGCACGTGCTCTTCAAGGGCACCGAGCGGCGCTCGGCGCTGGAGATCTCGGCGGCGCTGGACGCGGTCGGCGGCGACCTCAACGCCTTCACCGCCAAGGAGTACACCTGCTACTACGCGCGGGTCCTGGACCAGGACCTGCCGCTGGCGGTGGACGTGGTGTCGGACATGGTCGCGGCGTCGGTGAACCGGCCCGAGGACGTCGAGGCCGAGCGCGGGGTGATCCTCGAAGAGATCCACATGCGCGACGACGACCCCGGCGACCTCATCCACGACGAGTTCTCCACCGCGCTGTACGGCGACGTGCCGGTCGGCCGCCCGATCCTCGGCACCGTCGACTCCATCAACGCGCTGTCGCGCGACCGCATCCACGGCTACTACCGCGAGCACTACGTCCCGGAGAACCTGGTCGTCGCGGTGGCGGGCAACATCGACCACGACGAGGTCGTGCGGCTCACCGCCGCCGCGTTCGGCGACCGGCTGGACGGCGACCGCCGCCCGGCCGCGCCGCGCCTGGGCGGCGACGCCTGGCCCGCCGCGCCGACCGTGCGGGTGATCGACAAGGACACCGAGCAGGCCCACCTGGTGCTCGGCGGCCTCGGCGTGTGCCGCACCGACGACCGCCGCTTCGCGCTGGGCGTGCTGAACGCCGCGCTCGGCGGCGGCATGTCCTCGCGGCTGTTCCAGGAGATCCGCGAGAAGCGGGGCCTCGCCTACTCGGTCTACAGCTACACCTCCCAGTACGCCGACACCGGCGTGTTCGGCGTCTACGCCGGGTGCCAGCCCGGCAAGGTCGACGAGGTGTTGTCGATCTGCCGCGACGAGGTCGCCAAGGCCGCCGAGCACGGCCTGGACGCCGAGGAGCTCGCCCGCGGCAAGGGCCAGCTGCGCGGCGCGATGGTGCTGGGCCTGGAGGACACCGGGTCCCGGATGAGCCGGATCGGCAAGAGCGAGCTGGTGTACGAGTCGCTGCTGCCGGTGGACGAGGTGCTGGCCCGCATCGAGGCGGTGACGCTGGACGAGGTGTGCGAGGTCGCCGCCGACGTGCTGGCGCAGCCGCAGGCGCTGACGGTGATCGGCCCGTTCGGCGACCGCGACTTCGCGCTCTGACCGATCCTCCGGCGCGTACGGCCCGGCGGCCCGCTCAGTCCTTGACGCCGCCGTCGGGCTTCACCCGGGGCGCGGGCCCGTCCACCGCCGAGCTGAGCAGCGAGCCCAGCCACTTCTTGGACGGGTCGACGTCCACCAGCAGGGCGCGGGCCAGGCTGCTGAGCGGCACCGCCAGGATCGCGCCGAGCGGTCCCAGCACCCAGGCCCACAGCAGCAGCGACAACGACACCAGCGTGAACGACAGGCCCACCGCGTTGCCCAGGAACTTGGGCTGGATCAGCGTCTGCAACACGAAGTTGATGACGCAGTAGGCCACGATGATCCACACCATGTCGGTCCAGCCGCCGTTCAGCAGCCCGAGCACGGCCGGGGGCGCGAGCCCGACCACGAAGCCGATGTTGGGGATGTAGTTGGTGAGGAACGCCAGCAGGCCCCACAGCAGCGGCACCGGCACGTCGAACACGTACAGCACCACCACGTCCAGCGCCGCCACGATCAGCCCGAAGACGGTGCTGACCACCAGGTAGCGGGTGATGTCGCGGGCGAAGCCGCGCAGCGCCGCCACCAGCTCCGGCTGCCGGGGCTGGAGTTGCTCCAGCACCCGCGCGGTGCCGGTGGCGTCCATGCACATGCCGACCAGCATCAGCACGATCAGCACGATCGCCGACGAGGCGCTGAGCAGCCCGTCCAGGAAGCCCTGCACGAACGAGAACAGCTGACCCGGGTCGAGCTTCGACAGCGCGGTCTGGATCTTGCCCTGGTCGATGCCGTGCGCGGCGAGCTGGTCGGTGACGCTCTTGAGCAGGTCGTTGAACTCCTGGCTGTAGCCCGGCAACATCGAGGCGAGCTGCGCCGCCGACAGCGCCAGCGCCGCGCCCAGCGCGAGCAGGAGAATGATCACCGTGGCGAGGGGCACCGCGACGCACAGCCAGAACGGCATCCGGTGCCGTTCCAGCCAGCGGCGCAGCGGGCTCACCGCGATCGTCATGACCAGCGCCAGCAGCGTGGGCCCGGCGATCGAGGAGGTGGCCTTCAGCCCGGCCACCACCAGCACCGCGGCCGCGCCCCCGATGAGCAGCACCAGGCCGGGGGCCCAGCCGGGAGACCGGGACCGGTCCGGTGCCGCCGCCATACGCCCTCCCCGAAGTGATTGATCATTACCTTCCCCGGCGCGACCTGCGTTAACTCCGCTCGGTGCGCGACCCGTTACAAATGATCACCGCTCGGGTAGTAAGCCGGACATGAAGATCCTCATTCGGGTCGTGATCTCGGCGATCGCGCTGTGGGCGGCGACCGCGCTGGTCCGGGGCGTGGACGTCACCGCGGCGTCCTGGGGCAAGCAGGCCCTCACGCTGCTGGTGGTCGCGGTCATCTTCGGCATCGTCAACGCGGTGCTCAAACCGCTCATCAAGGTGTTCGGCTGCGCCTTCTACGTGCTGACGCTGGGGCTGTTCGCCCTGGTGGTCAACGCGGCGCTGCTGATGCTCACCAGCTGGCTGGCGGGCAAGATGAACCTGCCCTTCCACGTGGAGTGGTTCTGGCCGGCGTTCTGGGGCGCGATCATCGTGGGCGTGGTGAGCTGGCTGCTGAACCTGTTCGTCTCCGACGACGACTGACCGGGGGCCGACTGGCTCTGCGCGCCCCGCGACCAGCGGGAACGGCGTCCGCCCGGCCGCGATAGGCTCGACGCCGAGTCAAGCCGGGAGGACGACGTGATCAAGGTTGGGGTGCTGGGCGCGCGGGGCCGCATGGGCGCCGAGGTGTGCCGGGCCGTCGCGGGCGCGGACGACATGGAGCTGGTCGCCGCGGTGGACCAGGGCGAGCCGCTCGACGCGCTGGCCGGCGCCGAGACCGTGGTGGACTTCACCCACCCCGACGTGGTCATGGACAACCTGAGGTGGTGCGTGGAGCACGGCCTGAACGCCGTGGTCGGCACCACCGGGTTCGACGCGTCCCGGCTGGACACCGTGCGCTCCTGGCTGGCGGCCGGAGCCTCGGGCAACGTGCTGATCGCCCCGAACTTCGGCATCGGCGCGGTGCTGATGATGAGCTTCGCGCAGAAGGCCGGGCCGTTCTTCGAGTCGGTCGAGATCGTGGAGCTGCACCACCCGAACAAGGCCGACGCGCCCTCGGGCACCGCGTTCCGCACCGCCGAGCTGGTCGCCGCGGCCCGCGCCGAGGCCAAGGTCGAGCCGTCGCCGGACGCCACCACCTCCGAGGTCCCGGGCGCGCGCGGCGCGGACGTGGACGGCGTGCGGGTGCACGCGGTGCGGTTGTCGGGCCTGATCGCGCACCAGGAGGTGCTGCTGGGCGGGCACGGCGAGACCTTCACCATCCGGCACGACGCGATGAACCGCGAGTCGTTCATGCCGGGCGTGCTGCTGTCGGTGCGCAAGGTCGCCGGGCTGCCCGACCGCCTCACCCTCGGCATCGAGTCGCTGCTCGGCCTGTGATGGAGTTCGCGGACCAACCCTGGGACTACCTGGGCGCGGGCGAGGCCGTCGACCTGGAGCACCCGCTGGTCCAGGCGAAGGCGGCGGAGCTGCGCACCGGCGACGACATCGCGCTCGCGCGGCTGGCGTTCGTGTTCGTCCGCGACCAGATCACCGACGACGGGGGAGCCGGCGGCCGCTGGCGCGCCTCCGACGTCCTCGCCGAGGGCGGTGGTTCTCCCTCCGGCAGGGTGCACCTGCTGGTGGCGCTGCTGCGGGCCGGGGGCGTCCAGGCGGGGCTGTGCTACCAGCGGTTGCGCGACGGCGACGGTCCGGATTTCGTCGTGCACGGCCTGGTCGCCGCGCTGATCGACGACCGCTGGGTGCGGCTCGACCCGCGCGGTGACGTGGAGTTCTCCGCCGACGAGGACCGCGTGGCCGTCCAAGCCGACCCCGCGCGCGGTGAGCAGGACGGCACGACCATCTACGCGAGCCCGCCCCCGTCGCCTCTGGAGGCGATCGAACCGGCGGGCTGAGGATCGCTACAGTGCGCGGGTGATCTCCGACGAACGCGTGCACACCGGCGATGTCGACTATTCCGGGCAGGTCTTCGAGGCGGACGCCGACTTCCACGGCCACGTCTTCGAGGGCGACGCCGACTTCTCCGGATGCGTCTTCCGCGGCGGGGCCGACTTCGGCGGCGCGGTCTTCCAGGGCTGGACGTCGTTCAACGGCGCGGTCTTCGAGGCGGAGGCCGACTTCTACAACGGCCGCTTCGCGAGGTACGCCGACTTCCGGAACGTCGAGGTGGCCGGGAGCCTCCGGTTCAGCGGCGTGTCCTTCGCCGACGGGCCGCAGCTGGACGGCGCTGAGATCACCGGGACGGTGCGGCTCAACCGCGCGGTCTTCAAGGACGCCTCGTTGCTGGGCCCGTTCCGCTCTGGCCGCATCGTGCTGCGCAGCGCGGTCTTCGAGCGGCGGGTCCGCGTCGAGGCCGACACCCCGCAGGTCGACGCCACCCGGGTCCGGTTCTCCGGCGGCGTCCAGCTCCTGGTCTCCGGCGCCGACGTCCTGCTGACCGACTGCGAGCTGGGGCCGGCCTCGCTGGTCGCGCCGAACCGCGTCGCCGGCCGCGAGGGCGGACGGCCGCGCATGGTCAGCGTCAGCGGCACCGACCTGAGCAACCTGACCTTCGGCGACGTGGACCTGTCGGCCTGCAAGTTCACCGTGGCGCACAACCTGGAGAAGGTGAAGATCGAGCAGGAGGACGCGTTCGGCTGGACGCCGCGCAGCGTCCGGGTCAGCCGCCGCCGGATCACCGGCGACGAGCGCCGCTGGCGCGCGGCCAACGGCCCGCACGCCGCCCTCTGGGCGCTGCCCGCCGACTGGCCCGCCCGCGTGCCGCCCGCGTCGGCCACCGAGGTCGTCAAGACCTACCGGGCGCTGCGCAAGAGCCGCGAGGACGCCAAGGACGAGCCGGGCGCGGCCGACTTCTACTACGGTGAGATGGACCTGCGCCGCCTGGCCCTCCGCGTCCGTGCCCGCGAGCTGCTGCGCGACCGCCAGTGGCGCGGCTGGCTGGCGGCGCGCGGCGAGTACGCGCTGCTGTGGTCGTACTGGGCGGTGTCCGGCTACGGGCTGCGGGCCTGGCGGGCGTTCGCGGCGCTGGCGGTCCTGGTGGCGCTGTGCGCGGCCGCCTTCCTGGCCTGGGGCTATCCGCCCGGCGCCCGCATGGACTACGCCGACTCGATCCGCTACAGCCTGCGCGCGGCGACGTCGTTCCTGCGCGGCCCCGAGCAGAAGCTGACGGCCACGGGGGAGTGGATCGAGCTGGTGTTGCGCTTCACCGGGCCCGTGCTGTTCGGCCTGGCGGTGCTGGCGCTGCGCGGACGCGTCAAAAGATAGGGCCGCGCACGCGGGTGACGGTCGTGACCGAGCGCCGCGACGGCGGGTCGAGCACGGCGGTGTTGCGGATCAGGGCGTCCTCGGGGGCGTGCGCCGCGACGCCCTCGACGCGCAGCACGACCCGTCCGCCGGGCGGCAACCAGGCCCGCACGTCCACGTCGTTGCCCTGGCCTCCGCCGGGACGGCACTCGGCCTCGTCCAGCGGGGCGCAGGTCCAGGTGACGTCCAGCAGCGTCTCGGGAACCCGGTCCAGCAGGCGCACCGCGCCGCGCCCGCCCCGGTTGGACGCCGTGATCTCGATGGTGAAGGTCTCCCCGGGGGCGATCTGCTCCGGGGCGGTGCCCGTCAGGGCCACGTCGGGCTTCTGGTGAGCCTCGGCCGTGCCGGAGGCCGTCAGGGAGAGGGCGAGGGCGAGGGGCAGCGCGGCCCCCAGGAGCCTGGTCATTCGGTGTCGTCCCCACGTCGGTCGTCGGCATGGCCGATGTCATGGTCGCCGTCAGCGCCGGAGCCGCCCGCCGTGATGGCCGGGGCCTCGTCACCGGCGGGCAGGACGCGGGTGATCCCGGCGGCGCGGTAGGCCGCCTCCTCGTCCAGCGTCTCGTGCTCCAGCAGCGTGTCGGCCAGCGACTCCAGCTTGTCGCGGTTGTCGCCCAGCATCCGCAGCGCGTCGGCGTAGCAGTCCTCGACGATGCGCCGGGTCTCCTCGTCCACCACGGTCAGGGTGCCCTGCGCCGCGTACTGGGCCATCGGGTCGGCGTTCTCCGACGGCAGCACCGACATCGGGCCGACGCGTTGCGACATGCCCCAGCGCCCCACCATGCTGCGGGCGATCTTGGTGGCCTGCTCCAGGTCGCTCTCGGAGCCGGTGGTCACCACGCCGAACACCAGCTCCTCGGCGGCCATCCCGCCCAGCGCGCCGATGATCCGGCCGCGCAGGTACTCCTGGTCGTAGGCGTAGCGGTCGGAGTCGGGGGTGGAGACGGTCACGCCCAGCGCGCGGCCGTGCGGCACGATCGTGATCTTGCGGACCGGGTCGGCGCCCGGCTGGAGCATGCCGAGCAGCGCGTGCCCGGACTCGTGGTAGGAGGTGCGGCGGCGCTCCTGGACCGGGATGACCAGGGTGCGGCGGGTGCCGAGCTGCACCCGCTCGACCGCCGACTGCACGTCGGCCATGTCCACCGCGTCCTTGCCGCGCTTGACCGCCAGCAGCGCCGCCTCGTTGACCAGGTTGGCGAGGTCGGCGCCGGTCATGCCGGGCGTCATCCGCGCGATCGCGGTCAGGTCCACGTCCGGCGCCAGCGGCACCTCGCGGGTGTGCACCTTCAGGATCGCGACCCGGCCGTCCTGGTCGGGCGGCGACACCACCACCGTGCGGTCGAAGCGGCCCGGCCGCATCAGCGCCGGGTCCAGGATGTCGGGCCGGTTGGTCGCGGCGATCACCACCACGCCCTCGGAGCCGGAGAAGCCGTCCATCTCGGTGAGGATCTGGTTGAGGGTCTGCTCGCGCTCGTCGTGGCCGCCCATGCTGGCCCCGCCGCCCCGGGTGCGGCCGATGGTGTCGATCTCGTCGATGAAGATGATGGACGGCGCGGTCTTGCGGGCCTCGGTGAACAGCTCGCGCACCCGGGCCGCGCCCACGCCCACCACCATCTCGATGAACTCCGAGGCCGCCGCCGAGTAGAACGGCACGTCGGCCTCCCCGGCCACCGCGCGGGCCAGCAGCGTCTTGCCGGTGCCGGGCGGCCCGGCCAGCAGCACGCCGCGCGGCACGCGCGCGCCCAGCCGGCGGTACTTGTCGGGGTGCCTGAGGAAGTCGACCACGTCGCTCAGCTCGGCCTCGACCTCGTCGATCCCGGCGACGTCGGCGAAGGTGGCGCGCTTCTCGTCGGGCGTGACGGGCTTGGGCGAGCGCCCGAAGCCGCGCATCAGCCCGCCCGCGCCGCCGCCCCCGGCCATCCGCCGCTGGATCCACACGATCGCCGCGATCCACAGGCCTACGAACAGCAGCGTGGGCAGCAGCGACAGCAGCAGGTTGGCCAGGAAGCCGCGGTCCTCGGTGACGGGCTTGGCCGCCACGACCACGCCCTTGTTCACCAGGTCGCTGTAGATCTTGTCGTCGGCGAAGGCGGGGCGCAGGGTCTCGAACCCGGTGTAGGTCTTCTTGGCGTCGTCCTGGCCGGGGACCTGCTGCGGGGACTTCAGCTCGCCCTGGATCTGGAAGCCCTTGGTGTAGACGTCCTTGACGTTGCCCGCCGCCACCTGCTGGGTGAAGGCGGTGTAGGGGATGGTGGCGGTCTCGCGCTGGCCGGTGAAGTGCATCGACAGGTAGCTGAGGCCGAACACCACCAGCAGCAGGAGCCAGAAGTAGGTGGTGCGGTTGGGCTTGAAGCCGCGCCCGCGGGCGCCGTCGCCGTCCTTGGCCGGTTTCTTGCCGGGCGGCACGCCCTCGGCGCGCCAGGGCTGGTCGGGCCGGTCGCGCGGCGGCACCGACCGCCGCTGGTCGGATCGTCCCGTCCGCTGCCCTGACGGCTGTCCTGTCGGCTGCCCTGTCGGCTTCGACGGCACGACTGATCCCCCCGTACGCATCACTGCGGCCCCCCGACCGGAGTGATCAAGGTCTTCCCGGCCGGAACCCCGCGAAACGGCCCCTTGCCAAAGCTAATACCGTTAGCTAATGTTCAGCTAACGGTATTAGCCAAAACAAAAGACCCGTTAGCTTCGAGGAGCCGTCATGATCGGTCGTGTCGCCGCCGCCCTGTCCGCCGCCGTCCTGGTCCCGGCCGCCACCCTGGCCGCCTGGGGCCACCTGGCCCCGCGCGAGGTCACCACCAGCGTCGAGATCGCCGCCTCCGCCGACCGCGTCTGGGCCGAGCTGACCGACTTCGGCAGCTATCCCCACTGGAACCCGTTCATCGTCAGCGCCGAGGGCGAGGCCCGGAAGGGCGCCACCCTGCACAACCGGCTCCGGGACACCGGCGGCGTCATGGCGTTCGAGCCGAAGGTCCTGGCCGCCGAGCCCGGCCGCGAGCTGCGCTGGATCGGCCGTGCGTGGGCGCCCGGAATCGTGGACGGCGAGCACTACTTCACGATCGAGCCCATGGGCGGCGGCAGGGTGCGCCTCACGCAGGGGGAGCGGTTCAGCGGCGCGCTGGTGCCGGTCGCGGGCGGCCTGCTCGACATGGCCGACGAGTTCGCCGCGATGAACGCCGCGCTCAAGGCGCGGGCCGAGCGCGCGTGACCGGCGCCGGGCGCGGCCGGGCGGGCCGCCGCGCCGCTACTTCGGCGGGGTGGGCGTGGCGAACCCGTACTTGTGGAACACCTGCGCCGCCTCGGCGGAGGCCAGCCACCCCACGAACGCCTCGGCCTCCTCCTCGTGGTCGCCGCCCTTGACGGCCGCGGCCGGGTAGGTGGCGGTCACGTTCGCGTCGGCCGGGATCGGCACGCTGTCGGCCGCGATGCCCGCCGAGCGCATGTCGGTGATGTACACCAGCCCGGCGTCGGCGCGGCCGCCGCGCACCCGGTCCAGCACCGCCCGCGCGCTGATCTCCTCGCTGGTCCAGCGCACCTGCAACCCGGCGCGGGCGAAGATCTGCCGGGCGTAGACCCCGGCCGGGTTGCTGGCCGCCCCGACGGTGACCCGCAGCCCCGGCCGGGCCAGGTCGGCGAGGCCGGTGACCCGCCGGGGGTTGCCCGGCGCGACCGCGATCGTCAGCGAGTTGTGCGCCACCACCCGGCGGCGCTCGGTCAGGTACGCCTTGGCCTTGGTCATCGCCGCCTCGCCCGCGGTGACCAGCACGTCGCCGCGCTCGTGGTCGCCCAGCCGGGCCACCATCTCCTGCGACCCGCCGAACTCGGCGCGCACCCGCACCCGGGGGTGGGTGCGGTCGTAGGTCGCGGCGAGCTCGGCCATGACCTCGGTCAGCGAGGACGCGCCGAGCACGGTGAGCGTCGCGGTGCCGGAACCGCCGCAACCCTGGAGGGAGGCGGCCAGACCGCACGCGGCGAGCACGGCGGCCAGGGGGCGCCGCCAGCGGGGGGAGTCGGGCATATGGCCCCATCCTACGGAGTCGGGCGCTTCGCTCCGGTGATTCCCGCCGGGCGTGTCAGTGGCGGCCACTAGGGTTTCCGGTAGCTGGAGAACACGTCCTCGGAGGCCCTGGAATGTCGCTCGACCTGATGGAATCGTTGCCCGCGGACTGGCGGGGCAAGATCGACCCGTACCTCGACCCCATCAAGGTCGCGGCCCTGAGCGCCTTCGTGTCCCAGGAGTACGACGAGCAGACCGTCTACCCGCCGCGCGAGGACCTGTTCAACGCCTTCCGGCACTGCCCCTACGACCGGGCGCGGGTGCTGATCCTCGGCCAGGACCCCTACCACGGCCCCGGCCAGGCCCACGGCCTCAGCTTCAGCGTGCGGCCGGGCGTGCGCATCCCGCCGTCGCTGCGCAACATCTACAAGGAGCTCGCCGGCGACCTCGACGTCTCGATGGCCACCACCGGCGACCTCACGCCGTGGGCCGACCAGGGCGTGCTGCTGCTCAACGCGGTGCTGACCGTCCGCGCGGGCGACGCCGGGTCGCACGCGGGCAAGGGCTGGGAGGAGTTCACCGACGCCGCCATCCGCGCCCTCAACGACAAGGACGAGCGGGTCGTCTTCGTCCTGTGGGGCGCCTACGCGCGCAAGAAGGCCAAGCTGGTCACCCACGACCGGCACGTGGTGATCGAGTCGGCGCACCCCAGCCCGCTCAGCGCCAAGAAGTTCCTGGGCACCAAGCCGTTCAGCAAGGTCAACAAGGCGCTGGCCGACGCCGGCGAGCCGGAGATCCGCTGGGAGCACGCGGTCGACTGACCCCGGTCGATCCCGGTGGGCCGGGCCGCTTCCCCCGCGCGGGGGAAGCGGTTCACCTCGGGGCGGGAGGCCGCGCGGCGGCCCCGGCGGCAGAGTCGGGGGCATGACCACGACCCCTTCCGCCGTACTCCCCGCGCCCGCCGCCCCGGCCGCGCCCGGCGCGCGTCCGGGCGTCCTCCGCCTCGCCGTGTGCGCGCTGACGATCCTGGCCTGCGTCCCCTACCTCACCCTCAAGCTGAGCTGGCTGGCGGGCGGCTCGATCGGCTGGCGCGACGGCTCCGCCCCGCAGGACACCGCCCTGTACGCGGCCAACGCCGTCACGATGGCGATGGACGCGGTGGCGGTCGCGATCGTGCTGGCCTTCACCTTCGCGTGGGGTCGGCGGCTGCCCGCGTGGCTGGTGGTGATCCCCATGTGGGTGGGCACCGGGCTGCTGGCCCCCATCGTGCTGGGCCTCCCGCTGGGCGCCGCCCTCCAGGGCCTCACCAGCTCCGCGCCCATCGTCCCCGACACGCAGGACGAGATGTTGCGGGGCTGGGTGTTCGTGATGGTCTACGGCGGTTTCAGCGTCCAGGGCATCGGCCTGGTCACCACGTTCGTGTTGTACGCCCGCGCCCGCTGGCCGCACGTGTTCGCCCTGCGCGCGGCGGACCTGGCCCAGGGGGCGACGCGCCCCGTCCAGCAGGTGCTGGCCTACGCCGCCGCCGTGCCCACCGTCGGCTACGCGGCGATGGAGCTGGTCTGGGCGGCGGGCAGCGGGCTCGGCCAGCCCGACGACCCGGCGCGCGGGCTGACGATCGCGCAGCAGACGGTCGCGGCGGTCTCCGGCCTGGTCGCCCTGGCCGCCGTGGCGGGCCTGCTGGCGCTGGTCCACCGGCGCGGCCGGGCCGTGCCGGCGCTGGTCGCGGTGTGGACGGGCGCCGGAGCCGCCTTCGCGTGGGGCCTGTACTCGTCGCTGAGCACGCTGGCCCAGCCGGGCGGGATGGGCGCCGACACCACCGTGGCCATGGGCTACACCCAGCTCGCCGCGCTGCTGGGCGGCCTGGTCATGGGCCTGACCGGGATGTTCCTGCTGGCGGAGGCGTCAGCCCGCAACGCCGGAGAGAGCGCCCGTCAGAGCGCCAGGCCGACGGCGAGCAGCGCCCCGTAGGCGATCTGGAGGCGGCCGGTCTCGCCGAGCACGGGGATCAGGTAGGGACCGTTCGCCCCGTTCAGGACCTTCTGCGTGGGCGGCACCGACAGCGGCGCGGACAGCAGCGCCAGCAACACCCACGGGTGCGGTGCCGCCAGCGCCAGCACGAACGTGTAGGGCAGCGAGACGCACGCCGAGTACAGGATGCGGGTCCACTTGTCGCCCAGCAGCACCGCCAGGGTGCGCTTGTCCGACTCCCGGTCGGTGGGGATGTCGCGCAGGTTGTTGACCACCAGCATCGCGCAGGCCAGCAGGCCGACGGGCACGGCCGCCGCCCACGCCTCCCACGGCAGCGTCTCGGTCTGCACGTAGACGGTGCCGACCACCGCGACCAGGCCGAAGAACACGAACACCGAGATCTCGCCCAGCGCCCGGTACCCGTAGGGCGTCTTGCCGCCGGTGTAGAACCAGGCCGCCAGGATCGCCGCCGCGCCGATCAGCAGCAGCCACCAGCTCGTCACCGCCGCCAGCACCAGGCCCGCGACGGCCGCCAGCGCGAAGCACAGCAGGGCGGCGGCCAGCACCTGCTTGGGCTTGGCGACCCGGGAACCGACCAGCCGCAGCGGGCCGACGCGGTCCTCGTCGGTGCCGCGCACGCCGTCGCTGTAGTCGTTGGAGTAGTTCACCCCGACCTGGAGGATCAGGGCGACGAAGGCGGCCAGCGCGGCGCGCCACCACACGGCGTGGCCCTCGCCGATCGCGACGCCGGTGCCGACGATGACGGGGACGAGGGAAGCGGGCAGGGTGCGGGGCCGGGACCCGGCGACCCATTGGGAGAGCGTGGCCACTGGTTACCGTTGGTTCTCGTGGGACGACAGGGGACTATGCCTTCGATTCTTCCCGATCTTGGACATCGGTGCGGCCGGGACGCAACCGCAACGACAGGACCAGGCCGAACGCCAGGATCGCGGCGGTGGTGAGCACGCCGCCCCGCGCCGCCGCCGCCAGGCTCTGGTCGGCGGCCCGCGCCGCCGTCTCCGTGCCGGGCGCGCGGTGCAGGTCGCGGGCCGAGGTGCCCGCGCTGTCGCGCAGCTCGTGCACCAGCGCGGCGCGCCGCTCGGCGGGCAGGTCGGTGTGCTCCAGCCGGTCGGCCATCGTGCGGCCGAGACCGGTGGCGAACACCGTCCCGATCAGCGCGATGCCGAGCGCCGCGCCGACCTGGCGCGCGGTGGACTGGGTGCCGGACGCCTGCCCGGCGCGAGCGGGCGGCACGTCGGCGAGGGAGACGTTGGTGAGCTGCGCCGAGGTCAGGCCGAGGCCGAACCCGTAGACCAGCATCCACGGCGCGATGCCGAGCCCGCCGGTGGTCGCGGTGATCGTCAGGCCGAGGCCGAGCACCGCCGCGACCTCCAGGACCATGCCGATCTGCACGACGCGGTGCGCGCCGCGTTTGCGCGCCAGCTTCCCGGCGTAACCGCCCGACAGGAACGCGCCGACCGCCAGTGGCAGGATCGCCAGGCTGATCTGCACGGGGGAGGTGCCGTGCACGCCGAGCAGGAACAGCGGCAGCACGAACACCAGGCCCAGCTCGCCCACGTTGATCAGCGCGGACGCCAGGTTGCCGTTGCGGAAGTTGGGGATCGTGAACAGCGACAGGTCCAGCATGACCGGCCGCCCGGCCGCCGCCCGCGCCCGCTCGACCGCCACCAGCGCCGCCAGCAGCACCGTGCCCAGCCCCAGCACGACCGGCACCGGCGACAACCCCGCGACCGACAGGTCGCGGGTGGCGGTCCACCAGCCGTAGAAGGGGCCCTCGATCAGCCCGCACACCAGCGCGCCCAGCGCCAGCGCCGACAACGCCGCGCCCGGCCAGTCGATCTCCTTGCGCAGCGCCCGCCCGGCGGCCTCCCGGGTCTCGGGCAGCAGCGCGACGGCCGCGGCGATCAGCACGACGCCCGCCGGCAGGTTGATCCAGAACGCCCAGCGCCAGCCGCCGCCGGTGGCCAGCGCGCCGCCGACCAGCGGGCCGAGCGCGGCCATGCCGCTGAGCAGCGCGCCCCAGACGCCGAAGGCGTGCGCGCGGTCGCGTCCGGTGAACTGCGCGTTCAGCGTGGCGAGCGCGGCGGGCATCACCATGGACGCGCCCACGCCCTGTGCCGCGCGCGCCGCGATCAGCGCGCTGCCGTCGCCCGCCGCCGCGACCGCCAGGCTGGCCAGCGTGAACACCGCCACGCCCAGCAGGAACATGCGGCGGCGCCCCACCACGTCGCCGGCGCGGCCGAACGGGATCAGCAGCGCGGCGAACACCAGGGCGTAGACCGAGGTGACCCACTCGGCCTGCCCGGTGGACATCCGCAGGTCGGCGACCATCTGCGGCAGCAGCACGCCGACGATCGTGGCGTCCACGATGATCATCGAGACGCCGAGGCTGATCACGATCACGCCGAGCCAGCGGCGGCGGGCGGGGTCGCCGCCGGTCCCGCCGGGGCGCAGGGGCCGCTCGGAGGTCAGAGAGGTGGGCTGGGGCACGATGTCCAACATAAGGCCGGGCCCTTGATGCCCCTCACCGGCCCCTCCGTTCGGGGCGCGGGTCAGGGCGCGGGCCGGATGTCGGTGTGCAGCCGCACCTGGCGGACCGGCTCGCCCATGTCCAGGGTGCGGGCGGCGCCGTCGGGGGCCCAGCCCGCGGTGGCCAGGAAGCCGCGCAGCACCCGGTCGCCCTCGAACGCCCACGTGATCAAGGTCTCGGCGGCGTCCTCGCGCAGCAGGTCCACGGTGGCCGCCAGCAGGCGGCTGCCGTGCCCGGCGCGGGCGTGCACCGGGTCGACCAGCAGGGTCAGCAGCTCGGCGGCGGCCGCCGGGTCGTGGTCGGGGTCCTCGGCGGGCGCGTGCGCGGCGAACCCCACCACCAGGTCGGAGGCGACCGCGACCAGCAGCCGGTGCCGCGGGCTGGGCGGCGCGCTCACCGACGCGGCCCACTGCTCGCGCCAGGCGTCGCGGGCCTCGGGCCCGGTCACCCGCTCCAGCGCGGCGGCGGGCAGCAGGTCGCGGTAGCCCTGCCGCCAGGCGCGGACCTGGATGTCGGCGACGGCGGCGGCGTCCGCGCGGCGGGCGGGCCGTACGCCTACATCTGCCATGGGGGTCTGGTCCTCTCGTCCGGATGCGGGCCCAGCCTAGGGCGTGCCGGCCTTCCGCCGGGCCCGGTAGGCGCGCGTCTTGGTGCGGTTGCCGCACACGCGCATCGAGCACCAGGACCGGGAGCGGTTCTTGGAGGTGTCCAGGAACGCCCAGCGGCAGGTGTCCTCCTGGCAGACCTTGAGCCGGGACCAGCTGCCCTCGGCGTCGGCGGCCACCACGGCGGCGGCGAGCCGGGCCAGCGCGGCGGCGGCGCCGGTGCCGACCGGGACCAGCGCGGGGCCGTCCTCGGTGAGGGCGACGCGCAGCGGCAGCCGGGCGAGCGCCGCGTCCAGGCCCGGCGGGAGGGCGGGCAGGGGCGGCCCGTGGTGGTCGAGCATCGCCGCGCGCAGCCCCTCGCGCAGCCCGAGCGCGGTGGCCAGGTCGCCGGGGGTGGCGGTCAGGTCGGCGGGGCCCAGCTCCCGGGCGTTCAGCCACTGCGCCAGGCGCGCGGGCGTGGCCAGCTCGTCGGCGTCGCACTCCACGTCGAGCGTGTTGACGAAGTCCCGCAGCAGCGGCGCGGGACCGGGGACGCCCGGCGGTACGTCGGTCATCGGGGTCCTTCCTTCCGCCTCCGAGCCTAGCAGCGGGGACACCGGCTTTCCCGGTTGGCCGGTTGCGCAGCCGGTGACACCACCGTACGGTTTTCACTGGTGACGAAACGGTTCGGCGGAAACAGGAGCGACATGACCATCCCGAAGGTGACGAACCTGGTGTTCGACTGCGCCGACCTTGACGCGGTGACCACGTTCTGGAGCGCGCTGCTCAATATGAAGATCACCTCCCTGGAGGGGGACTGGGCCGACCTGGAGCCGCTGGGGCCGGGCGGCCCGGTGCTCTCGTTCCAGCTGGTGCCCGAGGGCAAGCGGGTCAAGAACCGCCTGCACCTGGACCTGGCGGTCCCCGACATCCACGAGGCGGGGGAGCGGGCTCGCGCGCTGGGGGCGACCCCGGCCGGCGAGCCGATCGAGAACTACCCCGGCCGCGCCTTCCGCGTCTGGCGCGACCCGGAGGGCAACGAGTTCTGCCTCTGCCCCGAGTGACCTGGGCATTCACCCGACTTTGCGGCGATCTGGGCGGGAAGCGATGACTTCCGGCCGTCGCGGCGGTCCTCTCCACTGACCGATCGTGACCGACGCACGGGAGCGCCCATGCCGCGGAGCCGTCCAACGTCCAAGATCGAAGCACGGGCCCGCCGGTCCTGGCGGGCCCTGGCCGGGGGCCTCGCCGCGCTGGCCGCAACCGTGGCGCTCGCGACCGGCTCGGCGGGCCCCGCCGGAGCCGAGCCGCCCGGGGAGCCGGCCACGGGACCGGCCCGCTTCGCCCCCGGGTTCGAGCACGGCAGGGTGCAGGTGGCGGGCGGGGTCCTGCACTACGTGCGCGGCGGCTCCGGCCCGCCGCTGCTGCTGGTGCACGGCTGGCCCGAGACCTGGTGGTCCTGGCACAAGGTCATGCCCGCCCTGGCCCGCGAGCACACGGTGATCGCCGTGGACCTGCCCGGCCTCGGCGACTCCACCGCGCCGCCCGGCGGGTACGACAAGGCCACCACCGCCAAGCGCCTGCGCGAGGCCGTCCACAAGCTGGGCTACCGGAAGATCGGCATCCTGGCCCACGACCTCGGCGTCTCGATCGGCTATCCCTACGCCCGCGACTTCCCCGACGAGGTGACCCGGCTCGCGGCGCTGGAATCCCCGCTGCCCGGCTTCGGGCTGGCGGACCTGTACGCCGTCACCTGGCACATCGAGTTCAACCAGATGCCGAGGCCCGTCCCCGAGCAGATCGTGGACAACGACGACGTGCGCCCGTTCTACGGTTCCATCTACAACGGCACCCGCCACCCCGAGGCCGTGGACCGGGAACGCTACTTCTGCGCCTACGCCGACCCCGCCGACCGCAGCGCGGGCTTCGAGTACTACCGCGCCTTCGGCGCCGACGCCGCCGACAACCGCGCGAACGCGGCCAGGCGGCTGAGGATGCCGGTGCTCGCGATGGGCGGCCAGTACGCGATGCAGGGCCTGATCGCCCAGTCGTTCCGCAACGTCGCCGACGACGTCCGCGAGGTGGTCGCCCCCGACTCCGGCCACTTCATCCCCGAGGAGAACCCGGCCTTCCTGACCGAGCGGGCCCTCGCCTTCTTCCGCCCCTGACGGCTCAGCCGAGCACGGCGGCCAGCCGCCGGACCCCCTCGACCAGCTCGCCCTCCGACGCCGCGGAGCCGTAGCTGACGCGCAGGTGGGGGCCCGGCGGCTCGGCCGGGAAGAACGGTCGCCCGGCGCTCACCAGCACCCCGGCGCGCAGCGCGGCCTCGGCCAGCTCCACGTCGTCGGTGCCGTCGGGCAGCCGCGCCCACTGGTGCATGCCGCCCGCCGGGCGGCTGATCGGCACGCCCGGCAGGTGCTCGGCGAAGGCGGCCGCCACCGCGTCGCGCCGCGCCTTCAGCGCCGTGCGCACCGCGCGCAGGTGGCGCGGCCAGCCCGGCGAGCTGACCAACTCCAGCAGCGTCTCCTGGAGCGGCCGGGCCGGGAAGAACTCCTCCACCAGCTGGGTGGCGCGGATGCGCTCGGCGACCGGACCGCGCGCGATCACCGCCGCCACCCGCAGGCTGGGCGCGGTCGCCTTGGTCAGCGAGGCGATGTGGACCACCCGGCCGTCGCCGTCCAGCGCGGCCAGCGGCGGTGGGCCTGGCTCGATGCCGAGGTGCCGGGCGAAGTCGTCCTCGACGACGAACGCGCCCGCGCTCCGCGCCACCGCCAGCACCTCCGCCCGCCGCGCGGCGGTCAGCACCGCGCCGGTCGGGTTGTGGAAGGTGGGCTGGCAGTACAGCGCCCGCGCGCCGGTCGCCGCGAACGCCTCGGCCAGCAGGTCCGGGCGCAATCCGTCGCCGTCCATCGGGACCGGCACCGGGTGCAGCCCGCTGGCCCGCGCGACCGCCAGCGCGCCCAGGTAGGTGGGCGACTCCACCAGCACCGGCGCGCCCGGAGGCAGTAGCGCTCGCAGGACCGTGGTCAGCGCCTGCTGCCCGCCACTGGTGATCAGCACGTCGGACGGCGCGGCGTGCCCGCCGACCGCCCGCGCGAACCAGGCGCGCAACTCGGCCGACCCGCCGAGCGGCGGCAGCTCCCAGGCGTCGGGCCGCCGCGCCGCGCGGGCCGCGGCCGCCGCCAGCGCGCGGGTGGGCTGCAACGTCGGGTGCAGGTAGCCGCCGCTCAGCGCGATCGCGCCCTCCGGCGGCGGCGTGAGCAGCCACGACACCCCGGAGGCGTCCACCGCGCGGTCGCCGAGCGCGAGCGCCTGCCAGCCGAGGTCGGCGGGCCGGGCGGCCGGGCCGGGCCGCGCGGCGGCGAACGTGCCGCTGCCCGGCCGCGTCACCACCAGCCCCTCGGTGCTCAGCAGTTGCAGCGCCCGCGCCACCGTGACCGGGCTGACCTTGTGCCGCTCCACCAGCGCGCGGCTGGACGGCAGCCGGTCGCCGGGCCGCAGCCGGCCGATCTCGGGCCGCAGCCGATCCGCCAGAGCCGCCGCACTGCTATCCTGTTGCATGAGAGATAACGATAGCGCTACTGCCCCGCCGTCGAAAGCGCTCGGCGGCCTCGGGCTCGCCGCGCTCGGCGTGCTGGTCTACTCCTTCACCCTGCCCGCCACCGCCGTCGGGCTGGACGGCCTGGACCCCTACCTGATCGGCATCGGCCGGTCGGCCGTCGCCACCGTCGTCGCGGCCGTCGCGCTGCTGGCGGTGCGCGCCCGGCCGCCGCGCCGCGACCAGTGGCCCGCGCTGGCGGCGGTGGGCGCGGGTGTGATCTTCGGGTTCCCGCTGCTGAGCACGCTGGCGCTGGACCGGGGCGCGTCCTCGGCGCACTCGGCCGTGGTGGTCGGCCTGCTGCCCGCCGCGACCGCCGTCGCCGCCGTGCTGCGCGCCGGGGAACGCCCCTCCCGCGCGTTCTGGCTGGCCAGCATGGGCGGCGCGGCGTGCGTCACCGCCTTCGCCGTCGTCCGGGGCGCGGGCCAGGTGACCGGCGCGGACCTGCTGCTGTTCGGCTCGCTGGCCGCCGCCGCGATCGGCTACACCGAGGGCGGGCGGCTGGCGCGCGAGATGCCCGGCTGGCGGGTCATCTCCTGGGCGCTGATCCTCTGCGCCCCGATCACCTTCCCCGCCACGGGGTGGCTGCTGGCGACCACCGACCAGCACTGGACCGCCCGCACGGCGTCCGCCTTCGGCTACGTGGCGCTGTTCTCGGCCTACCTCGGCTTCTTCGCTTGGTACGAGGGCCTGGCGCGGGCCGGGATCGCCCGCGCCAGCCAGGTCCAGCTCGCCCAGCCGGTGCTGACGATGGCGTGGGCGGCGCTGCTGCTGGGCGACGAGATCGACTCCGCCACGCTCCTGGCCGCGCTCGGCGTGCTGGTGTGCGTCGCGCTCACCCAGCGCACGCGCGTGCGCCGGACGGCCCCCGCCGCGCCGCTCCTCGTGACGCCCGAGAAAGCCGTACGTGAGGGGAGGGTGGGCGTCTGAGACGGGGCTCACAGCCCGCGCCTGTCACGTCCGGGGGCCGGGTGCGGTCTTCATGAGTGACATCCCCTTCGCGAAGGGACGACGCTCATGCGCCTCCACCTCCCCCGCCGCGCGACGGCCGACCACTGGTCGTTCCTGTTCGGCCAGATCGCGGTGTACTGCTTCGCGGTGCTGCTGGTCACCGGCGCGTTCCTGACGTTCTTCTACACCCCCGACATGACCCAGGCCCCGTATCAGGGCTCCTACGAGCCGCTGCGCGGCGTCCCGGTCAGCCGCGCCTACGAGTCGACCATGGACCTCAGCCTCGACACGCGCGGCGGCCTGCTGGTGCGGCAGATCCACCACTGGGCCGCGCTGCTCCTGCCCGCCGCGATCGCCTGCCAGCTGCTCCGGATGTTCTTCACCGGCGCGTTCCGGCGGCCCCGCGCCGTGGGGTGGCTGGTCTGGGTCGCGCTGTTCGTGCTGGCGATGGTCGCGGGCGTGACCGGCGGGCTGCTGCCCGACGACATGTTGTCGGGCGGCACCCTCGGCCTGGTCCAGAGCATCACCCTCGCGATCCCGTTCGTCGGCACCGACCTGGCCCACCTGGTCTTCGGCGGGGACTTCCCCGGCGACGCCGCCATCCCGGGGGCGTACTGGCTGCACATCACGCTGATCCCGGTCGTGATGGGCGGGCTGTTCCTGCTGCGCGGCCGCATGGTCCGCCGGAACGGGCACACCCGCTTCCGGCCCGCTCCGGAGGTGCCCGCGCGGGCGGCGTCGGCGGCGCTGTTCCTGTTCGTCGCGGGCGTGTTGTCGATGCTGGGCACGGTCGCGCAGATCAACCCGATCTGGAACTACGGCCCCTACCGCCCCGGCGACACCACGGCCGGAGCCGTCCCCGACTGGTACATGGGCTTCCTGGACGGCGCGATCCGCATCATGCCCAACTGGGAGCCGAGCGTCGCGGGCCACCCGCTCACCCTGGCGGTCCTGGTCCCCGCCCTGCTGATCCCGGGCGCGTTCTTCACCGTGCTCGCCGCCTACCCGTGGGTGGAGCGCCGCCTCACCGGCGACGACCGCGTCCACGACCTGCTGGACCGTCCCCGCGACGCGGCCGTCCGCACGGGCGTCGGCGCGGCCGGGGCGACGTTCTACGGCCTGCTGTGGGCGGCGTCGGCCAACGACCAGATCGCCGTCGAGTTCCACCTGTCGTTGTTCACCGTCACCTGGTTCTTCCGCGTCGCGGTGCTGGTGGGCCCGCTGCTGGCCTACGCCGTCACCCACCGCCTGTGCCTGGCCCTGACCCGGCGCGAGCGCGAGGAGGCCGCCCACGGCCGCGAGACGGGCCGGATCGTGATGTCGCCGACGGGCGGGTTCACCGAGATCCACGAGCCGGTGCAGCGCGAACTCGCCTCGCACTGAACGGGGGCGGTTCTCAGTCGCGCACGATCTGCGCCAGCAGCGTCACCACGCCGACCGCGACGCCGATCGGCACGGCGGCGTCCGGCACGATCGCGGCGACGGTGGCCGCGATGCCGCCCGTCAGCAGGATCACCAGGGCCCGGGTGCTGAGCAGCGGGCCCGGCCCGGCGTCGGCGTCCGGCCGGGGCCGTCGCCGTCGCGCCTGGTCCCGGCGGGTCCGGTTCCGGTGGGAGCGTCCTGGCATGGCAGACCTCCGTTCCCCGCTGGCGCAGGGGTGGGCCCACCCGGCACGTGCACGAGTTCCGCCCGCTGAGCCACCTGCGGCCATGGTGCACCCGGGGTGCGGAACGCCAGGTGCGACGCGCGGACGGTGGGGCAAAACTTGATCAACAGGGCGCGCCGCCCCGTTCGTCAGTGATCATTGCCGGATGACACGACACGGAGCGCGCCGCGCCGCCCGCCGGACGTTGCGGTGGGCGGCCCGGCTGACGGCCCTGGCGCTGGTGGCGGCGGCGGTCGCGACGGCCGGGATCTGGGCGTGGTGGCAGACCGAGCCCACCGCGCGCGGCACCACGACCAACGCCCTGTGGGCGCGCCACCAGTGGGTGGGGGAGCCGCACACCGAGGAGGAGTACCGCCGCCTCGGCGCGCTGCTGCGCGAGAACCGCATCACCGACGTGTACTTCCACGCCGGGCCGTTCGAGGCCGACGGCACCGTGCCCGCCGCCAAGTACCGCAACGCGGGCAGGCTCGTGGAGGCCATGCGCCGGTACGCGCCGGGCGTGCGCTCCCAGGCGTACCTGGGCCAGATCCGCAAGGTGGACGGCCGGGGCATCACCGACCTGGACGACCCGGCGGTGCGCGGGCGGGTGCTGGCCACCGGCAAGACCTTCCTCGACCTCGGGTTCGGCGGCATCCACTACGACTTCGAGCCGATCTACCCCGACGACCGCGCCTTCCTGGAACTGCTGGACCGCACCCGCGAGCTGACCCGCCCGCGCGGGGCCCTGCTGTCGGTGGCGATCGAGCAGCTCACCCTCGTCGACGCCGTCCAGCCCGTCCTGAAGGCGCTGGTCCCGCGCGGCTGGGGCGCCGAGCCCGTGCACTATCCACCCCGCCCCACCGCCGACTACCTGCGGGCGCTGGCCGACCGCGCCGACCAGGTCGCGATCATGACTTACGACGTGTCGCTGCCCACCCGGTCCATGGCCGGGCGGCACTTCGCCTGGCACACCGAGCGCACGTTGCGGCTCATCGGCGACCGCACCACCGTGATCATGGGCGTGCCGACCTACCGGCCGCTGATGCCCTGGGCCGAGGATCTGGACGTCGCGCTGCGCGGCGTCCGGCGCGGCCTGGACGCCCTCGACCGCGCCCCGCGCCGCCCCTACGGCGTCGGGATCTACGCGGAATGGACCACCGATCCGGCGGAATGGGCCCGTTACCGAGCAACTTGGCTGCCGTCCGGGACAGATAATTTTGGCGCTTAGGGCACCCTGCTTGTCACGTTCCCATTTGCGCGTTCTTCCAGGTCAGAAACCCCGGATAGGTCGCGGTCCACAGGGTACTCATCGGTGCGTAGCACCTCCCTGGCGGATGGTAAGGGAAAGTGGTGAACGAGGCCGATGAGCATTCAGCAGACCGCGTGGCATGAGACCGACCACGTCAGCCGGCTGACCGCGGAATTCGCCGACTGGCGGATCGGCCGGGGCGGCTCGGGCCATTGGTGGGCGGTGCGCGGCAACGAACTGGTGCGCACCCTCGACGTGGACGAGCTGCGCGTGCGGCTGCGCGCACTCGACCCGGATCTCGCCCCGGAACCCGGGCTCGGCTGACCCGCCGTGCCCGCCCGACCGCGCCCGGTGCGCCGCCCCGGGATCGCGCCGAAAGCCCGGACCGGCGCGTTATGCAACCGAGTCCGGCACGTGGCCGGAGTGACCCCGTAACGCGGCTTTTGCGTGCCACGATGTGGGTGTGAGGCCGCCGTCCGCGTACCCCCGAGCGTGGGCGGCGGCCTCTTCCACGCCCGGCTCCGTGGCCGGTTCCATGGCCGGCTCCGCGCCCGGCTCCGTGACCGCTTCGGTGCCCGGTTCCACGCCCGGCGCGTGACCGCCGCCGGCCCGTCGCCGGACCCCCGTCCCCACCCCGGCCCGCCGGGGATGACACACTGGTGGGGACCTGCGGGTCCAACAGGCCCGGCCGGAACGGTACCGTTCGGTGCATGGCACCCAGCACAACGACGGACGCTCCGTTCGGGCGGATGCTGACCGCGATGGTCACCCCGTTCCTGCCGGACGGCGGCGTCGACTACGACGGCGCCGCCCGCCTGGCGACCCACCTGGTCGACGAGCAGCGTCATGACGGCCTGGTCGTCAACGGGACGACCGGCGAGTCGCCGACCACCGGCGACGCCGAGAAGGAGCGCCTGCTGCGCGCGGTGATCGAGGCGGTCGGCGACCGCGCCGTCATCGTCGCCGGTGCCGGGACCAACCACACCGAGCACACCCTGAAACTGGCGCGCCAGGCCGAGGCCGCGGGCGCGCACGGCCTGCTGGTGGTCACCCCGTACTACAACAAGCCCCCGCAGGAGGGGCTGCTGCGCCACTTCACCGCGGTGGCGGACGCGACCGGGCTGCCCAGCATGCTCTACGACATCCCCGGCCGCTCGGGGGTGCCGATCGAGACCGACACCCTGCTCAGGCTGGCCGAACACCCGCGGATCATCGCGGTCAAGGACGCCAAGGGCGACCTGTTCGGCGCCTCGCGGGTGATGGCCGCCACCGACCTGGTCTGGTACTCCGGCGACGACAACCTCAACCTGCCCTGGCTGTCGGTCGGGGCCGCGGGGTTCGTCAGCGTGGTCGGCCATGTGGTGGGGGCCGAACTGCATGAGATGATCGACGCATACCGTGCCGGTGACCAGGGACGGGCGCTGGAGATCCATCGCCGGCTGCTGCCCGTGGTCACCGCCATCATGACCCGTACGCAGGGCGCCATCGCCGTCAAGGCAGCGCTGAACCTGCTGGGCCTGCCGGGCGGGGGCGCCGTGCGCCTGCCGCTGGTGGAGGCCCCGCCGGAGTTCGCGGCGCGCCTGCGCGAGGACCTCACGATAGGGGGAGTCAAAGTGCCGGAGGTCACCATTCCGGAGGTCGACAGGTGAGCCACCCTCACCCCGAGCTGTCCAGCCCGCCCGCCCTTCCCGACAACGGCCTGCGCATCGTCGCGCTCGGCGGCTTGGGGGAGATCGGGCGCAACATGACCGTCTTCGAGTACGGCGGCCGGCTGCTCATCGTGGACTGCGGGGTGCTGTTCCCCGAGACCGAACAGCCGGGCATCGACCTGATCCTGCCCGATTTCGACTACATCCGTGACCGCCTCGACGACATCGAGGCGATCATCCTGACGCACGGCCACGAGGACCACATCGGCGCGGTGCCCTACCTGCTGCGCGAGCGGCGGGACATCCCGCTGATCGGGTCCAGGCTCACCCTGGCGCTGCTGGAGGCCAAGCTCGTCGAGCACCGCATCCGGCCCAACACCCAGGTGGTGGCCGAGGGCGAGCACCGCTCGTTCGGCCCGTTCGACTGCGAGTTCCTGTCGGTCAACCACTCCATCCCCGACGCGCTCGCGGTCGCCATCCGCACGCCCGCCGGGCTGGTGCTGGCCACCGGCGACTTCAAGATGGACCAGCTGCCGCTGGACGGCCGGCTGACCGACCTCGGCGGCTTCGCCCGGCTCGGCGCCGAGGGCATCGACCTGCTGATGTCGGACTCCACCAACGCCGAGGTGCCCGGGTTCGTCACCAGCGAGCGCAACATCGGCCCGGTCATCGACGAGGTGTTCCGCACCGCCCAGGAACGCCTCATCGTCGCCTGCTTCGCCTCGCACATCCACCGCGTGCAGCAGGTGCTGGACGCCGCGGTCGCCAACGGCCGCAAGGTCGCCTTCGTCGGCCGCTCGATGGTCCGCAACATGGGCGTCGCGCGCGAGCTCGGCTACCTGGACGTGCCCGAGGGCATCATGGTGGACGTCAAGGACCTGGAGAACGTGCCGCCGGACAAGCTCGTCCTGGTGTGCACCGGCTCCCAGGGCGAGCCGATGTCGGCGCTGTCGCGGATGGCCAACCGCGACCACCAGCAGATCCGCATCACCGACCGCGACACCGTGATGCTGGCGTCCTCGCTGATCCCCGGCAACGAGAACGCGGTCAACCGCGTGATCAACGGCCTGACCCGGTGGGGCGCGCGCATCGTGCACAAGGGCAACGCCCTGGTGCACGTGTCCGGCCACGCCTCGGCCGGCGAGCTGCTGTACGTGCTGAACCTGACCAAGCCCGGCAACTTCATGCCGATCCACGGCGAGTGGCGGCACCTGCGGGCGCACGCCAAGCTCGCCGCGCTGACCGGCGTGCCCGACGAGAACATCGTCATCGCCGAGGACGGCGTGGTGGTGGACCTGGTCGACGGCCAGGCGAAGATCGTCGGCGCGGTCCCGGCCGGGTACGTCTACGTGGACGGCCTGTCGGTCGGCGAGGTCACCGAGACCTCGCTGAAGGACCGCCGCATCCTGGGCGAGGAGGGCTTCGTCTCCATCGTCGTGGGGGTGGACTCCTCCTCCGGCAAGATCGTCTCCGGGCCGGACGTGCACGCGCGCGGCGCGGGCATCGCCAACGAGGACTTCAACGAGATCCTCGACCGGATCGAGTCGGTGCTGAACGACGCGGCCGGCGACGGCGTCAACGACCTGCACCAGCTCAACCAGCTGATCCGCCGCACCGTCGGCAAGTGGGTGAGCGACAACTACCGCCGCCGCCCGATGATCATCCCGGTGGTCGTCGAGGTCTGAGCGACCCCGGCGGCACGCGCGGCGGCCCCGGCACCGGACACCCTCCGGTCCCGGGGCCGCCGCGCTCCGTCCGGCCGCCTGACACGCCAGGGGCGCGGTGCTGGGAACCCTCGGGGTCCTTGGTTACCCTCATCACCATGGCCACACGTGCGTCCGGGGGAGCGAAGACGTCGTCTCGTACCGGGGGCAACGCGGCTCGCAAGCCCGCGGGCGCCAAGCCGCCCGCTCCCCGCGGCAAGGCCGGAGCCGCCAAGGGCGGCGGCCGGAGCGGCGGCGGGCGCGCCCCCGCCAAGCGGCCCGCGCAGCGCCCCCCGCAACGGCCCGACCCCTTCTCCCAGCTCGTCGTCGGCTTCTTCAAGCTGATCTTCAAGCTCTACCACCTGTGCGCGGTCGCGGTCGGCTCGGTGTTCCGCGCCTACGGCCAGGGCGCGCGCAACCTGGACGTCGAGCACCAGCGCGACGGCCTCGGCCTGGCGCTGCTGGGCGCGGCGATCGTGCTCGCCTCGGTCACCTGGTGGAAGCCCGAGGGCGTGGTCACCAAGGCGCTGGAGCAGGTCGTGGTCGGCGGCATCGGCGTGCTGGCGATGGGCCTGCCGGTGCTGCTGGCCGCCCTCGCCTGGCGCACCCTGCGCCACCCCGAGCACAACGAGGAGACCGGCCGCGTCGTCATCGGCATCTCCGCGCTGGCGGTGGGCGTGCTCGGCATCGTGCACATCGGCTCGGGCAGCCCCGCCCCGGCCGAGGACATGCCCGGCGTCCGCGCGGGCGGCGGGGTGGTCGGCTGGCTGGCCGGGGCGCCCCTGCACGCCGCGCTCAGCGGCTGGGTCGCCGTCCCGCTGCTGCTCCTGCTGGCCTTCTTCGGCCTGCTGGTGATCACCGCGACGCCGATCGCCCGGGTGCCCGACCGGGCCATGGAGCTGTGGGCGCTGGCCACCCTCCAGGGCCGCGGCGGGCTCACCGCCGAGGACGAGGACGCCGACCGGCCCAAGCGCCGCCGCAAGTCCAAGAAGGACGACGACGAGGCGGAGCTGGAGGTCGGCGAGCACTCCAAGCCCTACGACACCCCGCTGCTGGACGAGGAGCCCAAGAAGGGCGCCGCCAAGCCGCAGCGCGACCTGGCCGACGAGATCTTCGACCTCGACCCGTTCGAGGACGCCCCGCCCCCGCCGGTGCCCGACCCCGAACCCGAGCCGGAGCCCGAGGCGGTCGTGGCCGGGCCGCCCCCGCCGCCCGACGTCCCCGACCCCACGCCCGCGCCGCGCAGCTCCGAGCAGCTCCCGCTGGCCTCCGGCGAGGCGTACCTGCTGCCTGACCCCGCGATGTTGCGGCCCGGCAGCGTCACCAAGGCGCGCACCAAGGCCAACGACACCGTGGTCGCCGCGCTCACCGGCGTGCTGGAGCAGTTCAACATCGACGCGCAGGTCACCGGCTTCACCCGCGGCCCGACGATCACGCGCTACGAGATCGAGCTGGGCCCGGCGGTGAAGGTCGAGAAGATCACCGCGCTGGCCAAGAACATCTCCTACGCCGTCAAGAGCCCCGAGGTGCGGATCATCTCCCCGATCCCCGGCAAGTCGGCGATCGGCGTGGAGATCCCCAACGTCGACAAGGACATCGTCAGCCTCGGCGACGTGTTGCGCTCGTCCGCCGCCACCAACGAGCACCACCCGATGATCGTCGGCCTGGGCAAGGACGTCGAGGGCCGCACGGTGGTGGCCAACCTCGCCAAGATGCCGCACATCCTCATCGCGGGCGCCACCGGCGCGGGCAAGTCCACCTGCATCAACGGGCTGATCACCTCGGTCCTGATGCGGGCCACCCCCGACGAGGTCCGGATGATCCTGGTCGACCCCAAGCGGGTCGAGCTGACCATGTACCAGGGCATCCCGCACCTGATCACGCCGATCATCACCAACCCCAAGAAGGCCGCCGAGGCCCTGGAGTGGGTGGTCGGCGAGATGGACCGCCGCTACGACGACCTCGCCGCCTCCGGCTTCCGGCACATCGACGACTTCAACAAGGCCGTCAAGGCGGGCAAGCTCACCGCGCCGCCCGGCAGCGAGCGCGTCTACACGCCCTACCCCTACATGCTGGTGATCGTGGACGAGCTGGCCGACCTGATGATGGTCGCCCCGCGCGACGTCGAGGACTCGGTCGTCCGCATCACCCAGCTCGCCCGCGCCGCCGGCATCCACCTGGTGCTGGCCACCCAGCGGCCCAGCGTCGACGTGGTCACCGGCCTCATCAAGGCCAACGTGCCCTCCCGGCTGGCGTTCGCGACCTCCTCGCTGGCCGACAGCCGCGTCATCCTCGACCAGCCCGGCGCCGAGAAGCTGGTCGGGCAGGGCGACGCGCTGTTCCTGCCGATGGGCGCGAGCAAGCCCATGCGCCTGCAGAACGCCTACGTCGCCGAGAAGGAGATCCACGGCGTCGTCGAGCACTGCAAGACGCAGCTGGAGGCGGTCTACCAGGAGGACGTCGCCGCCGCGGCCGGTCCCAAGAAGGAGATCGACGAGGACATCGGCGACGACATGGACCTGCTGGTGCAAGCCATCGAGCTGGTGGTGTCCACCCAGTTCGGGTCCACCTCGATGCTCCAGCGCAAGCTGCGCGTCGGGTTCGCCAAGGCGGGCCGCCTGATGGACCTGATGGAGAGCCGCGACATCGTCGGCCCGAGCGAGGGCTCCAAGGCCCGCGACGTGCTCGTCAAGCCCGACGACCTGCCGGGCGTGCTGGCCGAGCTGCGCGGCTCGGCCTGACGCCGTCCCGCGCCACCCGGCGCCGGGCGCACCGCGCCCGGCGCTTCCTCGTCGCGCCTTTTTCCCGTGCGTCCTCTTCGCACGCTCCGTCCCCGTGCGCGGTGCCGAGCGCCGACGGGACTGGCATGGCCGGAATGATGCGAAATCTTGCCCTGTTTCGAACGTGTTGGCTGTCGCCCTCCGGGCATTGCGGTTTCTAGACTGGTGTCGCTGGAGTGTGGGTTTGGACAGTGGTGCGCTCTAAGGGAGGCTCGGCGTGAGCATCGGTGAGACCTTGACCACGGAGCGTCAGCGGGCCGGTCTCACGGTCACGCAGGTCAGCCTGCAGACCCGCATCCGCGAGAGCGTGATCCGGGCGATCGAGCAGGACGACTTCACCTCCTGCGGCGGCAACTTCTACGCCCGCGGCCACATCCGCAGCATCGCCCGGACGATCGGCGTCGACCCCGAGCCGCTGGTGCGCGAGTACGACGAGACCCACGGCGGCGCGCCGCAGCCCGTCTCGGCGGTCACCGCGTTCGAGCCCGAGCGGCCGGTGTCGTTCCGCGAGCGGCGCTCGCCGAACTGGAGCGCGGCGATGGCGGTCGCGCTGGCGCTGGTCGTGGTCTACGGGATCGTCCAGCTGGTCAGCGGCCCCGCCGAGCAGCGCACCGCGCAGAAGGTCGCGGGCAGCCCGGCACGGTCGGCCGAGTCGCCCGCCGGGTCGCCCGCCGCGCCCGCCCCGGCCCCGACGACGCGGGCGCCGAGCAAGGACCCGGTCGCCGCCGCGCCGCGCAAGAACGTGGAGGTGCGGCTCAAGGCCAAGCGCTCCACGTGGGTGAACATCCGCGGTGACAAGGGCAAGGCGCTGTTCAGCGGCATGTTGCGCGGCGGCGACACCCGGGCGTGGACCGCCAAGAAGAAGATCAGCGTGCTGATCGGCAACGGCAGCGGCGTGCGGCTGACCGTCAACGGCAAGGACCTGGGCGCGCCGGGCGAGAGCGGCCGGGTGCTGCACCTGTCGTTCACCCCGGGCGATCCCGAGGGACTGTGACCGCCTTCTCCCACCGGGTCCTGGTCGGTTCGGCGGCCGGGGACCATTACCTTTAGAGGCATGTCCTCACGTCGTACCGTCTCCCTCGTCACGCTCGGCTGCGCCCGCAACGAGGTCGACTCCGAAGAGCTCGCCGCCCGCATGGAGGGCGCCGGATGGGAGCTGTCCGACTCCGCCGACGGCGCCGACGTGGTGGTGGTCAACACCTGCGGCTTCATCGACGCCGCGAAGAAGGACTCCATCGACACCCTGCTGGCCGCGCACGACTCCGGCGCCAAGGTCGTGGCGGCCGGCTGCATGGCCGAGCGGTACGGCGCCGAGCTGGCCGAGGCGCTGCCCGAGGCCGACGCGGTGATCAGCTTCGACGACTACACCGCGATCGGCGAGCGGCTGGACGACGTCATGGCGGGCCGGCGGCACGACGCGCACACCCCGCGCGACCGCCGCAAGCTGCTGCCGATCAGCCCCGTCGAGCGCTCGGCGTCCGCGGCGTCGGTCGCGATCCCCGGCCACGCCCCGCGCCCGAGCGCTCCGGCGGACCTGCCGGACGGCCTCGCCCCGGCGACCGGCCCGCGCGTGTTGCGGCGGCGGCTCGGCGGCGGCCCGGTGGCCCCGCTGAAGCTGGCCTCCGGCTGCGACCGGCGCTGCACCTTCTGCGCCATCCCCGCCTTCCGCGGCGCGTACGTGTCGCGGCCCCCGGCGGAGGTGCTGGAGGAGGCGCGCTGGCTGGCCGGGCACGACGTGCGCGAGCTGGTGCTGGTCAGCGAGAACTCCACCTCCTACGGCAAGGACCTGGGCGACCTGCGGGCGCTGGAGAAGCTGCTGCCGCAGCTGGCGGCCGTCGACGGCGTCGAGCGGGTGCGCGTCAGCTACCTGCAGCCCGCCGAGACGCGGCCCGGCCTGATCGACGTGATCTGCCAGACCGAGGGCGTGGCGCCCTACTTCGACCTGTCATTCCAGCACGCCAGCGGCCCGGTGCTGCGGTCGATGCGGCGGTTCGGCGACCGCGAGCGGTTCCTGGAGCTGCTGGAGGCCGTGCGTGCCCAGGCCCCGGAGGCGGGCGTGCGCTCCAACTTCATCGTGGGCTTCCCCGGCGAGTCCGAGGACGACTTCGAGGAGCTGGTGCAGTTCCTGAGCGCCGCGCGCCTGGACGCGATCGGCGTGTTCGGCTACTCCGACGAGGACGGCACCGAGGCCGCGACGCTCGGCGGCAAGGTGGACCCCGACGAGGTCGCCCGCCGGGTGGAGGAGCTGTCGGCGCTGGCCGAGGAGCTGACCGCCCAGCGCGCTGAAGACCGCATCGGCACCGAGATCGCCGTGCTGGTGGAGGAGAAGACCGAGAACGGCCAGTACGAGGGCCGCTCCGAGCACCAGGCCCCCGAGGTGGACGGCACGGTGCTGGTGCGCGGCGAGGGCCTGTCCATCGGCGAGATCGTGCGCGCCCGCGTCGCCGGCAACGACGGCGTGGACCTGATCGCGGACGTCTCATGATCGCCGGAGCGCCGGAGCCGGTGGCGGGCGCCCCGGACCCCGGCCCGCACCGGGTCAGCCTCTACAACATCGCCAACCTGCTGACGATGGCGCGCATCGCGCTGGTGCCGGTGTTCGTGTGGTTGTTGTTCCTGGAGGGCACCGGCTGGCGGCTGGCGGCGTTCGGGGTGTTCGCGCTGGCCTCGGTCACCGACAAGATCGACGGTGATCTGGCCCGCCGGTACAACCTGGTCACCGACTTCGGCAAGATCGCCGACCCGATCGCCGACAAGGCGCTGACCGGCGCGGCGCTGATCAGCCTGTCGCTGCTGGGCGAGTTGTGGTGGTGGGTGACCGCCGCGATCCTGGTCCGCGAGATCGGCGTCACGCTGCTGCGCTTCGTGGTGATCCGGTACGGGGTGATCCCGGCCAGCAAGGGCGGCAAGCTCAAGACCACGCTCCAGGTCATCGCGATCGGCCTGTACATCCTGCCGGGCCCGCTGGACCCGGTGCGCTGGGCGACGATGGCGGCCGCGCTGGTGGTCACGGTGGTGACGGGCGCGGACTACGTCGTCCAGGCATGGCGGCTGCGCAAGGCGGGCCGCGCGAAAGCCTGACCCGCGCGGCCTGCTGACCGGCGCGGCCTGCTGACCCGCGCCGCCCGCTGGCCCGCGCTGCCTGTTGCCCCGCGCCGCTTTCTGCGTCGTGCCGTTCCGCCGTCCCCGCCGATCCGGGGGCGGCCGGTTCCGTTCCGCGCCCCGGTAACGCCGGTCACACCAGGCCGTCCCTCCTTTTGAACGCGTTCAGTCGGGTGTAGCGTCGCCCCTGTCTGAACACGTTCAAAAATTGGGGGCGCCCCGTGGTCGCGCTGGTGCACGTGATCGTCATGACCGGGATGCTGGTGGTGGTCCCGCTCGGTCTGCGGCTGGTCGGGCTGCCCGCCGCGCTGCGCGGCGTCTGGCTCGCCGGGGCCGCCGCCGGGTCGGTGTCCCTGTGGTTGCCGCGCGGCGCGCCCGCCGTCGCCCTGGCGGCCCTCTACGCGGCCGCCACGCTGCCGCTGGCGGGCCAGGCGGTGCGGCGGCTGCGGCGGTGGGACCCGGTGGAGATCGCGGTCGCCACCGCGCTCGCCGCCCCGGCCGTGGCGGGGACGGCACTGGTCGCCGAGCGCGGCGGTGTGGAGCTGTTCGGGTTCTCGCTGACGATCCTGTCGCTGACCGTCGCGCACTTCCACTACGCCGGGTTCGCCGCCGCGCTCATCGCGGGCCTGGTCGGGCGGGCGGCGGCGGCCCGGCCGCAACACCGCCGGGCCGCGACCGCCGCCGCGCTCAGCGTCCCCGCCGGGACGCTGCTGGTCCTCGCGGGCTACTTCGCCGGGCAGTGGGCCGAGTTCGCGGGCGCGGTCGTGCTGACCTGCGGGATGTGGCTGACGGGCTGGCTGACGTGGCGCTCGGTGCGGTCCGGCGGCGCCGTCCGCGTCCTGCTGCTGGTCTCGTCCGCCGTCCTCGCCGCCACGATGGTCCTGGCGCTGAGCTGGGCGCTGGGGGAGGCGTCGGGGCTGCCGCACCCGTCGTTGTCGTGGATGGTCGCCACCCACGGGGTGGGGAACGCCTTCGGATTCGCGTTGTGCGGCATCCTGGCCTGGGCCTGCCTGAAGGAGGAGGCGCTGTGAACGGGTTCACCTACGACGAGGTCGGGGCCACCGAGACCCTGGACCTGCCGCCCGGCTACAACCACCTGCGGGTGCGCGTACCGGTGGGGGAGGGGCCGGTGGTGTTCCGCAACGCCGCCGACGCGCTCATGGAGTTCTGGATGCACCGGGCCATCCCGGTCCGCCTGAACGCCTCCGCGCCGCGCGCCCGGCCGGACGCGAGTGTGGTGGTCGGCCTGGGCGTCGGGCCGTTCCGGCTCAACGCGCCGTGCCGGATCATCTGGACGGTCGAGGAGGAGCGCCGCGCCGGATGGGCCTACGGCACGCTGCCGGGCCATCCCGAGCGCGGCGAGGAGTCGTTCGTGGTGCATCTGGACGACGAGGGCGAGGTGTGGCTGACCGTCACCGCCTTCAGCCTCCCGGCGTCCCGGCTGGCCAGGGCCGCCGGGCCGCTCGTCCCGGTGATGCAGCGCGCCTACGCGCGCCGCTGCGGGGCGGTCCTGCGCCGCCTGTCCCAAGCGCGCTGACAGGGGGCTGGCGTAGATTCCGGGGAGAGACGCGATCAAGAGGATGAGGGGCAACACGTGCTGCGGGTCGAACTTCTGACGATCGGGGACGAGCTGCTGCTCGGCGACACGGTCAACGGCAACGCCGCCTGGCTCGGGCAGCGCCTGGCCGAGCGCGGCGTCACCGTCACGCGCAGCGTGGTGGTCGGCGACGAGCTGGAGGTGATCGTCGCGGCGGTGCGCAGCGCGCTGGAGCGCGCCGACGCGGTGATCACCACCGGCGGGCTCGGCCCCACCTCCGACGACCTCACCCGCGACGCGCTCGCCAAGGCCGCCGGGGTGCCGCTGCTCCGCGACGCCGGCCTGGAGCGGCGGCTGCGCGAGCGGTCGGCGGCGGCCGGGCGCGAGCTCCAGCCGATGGCGCTGCGCATGGCCGAGGTCCCCGAGGGCGCCCGGGTGCTGGCCAACTCCGCGGGCAGCGCGCCCGGCCTGCGCGTGGAGCTGCCCGGCGGCGCGGTGTACGCGCTGCCCGGCGTGCCGTTCGAGATGCGCACGATCATGGACGAGGTCGTGCTGCCCGAGCTGGCCGAGCGCGCCGGGCTGCCCGACGCCGCCCGCCGCACCCTGCGCACCGCCGGGCTCTGGGAGTCGGTCCTGGCCGACCGCCTGGAGACCGTGGAGGGCATGGACGGCGTCCGGCTCGCCTACCTGCCCGACCCGGCCGAGGTGAAGGTCCGCATCACCGCCACCGGCGCGGACGCCGGCGGCCTGCTGGCCGAGGCCGAGGGCCGGGCCCGCACCCTGATCGGCCCGGCGGTGTACGGCGCGGGCGAGGAGCCGCTGGCCCAGGTCGTGCACCGGCTGCTGCTCGAACGCTCGGCGACGGTGGCCACCGCCGAGTCGCTGAGCGGCGGCCTGATCGGCGCGGAGCTGACCACCGTGCCGGGCGCGTCGGCCACCTACGTCGGCGGGCTGGTCGCCTACGCCACCGCGCAGAAGGAGCGCGGGCTCGGCGTGTCGGCGGAGCTGCTGGCCGCCGAGGGCGCGGTGCACCCGGAGGTGGCCCGCCAGATGGCCGCCGGGGCGCGCGACCGGTTCGGCGCCGACTACGGCCTGGCGGTGACCGGCGTGGCCGGTCCCGACCCGCAGGACGGCAGGCCGGTCGGAACGGTCTACATCGGCGTGGCCGGACCTGGAAAGGAGCCGACCGTGTCCGCCCCGCGCCTCCCGGTGCCCGGCACCGGCCCCGAGATCCGCGCCGTCATCCGCCGGATGACCGTGGTGCACGCCCTTGACCTGCTACGACGCGAGCTGCTGGGGCTGCCGCCGGGCGACGGCGAGGCCGCCGGGACCGAAGATCGGGAAGAGACGGGATGATTACAGCGTTACGTTTCGAGCGAACACGAAATCAGCGGTCTGCCACGGTCACCGCCAAGCCGGGTACGGTGGAACCGGCAGATGGTCCGAACTGAGGGAGGGAGCGAGACGATGGTCCTGCTTCGCCAGCTGCTCGGTGACGTACTGCGGCAGCTGCGGCTGCGCCAGGGACGCACCCTCCGCGAGGTGTCCGCGGCGGCACGGGTTTCCCTCGGCTACCTCTCCGAGGTCGAACGAGGGCAGAAGGAAGCGTCGTCGGAGCTGCTGGCTTCGATCTGCAAGGCGCTCGGTGTGCCGCTGTCCCACGTCCTCCGCGAGGTCGCGGACGCCCTGGCCCTCGCCGAACTGCAGCACGAGCCCGTCATGGCGGGCGCGCCCCCCGAGCACGAGCGCATCACGTCCGAGAGCATTCCCGCCACGCCCGAGGAGATCACCGGCGAGTTCCGCGCCGACATGGTGGCGGCCTGAGACCTCCTTGACCCGGCCGAGGCCGCCGGTGTGGGCGGCCTCACGAGTGACAACGGCATATTGGGGCATCCTTCCTCGTTGTAAACACCAGTCCGGAAACGACGCGGAAGGAGCCCGATATGGCGAAGATCAAGAGCCCGCTCGGCGCCAAGGAGAAGAAGGCCGCCGGTGAGGCGCTCCAGGGGGCCCTCGTCGACCTGATCGACCTGGCGCTGCTCGCCAAGCAGGCGCACTGGAACCTGACCGGTCCGCGTTTCAAGGTCGTGCACGAGCACCTGGACGAGGTGGTGGACCTCGCCCGCCAGTCGCAGGACGACGTGGCCGAGCGCGCCGTCGCGATCGGCGTGAGCCCCGACGGCCGCGCGCAGACCGTCGCCGACCGCACCGAGCTGCCCCAGCTGGAGGCCGGCTACCTGGGCGACGACAAGGTGGTCGCCGCGATCACCGACACGCTGGCGCAGATCATCGGCCGGTTCCGCGACCGCATCGCCGCGACCGACGAGCCGGACCCGGTGTCGCAGGACCTGCTGATCGGCATCACCGCGGAGCTGGAGAAGCAGCACTGGATGTTCCAGGCGCAGTCCTGACCTGAGACGCGTCCGAGCTGAGACGACGACGAACGGCCCCGGCCCCGCCGGGGCCTTCGGCGTTTCCGGGCCCGGGGACTGTGGCTCTCAGGCCAGGCTCAGCGGCTGGTCGGGCCGGTCCAGCCACACCCGCTGCCCCTCGGCCGACACCGTGACGCCGAACCGTTCGCGTCCGGGCTGGCCCCAGCCGACCCAGCGCAGGAAGGCGGCCTCCACCTCGTCCCAGAGCCGCCGCGCGCCGTGCTGCCGGACCTCGAACTCCGCACGGCCGGGCACGAAGTCCACGGTGGCCCAGGCGGGGTCGTCGGATATGGCCCACAGCCGCACCGACCCGTCCATGGCGCCCTCCAGCAGGGACCGCACTCCGGGCACCAGGCCCGCGATGGCGAGGTCGAGTCCCGCCGCGTCGCCCACCAGGGTGCGCGGATCGACCCGCGTGACCGATCTGGCGGCCTCGGCCCGCTGCTCGACGGCCCCGTCCGGCGGTCCCAGCGGCCGTCGTTGCGATCGCAGCATCATGAACCCGCAGGACCCGAGCAGCCGCCCGACCGCCGCCCCCTCCGCGACGGTGAACCGGGCGAGATGGCCCGGCCCCCACGGGGGAGACCAGGGCAGCACCATGACCGCGCCGGGCCGGGACTGCTCGACCCACGCGTAGGGAACACGCTCGACCCCGCACGTCACGTGGACCCGGTCATAGGGCGCGCCCTCCGCGAAGCCCTTGGCCCCGTCCCCGACGACCAGCCGGGGCGCGTACCCGGCGGCTTCAAGATTGGCCCGCGCCCGCTCCGACAGCTCCGCGTCGATCTCCACCGAGGTCACGTTCTTCTCACCGACACGCCAGGACAACAGCGCCGCCGTCCACCCGGTCCCGGTGCCGATCTCCAGCACCCGGTGGTGCTCCAGCGGC
The DNA here is from genome assembly GCF_001552635.1 of Actinomadura hibisca NBRC 15177. GTDB lineage: Bacteria > Actinomycetota > Actinomycetes > Streptosporangiales > Streptosporangiaceae > Spirillospora > Spirillospora hibisca. Next base: position 9,092 of record NZ_BCRO01000069.1, on the reverse strand, counting down.
CGCAACTCCTGGAGGAAGGGCACCACGATCCCCGGCGCCGAGCACGAGCTGGTCCACGTGCCCTGCCCGTCGACCTGGACGGCGATGACGGAGTCGGAGTAGACGGTCTCCCGCCACAGGTCCGGGTCGGCGTCCCGGTCGATGTCGAAGGCGGCGTGGCGGGGCCGGTCCGGCACGGCGCACGCCCGCGCGGGGACGAACAGGTGCCGGGGGACCGCCAGCAGGCCGTCCCGCCACCGTTCGTCCGCCAGCCGTCCGGCGGAGAGCAGGAGGTCGGCCAAGTACTCGGGCTCGGTCATGCCCCCACTGTGCCGCCCGCCCGGCGGCGTCTCAACGCTCCCGACGATCGACCGGCGCGGGGCCGGATGCGGCCACGTTCCGCCCGCGCCGGGGTCGGCTTCCGGCGGTTCGTCCCTTTACGGTTGCGGAGCATGACCGTCACCCGCCTGCCCGACGCAGAGATCAAGGCCCTGATCCGCCGCTTCGCCGCCCTCGACATGGGGGACTGGGACCGCGCGGCGGTGGACCGGGCGGCGGCCGTCCTGGGCTGGAAGGTCGCCGCCGGACGCGGCGCGGTCGCCCTCCACGGCGGTCTGCCGACCGGACCGGGGCACGCCTACCCCGACGAGTTGTCGGAGCCGCCCCGCCAGCACGGCTACGAGTCGTTCTCGTGCCCGCTGGCCCGGGGCCGCGACCGCCCGGCCCTGAACGAGGCCTTCCGGACGGCCCGCCGCCTGGCCGAGGACCTGTTAGGCCCCGCTCCACTGCGCGGCGGGCCCGGCCCCTGGTTGCGCTGGCGGCGCCCGGTGAGCCTGCTGGAACTGGAGCGCACGGCGTCGAGCGTGGAGGTGTGCCTGCGCCCGGCCGAGGTGGTGGAGGCCGACGAGCACCGCGCCGTCGAATGGGGCGACCGGGACATCGCGGCCGAGGTGGTGGGGATCTGGCTGGGCGAGACGCCGCACCCGTCCTGCGCGGAGACGTCCCTGCCCGGCCACTGCGTCGCCGAGAGCTGGAAGGAGCTCCGGGAGTGGCTGGAGGAGACGCTGCGGACGCTGGTGGAGGACCTGCCCGCGCTGGACGACCCGACGGTCGTGTCGCTGGTCTCCGCCGACGCGTCGGACCCCCACCAGGTCCGCTTCCTCGTGGACGGCGGATCCCCGCTCCGCCTGGAGGCGACCAGCACCGCACGGCTGCGCGAGGAGCGGTCCTGGCGCGAGAACGACGGCCGCACCCTGACCGCGGAGTTCCCCTCTCCACACCGCGTGCACATCAGGGCCGCCGCCGAGATCCTGGTGGACGCCCTGCGGACCTACGGACTCCCGCTGGAGACGCTGCGCTACCGGGCCTCGATGCGCGGCTGCCGCCCGCACCTGTACACCATGGGCGTCGACCGGCTCTAGGCTGCGCGGATGGCAGCCCTCTCCGGCGAACGGGTCGTCCTGGTACCCGTGACCGACAAGCACACGCCCGACCTGCGGCGCATCCGCCGCACCCCCGAGGTGAGCGCCCGCTGGGGCGACGTGGACGCCGAGCCGGACTGGCCCCTCGACGGCGACCCCGGCACCACGGCCTACGCCGTCACGCTGGACGGCACCGTGATCGGCTTCGTCCAGTACGGCGAGGAGCAGGACCCTGCCTACCGCCACGCGTCCGTGGACATCCTCCTGGACCCGTCCGTGCACGGCCGGGGGCTGGGCCAGGACACGGTCCGCACCCTGGCCCGCCACCTGGTCCACGACCGGGGCCACCACCGCCTGGTCATCGACCCGGCCGCCGACAACGCCCCGGCCATCCGCTGCTACAGCGCGGTCGGCTTCCGCCCGGTGGGCGTCATGCGCGCGTACGAGCGCGACGCCGACGGCAAGGGCTGGCACGACGGCCTGCTGATGGACCTGCTGGCGGAGGACCTGACCCCGCCGGAATGAGCGCGGCGCCCGGTCAGATGACCAGGGCCACGTCCGACTCCGCCAGCTTCAAGGAGAAGACGGGACCGCGCCCCTCCGGGCGCCAGCCCTCGCGCCGGGCCGTGCGAACGGCCTGGGCCACCGTGCTCGGCAACACCACGGCCGCGGGCTGCCAAGCCGAACCGGGATGCGCGTACGGCAACGACACCACCAGGAGGGCGCCCGGCTCCTCAGCCGCCTCCACCACGAAGCTCAGCGGCTCGCCGTAGCAGGACTGCGAGTGGGTCGGCCTGCGGCGCACCTTCCAGCGGTAGCCGATCCCGTCAACGGTGATCAGCCGCGTTCCCTTTTTGGCCATCGCCATGTTCGCCTCCACCGTGCTCGGGACCGGACCCGGCGAAGCTAACAGCGCGATCATGACACCCGCGAACCATTTATCCCCGTGCCCGTGCCTGGCCCGCGCCCGCGTCAGGCCCGTGTGCCTTTGGGCCTGCACGTCTCTAGACGCACACGCTCCCCGATCCGCATGCCCGCAGGCACGCGCCCGCCTTGGCCTGCATGCCCTGAGACGCGCACGCCCGTATGCCCGCGCGCTCTCCGGGCCCGCAGGGCCTCAGGCGCGTTGGGGGACGGGGATGCCCGGGTCGCCGAACACCCATGTGCCCGGGTGGCGCGGGTCGTCCCCGGCCCAGAACTCCGTCCACAGCCGGCAGAACTCCTCCGCCGACAGGTGGCCGTCGCCGTCCAGGTCCAGCAGCGGGAAGATCTCGTCGGTGTCGGTGGGGCGGCCGCTCCACGCCTCGATCAGCCGGCGGTACTCGGCGGCGTCGATCCGGCCGTCGCCGTTCTCGTCGATCGCTTCGAACATCGTCGCGGCGGTCCCGGCCACCGCCTCCGGCATCTCGTCCAGCCGGTCGACCACCCGCAACACGTCGTCCAGCGTGACGCGGTCGTCGTGCTCGGCGGCCGACAGCAGCGTCGACCACCAGCCCATCATCACGACCGCCAGCCGGGCGTGGTCGGGCGAGCCGGGCGCGGAGCCGCGGATCTCCGCCCACCGCGCGGTCAGCGCCGAGAAGTCCGTCTCGCGCAGGGCGCCGTCGCCGTCGGCGTCCATCGCGGCGAACACCCCGGCCACCTTGCGGCGCTGGAACTCACTGGCCATGGGTCGTCCTTCCGGTGGGGGGAGGTGCGGTCCCACGATGCCCGTCCGGTACCACTGGTCACCATGGCCCCAGGGGGACGAACGCCCGCGCCGGAAAGTGAGAATAATGTCGCGCTGGGTGACGATCACTCGCGGAGGAAGGTCTCCAGTTCGGCGGCCAGGGCGGGCGTGTGGTCGGCCGGGGTCACCGTCCGGGTCGCCCCGCGGTGGGAGCGGATCTCCAGCCAGCTGTCCGGGGTGGCCAGGGGGAGCAGGTCCAGGCGCTCGGCCAGCATCACCGGCCGCCCGTACGCCTTGAACTTCGGGTCCCGCAGCACCGTGCGCCCGGTGTACCCGAACGGCTCGCCGCTCGCCGACGCGATCTCGTACCGGAAGTCCCGCACCGGATGCGGCTCGCGGTCCCAGGTGCTGAACGGCAGGCTGTCCCGCCCGCGGATCCGGGCCTCCACCAGCACCTCGGTGTCGGTGCCGGCGATCTCGCAGTCGAAGATCGGGAACACCTTGCCCACGCCCTGACCGGCGTAGACGCCGCCCGCCAGCGCGGGGGAGCAGAACAGCGCGTGCGTGAACCCCAGGATCGGCTCGGGCAGCGCCACCTTGTGGTGCGAGCGCCCGTCGAAGGCCAGGTCGCAGCGCGGTTCGAGGAAGTCGAGCAGCGTGCTCATGGCGTCGGCGTCGTATCCGGGGTCCTTCACGATCAGCGTCAGCGCGTGGCCGTCGCCGCACATCACCAGGTAGTCGCGGAACGGTCCCGGCCCGCCCTCGAACGGGAAGTGCTGCACGTACACGCCTTCGCGGCCCGCCACCGGCTCGCGGCCTTCCAGAGGCGGCCCGGGACTCCGCCGTGGCTTGACCGTCTCGACGCCCGCGTCGGCGTACCCCTTGCGCTCCCGCTCCCGGACCTTCCGCTGGAGGTGGCGGGCGGCCATCCGCTCGTCGTCGAGCGTCATGCTGGTCGACCCGTGGGCCCGCTCGGTCCCGTGCCCCCACTGCATGAAGCACCGGATGCCCTCCTGGCGGATCCGCCACCAGAGCACCCGGTCACCCTGCTTCTTCTCGAACCTGTGCCATTGCGTCATTCCCGAACCTTCCGCCATGAGAGTCATCGTGTCGGACGACTAGGACGGTCTGGCCGGGGACGCGGTTTCAGAGGCCGCGCACCGCCGCGATCGTGAACGGGATCTGCGGCACGCCCGGCCCCATCGGCCCGCCCTTGTCGAACTGCGAGCGCACCACGTACAACGTCCCGCCCCGGCGCGCCAGCGTGGTCGGCAGTTGCAGCGCGGGGTCGGTCAGCCGCCGCTCGACCCGCGCGGACACCCCGTCCGGCGCGATCCGCCACCGGCTGATGGTGTTGGCGGTGTTGTGCACCGCCCACAAGCGCCCGCCCCGGATCTCCAGGCCGTCGGCGGCTGCCATATCGCCGCCGCTCAGCGCGACCTTGCGGACCGCTCCCGAGGCCGTGTCCAGGCGGTACAGGTCGCCGCCCGTCATGTCCACCGTGTACAGGTGACGGCCGGACGCGACGATCCCGTTGAGCGTGAAGGCGCTCGGCGCGTGCGGTTCAAGCCGCTTCGACAGGTCGAAGCGCGGCGCGAGCGTCCCGCCGCCCGCGGCCAGCTGGCGCGGTGTGACGCGGTACACCACCGCGCGTGCGCTGTCGGTCAGGTAGGCGCTGCCGTCGCGGGTGACTGCCAGGTCGTTCACGAACCTCGCGCCGTCGCCGGGCACGGTGAAGCGCGCGAGCAGGCGGTGGTCGCGCGTGTCGTACACCGCGACGCCCTTGGTCGAGTCGGTGACCCACAACCGCCCGTCCCGGTCCACTTTCAGGCCGTTGGCGGTGCGGCGGCCGTCCGCGCCCGCGGGCAGGAACACCCGGGCCACGCGCCGCCCCGGGGTCATCTTGTAGATCGTGCCGTCCGCGTACGAACCGGCGTACAGGTCGCCGGTTCGCGGGTCGGCGGCGATTCCTTCGGGGTAGACGCGGTCTCCGGGCAGCTCGTGGGCGGTGGAGACGCGGGGAGCCGGGGCGTGGGCCGCCTGGGCGGTGGGCGCGAGGGGCAGCACCGCGATGAGCGCGACTCCAGCGGTGACGGCGGGCCGTGTCAGGGGGAAGGGCATGACCGCTCCTGTAAGGTGGTTCTCTATCGGATGAACGCATACGTTAATTAGAACCCTAATCATCGTCAAGGCGTGCACGTCAGGGTGGCCGTGCCCGCCGATACCATGCCCAGATGACGTCGTTGCCCGTCTCCGAGCGCCTGGGCTCGCACCTCAAGCGGGCCGAGCAGGCCCTCAGCGCGGCCAAGACGGCCGCGCTGAAGCCCGCCGGCCTGACGTCGCCGCAGTACGCGGCGCTGCTGCACCTGTCGGCGAACCCCGGCATGTCGGCGGCGGCCCTCGCCCGCGCGTGCGCGGTCACCCCGCCCACCATGAACACCGTGCTGAAGAACCTGCGCGAGCTGGGCCTGGTCGAGCGCACCCCGCACGAGTGGCACAAGAACATCCTGGAGACCCGCCTCACCGCCAAGGGCGGGGAGGTGCTGGCCCGCGCCGACGAGGGGCCGGTGCGGGTCGAGCGCGGGCTCGCGGCCTGCTTCACCGACGAGGAGCGCCGGACGCTGGTCGAACTGCTCGGCCGCTGCGTGGACTACCTGGACTCGACCAGGAACCCCTGAGCCGCCAGGGTCGGGCGCGGCTACGTCGTGGCAGGGCCGTCCAGTTCGGCCAGGACGGCGGCGTGGTCGCTGGGCCAGACGCCCTTCACCGGCCCGTCGCCCACCCGCCGGACCGAACGCACGCGCCCCAACCCGTCCGGGCCGGGCTCCCCGACGTGGACGTAGTCGATCCGCATCGCCGGCTGTCCCGGGCCGACGTAGGGGTTGGCGGGATTCCACGTCGCCCACGGCGCGCCCGGCTCGGCGGCGTCCCACGCGTCGAGCAGGTACTGGCCGGGCACGGCGGGACCGCGCAGTAGCTGGATCTCCTTCGAGTCGGGCGCGGCGTTCAGGTCCCCGGTCACCACGGCCGGGAACGCAGCCTCTCCCTGGTGCGCCGCGACGAACTCGCTCAGCGCCCGCACCTGCGCGCACCGCACCGCCGACTCCGCGGGCAGGTAGTTCAGGTGCGCGGTGAAGAACGGGACCGGCTGCGGCGGAGCGTCCACCAGCGCGTACAGTGCCACCCGGCCGGTGTCGGGGCTGCCGGGCGAGGGCAGCGGCAGAATGTCACGGTCCACGATCGGCCAGCGCGACAACACCGCGACGCCCTCGGCGTACTCGCCGTACGCGGCGTCGAAGGGACGGTCGAACGGCGCCCACGTCCACTCCATGCCGAGCTCCCCGGCCAGCCAGCCCGCCAGGTTCTCGCCGTCCCCGCCCCACACCTCCTGGAGGCCGACGATGTCGGGCCGCAGGTCGCGCAGCGTTTCCAGGATCGCGGCGCGCCGCTCCCGCCACGGCCCGCGACGCCACCACAGGTTCCACGTGAGGATGCGCATCCGCCGATCCTCACACGGACGGCAGGTGCTCCACGACGGTGTCGGCGAATTCCAGTGCCAGGGGGCTCAGCGCCGCCCACTGCCGCGCCGCCCATCCGGCGGTGAGCGGCGGCAACCCTGGGATCGGGATCAACCGGACAGCGTCCGCGCCGCCGCCCCAGGCCGGGAGGGCGGGCAGGATCGCGTGTCCGAGGCCGAGTTCGGCCAGCAGCAGCGCGGTGTCCCAGTCGGCGACGCTGGTGCTGGAGGTGAGCCGCACACCGTGCCGTTCGAGGTGGCCCTCCAGGTGCAGCCGGGAGGTGGAGTGCTCGGGCAGCTCGATGTGGCCGATTCCGGCCAGTTCGGCGACGTCGAGCGAGGCACGATCGGCCAGCGGGTCGTCGGTCCGGACGGCCAGCACCCAGGGCAGCTCGCAGGAGGTGCGCTGCTCGATGCCGTCCACGGGCGGCCCGCTGGTGACCCACGCCAGGTCCGCCTCGTGCGCGAGCACCGCCTCCAGGCAACGGCGGCTGGACCCGGCGGTCTGGAACTGCAACGCGACCTCCGGGCGCCGCGCCCGGAACGCCGCCACCCCGTCGGCCATGAAGTGCCGGACGGTGGTCGCGCCGGTCGCCACCCGCACGGTGCCGCCCACCCCGCGCCGGAGATCGTCCAGTTGCCGCAGCGCGGCCCCGAGCCCGGACAGGCCCTCGGCGGCGGCGCGGTGCAGGAGCTGCCCGGCCCGCGTGGCCGCGACGCCGCGCGGCCGCCGCTCCAGCAGGGCCAGCCCTGTCTCGCGCTCCAGCCGTTTGACGTGCTGGCTGACGGCCGACTGGCTGCACCCGAGGTCCCGCGCCACGGCGCTGAGGTTGCCCGCCTCGCACACGGCCACGAACACGCGGAGATCGTCCAGCGTCATGCGGCTCAAGCTAGACCTTGGAGATGGCCAAGTAAACCCGAGAATTGACTTGGGTCAGCTCGCGGCGACACGATTCCGGTACGGGCGCGGGATCCGGCGACCCGGCAACGGCGGCGACCCGTCCGGAAACGCCGGCTTCCGGACGGGCGCCGACCCTCGGTCAGGGTCGCCGCATGGCGCTGATCAGGGTGGTGGAGACCTCGGCGCACCGGCCCGGCGGCGCGTTCCCTTGGTCGGTCGCCGCCTCGGGCCCCGGCTGGGCCCGCGCCTCCCGCCGTCGCCGTGCGCATCGACGCGCAGTTCGTCAGGCCGTGGATACGGCCTGGCAGCGCGGGCACCAGAAAGTGATGCGTTCCCCCACCTCGGACGCCTGGTTCGCCCGCTCCACGCGGGTCCCGCAGCGGCGGCACGGCTTTCCGGCCCGGCCGTACACGTAGTGCTGCCGCCCCGGACGCGTGTCGCCGGTGGTGATGTGCCCGTGCCGGAGCCGGTTGGCGTACAGGAGCCGGTGCGACAGCTCCACCATTCCCGGCAGGTCGGGCACCGACCCCACCGGCGTCCACGGGTTGACGCCCCGCAGGAACAGGATCTCGGCCTTGTAGATGTTGCCGATCCCCGCCAGCCGCGACTGGTCCAGCAGTGCTTCGCCGACGGCCCGCTCCGGCTGCGCCGCCAGCCGCTCCACGGCCCGCCCGGCGAGTTCGGGCCCCCATGCCTCGTCGAGCAGGTCCGGCCCCAGATGGCCGACCACGCGGTCCTCCTCGGCGGTGCGCAGCAGGTCGACCGCGCCCAGCGAGTACCCGACCGCCAGCGACCGGCTGGTGCCCAGCACGAGGCGGACCTTGTGGTAGCGGGGGACCGGCCCGGCGGGCGAGACCCGCCACACCCCCTCCATCTTCAGGTGCGTGTGGACGGTGAACCCGCCCTCCACCCGCACCAGCAGGTGCTTGCCCCGCGAGACCGCCTCCAGGACGGTGCGGCCGCGCAGGTCGGCGTTGGCGTGCCGCGGCACGCGGAAGTCGGTGACCGTCAGGGCGTGCCCCGCGAGCGCCTCGTGCAGGCGCCGGGCGGTCGCGTAGACGGTGTCGCCCTCGGGCACGTCGGATCAGCGGCCGTCAGATGAGGGACGGGCTTTCCCAGGCCGCCGAGTCCTCGGTGAGCTTCTTCACCGGCTCCGGCAGCTCGCCCGAGGCGACGTGCTGGAGGCTCACCCGCTCCAGGATGTTGCGCTCGCTGGCGCGCAGCGCGATCCACACCTCCTGGAGGGAGGCGGCGGGGCCCTCGTAGCCCACGTGCTCGGGGCGCTCGCCGCGCACGCCGAGCAGCGGCCCGTCGATGGCGCGGATGATGTCGGCGAGGGAGATCTCCGCGGCCGGGCGGGCGAGCCAGTAGCCGCCCTCGGGACCCCGCTGGCTGCGTATCAGCCCGGACCGCCGCAGCTGGCCGAGGATGTTCTCCAGGAACTTGGGCGGGATCTGCTGGGCCTCGGCGAGCTGGACCGCGGTCACCGGGTGACTCCCGGCCACGGCGAGCTCGGCGGCGGCGCGCAGGGCGTAATCGACCCGGGCGGACAATCGCATGGACGTATTATCCCTTGCCGATCGGACTGGTTGGGCTTTCGGGGGG
>NZ_BCRO01000068.1 GCF_001552635.1 Actinomadura hibisca NBRC 15177 | reverse complement strand
GGGGGGGGGGGGGGGGGGTGATCCGTGGCCCGACGCGGCAGCGGTCCGCGCCGGGCCACGGCGTCCACCCCGGTGGGTCAGTCCCGGGAGGCCAGGCCCAGCAGTTCGGCGACCGCGCGCCCGTTGGCCTCGGTCGCGCCGTAGGAGGCCAGGTGCACCGCGCCCTCGGGCCGCCACACCGGCAGGCCCATCTCCACCAGCACGGTGTCGGGGCGGGCCGCCAGCAGCGCCGTCGCCAGCGCCCGCTGCCCGTCGTGCCGGTGCGCGTCGCGCAGCACCACGACCAGGCCCCGGCCGGTGGCACGTTCCAGCACGTCGGCGGCCTCGGCCGCCGAGCCCGCGACCCGCACCAGGTCGCCCGCCCACGGCTCCAGGCCCCACGGCGTCGGGCCCACCGCGATGTTGCCGGACGCGGCCGGCTCCACCACCAGCGGCGCGCCGCCCCAGGCGGGGACCTCGCCGGTCGTGCGGACCGCGCGGCGCGCGGCCTCCAGCCCCGCGCCCCGGTCCACCACCGCGGGGCTGTGCCCGGCCAGCCACTCCTTCAGCTCGCGGGTGCGCTCGGCCGCCGCGGCGAGCCGCTCGACCGGCAGCCGCCCGGCGCGCACGGCCTCGCCGACGGCCGCCAGCACCGCGCGCAGGCTCTCGCCGTGCTCGCGCGGGCCGAGGCACAGCAGGTCGGCGCCCGCGATCAGGGCCCGCACCGCCGCCTCGGGGATGCCGATCGCGCCGCTGGCGCCCTCCATGTCCAGCGCGTCGGTGACGATGACGCCCCGGTAGCCCAGCCGCTCGCGCAGCAGCCCGGTGATCACGGCGGGGGACAGGGTGCCCGGCACGCCGGGGCTGATCGCCGACAGGTCCAGGTGGGCGGTCATGACCGCCCGCACCCCGGCCCCGATCGCCGCGCGGAACGGCACCAGCTCGCGCCGCTCCAGCAGGTCCAGGTCGGCGTCCACCAGCGGCACTCCGAGGTGGGAGTCGGTGACGGTCGCGCCGTGCCCGGGGAAGTGCTTGGCGCACGCCGCCACGCCCGCCTCCTGGAGGCCGGTCACGGCCGCGACCGCGTGCCGCGCCACCAGCTCGGGGTCGGACCCGAACGCGCGGGTGCCGATCACCGGGTTGTCGGCGGCGGTGTTGACGTCCACCGACGGCGCGAAGTTCAGGTTGACCCCGACCTCGGCCAGCTCGGCGCCCAGCGACCGGTACACCCGCCGGGTCAGCGCGGCGTCGTCGGCCGAGCCGAGCGCCGCGTTGCCCGGGTAGGGGCTGGCGGCCAGGTGCCCGCTGAGGCGGGTGACGTCGCCGCCCTCCTCGTCGATGGTGACCAGCGGCTCGGCCGTCTTGCGGAGCTGCGCGGTGAGCGCCGCCAGCGCCTCGGTGTCGGGGACGTTGCCGTTGATGGCGAACAGCGTCACCCCGCCGAGGCCGAGCTCCAGCTCGTCCAGCAACCAGCGCGGCGCCTCGTGGCCGGCGAAGGCGGGCAGCAGCGTGCCGCGCGCCAGCCGCGCGATCTCGTCCCCGCTCACCCCTTCACCGCCCCGGCGGTCAGCCCGGACACCATGCGGCGCTGGACGATCAGGAAGAAGGCGATGACCGGCAGGGTCAGCAACGTGGAGGCGGCCATGATCGGCCCCCAGGCGTTGCCGCTGCGGCCGAAGAAGAACTGCATCATCATGGGCAGGGTGGCCTTGTCCTGGTCTTCGAGGAACGTGAAGGCGAAGATGAACTCGTTCCAGGCGGTGATGAACGAGAAGATGCTGGTCGCCACCAGGCCCGGCGCCACCAGCGGCAGCAGGACCGTGAAGAAGGTGCGCATCGCGCCGGCGCCGTCGATGGCGGCGGCCTCCTCCAGCTCCTTGGGCACCGCCGCGACGAAGCCGCGCAACATCCAGATGGCGAACGGCACCGCGAAGGCGACGTAGACGACCGTGAGGCCGACCAGGCTGTTGAGCATGTCGAGCCGCTTGAGGTCCAGGAACAGCGAGATGACCAGCGCCTCGCACGGCACCATCTGCACCACCAGCAGCATGACCAGGAACGTGGTGCGGAACCGGAAGCGGAACCGCGCCACCGCCGTCGCCGCCAGCAGCGCCAGTAGGCTGGAGATCACCACGGTGGCCAGCGCCAGCACCAGGCTGTTGCCGAAGTAGCCCCAGAACGAGCCCTCGGCGATCTTGCCGTTGAGCACCAGGTCGAAGTGCTCCAGCGTCGGGTGCTTGGGCAGCGGTTGCGGGGTGCTGCTGAAGATCTCGGTGTTGGGCTTGAACGCCGTGGAGACCATCCAGAGCACCGGGAACACCGCGGCCAGGAAGACCAGGACGCCGGTGCCGTTGAGAACGATCCGGCCGAGCCGTCGCGACTTCACTTGGTCTCCCCCTGACGGACCATGACCCGCACGTACACCGCGGTCACCAGCAGCAGGATCAGCGTCAGCACCAGGGCGATGGCCGAGCCCATCCCGAGCTTGGGATTGATCGACCCGAACGCCTCGGAGTAGGCGTACAACGACAGGTTGAACGCGTCGCGGTTGGCCAGGCCCGACATGACGAACAGCTGGGTGAACACCTTGAAGTCCCAGATGATCGACATGACCAGCAGGACCAGGAAGATGGGCTTGAGCAGCGGGAAGGTGATGCTCCAGAACGACCGCCACGGGCCCGAGCCGTCCACCCGCGCGGCCTCGTACAGCTCGCTCGGCACGCTCTTCAGCCCGGCCAGCACCGACACCGCCACGAACGGGCACGCCTGCCAGACCACGCACACCGTCAGCACCGTGTAGGTGCTGAGCGGGGTGGCGAACCAGTTGTAGTCGGCCCAGCCGCCGCCGACCAGCCAGTCCGGCAGCAGGTCCAGCAGCCAGTTGACCAGGCCGCCGGTCGAGCCGAACAGCCAGGAGAAGATGATCGCCGCGGTGATCGGCGGGGTCGCCCAGGCGACCATCACGCCGCCGGCCACCACGTTCGACATCCGCTTGCCCAGCTTGTTCAGCAGCAGCCCCACCAGCGTGCCGACCAGCAGCGTGAGCGCGACCGCCACCGCCGCGAACAGCACGGTGTGCCAGAGCGTCTGCCAGAAGAAGGGATCGCTGAAGATCTTGTCGAAGTTCTCGGTGCCCACCTGCTCGGCGGGCTCGCCGCGCAGCTGGCGGTTGCCGACCTTCTGGAACGACATGATCGCGATCTGGATCATGGGCCAGAACATCAGCACGGCGATGATCACCACCGTGGGGGCGATCAGGAGGTAGGGCCCCAGGCGGGGCCGGCGGCGGGGACGCGCCGGGCCGGAGGTCTTCCGGCCCGGCGCCTTCCGCACCGCTGGAGCGGTGTCGAGCATCTACTCAGTCCGTTCGGCGGGAGCGGGCGGAACCTGCTTACGGGTTGAGCAGGGTGTTGGCCTGGTCGTTGGCCTTCTTCAGCTCCGCGTCGGCCGGCTTGCCCTGCATGATCGCCTTGATCGCGTTCGGCAGCACCTTCTTGGCCTGCTCGAACTCGCCCCAGCCGGCGCTGATCGGCGGGAACTTGGTGGTGCCGGCGATGGTGGTGAAGATCTCCAGCTTGGGGTCGGAGAACTTCACGTCCGAGCGCATCGAGGAGAAGCCGCTGTAGTCGGCCCACGCCTTGGCGTTCTTGGCGTCGTTGAGCACGGTGAGGTAGTCGAAGGCCGCGTCCTGGGCCTTGCTGTCCTTCCACACCGCGAGGTCGGAGCCGCCCGCCATGACCGGGGCCTGGCCCGCGCCGTCCTTGCTGGGGATCGGGAAGACCGCCCACTTGTCGGCGTCCTTGTCGGAGATCTTCTTCATCTCCTTGAGGGCCCACGAGCCGTCGAAGTACATGCCGAGCTTGCCGAGCGCGAAGTCGCGCTGCGGGCCGTCCAACTCGTTCTTGCCGATGTACTTCTCGGGGGCGACCTTGTCCTTGGCGACCAGGCCGCTGTAGAACTCCACGGCCTCCTTGGCCTGCGGCTGGTCGAGCTTGCCGACCCACTTGTCGCCGTCCTTGGCGGCGACCTCGCCGCCGTTGCCCCAGATGAAGCTGAGCAGGGCGTTGGTCTGGTCGCTCGGCACGCCGAGGCCCGGGACCTTCTTGGCGTCCTGGATCTTCTTGGCGGCCGCGCTCAGCTCGGCCCAGGTCTTGGGCTGGGCGATCTTCAGCTCGTCGAACCAGTCCTTGCGGAACCACACGCCGCGCACGCCGCCGTACCACGGCATGGCGTAGGTCTTGCCGTCCTTCTGGTCGTTCTCGACGGCGGTCTTGTTCAGGGTCTTGGAGTCGGCCCAGCCCGCGAACTTGTCGGAGATGTCGGCCAGCGAGCCCTGCTCGACGTGCGACTGCACGTCGGTGTTGCCGATCTCGGTGACGTCCGGGCCCTCGCCGCCCGCCGCCGCCTTCTGGAAGGTCGTGGCGACCTGGGGCCAGGGCACGTACTTGACCACCACGTCGGTGCTGGGGTGCTTGGCCTTGAAGTCGGTCTCGACCTGGTCCAGGAACTTGGTCTGCTCGGGCGTGCCCTCGCCCATCATCCAGACCTTGAGCTGGGCCGGGTCCGAACCGCCGGACTTGGACTTGTCGTCGTCACCGCCGCCGCAGGCCGTGGCGGCCAGGGCGATCGCGGCCGTGGCGGCCGCAACCTTGATGTACTTCACTGGGGATTCCTTTCCGACATCGCCTCGCGTGCCGAGTGGCTCGGTGCGGATGTGACGGGCCCGCACCCTTTAGGGTCCAGCCATGCCCGCCTCACCTCCGCGCCGTTCGCGGGCGCCCTGCTCGCCAGTCGGCGTTCTGCGCACGTCGCCGCCGCCCCCGGGGTGCGGGGCGATGCGGCGCTTGCGCGTAAACTAACAAGAAACTTTCCTAAACAAAACCGCCCGTTAGCGGATTGAGACTTCGAGGGATTCCAGGATGGTCAACCGCCCGGGGACGCCGCGGCTGCTGCGGCAGCTGAACGACCGTGCCGCACTGGACCTGCTGGTCGGCCAGGGGCCGCTGACGCGCGCCCAGATCGGCGAGCACACCGGCCTGTCGAAGGTCACCGCCTCTCAGCTGCTGTCCAGGCTGGAGGAGCGGGGCCTGGTGGAGGTCGTCGGCGAGCAGGCGGGCGGCCGGGGCCCGAACGCGGCGCTCTACGCGGTGGTGCCGTCGAGCGCCTACGTGGCGGGCCTGGAGGTCGGCCCGGAGGGCGTCACCGCCGGTGTCGCCGACATCACCGGCGGTATCGTGGCCCAGGTTACCGTCGATCCGAACGGGTCTGGCAATCCCGTCAAACTGGTGCACAGTGCCGTCGTCAAGGCGTGCCGCTCGGCCAAGGTCGCGGTGGGCCGGCTGAGCGCGTTCGTGATCGGCACCCCCGGCGTGGTGGACCCCCGCTCGGGCGACGTGCAGTTCTCCTTCGACCTGCCGGCCTGGCACGAGGGCGTGCTCGCGGCGCTGCGCACCGACCTGCGCCGCCCGGTGACCATAGAGAACGACGTCAACCTCGCCGCGCTCGCCGAGCGCGCCTACGGCGCGGCCCGCGGCGCCGAGGACTTCGCGCTGGTCTGGCTGGACCGCGGCATCGGCCTGTCGGTCATGCTCGGCGGGCGGCTGCACCGGGGCCGTTCCGGCGGCGCGGGCGAGATCGGCTACCTGCCGGTGCCCGGCGCGCCGCTGCCGGTCGGCACCGCGCGCCGCGACCGCGTCACCGAGGGCGTCACCGAGTCCACCTCCTGGGGCATCCCGGCGCTGGCCGGCGGCTACGGCTCGCTGGTCGGCGCCGACGCGGTCCGGGAGCTGGCCCACCGGCACGGCATCACCGAGGCCACCGCGGCCGCCTGCGTCGAGGCCGCCGTCGCCGACGAGGGCCGGGGCGGGCCCTTCCTGGACGAGCTGGCCGACCGCATCGCCTACGGCGTGACCTCGGTGAACATCGTGCTGGACCCCGGCCTGGTGGTGCTGTCGGGGCGCCTCGGCCGGGCCGGGGGCCGCCCGCTGGCCGCCCGGATCGAGCGGGTGGTGGGCCGGATCAGCCCGACCCGCCCGTCGCTCGCGGTCACCGAGGTGGAGGGCGACCCGGTGTTGCGCGGGGCCCTGCACGCCGCGCTGGAGCAGGCCCGCGACGAGGTCTTCTCCGCCACGGCGGACTGAGGACGGCGAACGCCTCCGCGCTCAGGGCGCGGAGGCGTTCTTTCGCATGTCGGGCCGCCCGGCGGGGATCGGGTGCGGCCGGCGGCCGGTTACTTGGCCGGCGCGGTGCGGGCCTCGGCCCGGACGGCGCGGCGGCGGTCCTGCATGGCTCGGTCGATGACGGTCTGGTTGATGACCTGGCGCTTGCGCCGCTGCGCGGCGGCCCAGCGTGCCGTCGGTGTCATGGCGACTCCCCGTTCCGCGGTGGCGTTCCCCGGCCACCGCAACCCCGAATAACCCGATCATCCCAGGAATCGGGGCGGCCGGGCATCCACCCGAGGGATGAAATTTGCATCCCACCTTGTGGGGACCGGCGTCCCGGCGGTCCCGAGCGGACTCCACCGGGGATCATGATGGAGGGGGAACGTGCCACCGGGCGTTCCCGTTGGGGGAGACGTGACCGAGGAGAGCCGCCGAGGAGGCCGCCATGGCGTTGCGTGACCGGTTCCGGCGCCTGGTGCAGAAGCCGGGCAGCGCCGACCTGGGGCCTTACCAGGCCGTCGTGGCGGAGGCGGCGAAACGGGAGGAGCGCGTCCGCGCCCTGGACGACGCCGGCCTGACCGCCGCCGCCGGGGCCCTGCGGAGCGACGAGGACCTGGCCGAGCTGTGCGCCCTGGGCCGCGAGGCCGCCCGCCGCGCCCTCGGCGAGCGGCCCTACGACGTCCAGCTCGTCGGGACGCTGGCGCTGCTGTCGGGGAAGGTCGCCGAGATGGCCACCGGCGAGGGCAAGACGCTGGCGGGGGCGCTCGCCGCCGCCGGGCACGCGCTGCGCGGCCACCGCGTCCACGTGCTGTCGGTCAACGACTACCTGGCCCGCCGCGACGCCGGGTGGATGGAGCCGCTGTACGCCCTGCTCGGCGTCACCGTCGGCTGGGTCGGCCAGACCTCCACGCCGCGGGAGCGCCGCGCCGCCTACGCCGCCGACGTGACCTACGCGCCGGTCAGCGAGGTCGGCTTCGACCTGCTGCGCGACCGGCTGGCCACCGCGCCCGGCGACCGGGTGCTGCCCGCCCCCGGCGTCGTGCTGGTGGACGAGGCCGACTCGGTCCTGGTGGACGAGGCGATGGTGCCGCTGGTGCTGGCCGGGGCGTCGGAACTGGACCCGGCCTCGCCCGTGCACGCCGACCTGGTCCGCCGCCTGCGGCCCGGCCTGCACTACAGCGCCGACGCCGAGAACCGCAACGTCCAGCTCACCGCCGCCGGGGCGCGCGAGGTCGAGCGCGCCCTCGGCGTGGACCTGTACGCGCCCGACCGGCTGGAGGTGCTCACCGCCGTCAACGTCGCCCTGCACGCCGAGGTGCTGCTGCACCGCGACGTGGACTACATCGTCCGGGACGGCGCGGTGCGGCTGGTCAACGAGTCGCGCGGCCGGGTCGCGCTGCTCCAGCGCTGGCCGGACGGCCTCCAGGCGGCGGTGGAGGCCAAGGAGGCGCTGGAGACCTCGCCCAGCGGCGAGATCCTGGACTCGGTCACCGTGCAGGAGCTGATCGGCCGCTACCCGGTGCGCTGCGGCATGACCGGCACCGCGCTGGCCGTCGCCGGGCAGCTGCGCGAGTTCTACGACCTGGAGATCGCGGTCGTGCCGCCGCACCGCCCGTGCGTGCGCGCCGACGAGCCCGACCGCCTCTACGCCACCGCCGAGGACCGGGACGTGGCGCTGGTCGAGGAGATCACCGCCGCGCACGCCACCGGCCGCCCCGTGCTGATCGGCACCCGCGACGTGGCCGAGTCCGAGCGGCTGGCCCGGCGGTTGCGCCGCGCCGGGCTCGAACCGGCCGTGCTCAACGCCAAGAACGACGCCGAGGAGGCCGCCGTCATCGCCGAAGCGGGCGCGCACGGCGCGGTGACCGTCTCCACCCAGATGGCCGGGCGCGGCACCGACATCCGCCTCGGTGGGGCCGACTCCGCCGACCGCGACCGGGTCGCCGCCGCCGGGGGCCTGCTGGTGATCGCGACCGGCCGCTACCACAGCAGCCGCCTGGACGACCAGCTGCGCGGGCGCAGCGGCCGCCAGGGCGACCCGGGCGCGTCGGTGTTCCTGACCAGCTTGGAGGACGACCTGGTCACCCGGTACGCCCCCGACGAGCGGCACCGGGGCCGCGCCGCCGACGACGGCCGGGTCGAGGACAAGGGGGCGCACTGGATCGTCGGCCACGCGCAGCGCGTCGCCGAGGGCGTCGACCTGGAGATCCACCGCAACACCTGGCGCTACAACCAGCTGATCGGCCTCCAGCGCCGCGAGCTGCTGGCCGAGCGGGACCTCGTCCTGGAGGGCGACCGCGCCGACCAGGCGATGGCCGAGCACGCCGCCGCAAAGCGCACCGAGCTGACCGACACCGCCAGCGCGGAGGCGACCGCTGAGGCGGCCCGCCAGCTGGCGCTGTTCCACCTCGACCGGTGTTGGGCGGAGCACCTGGCGTTCCTGGCGGACCTGCGCGAGGGCATCCACCTGCGCTCGCTGGGCCGGGGCCTGGACCCGCTGGTGGAGTTCAACCGCGAGGCCGTCCCAGCAGGCAAGAAGCTGCTGGCAGAGGCCCGCCGCCGCACAGTGCAAAGCTTCGAGGCCCTGACGGTGACGCCGAAGGGCGAGATCGACTTGGCATCGGTGGGACTGCGCCGCCCATCAGCAACGTGGACCTACGTGGTGCACGACAACCCGTTCGGCAGCCTGGACGAACGCGCCCTGAAGGGCCTGATCGCGATGTTCCGCAGCAAACGCTGATCCCCCACCGCCCAGCGCGCCGCAGCACTTCAGGGACAGCGGGTTAGGAGCGTAGGCGTAGCCCCCTTGGGGTTGGGTGGAAGCCTGCCGCCTCTAGCGCGGCGGCCAGGGGGGAGTCGTTGATCGACTCGCCGTCGGCTCGTTCGACCGTCAGCTTGCCCAGTGCTCCCTCGCGGACGGCCAGAGCCAGCGCGTCCACTGCCGGGCGCAGCAGTTCCGGGTCGTCGCCCCAGGACAGCAGTGTCTTGCCGCCGCGCTCGACGTAGAGGGCGAGGCGGCCGTCGATCAGGACGACCAGCGCCCCGGCCTTGCGGCCCGGCTTGTGGCCGCTCGCGACCTCGCCGGGGCGGTCCGGCCAGGGCAGGGCCGCGCCGTAGGGGTTGGCCGGGTCGGCGGCGGCCAGGACGAGTGCGCGCCTGCCCGTGTCGCGGCGCGTCGGGGTTTCCCACAGGGCCGCCAGTTCGTCGGGTGCGGGCTCGGTCGGGCGTAGGGCGCGCAGCCGGTCCACCGCGCCCGGCAGCGCGAACTGCGCCGCGCCCAGGCCCTCCACGAAGTAGCCGCGGCGGCAGCGGCCGCTCTCCTCCAGCGCGCGCAGCACCGGGTACACGGCCGCGAACCCGCCGGGCGTGCGCTCGGCCGCGACCGCGCCGCGGATCACGATGCCGTACCGGTCGAGCAGCGCCTCCGCCAGCGCGTGCGAGCGCAGGGTCGCGGCCGTCTCGCGGGCCGGGAGCGGCCACCAGCGCCCGGCGGCGGTGGGCGGGCCCGTCCGCGACGGCAGCACCGGGCGGCCCCGGCGGCCCGTCCGGGACCGGTGCGCCGGGCGGCCCGAGCCGAGCGCGGCGCGCAGCGGGGCCAGGGTGTCGTTGGTCAGGTGCCCGGCCCACACCAGGTCCCACAGGGCGGTGACCAGGTCCTGGTCGCCGGTGGTCACCTCGCCGTTGACGCGGTCGGACAACATGCGGAAGAACAGCGCGCCCCCGCCCGCCAGCGCGTCCAGCACCGCCTGGTGGACGGGCGTCAGCGTGATCTCGGCGGGCTCGGGCATCAGCAGCGGCGCGGTGTCGGCCAGGTACAACGACACCCAGCCGTCGCCGCCGGGCAGGCTGCCCTGGCCCGCCCAGACCACCTCGCCGGAGGAGGTCAGCTCGTCCAGCATGGCGGGGGAGTAGCCCGCCACCCGGGACGGCAGGACCAGCGACTCCAGCGCCGACGCGGGGACGGCCGCGCCCTGCAACTGCTCGACGGCCTGCACCAGCGCCTCGACGCCGCGCAGCCGCGAGCCGCCCGCGATGCCGTGCCAGACGGGCAGGAACCGGCCCAGCGCCTCGGGCGGCGACGGCTCGACCTCGGCGCGCAGCCGCGCCAGCGACCGCCGCCGCAACGTCCGCAGCACGCCCGCGTCGCACCACTCGGTGCCCAGCGGCCCGGCGACCGCCTCCACCGGCAGGAACTCGCCCTCGACGACCCGGCCCGCGCCGCCCAGCCGCCGCAGCGTCTCCACGACCACCGCGACGCCGAGCCCGAACCGCTCGGCGACCGCGTCCGCCCGGAAGGGGCCGTGCGTGCGCGCGTAGCGGGAGACCAGGTCGCCCAGCGGGTCATCGACCGGCTCAAGGAACGCTTCGGGCACGCCGACCGGTAGCGGAGCGCCGAGCGCGTCGCGAAGACGGCCCGCGTCCTCGATCGCGGCCCACTGCTCCTCGCCCGCGATGCGCACCCGGATGGCCCGCCGCGTCTGTTCCAGCTCGGCCAGCCATCGTCCGCACGTCTCCAGCACCTCGACTCCCGCCCCGAGCGCTTCGGACGTCTCGTCAGCGGCATCGGCGGAGGCACCGTCAGTGGCGTCGGCGGAGACTCCGGTGGGCGGCTCGGGCTCTTCCTCGGGCGCGGGCGCTGCGGCCTTGGGCGCGAGGGTGGTGCGGGCCGCCACCTCCACCGTGTTCAGCGGGCCCAGCGTGCGCAGTAGGTCGGCCACGCCCTCCAGGTCGCGGGCCCTGCGGTCGGCCGCCAGGCGTTGCAGTTCGTGCTCGGTCTCCGCGACCACCTCGGGATCGAGGAGTTCGCGCAGGTCGGCCTGGCCCAGCAGTTCGGCCAGCAGCGCCGAGTCCAGCGCCAGCGCCTGGGCGCGGCGCTCGGCCAAGGGGGAGTCGCCCTCGTACATGAACGCGCCGACGTAGTGGAACAGCAACGACCGCGCGTACGGCGACGGCTGCGGCGTCTCCACCTCCACCAGCCGCACCTTGCGGCCCGACAGGTCGCGCATGAGCTGGATCAGGCCCGGCACGTCGAACACGTCCTGGAGGCACTCGCGCATCGTCTCCAGCACGATCGGGAACGACGGGTACTTGCTCGCCACCGCCAGCAGTTGCGCGGCGCGCTGGCGCTGCTGCCACAGCGGCATCCGCTTGTCGGGGCGGCGGCGCGGCAGCAGCAGCGACCGCGCCGCGCACTCGCGGAACCGGGCCGCGAACAGCGCCGAGCCGCCCAGCTCGTCCACCACGATCCGTTCGACGTCCTCGGCGTCGAACACGGCCAGGTCGAGGCTCGGCGCGTCGTCCATGTCGGGGATGCGGATGACGATGCCGTCGTCGGCGTGCATGGCCTGCGCGTCCACGCCGTAGCGTTCGCGCAGGCGGCCCGCGATGGCCAGCGCCCACGGCGCGTGCACGCGCGCGCCCAGGGGTGAGTGCACCACCATGCGCCAGTCGCCCAGCTCGTCGCGGAACCGTTCCACGACCAGGGTGCGGTCGTCGGGGACGTGGCCGGTGGCCTTGCGCTGCTCGGCCAGGTAGGACACCAGGTTGCCGGACGCCCATTCGTCCAGCCCGGCGGCGGTGGCGCGGTCACGGGCGTCGTCGGCGGGCAGCTCGGCCAGCTCGCGGGTGAAGGCGCCCAGCGCGCGGCCCAGCTCGGCCGGGCGGCCCAGCGTGTCGCCGTGCCAGAACGGCAGCTTGCCCGGTCGGCCCGGCGCGGGCGACACCAGCACCCGGTCGGGCGTGATGTCCTCGATCCGCCAGGAGCTGGCCCCCAGCACGAACACGTCGCCGACGCGCGACTCGTAGACCATCTCCTCGTCCAGCTCGCCCACGCGCGAGGACTTCTCGCCGACCAGGAACACCCCGAACAGGCCCCGGTCGGGGATGGTGCCGCCGCTGGTGACCGCCAGCCGCTGCGCGCCGGGCCGGTCGCGCAGCACGCCGGTGACGCGGTCCCACACCAGGCGCGGCCGCAGCTCGCCGAACTCGTCGCTGGGGTAGCGGCCCGCGAGCATGTCGAGCGTCGCCTCCAGCGCCGAGCGCGGCAGGGCGGCGAACGGCGCGGCGCGCCGGACCAGCGTCTCCAGGTCGTCCACGGTCCATTCGTCCATGGCGACCATCGCCACGATCTGCTGGGCCAGCACGTCCAGGGGGTTGCGCGGGTAGCGCAGCTCCTCGATCTCGCCGTCGCGCATCCGCTCGGCGACCACGGCCGTCTGCACCAGGTCGCCCCGGTACTTGGGGAACAGCACGCCCTTGGAGACCGCGCCCACCTGGTGGCCCGCGCGGCCGACGCGCTGCAGGCCGCTGGCCACCGACGGCGGCGACTCCACCTGCACGACCAGGTCGACCGCGCCCATGTCGATGCCCAGCTCCAGGCTGGAGGTGGCGACGACGGCCGGGAGGCGGCCCTGCTTCAGGGCGTCCTCGATGACCGCGCGCTCCTCCTTGGAGACCGAGCCGTGGTGGGCGCGGGCGATCTCGGCGGGCGCGCCCCGCGCGGCGCCCGCCTGGGCCATGACCTGCGCCGGTGACTCCAGCGCCCGGTCGATGTCGGCCGCGCTGAGCCGGGCCATGCCGTCGGTCTCCTCGGGCGCGGCCCGCGCGGCGGCGCGCTCGTAGGCCAGCTCGTTGAGGCGGCCGCACAGCCGCTCGGCCAGGCGGCGGGAGTTGGCGAACACCAGCGTGGAGCGGTGGGACTCGATCAGGTCGAGCAGCCGGTCCTCGACGTGCGGCCAGATGCTGCGCTGGCGCGGGTCGGCCTCGCCCGCGTCGTCGACGAACTGCCCGATCTCGCCCAGGTCCTCGACGGGCACGACGATGTCGAGGTCGAAGACCTTGTCGGACGGCGGCTGCACGACCGCCGCCGGCCGCGCGCCGCCCAGGAACGCCGCCACCTCGCCCGGCGGGCGCACCGTCGCCGACAGCCCGACGCGCTGGGCGGGCCGCTCCAGCAGCGCGTCCAGCCGCTCCAGCGACAACGCCAGGTGCGCGCCGCGCTTGGTGCCCGCCACCGCGTGCACCTCGTCCACGATGACGGTCTCCACGCCGCGCAGCGACTCGCGGGCCTGCGAGGTGAGCAGCAGGAACAACGACTCGGGCGTGGTGATGAGGATGTCGGGCGGCTTGGTGGCCAGCCGCCGCCGCTCGTCGGCCGGGGTGTCGCCGGAGCGGATGCCGACCCGCAGGTCGGGCTCGGGCAGGCCCAGGCGGCGCGCGGCCTGCCCGATGCCGGTGAGCGGGGCGCGCAGGTTGCGTTCGACGTCCACCGCCAGCGCCTTCAGCGGCGACACGTACAACACCCGGCAGCGGTGCCGGGGGTCGTCGGGCGGGGGCTCGGCGGCGAGCCGGTCCAGCGACCACAGGAACGCCGCCAGCGTCTTGCCCGAGCCGGTGGGCGCGATCACCAGCGTGTTGTCGCCGCCGGAGATGGAGGACCAGGCGCCCGTCTGGGCGGCGGTGGGCGCGGCGAACGCGCCGGCGAACCAGGCGCGGGTCGCCGGCGAGAAGCGTTCGAGCACGTCACCGGTCATGCCGTCCATCCTGCCTCGCACCTCTGACAGAACGCGGCAGCGGGGTGGCCCGCGTCACGTTGTAAGCAAGCACTTGTCAGGGAATGCTCTGGTTTGGCCGTCCCCCAAGGAGCCGCGATGCCGTACGTCATGCTCGCCGCCGGAACCCTGTTCCTGCTGCTCGCCGCCAACGCGCGTGCGCCCCGCCGCCATCCGGCGCTGCTGGTGCCGAGCTTCTTCGCCGGGTGGCTCACGATCGAGATGGCCCCGCACCTGCTGGTCGCGGAGGTCGCCGCGCTCGGCCTGCTCGCCGCGTACGGCGGCCTGGCGGGGTGGGCGGGCCCGCTCGGCCTCGCCCTCGGCGCGCTGGGCGTCGCCGGGACCGTCGCGACGATCGTCGCGGCCCGCCGGACGGTGGTGACGCTGCGCGACAGCGGCGCGCCGCTGGACCTGGACCCCGAGGGCGCGCCGCGCTACCCGCGCTCGCACCTGGTCGTCCCGCCGCTGTGCCTGATCCCGCGACGCGGCGTCAAGGTCCATCGCAACATCGTCTTCCGCGAGGAGGGACGGCTGCGCCTCAAGCTCGACGTCTACCGCCCCGCCGAGGACGGCCAGCTGCGGCCCGGCCTCATGCAGATCCACGGCGGCGCGTGGGTGATCGGCGACAAGCGCGAGCAGGGCCTGCCGCTGCTCAACCACATGGCCGTGCAGGGCTGGGTGGGCTTCAACGTCAACTACCGGCTCAGCCCCCGCGCCACCTGGCCCGAGCACCTGGTCGACCTCAAGCACTTCATCGCCTGGTACCGCGAGCACGCCGAGGAGTACGGGGCCGACCCCGACTTCCTGTGCGTGACGGGCGGATCGGCGGGCGGGCACCTCACCGCCATGGTCGCCCTGTCGGCGAACCGGCCGGAGTTCCAGCCCGGATTCGAGGACGCCGACACCAGCGTGCAGGGAGCCGTGCCGTTCTATGGCGTCTACGACTTCGTGGAACCGGGGCCATGGCCGATCCCCATGGGCGCGACCCGGCTGGTGGAGCGGATGGTGGTGAAGAAGCCGTTCCGTAAGGATCCCGAGGCGTTCGCCAAGGCGTCCCCCGTGACGTACCTGAACAAGGACGCGCCGCCGTTCTTCGTCATCCACGGGAGTCAGGACTCGCTCATCCCGGTGGCCGAGGCACGGCGGTTCGTCGAACGGCTCCGCGAGACCTCCGACGCGCCCGTCATCTACGCGGAGATGAAAGGCAGCCAGCACGCGTTCGACGTGTTCCCGTCCTACCGGACGGCCCGCGTCGTGGAAGCGGTCGAGCGCTATCTCACCGGCCTGCACCGCCAGTACCGCCAGGGCAAGCAGCCGTCCGTCCCCGACGAGATCGCGGAGTCGCTCGGGTAGTGGCGGCTCTCGGATAGCGTGGGCGCGTGCGGCTCACAATGTTCTGGGATCGGATGAAGCAGCAGTTCGGCGACGGCTATGCCGAGAGCGTGGCCAAGGACTACGTCCTGGCCGAACTCGGCGGCCGCACCATCGATCGGGCCCTGGCGGAGGGCGAGTCCCCCAAGCGGGTCTGGCAGGCGGTCGTCGCCACCTTCGACGTCCCGCAGACCCTGCACTGAGCCCCGCACGGACGAAAGGCGGGGCCCGGTGACCGGCCCCGCCCCCGAAGGCGCCTCGCGCGGCCTCAGTAGACCGCCACGGCGACGACGAAGCCGATCATGATGTTGGCCACCGCCAGCAGGATCGCGGCCGGCTCCAGCCGGTCCTCGGCGTCGTCGGCCAGCTCCTTGAAGCTGATCCCGACCAGCCGGTCGAAGACCATCGTGGCCACCGTCTGGGCCACGATGCCGACCAGGCCGAACACCGCCGTGCGGGCCAGCCCCTCCAGCAGGTCGCCGCCCGAGGCGAAGATCGACACCGCCACGATCAGGCCCACCCCGACGGTGGAGGCGCACACCAGCAGCGTGGCGTTGGGGTTGCGGTGCTCGCGCAGCACGGTGATCAGCCGGCCCGGGACCGCCCAGTCGGTCATGTAGAAGCCGATCACGAACAGCACCAGCCCGACGGCGGCGTAGGCGAGCAGGGCCCCGGTCCCCTCCAGGAGGAACTGGCCGAGATTGTCGTCGGCCGCCTGCGCGAGCGTTGTCATGGGTCTCCTTCGTAGGGGGTTCTCGCCGGGGAGGGGGCGTCGGTCACGGGGCGTCGGTCACAGGGGGATGCGGTGCGGGACGAACGAGGAGGTGTCGTCGGTGATCAGCCCGGCGGTCTCCCGGATGCCGAGGCCCGCCGACTCGTCGTGCACCACCCACGCGCCCAGCACCGGGTGCTCGCCGTCGAAGTCGGGCAGCGCGCAGAACTCCTGGAAGACGAAGCCCTCCTTGCCGTACTCGCCCTCCGTGCGCTGCTCGCCGCCGTCCGGCGTGACGATCCGCATGCTCGCGCCCTCGCGGCCCAGCAGCGGCTTCTGCACGTAGGAGGTGAGGCCCGCCGGGGTGTTCAGGTAGGTGGGCAGCAGGTTCGGGTGGCCGGGGAACAGCTCCCACAGCAGCACCAGCAGCGCCTTGTTGGACAGCACCATCTTCCAGATGGGCTCGATCCACCGGGTGGGGGCCTCGGGGATGCTGCGGCCGAACGGCTCGGCGACGATCCACTCCCACGGGTAGAGCTTGCACAGCGTGCGGATCTCGTTCTCGGCCAGGTCCACGAACCGCCGGCGCGCGCCGTCCCAGCCGATGTCCTCCATGGCGATCGCCGTGCCCGGCAGGCCCGCCTCCTCGGCGGTCTCCTGCATGTAGGCGATCGTCATGACCTCCTCGCCGGTCTCGTCGTCCTTGGTCCAGGCGAAGTGCGCCGGGTCGGACCCGAGATCGGCGGCGATGAGCTTCCAGCGGTCGACCAGCCGCTCGTGGATGGAGTTCCACTGGTCGTCGCCGGGATACACGTCCTGGAGCCAGTACCACTGCACGATGGAGCTCTCCACCAGCGCGGTCGGGGTGTCGGCGTTGTACTCCAGCAGCTTGGCCGGGCCGTCGCCGTCGTAGCGCAGGTCGAAGCGGCCGTACAGGTGCGGGTCGCCGCGCCGCCACGACTCCTCGATCAGCGGCGCCACCCAGTCGGGGATGCCCAGCACGTGGTAGCGGCCCGTGGAGACCACGTGCTCGACCGCCTGGAGGCACATGCGGTGCAGCTCCTCGACGGTCTCCTCCAGGGCCAGCACCTCGTCCATCTCGAACACGTAGTGCACCGACTCGTCCCAGTAGGGGCGGGGGAGGTGCTCGGGGTGCGCGGTCCGGTGGAACGCCAGCCCCTGCGATTCGACCCGCTCGGCCCAGTCCGGCCGGGGGACGCTCCGTTCGCGCCGCATCGGTCAGCCACCGCTCCGGCCGCCGCCGCCGAAGCCGCCGCGCACCAGCGTGTGCCCCGAACCCGACTTGATCTTGCCCTTGCTGGGGCCGTAGGAGCTGCCGCCCGACACCGTGCCGCTGGAGTTGTCGCGCTTGCCGCCGTAGTACCAGAAGTAGCGGCCGTAGCCCACCGAGCCGCGCTCGATGTCGCGGGTGTTGCAGTTGTAGTCCGGGACGACCTTGTACCCGCCCCTGGTCTTGCCGGTCAGCGGCGCCTGCCGGTCCACGCACCAGGCGGTGGTGGACTTGGAGCCGCAGGCCGCCAGCGTCAGCGACAGCGCGCTGACCATGCCGATCTTGACCGCCCGCGAACTGAGCCGGCGGGAGGGGTCGTGAGGGGGCACCGAGAACACGTCCTTTACACGAGGCGACAGGCGTCCATGAGGCTCCGGACAGCGGGCGGACCCGTCAGGGGGTGATCCGGCGACAGCTTAGGGGCGCTCGTTCCTGAGACGGAAGGGACTGCGGTCCCGGTTCCGTCTCGTTTCGGACAGGTGGGAAGCGGGATCGGAACGGGTTCCGGTCCGTCCCCTTCGTGCGGCGGCGCCCCGCCGCACGGCCGCGGTCCTTCTGGAAGGGCCGGTGGGGGGATCAGTCGGGAACCGGCAGGTGCGCGTACAGGTCCATCGGGTCGACGGTCACCGGCAGGTCGCTGACCTGGCCGTCCCCGACCTCCACCACCCGCCACACGCCGTCCTCGCGGCGGGCCAGGTCGGTGGTGATGAACCGGCAGCCGAGCGCCCGCACCGCCGGGGCCACCGCGTCCAGCTCGGGGTCGGGGTCCAGGCCGGGACTGTCCGGATGCGGCCCGACCAGCGCGGGCTCGCCGTCCACCCACCACACCCGCGCCTCGCCGCCGCCGTCGTAGCGCTCGAACTCGCGCACCACGACGCCGCCGACCAGGAACTCGTCCTGCAACGCGATCATCTTGGCGACCACCGCGTGCAGCCGGGCCAGGTTCTTCACGTCCGGGACGAAGCACGCCTCGTCCCACTCGTGCTTGCGGGACTTCACGTAGTCCTTCACGACGCCCGGCCCGTTGGGAAGCGGCCGGACCAGCTCGCTCAGGTCGCCGGGGGCCTGGCCGGGCGACAGCGGCAGCCACACGCTCGCCGGGGTCAGCCCCTCGAACGTGTCGTGCCATCCCGGCAGCTCGTGGGCGCGCCGGTAGTCGTCCGGATGCGTCAGCAGGACGGTGCCGCGCCGCTTCAGGGCCAGCGCCAGCGCCGCGTACTCCTCCCCGGTCAGCATCCAGCCGCGATACCAGGCCGGGCCGAGATCGCGCGGGACGGCGCGGATCGCGGCCTCGACGTCGCCGCGCCGCAGCGCGTCGTGGTCGACCAGGGCGATCTCGCCGTAGTGGTCCCGCACGGCACCGGCCTCGCGGGCGAAGTGGGGGTCAACGCGCCGGGGGTGGAGCGGATCGACGCAGAAGAGGACGGTCAGCGTCATGATGGAACCCTCCGTGGACGGCGCCAGCGTACGGGGAATCCACCGCTGAGCGCACGGAGATTCCGGGGCGAATCACCGGTCGCGCAGATGATCGAACGGATGTTCGGTAAGCTGGGGCCCGCACGCGACGTTATCCACCATCCGCGCCGGAGCCTCCAAACTGTCAGTGGCTCCTCGTAACGTCGCCCACGACACCGCAATCCAAGACCGGCGACGGCACAGAAAAGGACTTCACATGGCAGCGAACGACCGGGAAAAGGCCCTGGAGACCGCCCTCGCGCAGATCGAGCGGCAGTTCGGCAAGGGCTCGGTCATGCGCATGGGCGAGGAGGCCCGGGTGCCGGTCGAGGTCATCCCGACCGGCGCCATCTCCCTCGACATCGCGCTGGGCATCGGCGGCCTGCCGCGCGGCCGCGTGGTGGAGGTCTACGGCCCCGAGGGCTCGGGCAAGACCTCCATCGCGCTGCACGCGGTGGCCAGCGTCCAGCGCAAGGGCGGCATCGCGGCGTTCGTCGACGCCGAGCACGCCCTCGACCCCGAGTACGCGGCCAAGCTCGGCGTCGACATCGACGCCCTGCTGGTCTCCCAGCCCGACACCGGCGAGCAGGCCCTGGAGATCACCGACATGCTGATCCGCTCCGGCGCGATCGACATCGTCGTGATCGACTCGGTGGCGGCCCTGGTGCCGCGCGCCGAGATCGAGGGCGAGATGGGCGACAGCCACGTCGGCCTCCAGGCGCGCCTGATGTCGCAGGCCCTGCGCAAGCTGACCGGCGCCATCAACCAGACCAAGACCACCGCGATCTTCATCAACCAGCTCCGCGAGAAGGTCGGCGTGATGTTCGGCTCCCCGGAGACCACCACCGGTGGCCGGGCGCTGAAGTTCTACGCCTCGGTGCGGCTGGACGTGCGCCGGATCGAGACCCTCAAGGACGGCACCGAGGCGGTCGGCAACCGCGTCCGCGTCAAGGTCGTCAAGAACAAGATGGCCCCGCCCTTCCGGGTCGCCGACTTCGACCTGCTGTACGGCCAGGGCATCTCCCGCGAGGGCGGCCTGATCGACCTCGGCGTCGAGCACGGCTTCGTCCGCAAGTCGGGCGCCTGGTACACCTACGACGGCGACCAGCTCGGCCAGGGCAAGGAGAACGCCCGCAACTTCCTCAAGGCCAACCCCGACAAGGCCGACGAGATCGAGAAGAAGATCAAGGAGAAGCTGGGCATCGGCCCCAAGGTCGACAAGGAGGCCGTGCAGGTCGGGGAGGACGGCGTCGCGCTGCCGCCCGCCCCGCCGGCGATGACCGCCGCCCCCAAGCCCCCGAGCCGCAAGGCGGCCAAGGCGGCCAAGGCCGGCGACTCTTGATTTATTGCAGTCACGGCCCAGGTTGCTCGCCTGGCGGCTCGCAACCTGACCGTGCCTGGGCGAGT
>NZ_BCRO01000067.1 GCF_001552635.1 Actinomadura hibisca NBRC 15177 | reverse complement strand
TAACTCGATACCGAGCCTTGAGTCGCTCGGACGATGATCTTCCCGCACCCGTGAGGGTGTCTGGGGGTTGGTCGTTCGGTGGTTATGGCGA
This sequence comes from Actinomadura hibisca NBRC 15177, assembly GCF_001552635.1. GTDB lineage: Bacteria > Actinomycetota > Actinomycetes > Streptosporangiales > Streptosporangiaceae > Spirillospora > Spirillospora hibisca. Next base: position 8,695 of record NZ_BCRO01000067.1, on the reverse strand, counting down.
GGGGGAAACACCCGGTCCCATCCCGAACCCGGAAGTTAAGCCCTTCAGCGCCGATGGTACTGCACGGGAGACTGTGTGGGAGAGTAGGACACCGCCGGACTCTTTTTGGTCGAGGGTCGCCCCGATTTATCGAGGCGGCCCTCGACGCATGTCTGGGACCTGTCAAAGTAGTCTGGCAAGGGTCCACATGAACCATCGAGAACAGTGACGGACGTGATGAGCGCGGAAGAGGACGGCCGCAGCGACGACAACCGCGGGCGGCGGGAAAAGAACGGGGGGCGTGGCACGCCTCCCCGTCGTGGGGGTAACGCCCGCAGCGGGTCGGGAGGACCGGGGGGCCGCCAGGGCGGCGCCAGCGGGGCTCGTGGCGGTGCGCCTCGTACCGGCGGCGGTAACAAGGGCGGGCGGCCTGGTGGCGGCTCGCAGGGGGGTCGCTCCTTCTCCGGGAACCGTTCCGGTGGGAACTGGCGGGACCGCCAGGACGGGCCGGGCGGTGGCGGCCGGCGCGATGACCGTGGCCAGAGCGGCGGTGATCGTCCCTTCAAGCGGTTCGACGACCGGCGCGACGCCACCGGTGGGCGCCGGTCCGACGAGCGCGGCGAGTCGCGTCCGGGTGCTCCTCGTGGTCCACGCTCCGGCGGCGGCCAGGGCGAGCGTCGTTTCCAGGGACGCCCGCAGGACCGCAAGTTCCAGGGGCGTCCCCAGGGCCGTGACGACCGCGGTGACCGGGGCGGGCGTGACGAGCGTCGTCCGAACCGCTTCAACCAGGGCGAGGGCTCGTCGGGTCCGCGTCAGGGTGGCGGCGGTCGTCGTTTCGAGGGCGGTCGCGACGAGCGCCGTCCCGGCGGTTTCAATCAGGGACGTGGTTCGGACGAGCGGCGTCCTGGTGGTTACGGCCAGGGGCGCGGTTCTGACGAGCGTCGTCCCGGGGGCTTCAACCAGGGCCGTGGCTCGGATGAGCGGCGTTCTGGTGGCTATGGCCAGGGACGTGGCTCTGATGAGCGTCGCCCCGGTGGTTACGGCCAGGGACGCGGTTCTTCGGAGGAGCGTCGTCCTGGTGGGTTCAACCAGGGACGCGGCTCTGGTGACCGGCGTTCTGGTGGTTACGGCCAAGGCCGTGGTTCCGACGAGCGTCGTCCTGGGGGCTTCAACCAGGGCCGTGGCTCGGATGAGCGGCGTCCTGCGCGGTTCGATCAGGGCCAAGGCTCCGAGCAGCGTCGTGATGACCGGCGTTCCGGTGGGTTCAACCGCGAGCGCGGGTCTGACGACCGGCGTCCCAACCGGTCCGGGCAGGACCAGCGGTCCGGTGGTGGCCGTCGGTTCGAAGGCGGCGGCGGTCGTGACGACCGGCGTCCGGGCGGCTTCAACCGTGACCGTTCCGAGGGACGGCCGGGCGGGCGTGACGAGCGTCGTCCGGGACGTCCCGGGCAGGGCGGTGGCGGTGGTGGCCGCCGGTTCGAGGGCGGTCGTGACCAGGGCCGTTCCGGGCCGCCCCGTGGCGACCGTGGGCCGCGTCGCGAGCGTGACTTCGCCCAGGACCGCGAGCGTGAGGCGCCCAAGCACGACGACCCGCTGCTGCCGGACGAGGTGACGGGCGAGGAGCTCGACGCCGACGCCCGTGCCGAGTTGCGCACCCTGCCCAAGGACCTCGCGGCCCGCGTGGCGCGCCACCTCGTCATGGCGGGGCAGCTCGCCGAAGAGGACCCCGAGACCGCCTACAAGCACGCCCGCGCCGCTCGCCGTCTGGCGTCGCGCGTCGGCATCGTGCGCGAGGCGGCGGGGCTGGCCGCCTACTACGCCGGTGAGTGGGCCGAAGCTCTTCAGGAGCTGCGGGCGGCGCGCCGTCTCAGCACCAGCGACGACGCCTACCTGCCGGTGATGGCCGACTGCGAGCGCGGGCTGGGGCGTCCCGAGCGGGCGCTCGACCTCGTCAAGTCGCCCGAGGCGCGCAACCTGGACCAGATGGGCCGGGTCGAGCTCGCCATCGTGGAGTCCGGCGCGCGCCGCGACCTCGGGCAGCTCGACGCGGCCGTGGTGACGCTCCAGATCCCCGAGCTGCGGGACCGGCGGCTGCGGCCGTGGTCGGCGCGGCTGTTCTACGCCTACGCCGACGCGCTGGCCGAGGCCGAACGCGGGGAGGAGGCGTCCGACTGGTTCGCCCGTGCCGCCGCCGCCGATCGCGACGGGGAGACCGACGCGGCCGAGCGGTACGCCGAGCTCGAAGGGCTCGACATCTTCGACACCGAAGAGGAAGAGGCCGGGGACGCGGCCGAGCAGGCCGCCGAGGCTGCCGTGGCCGGGGACGTCGATGTGAGCGACGAGCCGGTCGAGGCCGACGAAGTCGACGAGGCCGAGCAGGCGGGCGACGAGGCCGCCGTTCCGGAGATCATCGCCGCGACGGAGATCCAGTTCCGGCCGGCCGAGCCGGAGGTCGTCGAGACCGCCGAACCGGCCGAGGAGGTGCCCGACACCGTCGTGTTCCTGGAGCCGTCCCAGAAGGCCGAGCAGGACGGAACCGGCAAGGACGGGACCGGGCCGGAGCAGGGGCCGTCCGCGCCGTAGCGCGGGCGCGTCCCAGGGGTTGACGCGAGGGCGCTCTTCACCGGATATTCGCAAGATCGTGCCGTTCGGGGGCCGCCGGGTTCACCCGGTGGAGATCTTGTGGAGCCGTGATGAGCGCCCTCCCCGCTTCCCCGCACCGCCGCGCGTTCCTGCGCGCCACCGCCCTGCTCGGCGGCACCGCCGCCTTCTCCGGGGCGTTGTGGCACCAGGCGTTCGCCGCCGGTCCCGCGCAGCCCGGCCCCGGTCCCTACGGGCCGCTGCTGCCCGCCGACGCCGCCGGGTTGCGGTTGCCCGCCGGGTTCACCGGGCGCGTCGTGGCGCGCTCGTTGCAGCGCGTCGAGGGCACCCGCCACACCTGGCACCCCGCGCCCGACGGCGGCGCGTGCTTCCCCGACGGGACCGGCTGGATCTACGTCAGCAACTCCGAGGTCCCGGTGGTGGGCGGGGTGTCGGCGCTGCGCTTCGACGCCTCGGGGAAGATCACCTCGGCGTACCGGACGTTGCAGGGCACCACGCTCAACTGCGCGGGCGGCGCCACCCCGTGGGGCACCTGGCTCTCGTGCGAGGAGCACGACCTCGGCCTGGTCTGGGAGACCGACCCGCGCGGGGCGAAGAGCGCCGTCGTGCGCCGCGCCATGGGGCGGTTCAAGCACGAGGCGGCGGCCTGCGACCCCGACCGCAAGGTCGTCTACCTCACCGAGGACCAGGGCGACGGCTGCTTCTACCGGTTCCGGCCCCGCACGTGGGGCGACCTGTCCGCGGGCGACCTGGAGGTCCTGGTCGGTTCGGGCACCGGTCCGGTGAGCTGGGCCCGCGTCCCCGATCCGGTGTTGTGGCTGAAGCCGACCCGCGACCAGGTGGCGGGCGCGATGCGGTTCAAGGGCGGCGAGGGCTGCTACTACGCGCGCGGCGTCTGCTACTTCACCACCAAGGGCGACAACCGCGTCTGGGCCTACGACGCGGCCGCCGAACGGCTCGACCTCGCCTATGACGACGACCTCGTAACGGGTGGCGAGCCCCCGTTGCGGGGTGTGGACAACATCACCGGCGCGGAATCGGGGGACCTGTACATCGCCGAGGACGGCGACGACATGCAGATCAACCTGATCACCCCGGACGGGGTCGTCAGCCCGTTCCTCCAGGTGGTGGGGCACGACGGGTCCGAGATCACCGGGCCCGCGTTCTCCCCGGACGGCGGCCGCCTCTACTTCTCCTCCCAGCGCGGCAAGAGCGGCTTCATCGGCGGCACCGACGGCTACACCTTCGAGGTGACCGGCCCGTTCCGCCGCTGAGCGCGCGGCGGGGGTCAGGCGTGCCGGTTCAGGGCGTGCATGATCCCCGCCACATTGCCCTCCGCCCCGTTCAGCACCTCGTACTTGGCGACGAGCTCGGGGTCGCCGTCCCGCGTCAGCGCGTACCGCGCGTCGGTGCGCTCCTTCACCATGGCCACCGCGTGATCGAGATCGAGGTCCTGGTCGCGGGCGTCGCTGACGGCGTCCACCCACACCCGCAGCTCCTCCGCGGACCGCTCCAGGGTGTCGTCCACCGCCGTGACCGGCCCGTAGTGGGCGAACAGCAGCCGCTGCGGCCCCAGGTCCCGGAACTTGCGCAGCGAGCGCAGCGCGGTCTCCAGATCGAAGTCCGGCGGCGGCGTGGCGGGCCGCACGTCGGCGGTCTCGGGGATGTAGACGCCAGCGGCGTCGCCGACGTACAGGTCGCCGGTCCGGGAGTCCAGCAGGCCGACGTGGTGCTTGGCGTGGCCGGGGGAGTGGTGGGACTCCAGCCGCCGCCCGCCGCCGAGGTCGATGACGCCGGTGTCCTCCACGGCCCGGATGCGCGCGGCCTCGGTCGGCTTCAGCTCGCCGAACAGGGTGTCGAGGCTGTCGCCGTAGACCATGCGGGCGCTGCGCATGAGCCGTTCGGGGCTCGCGAGGTGCCGCGCGCCCTTCTCGTGCACGACGACCTCGGCCCCGGGGTAGCTCTCGGCGATGTCGCCGACGCCGCCCGCGTGGTCGAGGTGGATGTGGGTGACCACCACCGTCGCGAGGTCGGCCGGGCCCACGCCCAGCTCCGCCAGTGCCCGGCGCACCACCGGCGCCGAGCCCGCGGTGCCGGGCTCCACCAGGCAGGGCCGGTCGGACAGGATCAGGTAGGCGGCCATGATGCCGGTGTATCCGGCCATGCGGGTGTCGATCTCGTAGACGTCGCCGCCCAGCGGGGTGATGGTGGTCGTGGAGTCCATGCAGGGATCATCGCCCGCGGGCGGCCGGGTTGGCCACGGTTCCGGCGGACGGAAGGTGATCAATGCCGCGATAGGGTCGCGACGTGCGGAAAGCTCCTGTTCGGGTCACGGTGTGCCGCGGCTGCTGCTGCGGCAAGCCCAAGGTGACCGGCGTCGACCACGCCGGGCAGGTCGCGCGCCTGGAGCGCGCGGCCCCGGTGCGCGTCTCGGACTGCCTGGACGTGTGCGAGCGCGCCAACGTGATCGTCGTCCAGCCCCTCGGCCGCCGGGCGCGCGGCGGGCGGGCGGCCCGTCTGGCTGGGCCTGGTCAACGACGACCCCGCCGCCGACGACATCGCCGCCTGGATCGAGGCGGGAGGCCCCGGGCTCGCCCCGCCGCCCGCGATCCTGGAGCTGTACGCCTTCACGCCGCCGCATCTGGCAGGCAAACGTTCGTCCTGACGGCTCAGCCCAGGTCGAGCAGCCGCAGCACCATTCCCGAGCGGGGCTTGGGGCCGAACGACGTCGACTTGCGCGGCACCCGCTCGCCTCCGCCCGCCACCGCCAGCACGTCGGACACCCGCATCGGGTTCAGGACGACCGCCGTGCCCCCGGTGCGGCGCGCCCGCGTCACCGCCTTCGCGGGGTCGTCGTGCACCACGCGCACGCTGTTCTCGTCCTCGGGCACGTTCCACACGTCCTGGATCAGCAGGTGGTCAAGGATCGCGGTGTCCAGCTTCCGCCAGCGTTCGGAGTGCTTCGCCGGTATCGCCTTGACCAGACGGTCCTGGTCGGGGTCGGTCAGGAGGTGGAGACGGTCGCCGCCGCCCAGTACGAACGCCGGGCCGTCCGCCGCCGCCAGCGCTGCGACGGCGTCGGACAGGTCGCCGAACTCGGTGGTCCGGAACACGCGTGCGGCACGTTCCAGAGCTTGGCCGGGCGGCAGGCCGGGCAGGACGCGGTGGATCGCGCCCAGGTGCGGCGGGTAGCGGGAGGAGTCCACCAGCAGGGCGAGGCCGCTGTCCCACGGTCCCGGCCCGAGCCCGGCGGCGTGGCGGCGGGCCTGGAGGGCGCGGTAGGTCGCGTAGCGGTGGTGGCCGTCGGCGATCAGCGCCTGGCGTCCTTCCAGGTCGGCGGCGATGCGGGCGTGCGCCGCCGGGTCCGCGACGCGCCACAGCCGGTGCGCGAGGCCGTCGTCGGCCCGGAACTCCACCAGCGGTTCGGTCGCCGCCGCCTCGTCCACGACGCGCGCCGTGTCAGCGCCGCCCTCGTGCACCAGGAAGATCGGCTCCAGGTTGGCGCGGGTGGCGTCCATCAGCGCCAGCCGGTCGCGCACCGGGCCCGGGTAGACGTTCTCGTGCGGCAGCACCACGCCGTCGGCCTCGGCGTGCAACCCCAGCGCCCCGATCAGGCCGCGCTGCCGCACCTCGCCCGTGTCGGCGTCGGCCGCCTCGTACACGTACAGGGCCGGTTCGGGGTCGGGGGCCAGCACGCCGTCGGCCAGCCAGCGGTCCAGCGTGGCGGCCGCGCCGCGGTAGCCCGCCCCCGCCGCGCGCGGCAGGATCAGCCGCACCATGTTGTGCCCGTCACCCGCGCGCAGGCGTCGCATCGCCGCGTCGTCGATCAGGTCATACGGCGGGGAGGTCACCTTGGCCAGGCTGCCGATCGCGCGCGGGTCGAAGCGCACGCCGCGGAACGGCGCGAGGGCCAGCCCGGAACTCCCCCGGGGCGCCCCCGCGCCGAAGATCTGCGCGCTGAACTCCTCCGGGCCGGGGCCGGAGGGGAGATCGTCGTCCACTATGGGCATGCTAATCCCCGATGGGGCTCCGGCCGCGCGCCGGGTACCGTCGAGACGATCGAGATCCGAGGGGAGGTCCACATGAGTGTTCAAGGGCCCGGACGGTCCGAGGATTCCCCCGGCGAGCATCCCGCCGCCCCCGAGGGCGGCGTCTACGAGTGGTACACCCGGGGTCTGGAGCTGCTGCGGACCGGCAGTCCCGCCGCCGCCGTCCAGCTGCTGGCGCGCGCCACCGAGGCCGAACCCGACTCCCGCAGCATCCGCGAGGCGCTGGCGCGGGCCCAGTTCGGGGCCCGGCTGTTCCACGAGGCGGCCGGCAACTTCCGGCGCATCGTCGAGAGCGACCCCGCCGAGGACTACGCCCTGTTCGGCCTGGGGCTGACGCTGAGCCGCCTCGGCGAGTTCGAGGCGGCGCTGGAGCCGCTGGCCCTCGCCGTGGCCATGCGCCCCGACAACAAGGACTACGCCAACGCGCTCCGGCACGCCCGGGCCACACTGGAATCGAGGAAGCCATGAAGGGCAGCGACCGGCCGCTGAGCGAGGCATACGACGTGGCCCTGCTCGACCTGGACGGGGTCGTCTACGTCGGGCAGCGGCCCGTACCGGCCGCCGCCGAGTCGCTGGCCAAGGCGCGCGCGGCCGGGCAGCGGCTCGCGTTCGTCACCAACAATGCCTCGCGCACCCCGTCGGCCGTCGCCGCGCTGCTGTGCCGGGTGGGGGTGCCCGCCGAGCCCTCGGACGTGGTGACCTCCGCGCAGGCCGCCGCGCGGCTGCTGTCGGAGCGGCTGCCCGCCGGGTCGGCGGTGCTGGTCGTGGGTGGCATGGGCCTGCGCAAGGCGCTGTACGACCGGGGCCTGCGGCCGGTCTCCACGGCCTCGGAGCGGCCCGCGGCCGTCGTGCAGGGCTACGAGCCGGGCCTGGCCTACGGGCTGATCGCCGAGGGGGCCAAGGCCGTCAGCGGCGGCGCGCTGTTCGTCGGCTCCAACGGCGACTTCACGATCCCCGGCGGCGACGGCGCGCCCCAGCCCGGCAACGGCTCGTTGCTCCAGGTCATCCGCTGCGCGACGGGCGTGGACCCCATCGTCACCGGCAAGCCCGAGCGGCCCCTGCACCACGAGTCGATCATCCGCACCGGGGCGCGGCGGCCGCTGGTGGTCGGCGACCGGCTCGACACCGACATCGAGGGCGCCAACAACGGCGAGGCCGACAGCCTGCTGGTGTTCACCGGCGTCACCGACCCGCTGACGGCGCTGACCGCCGCCCCCAAGTACCGGCCCACCTATCTCGCGCCCGACCTGACCGGCCTGCTCGTCCCGCATCCGGAGATCCGGCGCGAGACCGGCGACGGCGGGGAGCGGTACGAGTGCGCGGGCTGGACGGCGCGCTGGGACGGCGCGGAGATCGTCCTCGACGGCTCCGGCGAGCCCTACGACGGCCTGCGCGCCCTCGCCGCCGCCGCCTGGCGCACGGACGAGACCGCGCCCCGGGAGGCCGTCACCGGGGCGCTGAGCCGTCTCGGGCTGTCCTGACCGGGCGGCGCGACCGGAACCGCCGAACCTAGAGGAGTTTGCGCAGCCGCAGCAGGTCGAAGATGCTCGCCTCGATCTTCAGGCGGCCCGACGCCCACGCGCGGGCCGGGTTCAGCTCGTCGTGGGCCAGCGCCACCAGGTCGTCGCTGTCGGCGGTGAGCCGGACCTGCGCGCCCTTGGGGTCGTCGGTGCGCTCGAAGGGGTCCAGGCCGCCCGCGTGCAGGCGCGTCCGGAACGCCAGGCCCAGGTCGGGCACCCGGCAGCTGATGGTGCGTTCCACCACGTGTTCGGCGAACTTGTCGCCGTCCACCTCCGCCAGCCGCTCAGCGATCTTGTCGAGCGCGGCGCGACAGTCCTCCTCGTTCGCCATGGTCAGGCCGTTCCCCGTTCGATCGACAACGATGTCGTGTAGGGACGGTAGCGTTCTGGCAGAGGGTGAAGCGACTCCCGGCGCGCGGCCGGGGTCCACTGGGAGGTTGAACGTGATGTCCGACGAGGCCGGGGCGCCCGCCGGAGCGCCCGCCGGCGATCCCGGCGCGGGGCTCCCGGCCGGGCCCGCAGGCTTCCAGGCCGCGCCCGGCGGGC
>NZ_BCRO01000066.1 GCF_001552635.1 Actinomadura hibisca NBRC 15177 | reverse complement strand
AGGCCGCGCCCGGCGGGCCCGCCGCGCCCGCGGGGCCGCAGGCCGAGCCGACCGGCGACGCGCGCGTGGACGCCGCGCTGGCCCGGCTCGCCGAGCTGGCCGGCACGCCGGTGTCCGCGCACGTGGAGGTCTTCGAGGACGTCCACCAGCGGCTCCAGGAACTGCTGGCCGCCGCCGACGACGGCGAGCCCGTCCCGTCCGGCCCGCCCGTGCCGCGCCCGCCTGCTCCCGGCATGAGCCCGCCCCGTCCCGGCCTGCCGCCCCGACCGGGCGCGCAGCCGGGTCCCGGCCCACGTCCGGGCCCCGGCGGCATGCCGCCACGCCCCGGGCCCCTGGGGCCGCGCGCATGAGCAGGCGACGTCTCGACGCCGAGCTGGTCCGCCGCAAGCTCGCCCGCTCCCGCGAGCACGCCGCCCAGCTCATCGCCGACGGCCGCGTCAAGGTCGGCGGCCAGACCGCCGGCAAGCCCGCCACCCAGGTCGACACCGGCGCCGCGATCCTGGTCGACACCGCCGACACCGGGCCCGAGTACGTCTCGCGCGGCGGCCACAAGCTCGCCGGCGCGCTGGCGGCCTTCGCCGACCTCAAGCCCGGCGGCCGCGTCGCGCTGGACGCGGGCGCGTCCACCGGCGGCTTCACCGACGTGCTGCTGCGCGCCGGGGCCGCCCGCGTGTACGCGGTGGACGTCGGCTACGGCCAGATCGCCTGGTCGCTGCGCACCGACGAGCGCGTCACCGTCCTCGAACGCGTCAACATCCGCGACCTGACGCCCGAGCAGCTCGGCCAGCCCGAGGATCCGCAGCCCGACCTGGTCGTGGGTGATCTGTCGTTCATCTCGCTGAAGCTGGTGCTGCCGCCCCTGCAACGCGTCGTCGCACCTCACACTGACTACGCGATGATGGTGAAGCCGCAGTTCGAAGTGGGCAAGGACCGCGTCGGCGCGGGCGGCGTGGTCCGCGAGCCAGAGCTGCGCGCCGAGGCGGTGCGCGGCGTCGCCCACCATGCCGCGACCCTCGGGCTCGGCGTCAACGGCGTGACCGCCAGCCCGCTGCCCGGTCCGTCAGGCAACGTGGAGTACTTCCTGTGGCTGCGCGCCGGAGCGCCGCCCCTGGACGAGGCCGACCTGGCCAGGGCCATCACGGAGGGCCCGCAGTGAGCACGGGGGCGAGCGGAGGCGAGGCGATGGAGCCGGCCATGCGACAGGGAACAGCGCAGCAGAGAACGGTGCTGGTCGTCGCGCACACCGGGCGGTCGGAGGCCGTGCGCAGCGCCCAGCTGGTGATCGAGCGCCTGACCCAGGCGGGCATCACCGTGCGCGTGCTGGAGGGCGAGGCCGAGGACATCGGCTGCGCCGGGGTGAAGGTGATGCCGCGCGCCGCGGCCGCCGCCGCGGACGCCGAGCTGGTGATGGTGCTCGGCGGCGACGGCACGCTGCTGCGCGCCGCCGACCTGGCCCGGCCCGCCGGGACCCCGCTGCTGGGGGTCAACCTCGGCCACGTCGGGTTCCTGGCCGAGGCCGAGCGCGAGGACCTCACCGCGACCGTCGAGCGGGTGGTCAGCCGCCGCTACGACGTCGAGGAGCGCATGACCATCGACGTGACCGTGCGCCGCAACGGCACGCTGATCGGCACCAACTGGGCGCTGAACGAGGCCACCGTCGAGAAGGCCGAGCGCGAGCGCATGCTGGAGCTGGTCGCCGAGATCGACGGCCGCCCGCTGTCCAACTGGGGCTGCGACGGTGTGGTGTGCGCCACGCCCACCGGCTCCACCGCCTACGCTTTCTCCGCGGGCGGGCCCGTGGTGTGGCCCGAGGTCGAGGCGATGCTGGTGGTGCCGATCAGCGCGCACGCGCTGTTCGCGCGGCCGCTGGTGGTCGCGCCGAGCTCGGTGGTGGCGATCGAGGTCCTGCCCGGCACCCCCCGCGCGGTGTTGTGGTGTGACGGAGCTCGCACCCTGGACCTGCCGCCGGGCGCGCGGGTGGAGGTGCGGCGCGGCAGCGCGCCGGTCCGGCTCGCCCGCCTGCACCTCACGCCGTTCACCGACCGGCTGGTGACCAAGTTCGGGCTGCCGGTCACCGGCTGGCGCGGCCGGGCGCGGGCTCGGGCGGAGGAGCCGGCGGACGGAGGCAGGGGATAATCTCCACAGGCGCTGAACCGGGATCTGTTGTGCGAGGGGTTGTGACGCTGGTGCGTCCGATGGTCGATGAGGTACGGATTCAGGGCCTCGGTGTGATCGACGAGGCCGTGCTCGATCTGTCCCCGGGCTTCAACGTCGTCACCGGCGAGACCGGTGCCGGCAAGACCATGGTGGTCACCAGCCTGGGACTGTTGTTCGGCGGCCGCGCCGACCCGCAGCGGGTGCGGCCGGGCGCCGGCCGCGCCACCGTGGAGGGGCGGCTGGTGGTCGACCCGGGCGGCCGGGTGGTCGAGCGGGTGGAGGAGGCCGGCGGCGAGCTGGACGACGACACGCTGATCGTCACCCGCTCGGTGTCGGCCGAGGGCCGGTCGCGGGCCTTCCTGGGCGGCCGGTCGGTGCCGGTCAGCCTGCTGATCAACCTGGCCGACGAGCTGGTGGCCGTGCACGGCCAGTCCGACCAGCAGCGATTGCTGCAGGCCGGGCGGCAGCGCGGCGCGCTCGACCGCTACGCCGGGGGCGCGCTCACCAAGCCGATGCGCGCCTACACCAAGACCTACCAGCGGCACCGCCAGGTCGCGGCGCTGCTGGAGGAGCTGACCACCCGCGCCCGCGACCGGCGCCAGGAGGCCGAGCTGCTGCGCTTCAACCTGGAGGAGATCGAGAAGATCGATCCCAAGCCGGGGGAGGACGTCGAGCTGGCCGCCGAGGAGGAGCGCCTCGGCCACGCCGACGCGCTGCGCGGCGCGGCCGACACCGCGCACGAGGCGCTGCTGGGCGACGCGGCGGCGGCGTTCGAGGCCGCCAACGTCGTCAGCCTGCTCGGGCAGGCCCGCAACGCGCTGGACGCCGTCCGCGACCACGACCCCGAGCTCGCGGGGCTGGCCGACCGGCTGGCCGAGGCCGGGTACCTGGTCTCGGACGTGGCCACCGACCTGGCCGCCTACGCCGAGTCGGTGGACGCCGACCCGGCGCGGCTGGCGGCCGTCCAGGAGCGCCGCGCCGAGGTCACCGCGCTCACCCGCAAGCACCACGGCCAGTCCCTGGAGGAGGTGCTGGAGTGGGCGCGCGCGTCGGCGGCCCGGCTCACCGAGCTGGAGGGCGACGACGACCGCGTCGAGGAGCTGCGCGCCGAGCACGACGAGCTGGCGGAGCGGCTGTCCGGCGAGGCCGCCGAGCTGACGGCGGTGCGGGCCCGCGCCGCCGAGCGGTTCTCCGAGGCGGTCACCAAGGAGCTGGCGGCGCTGGCGATGCCGCACGCCCGCGTGCACGTCACCGTCACCCCGACCGGCGAGTACGGCCCGCACGGCGCCGACGAGGTGGAGGTGCGGCTCGCCCCGCACCCGGGCGCGCAGCCGCTGCCGCTGCACAAGGGCGCCTCCGGCGGCGAGCTGTCGCGGGTGATGCTGGCCATCGAGGTGGTGTTCGCCGGGGCCGACCCCGTCCCCACGTTCGTGTTCGACGAGGTGGACGCCGGCGTCGGCGGCAAGGCCGCGGTCGAGATCGGCCGCCGGCTGGCGCGGCTGGCCCGCAACGCGCAGGTGATCGTGGTCACCCACCTGCCGCAGGTCGCCGCGTTCGCCGACCAGCACCTGCTGGTGGAGAAGTCCAGCGACGGCAGCGTCACCCGCAGCGGCGTCACCGCCCTGGACCGCGAGGGCCGCGTCCGCGAGCTGTCGCGCATGCTGGCCGGCCTGGAGGACTCCGAGCTGGGCCGCGCCCACGCCGAGGAACTCCTCGAACTGGCCGCCCAGGAGCGGTGAGCCCGGCAAAGTCAAGATCACCTGAAACGACAGGGAGTACGCGAACGAACACGCCCCGGCGTTCGGCGTTCCCGGTCTCCCCTCCCGCGCTCTGGCAGGATGTCTTGCGATGAACGACCCGTCTCCGACCACCGAGCGACGCGCGCGCCTGTCGCAGAAGCTGCCGCGGCGCGTGCTCGCGCTGGGCCGCGGCCGGGAGGACGGCCGGGCCGGGGTCGCCGCGGTCGCCCGCCTGGACCGCCGCACCAAGGACCTGACCAAGCGGCTCCAGCCCGGCGAGGTCGCGGTGATCGACCACGTCGACCTCGACCGCGTCAGCGCCGAGGCGCTGGTGTCGTGCGAGGTCGGCGCGGTGGTCAACGTGGCGCCGAGCATCTCGGGCCGCTATCCCAACCTCGGCCCGCAGATCCTCATCGAGGCGGGCATCCCGCTGGTGGACGACGTCGGCCCGGAGATCTTCGCGAAGCTGAGCGAGGGCGACCAGGTCCGCGTCGAGGACGCCACCGTCTACCGCGGCGAGGAGGTGGTCGCCAAGGGCACCGAGCAGACGCCCGAGACGGTGCAGACCGCCCTCACCGAGGCCAAGGCGGGGCTCGCCCACCAGCTGGAGGCGTTCGTCGCCAACACGATGGAGTACGTCAAGCGCGAGCGCGACCTGCTCATCGACGGCGTGGGCGTCCCCGACGTCGAGACGAAGATCGCCGGGCGGCACGCCCTGATCGTGGTGCGCGGCTACCACTACCGCGAGGACATCGCGACCCTGCGGCCCTACATCCGCGAGTACCGGCCGGTGCTGATCGGGGTGGACGGCGGCGCCGACGCGCTGCTGGAGGCCGGCTACAAGCCCGACATGATCGTCGGGGACATGGACTCGGTGTCGGACGCCGCGCTCACCAGCGGCGCCGAGATCGTCGTGCACGCCTACCGCGACGGCCGCGCGCCGGGCCTGGCGCGGGTGGAGGAGCTCGGCCGCACGGCCGTGGTCTTCCCCGCCACCGCCACCAGCGAGGACATCGCGATGTTGCTGGCCGACGACAAGGGCGCCACGCTCATCGTCGCGGTCGGCACGCACGCCAACATGGTCGAGTTCCTCGACAAGGGCCGCGCGGGCATGGCCAGCACGTTCCTCACCCGGCTGCGCGTGGGCAGCAAGCTGGTCGACGCCAAGGGCGTCAGCCGCCTGTACCGCAGCCGCATCTCCTCCTGGTCCCTGCTGTTCCTGGTGCTGGGGGCGTTCATCGCGATGACCACCGCGGTGTTCATGTCGCCCGCGGGCGACGTCATCGAACCGCTGCTGGCCGAACGCTGGCACTCCTTCCTCTTCTGGCTGACCGGACTGTTCACGTGATCGATTTTCGGTACCACCTCGTCTCCATCGTCGCGATCTTCCTGGCGCTGGCGCTCGGCATCATCCTGGGCTCCACGACGCTGTCGCAGTCGGTGACCAACGGCCTGCGCCGCCAGGCCAACTCGGTGGCGCAGACCAACGAGCAGCTCAAGCGGCAGCAGCGCCAGCTCGAAGGCCAGATCAAGGGCGAGCAGCAGTTCGCCGACGTGCTCGGCCCGCAGATCGTCATCGGCCGGCTCAAGGGCCAGTCGGTGGTGCTGGTGGAGACGCCGGGCGCGAGCAACGACAGCATCGAGAGGGTCGGCGAGCTGGCCAAGGAGGCGGGCGCGACCGTCACCGGCCGGGTCACGCTCCAGAAGAAGTTCCTGGACGACGACCAGACCGAGACCGTCAACCAGCTCTCGGCCCAGCTGAAGCCGACCGACCTGGAACTGCCCGGCGACGCCGGCGCCTACGCCAAGGCGGGCGCGGTCCTGGCCAGCGCGATCGTCACCCGGGACGCCGCCCGGACGGGCCGCGAGGACGCCGCCGGCGGCACCGTGCTCAACGGTTTCCGGGAGGCGGGTTACGTGACCACCAGCGGGAAGCCCGGCCAGCATGCGACACTCGCCGTCGTGATCGCACCGTCGGCCCCCTACGCCTACCCGGGCGGCGACGTCGACAACAAGGCGCTGCTGTCGGTCGCGGCCGGGCTGGACGCCGCCGGGCGCGGCGTCGTCATGGGCGGCCCGGCCGAGTCCGCCCAGGAGGGCGGGCTGGTCACCGCGCTGCGCGACTCCGACGACGACAAGAACATCTCCTCCACCGACGCGGTGGACACCGCCTCCGGGCAGGTCGTGGCGATCCTGGCGCTGCAGAACGAACTGGCGGGCAAGCCCGGCCAGTACGGGACGGGCGCGGGCGCGAGCGGCTACCTGCCCTCGCCGGCGCCCGCCGCTGGGAAGAACGGATGATCCAGTGAAGCCTGCCGCCCGCCTGCTGGCCGGGGCCGCCCTCGGGGCCGTGGCCGCCCGCACCGCCTACACCGCGCTGACCCGCCGCCCGCCCGGACTCGCCGGACGGCCGGGGGGCGAGGTGTGGGGCCGCGTCAACCACCGCGGCGAGCCGGTGACGCTGCTGGAGGGCCCGGCGTTCGCGGCCGGGGCCGCGGCGGCGGGCCTGCTCGCGCCGGGGCTGACGGGCCGGGCCCGCGCCGCCGCACTGCTGGCGGGCGCGGGGTCGGGGCTGCTGGGCGGCTACGACGACCTGTCGGGCTCGGCGTCCTCGCGCGGCTTCAAGGGCCACCTGGGCGCGCTGGCGCGCGGCGAGGTCACCACGGGCGCGGTGAAGATCCTCGGCATCGGCGCGACGGGCCTGGCGGCCGCCGCCGTCGCCGGGTCGCCCGCGCCCACCCGCGCGGGCCGCGCGTTCGACACGCTGGTCAACGGCGCGCTGGTGGCCGGGAGCGCCAACCTGATGAACCTGTTCGACCTGCGGCCCGGTCGCGCGATCAAGGTCGGGCTGATCACCGGCGTGCCGCTGGCGCTGACCCCGGTGGGGTCGGCGGTGGTCGCCGCGCCGCTGGGCGCGGCCGCCGCGCTGCTGCCGGAAGACCTGGGCGAGCGCGCGATGCTCGGCGACACCGGGGCGAACGCGCTGGGCGCGCTGCTCGGCCTGGCCGCCGCGCGGCTCGGCCGGGGCCCCCGGCTGGCGGCGCTGGCGGGGGTCGCGGGCCTGAACGCGGCCAGCGAGGTCGTCAGCTTCACGAAGGTGATCGCGCGGACGCCGGTGCTGCACCGCATCGACATGCTGGGCCGCCGCCCGGCCGCCCCCGCCGCCGCGCCGGACCCGGCCCCCGCCGAGCCCGCCCCGGCCTCCTGACCCGGCTTCTGCTCCGTCCAGCGGTCAGCCCAGTGGTCCGCCCCCCGTCCCGCCGACCGGGCCGTCCGGTGGCCCGCCCCCTGCCCCACCCACCGGCCTGCTCCCCGTCCTGCCGGTGGGGCCGCCCCCTGCCCCTGACCCGTCGTCCGGGCGTGTCCCGCCCGGCTCCGCCCCCCGCTCGGAAAGCCATGACCTCTGTGCCCCCGCCATGCCCTTCGACCGTCCCTTCGGCCACGTTTCCGGCCGAGCCCCTAGCCGGGGCCCCGGTCGGGGCCGGAGGCCCAGCGGTGCCGTCGGGGGGACGGGGCCGGTGAGCCCGCAGCTCCGCCGCCTCACCGGCGGCCTCGCGGGCGCCGCCGTCGTCATCGGGATCATCACCGTGCTGTCCCGGCTGGCGGGGTTCGGCCGCACCTACGTCTTCTCCCAGACCGTCACCACCTCCTGCCTGAGCCAGGCCTACTTCACCTCCACCCAGATCCCCGCGATCGTCTACGAGATCGTCGCGGGCGGCGCGCTGGCCAGCATGGTGGTGCCGGTGCTGGCCGGGCCCGCCGAGCGCGGCGACCGCGCGCAGGTCCGGCAGATCGCCTCGGCGCTGGTCACCTGGATCGTGCTGCTGATGGTGCCGCTGTCGTTGCTGATGGCGCTGCTGGCGCGGCCGATCATGCAGGTGCTGGTCGGGCCCGACCTCGCCGGGTGCGACCGCGACGCCATCGTGGCGGTCGGCGGCGACATGCTGGCGGTGATGGCCCCCCAGATGATCATGTACGGGCTGGCGGTGGTGTTGTACGGGCTGCTCCAGTCGCACCGCCGGTTCGCCGCCCCCGCGCTGGCCCCGCTGATGTCCAGCCTGGTGGTGATCGTCGCCTACCTCGTCTACGCGCCGCTCGGCCGCGGCTACGAGAACGACCTCGCGCACCTGCCGCTGGACGCCGAGCTGACGTTGTCGATCGGCACCGCGCTCGGCGGCGTGGCGATGGCGGTCACCGCCGGGATCGCGGTGTGGCGGCTGCGTCTCGGGCTGCGGCCCGCGCTGCGCTTCCCGCCCGGCGTGGCGCGCCGGGTGCGGCGGCTGGCGATCGCGGGGCTCGCCACCGTCGTCGCCCAGCAGGTCTCGGCGCTGCTGGTGGTGCGGCTCAGCTACGAGGGCACCGGCGGCGCGCTCGCCAACTACCAGTACGCCTGGGCGATCTACCTGCTGCCGTGGGCGATCCTGGCGGTGCCGATCGCCACCAGCGCGTTCCCGATGTTGTCGGCGCGCACCGGCGCCGACGAGGCCGCCGAGTTCGACCGCATCACCGCCAAGACCACCCGCGCGGTGATCCTGGTGTCGTGCGCCGGGGCCGCCGCCCTGGCGGCGGTGGCGCTGCCCGCCGCCGGGGTGTTCAACCCCGGCCGCCCCGACCAGCAGGAGGTCCTGGCCCGCGCGGTGCTGGCGTTCGCGCCGGGCCTGCTGGGGTACGGACTGGTCGCGCACCTCGGCCGGGTGCTGTACGCGGCCCGGCGCGGCAAGATGGGCGCGCTGGCCGTCGTCGCGGGCTGGGCCGTCGTCATGGTCGCCGACCTGGCGCTGGTGGCGGCCGCCGACCGCCGGTGGGTGGTGGCGGCGCTGGGCCTGGGCAACGCGATCGGCATGACGGTCGCGGGCGTGCTGCTGCTGGTCACGCTGGTGCGGGCCCGGGGCGCTGCCGCCGTGCGCGGGGTGCCGCGCGCGCTGCTGGCGGGCTTGGCGGGCGGCGCGGCGGGCGGCGCGGCCGGGTACGCGGTCGCGGCGCTGGTGGGCACCGGCGGCCAGGTGCGCGACATCGCCGTCGGCGCGCTGGCTGCGGCGGTGGCCGGTGCGGTGTTCCTGTTGGTCGCGTTCGTGATCGACGGCCGGGATCTGCGGGCCGTCCTCAGCCGGAAGGTCACCCGAGATGTCTGATGTGAAGGTCTCCGACGAGCTGGCGGGGTTGCGGGTGGCGCTGGTGCTGGGCACCAGCGCCGGAGGCGTGGGCCGGCACGTGCGGTCGGTGGCCGCCGGGCTGGTGGCGCGCGGGGCGCGGGTGCTGGTGTGCGGGCCCGCCGCGACCGAGGAGCTGTTCGGCTTCACCGCCGCCGGGGCCCGGTTCGCCGAGGTGGATCTGGCCGACCGGCCGCGCCCCGTCAGCGACGCCAAGGCCGTCGCGCGGCTGCGCGGGCTGCTGCGCGGCGCCGACGTCGTGCACGCGCACGGGCTGCGCGCCGGGGCGCTGGCCGTGGCCGCCACGGCGCGGGTCGCGCCCGGCCCGCTGCACGTGGGGCGCGGCGGGGTGCCGCTGGTGGTCACCCTGCACAACGCCGTGATCGCCGGTGGCCGGACCGCCGCGGTGTACGGGGCGCTGGAGCGGGTGGTGGCGCGCGGGGCGACCCGCGTGCTGGGCGTCTCGCCCGACCTGGTGGAGCGGATGCGGGAGCTGGGGGCCCGGTCGGTGGGCGACGCGCTGGTGCCCGCGCCCCCGCCGCGCTCGCAGCCCGGCCCGGCCGCCCGCGCCGACCTGCGCGCCGAGCTGGGCGTGGGGGACCGGCCGCTGATCGTCACCGTGGCGCGGCTGGCCGACCAGAAGGGCCTGCCGACGCTGCTGGACGCGGCGGCGGGCTGGGGGCGGCGCGGCCCCCGGCCGCTGGTGGCGATCGCGGGGGACGGGCCGCTGGAGCCGGCGCTGCGCGCCCGGATCGAGGCCGAGGGGCTGCCGGTGGTGCTGCTGGGCCGCCGCATGGACGTCCCGGAGCTGCTGACGGCCGCCGACGTGGCGGTGGTGCCCAGCGTGTGGGAGGGGCAGCCGCTGATCGTCCAGGAGATCCTGCGCGCCGGGCGGCCGCTGGTCGCCACCCGGGTCGGCGGCGTGCCGGTCATGGTCGGCGCGGACCGGCCCGACCGGCAGGGGCCGGGCGGGCCGCTGCTGCACGGCCCCGAGAGCGAGGCGGCGCTGCTGGTGCCGCCGGGCGACGCGGCGGCGCTGGAGCGGGCCGTGGGCCGCGTGCTGGACGATCCGGCGCTGGCGGTGCGGCTCGGCGCGGCGGCCGCCCAGCGGGCCGCGACGTTGCCGACCGAGGCCGACGCGGTGGACCAGCTCGCGGGGATCTACCGGGAACTGGCGGCCGGGGGCCGCTGATCCGGGTGGCGGGGGACCTGCCACTGGGACGCGGAAAGCCCAGTGGCCGGGCCGGCGGCGGCCGGGCGGTCGCCGGGGCGCGGGCTGGTGATCGTCGGGCCTTAGATGCTCGGCGCGGGGTTCGGGTTCGCGCCTTCGGGAAAAATTTCTCTGGGTAGGGAACGCGCCACATGGTGTGCGCGTTGGAGTAGGCAGTGGAGGGGAGTATCCCCGCGCGGCGGTTTCGTCAATACGGTCGGTCCGTGCCGACCCGGGCCGTCGGCCCGCGCATCAGGGCGGGAGAGACCTCCGGCATACAACCGAGCCGGAGGAGTCGCGTTGCACGTGTCCCCTTGGGTGTGGGCCCTGACGCTGGTCGGGATCCTCGCCGTCATTCTCATCGACCTGCTGGTCATCCACCGCAACGACACCCGGGAGTTCGACACCCGGCGCGCCGCCTTCTGGTCGGCGGTCTACATCTCGCTGGCGGTGGTGTTCGGCCTCGGCGTCTGGCTGTTCTCCGGCGGCGAGTACGCCGCCCAGTACTTCGGCGGCTTCGTCACCGAGAAGAGCCTGAGCGTCGACAACCTGTTCGTGTTCATGGTGATCCTGGCGCGCTTCGCGGTGCCCAAGCACGCCCAGCACAAGGTGCTGATGGCCGGGATCATCATCGCGCTGATCCTGCGCGGCGCGTTCATCGCCGTCGGCGCGGCCGCGATCTCCACCTTCACCTGGGTGTTCTTCATCTTCGGCGCGATCCTGATCTGGACCGCCATCGGGCTGGTGCGCGGCGACGACGAGGACGAGGAGTTCAAGGAGAACTTCCTGCTGCGCTGGGCCAAGCGGGTGCTGCCCACCAGCGACGACTACGACGGTGACAAGGCGTTCACCCGCAAGAACGGCCGCCGGATGGTCACGCCGCTGTTCATCGTGATGATCGCGATCGGCTCCACCGACGTGCTGTTCGCGCTGGACTCCATCCCGGCGATCTTCGGTCTGACCACCGAGCCCTACCTGGTGTTCACCGCCAACGCCTTCGCCCTGATGGGCCTGGTGCAGCTGTACTTCCTGCTGGGCGGCCTCACCGACCGGCTGGTCTACCTCGGCCACGGCCTGGCGTTCATCCTCGGCTTCATCGGCCTCAAGCTGATCTTCCACGCGCTGCACGAGTACGGCCAGCACTGGGCCCCGGAGATCCCGATCTGGCTGTCGCTGGCGGTCATCGCGGGCACCCTGGTCGCCGTCACCGTCGCCAGCCTGGCGGTCCCGCCGAAGAAGGCGGCGCCGAAGCCGGGCGAGCCGGTCGTGCCGGGCACCGAGAAGGGTGCCGGGAACGGCGCCGAAAAGGACGCCGGGGACGCCTCGGTCGAATCCGGCCGGGGCCCCGGCCGGGACGGTCCCGGCGAGGTGGATGCGCGCCGCCCGTGAGAGTAAGGTCACTGCCGCACACGACCAGAATGCTGTTCTAGAATCTGGGTCAATAGCGGTCTGAGAGAAGGTGACGCATGGCCATCGGGTTGACCGAGGAGCACGAGGCACTCGCCGATTCGGTACGCGGATTCGCCGAGCGCAACATCACCACGGCGGTCGTCCGGGCCGCCCTGGAGGCCGAGGGCGAGGCCCGGCCCCCGTTCTGGTCGGCCCTGGCCGAGCAGGGCCTGCTGGGCCTGCACCTGGACGAGGAGCAGGGCGGGCAGGGCTACGGCCTGCTGGAGCTCGCGGTGGTGCTGGAGGAGCTGGGCCGCGTCGCCGCGCCCGGCCCGTTCCTGCCGACCGTGCTGGCCAGCTCGGTGGTCAACGCCTCCAGCAACGCCAAGGCCCGCACCGAGCTGCTGCCGGTGTTGTCCGACGGCTCGAAGACGGGCGCGGTCGCGCTGGCCGGGGGCCTGACCGGCACCCGCGACAACGACGTGCTGACCGTCACCGGCAGTGCCGACACGGTGCTGGGCGCGAGCCTGGCCGACGTGCTGGTGCTACCGGTGGAGGTCGACGGGGCCACCGAGTGGGTCGCGGTCGACGCCGTCGACCTCACCGTCACGCCGGTGGAGAGCCTGGACCGGGTGCGCCGCGTCGCCAAGGTCGAGGCCGCCGGCGTCACCGTGGCCGCCGACCGCGTGCTGGACGGCCTCACCACCGGCCGCGTCCGCGACCTGGCCGCCGCGCTGTTCGGCGCGGAGGCCGCGGGCCTGGCGGGCTGGCTGGTCACCACCGCCGCCGAGTACGCGAAGGTGCGCGAGCAGTTCGGCCGCCCGATCGGCCAGTTCCAGGGCGTCAAGCACAAGGCCGCCCGCGCGCTGATCGCGCTGGAGCAGGCCCGCGCCGCCGCCTGGGACGCCGCCCGCGCCCTGGACGAGGGCGCCGAGGACGCCGGCTTCGCCGCCGCCGTCTCCGCCGTGATCGCCACCGACGCCGGGGTGCAGACCGCCCGCGACGCCATCCAGATCCTCGGCGGCATCGGCTTCACCTGGGAGCACGACGCGCACCTCTACCTGCGCCGCGCCCTCACCCTGCGGGCCCTGCTCGGCCCGGCCAAGGACTGGGCCGCCAAGGTGGCCGACCTCGCGCTGGCCGGTGGCCGCCGCGAGGTCGAGCTGGAGCTCGACGACGACACCCAGCCGCTGCGCGAGCGCATCCGCGCCGAGGTCGCCGAGCTGGCCGCGGTCGAGGACAAGACCGCCCGCAACCACAAGATGGGCGACGAGGGCTGGACCGTGCCGCACTTCCCCCAGCCCTGGGGACGCGGCGCCGGGCCGATCGAGCAGATCCTCATCCAGCAGGAGCTGCGGGCCGCCAAGGTCAAGGCCCCCAACCTGGTGATCGGCGCGTGGCTGGTGCCGTCGCTGGTCCGCTACGGCACCGAGGAGCAGAAGGAGCGCTTCCTGCGCCCCACGCTGCGCGGCGAGCTGGTGTGGTGCCAGCTGTTCTCCGAGCCCGGCGCGGGCTCCGACCTCGCCTCGTTGTCGATGAAGGCCGAGCGGGTCGAGGGCGGCTGGAAGCTCACCGGCCAGAAGATCTGGACCTCGGTGGCGCAGTTCGCCCAGTGGGGCTTCTGCATCGCCCGCACCAACCCCGACGCCGCCAAGCACGACGGCATCAGCTACTTCCTGGTGGACATGAAGGCCGAGGGCGTCGACGTCCGGCCGCTCAAGGAGCTGACCGGCGAGGCCATCTTCAACGAGGTGTTCCTCGACGGCGTGTTCGTGCCCGACGACTGCGTGGTCGGCGAGGTCGACAAGGGCTGGCAGGTCGCCCGCAACACCCTGTCCAACGAGCGGGTGTCGCTGTCCACCGGCGGCGGCATGGGCATGGGCGTGCCCGAGCTGCTGGACTTCTTCAAGGGCCGCGAGCTCGACCCGGTCGCCGCCGCCGAGGTCGGCAAGCTGGTCGCCCAGGGCCAGTCCATCGACCTGCTGGGCCTGCGCACCACCCTCAAGCAGCTCAACGGCGTCGAGCCGGGCGCCGAGGCGTCGGTGCGCAAGCTGCTGGGCGTGCAGTTCAACCAGGACGTGGCCGACTACTGCTGGGCGGCGCAGGGCGCGGCGGCCAGCACGGAGGTCACCATGGCCGAGAGCGGCATCGTGGCCCGCGCCATGTTGTTCAGCCGCGCGATGACGATCTACGGCGGCACCACCGAGGTGCAGCTGAACATCATCGGCGAGCGGCTGCTCGGCCTGCCCCGCGACCCCGAGCCGGGCAAGTAACGCCGTCACCGGGCCGTCCCGGCGTCCGCACGGGCGCCGGGACGGCATCGGGACGGCATCGGGGCGGCATCGGGGCGGCTCAGTCCCGCCGGGGGCGCAGCGTGAAGGTGACGTTCACCAGGACGATGCCCACCCACACGATGAGCAGCCCCGGCAGGTCGGCCTGCGCGACGCCGATGGCGCTCAGCGGGATGGCCGCCACCAGGGACACGATGGCCAGCGCCAGCCCCGCGTTCCGGTCGGCCGAGTCCTGCCGGGCGAGCCGCTTGGCGGCCTTCGCCCGGCGCGGCGCGCCGTCGGCGGCGCGGGCCTGGAGGGCCTCCTCGATGCGGTCCACGACCGTCTCCAGGAAGGCGTCGTCGTAGTCGGGGCCGAGCCCGAGTTCCTCGCGGGCGGCCACGGCCGCCTTCAGGTCCTCGCGGGGCAGGCGTGGAGTGGTCATGGTTCGGTTATAGGTCGGCGCACCCGTCCGGCACGACCCTCCAGAGGAGGAAACCGGCCATACCTCGCAGGGAGGAGGCCGGTCCGGATACGGTACCGATCGGTAAACTTTCGCTTCTTCCCCTCCCGGAGGTGCACGTGATCGTGCGGGCCCGATCGACCGTCTCCCTCGCCTGCACGGCCGTCGCCGCCGCGCTGCTGATCACCGCCTGCGGGGGCGGTGAGAAGAAGAAGGACGAGTCGGTCCCGGAGGCCAAGCCGACCAAGCTCGCCCCGGTGCCCCAGGTGCAGCCGGCGCAGGTGAAACCCCTGGTGGGCAAGTGGGTCAGCTCCGCCAAGGACTACTTCCAGTTCAAGAACGACGGCACCGGGGTGTGGATGAAGGAGAAGCAGACCCTGTGGAGCGGGCAGGCCATCCCCGAGGGGAACGGCAAGTTCCGCTTCTCCTGGCAGGGCGGCGACCCGAAGACCTCCTCCTACTGGGGCGTGACCGTCGCCGACGGCGGGAGCAAGCTGACCTTCGCGGGCACCAACCTGACCTACACGAAGGCCAAGGGATGACCGACCCGAGCGTGTTCGCCTCGCCCGCCGACGTGGACCGGCGGCTGGCCGAGGTCGACTACCTGGCCGACGACGCGATCGCCACCACCGTCTTCCTGGCGCAGGCCCTCGGCAAGCCGCTGCTGGTGGAGGGCCCGGCCGGGGTCGGCAAGACCGAGCTGGCCAAGGCCGTCGCGGCCGCCACCGGCTCGGAGCTGATCCGCCTGCAGTGCTACGAGGGCCTGGACGAGGCCCGCGCGCTGTACGAGTTCAACTACAAGAAGCAGCTGCTCGCCATCCAGGCGGCGAGCGGGGACCGGGCCTGGCAGGAGACCCACGACGACATCTTCGCCGAGGAGTTCCTGCTGGAGCGGCCGTTGCTGGCCGCGATCCGCCGCACCGGCCCGACCGTGCTGCTGATCGACGAGGCCGACAAGGCCGACGTCGAGGTGGAGGGACTGCTGCTGGAGGTGTTGTCGGACTTCCAGGTCACCATCCCCGAGCTCGGCACCGTCGGCGCGGTGCGCCGCCCGTTCGTGCTGATCACCTCCAACGCGGCGCGGGAGTTGTCGGAGGCGCTCAAGCGCCGCTGCCTGTACCTGCACCTGGACTACCCGGCCGCCGACCGCGAGCGCGACATCGTGCTGGCCCAGGTGCCCGGCATCGAGGCCGAGCTCGCCGAGCAGCTGGTGCGCACGGTCGGCACGCTGCGCGCCCTGGAGATCAAGAAGGCGCCGTCGATCGCCGAGACCGTGGACTGGGCGCGCACGCTGCTGGCGCTGGGCCTGGACGAGCTGGACGAGGCGGCCGTCGCGCGCACGCTGGGCGTGGTCCTCAAGCACGTGTCCGACCAGGAGCGCGCGACCAAGGAACTGGGCCTGCGGCCGTGAGAGACGGCGGCCCGCGAATGACGGACCTGCGGACGCGGAACGGGGCGTGACGATGGCGTCTCTGGTGGACCGGCACACCGCGTTCGTCGCCGCGCTGCGCGAGGCGGGCCTGCCGGTCTCGGTCGCCGAGGGCCTGGACGCGGTGCGCGCCATGCGGGTGGTCGACCTGCTCGACCGCGAGGCGCTGCGCGCGGCCTACGCCGCCACGCTGGTCAAGCGGCCCGCGCACCGGCCGCAGTTCGACATGTTGTTCGACCTGTGGTTCCCCGCGGCGCTCGGCGACGGCGCCGCGCACACCGCCGCCGGCCGGCCCGCCCGCACCCTGGACGGCGAGGGACGGCCCGTCCCGCCGCCGCTGGACCCGCTGGTGCAGGAGCGCCGCCGCGAGCTGGCCGACCTGCTGCTGCGCGGCGACGACGCGGGGTTGCGGCAGTTCGCCCGCAACGCCGTCGCCGAGTACGGGCAGACGCCGGGCCAGGAGTCGTGGTTCTCCTCCGGGGTGCTGCGCGCGCTGTCGCCCGAGACGCTGATGGCGGGCCTGCTCAACGCCGTGCTGAACGGCCAGGAGCGCGGCGGCATGGCCGAGCGGGTGGCGCGCCGCTCCTTCACCGACCGCATCGCCCGCTTCCAGGACCTGGTGGCCGCCGAGGTGCGCCGCCGCATCGCCGAGGACACCGGCGTCGAGCGCACCGCGCGCCTGTCGGTGCGGCCGCCGCTGGAGAAGCTGGACTTCAACCGCGCCGGACGCGCCGAGCTGGCGGCGCTGCGCCGCGAGGTGTACCCGCTGGCGCGGCGGCTGGCCGCGCGGCTGGTGCGGAAGCAGCGCGCCGGGGACCGGGGCCGCCTGGACTTCCGCCGCACCGTGCGCGCGTCGCTGGCCAGCGGGGGAGTGCCGCTGACCACCCGGCACCGGCCGCGCCGCCCGCACCGCCCCGAGCTGGTCATCCTGTGCGACGCCAGCGACTCGGTGTCGGCGTTCGCGCACTTCACGCTGCTGCTGACGTTCGCGCTGCGCGAGCAGTTCAGCAAGGTGCGGGCCTTCGCGTTCATCGACGCCACCGACGAGATCACCAAGTACTTCGCGCCGGGCGTGGACGTGGCCGACGCGATGACCCGGATGGCGGCCGAGGCCGACCTGGTGTGGATCACCGGCCGCAGCAACTACGGCCACGCCATCAAGGTCTTCGAGGACCGCTACGCCGACGCGGTCACCTCCCGGACGGCGCTGCTGGTCCTGGGCGACGCCCGCTCCAACTACGGCGAGCTGTCGCTGCCGGTCCTGCGCCGCCTCGCCGACCGCTCCCGCCACGCCTACTGGCTGAACCCCGAACCCCGCGCCCAGTGGGACACCGGCGACTCGGCCGCCTCCCGCTACGGCGAGATCGTGCCGATGCACGAATGCCGCAACCTGACCCAACTCGCCGCCTTCATCGAAGAACTGGCCTGACGGTCCCTGCGCGACCCGCACCGGCTGCTGGAGCCGCTGCGGACCTGAGCGGTGGGAGTGACGTTCCTCCCGTTACAGGTGTGATGTACGGAACAGTGGAGGTTACCGGCTAGTCTCCAGCCTCATGGAGATCGAGGAGGCGGCGCCGGTTCCCCTGCCGGTTCCGGCGCCCGGGGCCGGCCGGGTCGCCCGGCCGCCGCGCACCCCGTTCGGCTTCCTGTGGCGGCTGCTCGACGGCTCGCCCGAAGACTCCCGCGCCCGCATCGCCCGCCGCGCCCGCGTGCTGGTCACCGTCGCGACCGGCCTGGCCAACCTGGGCGGCGCGCTGGTGGTGCTGCTGTTCACCCTGGTCGTCCCCAACCCCGGCGGCGCGACCCCCGGCTGGCTGACCGAGCTCAATCTCTGGATCTTCGCGGCGTACGTGGTCGCGGCGGTGCCGGTCGGCCTGGTGCTCGGCGAACGTTTCTTCCGCCGGGTGCGCCGCCTGGTGGACCGGCACGCCGAGCCCGACCGCCGTGAGCGCGCGCTGCTGCTGTACGGGCCGGTGCGGCTGATGGCGGTGCACCTCACGCTGTGGGGCATCGGCACGGTCGGCTGGGTCGTGATCAACCTGCCGTTCTCCGCGCTGCTGGCGGTCAAGCTGGGCCTGACCAGCCTGCTGGGCGGCCTCACCACCTGCACCATCGTCTACCTGCTCACCGAGCGCATGTTGCGCCGCGCGGTCACCACGGCGCTGGCGTCGGGCGTGCCGCAGCGCACCGGGCTGCCGGGCGTGGTCGCCCGCTCGGTGCTGGCCTGGGCGCTGGGCACGGCGGTGCCGATCCTGGGCCTGATGGTGCTGGCGGTCGGCTCGTTCCTCATCGCCGAGGTCGACCTGTCGCAGTTCGCGCTGGCGGTGCTGGCGCTCGGCGGCACCGCGCTGGTCGTCGGCTTCGGCGTCACCTACGGCGCGGCCCGCGCCATCGCCGACCCGGTGGAGTCGGTGCGGCTCGGCCTCGCCCGGGTGGAGCACGGCGACCTGGAGGTGCAGGTCCCGGTCTACGACGCCAGCGAGGTCGGGCTGCTCCAGGCCGGGTTCAACCACATGGCCGCCGGGCTGCGCGAGCACGCCCGCCTCCAGGACCTGTTCGGCCGCCAGGTCGGCACGGACGTCGCCCGGGTCGCGCTGGAGCACGGCGTGGACCTGGGCGGCGAGCAGCGCGAGGTCGCGGTGATCTTCGTGGACATCATCGGCTCCACCCGGCTGGCCGCCGACCGGCCGCCCACCGAGGTCGTCACGCTGCTCAACGCCTTCTTCGCGGTGGTGGTCGAGGTGATCGGCCGGCACGGCGGCTGGATCAACAAGTTCGAGGGCGACGCCGCCCTGGCGATCTTCGGGGCGCCGCTGGCGCTGGAGGGCGCGGCGGCCCGCGCCCTGGCCGCCTCCCGCGAGCTGGCCGAGCGGCTGCGCACCGAGGTGCCGGGGCTGCGCGCGGCGGTGGGCGTGTCGGCGGGCGAGGCCGTCGCCGGGCACATCGGCGCCGAGGAGCGGTTCGAGTACACCGTGATCGGCGACCCGGTGAACGAGGCCGCCCGCCTCACCGACCTGGCCAAGACCACCCCGGACCTGGTGCTGGCCTCGGGCACGGTGGTGGAGGCCGCCGGCGCGGAGGAAGGCGCCCGCTGGTCGCTGGGCGAGGAGGTCACGCTGCGCGGACGCACGAAGGCGACCCGCCTGGCCTCGCCCCGCCGCGTCGTCGACCGCGTGCCGCAACCGGCCGTCGAACTGTAGGCCAGGAGCGGTGGGTCAGGAGCGGCCGGGACGCGCCGAGTGTCGCGCCGCCCGCGTCCCGTTGCAGGCCGGGGAGTGGTCAGGGCGCGCCCAGCGTCGCTCCGCGCAGCGTGGTGTAGAACGGCGACTTGGCGAACCCCGGGCCCGTCTCCTCGCCGATGTAGACGTCGGCGTGGTGCTCGCCGCCGTATCCGGGACGGAACACGTCGGTCACCGTCCAGTCGGCCTTGCGGAAGGCGTCGCACACCCTGGCGGGGATCGCCTTGCCGTTGGGCGTCCGGCCGCAGTCGGTGACGGTGAAGCGCTGCCCGCGCGCCAGCACGTCCTTGTCGGCCGCCGCCGACCCCCACGCGCGCAGCGGCCGCGCGCCCGAGTCGCGGGTCGTGGTGTCCAGCCACCAGCCGACGCTGTGCGACCAGTTCAGATACCGGCCCTGGTGCGGACCCGCCGTGATACGGCCGCTGCCCTCGATCTTGATGATCTTCAGGAAGTCGGCCGGGTAGGAGCCGAGCGGCGTCTTCCCCCATGAGCAGTGCAGCTTGGGGCAGCCCCGCACCGGCGTCGGCTTGCCGCCGTGGAACGACTGGACGGCGGTGTAGTAGGTGGTGATCCGCCAGGAGCGGGGCTTGCCGAGCGGCTTCAACGGCCGGTCGTCCCGCTCGGCGACCGCCGCCCCCGGCGAGGTGGTCGGGAAGACGGAGGGCGGGACGCTCGCGGGGGCCGACGCCGGTGCGGTGGCCCTCGGCGGCGGCACGTTCAGCGCCCCCGCCCCGGTGGAGGCGCCGGAGGCGGTGCCGCACCCGGCGAGCGCCAGGCAGGCCGTCACGACTGCGGCTTGCGGTCCCTTGGGCCGCATCCCACCTCCCAGATCGCCGGACCCCCGTGGCCCCGGATTCGGATCAAGGGGACACTATGCCGCACCACCGCCCGGCGTCTCGTCTTCCGGCGGTGATAGCCCCATCGGGTCATATCCGGCAGGACAGGTTCGTCTGGCCCCAGGGAGATACAGAACGGGCGGCGGCCCCAGGAGAAAGGGGCCGCCGCCTCGTTCCCGGGCCGGTCAGTGGCCGCGTGCGATCCACTCGTCGAGGTGCGGGGCCTCGTCGCCGATCGTCGTGCTGTCGCCGTGCCCGGTCCGCACGACGGTGTCGGGCGGCAGGGTGAGCAGCCGCTCGCGGATCGACTCGATGATGGTCGGGAAGTCCGAGAACGACCGGCCGGTGGCCCCCGGACCGCCCTGGAAGAGCGTGTCGCCGGAGAACACCGTGCCCAGCGCCGGGGCGTGCAGGCACACCGCGCCGGGGGAGTGGCCGGGGGTGTGCAGCACCGTCAGGTCCACGCCCGCGACCGAGAGGGTCTGGCCGTCGGCCAGTTCGGCGGTCGGCTCGATGTCGGGGTGCTTCTGCTTCCAGAGCATCAGGTCGTCGGGGTGCAGCAGGACGGGCGCGCCGGTCCGGGCGGACAGGGCGGGCGCGGCGTCGACGTGGTCGTCGTGCCCGTGCGTGGACACGATCGCCACCAGCCGCCGGTCGCCCACGGCGGCGGCGATGGCGTCGGCGTCGTGCGCGGCGTCGATCACCAGGCACTCGGCGTCGTCGCCGACGATCCACACGTTGTTGTCCACCTCCCAGGTGCCGCCGTCCAGCGAGAAGGTGCCGGAGGTGACCAGGTGCTCGACGCGGGCGGCCATCACAGCACCACCACCGAGCGCAGCACGTCGCCGTGGTGCATCTTGTCGAAGGCGGCCTCGACGCCGTCCAGGCCGATGGTCTCGGTGACGAACGCCTCCAGGTCGAGGCGGCCCTGCAGGTACAGGTCGATCAGCATGGGGAAGTCGCGCGAGGGCAGGCAGTCGCCGTACCAGGAGGACTTCAGCGCCCCGCCCCGGCCGAACACGTCCAGCAGCGGCAGTTCCAGCTTCATCTCCGGGGTGGGCACCCCGACCAGCACCACGGTCCCGGCGAGGTCGCGGGCGTAGAACGCCTGCTCGTAGGTGGCGGGGAGGCCGACGGCGTCGATCACCACGTCCGCGCCGAACCCGCCGGTCAGCTCCCGCACCGCTTCCACCACGTCGGTGTCCTTGGCGTGGACGGTGTGGGTCGCGCCCAGCCCGGTGGCGGTGGTCAGCTTGCGCTCGTCCAGGTCGATCGCGATGATCTTGGCGGCCCCGGCCAGGCGCGCGCCCAGCACGGCCGCCGCGCCGACGCCGCCGCAGCCGATCACCGCCACGCTGTCACCGCGCCCCACGCCGCCGGTGTTGATGGCGGCCCCGAGCCCGGCCATCACGCCGCAGCCCAGCAGTCCCGCGACCTCGGGCTTGGCGGCGGGATCGACCTTGGTGCACTGCCCGGCGGCCACCAGCGTCTTGTCCGCGAACGCCCCGATGCCCAGCGCGGGCGACAGTTCGGTGCCGTCGGCCAGGGTCATCTTCTGCGTGGCGTTGTGGGTGTTGAAGCAGTACCAGGGACGTCCGCGCAGGCAGGCGCGACACTGCCCGCACACCGCCCGCCAGTTCAGCACCACGAAGTCGCCCGGCGCGACCTCGGTGACGCCCGCGCCGACGCTCTCCACGATCCCGGCCGCCTCGTGGCCCAGCAGGAAGGGGAACTCGTCGTTGATGCCGCCCTCGCGGTAGTGCAGGTCGGTGTGGCACACCCCGCACGCCTGCACCTGCACCACCGCCTCGCCCGGCCCCGGGTCGGGGATGGTGATCGTCTCGATGCGGACCGGTTCCCCCCTGCCCGGTGCGATCACTCCGCGTACCTGCTGCGCCATCGTCGCCGCCCTTTCCGTCGCGTTCCGTCGCGTTCGCCTCCCTCCGACCCTAAGGGAGATCAGGGGGCTGACGATGTCACTTCGTTTACTGTAGTTTGGTCTGACCTGGCCGGACGAGCCGGGGAGAGGGGGCGGGATGGTGCTCGCGTTGTCGGCGTCGCCCGGGTACTGGCAGGACCGTCCACCGGAGGAGGCCCTCCGCACGGCGGCGGCCGCCGACCGGCTGGACTACGGCGGACTGTGGCTCGGCGAGATGGCCACCTACGACGTCTTCGCCCTGGCCACCGCCGTCGCCCAGCGGACCGAGCGCATCCCGCTGACGCTCGGGCCCCTCGCCGTCGCCGTCCGCGACCCCATGTCCATCGCGCGCGGCGTGGCGTCGGTCGCCGCGCTGACCGGCCGCCGCGTGGACGTGGCGATCGGCAGCTCCAGCCCCGTCGTCGTGGGGGAGTGGCACGGCCGCGACGGCTCCCGTCCCGGCGTCCGGCTGCGCGAGACCGCCACCGCGCTGCGCGCCTTCCTGGACGGCGAGAAGGTCAGCCAGGACGGCGAGGTCGTCCGCACCCGCGGCTACCGGCTGCGGCTGCCCGCGCCCGCGTCGGGGCTGACCGTCGCCGCGTTCGGGCCCGCCGCCGTCCGCACCGCCGCCCGGCACGCCGACCGCATGGTGCTCAACCTGATCACGCCCGCGTCCGCCGCCGCGCTGACCGCCGCGATGCGCGCCGAGGCCGCCGCCGCCGGACGCCCCGCGCCCCGCGTGGCGGTGTGGGCGACCGCCGCCGCCGACCCGACGCCCGAGGCGCTGGAGCAGATCCGCCGGGGCGTCGTCGGCTACCTGGCCCAGCCCGGCTACGGCGAGATGTTCGCCGAGGCGGGCTTCGGCGAGGTCGTGGAGTTCGCCCGCACCCGGCCGCACCCGCGCGAGCTGCTGGCGGCGGTGCCGCCCGAGCTGCCCGCCGCCGTCGGCCTGGTGGGGGACACCGCCGCGATCGGCGACCGGATCGCCGAGTACGCGGCCGCCGGAGTGGACGAGATCGTCGTCATCGCCGCCAGCACCGGCGGCGACCCCGGCGGCGCACGGACCCTGGAAGCGGTCAGGCCGCTCGCCTGACGACCCGCTGGGAGGAAGAGATGGGCGCACGGAAGCTGCACCCGCCCGCACGGGTGGCCGAATACACCGCCGCCGGATGGTGGGGCGACGACACGCTGGACGCGCTGTTCCGCGAACGTGTCCGCGAGGCCCCGGACCGGCTCGCGATCGTCGACCCGGCCAACAAGGCCGACCTGGTCGGCCGCCCGCCGCGCCGCCTGACCTGGGCGGAGCTGGACGCCGAGGCCGGCCGGCTCGCCGCCGTCCTGCTGCGGCACGGCCTCGGCCAGGGCGACGTGGTGGGCGTGCAGCTGCCCAACACCGTCGAGCAGGTCGCCCTCTACCTGGCGTGCTGGCGGCTCGGCGTGATCGTCTCGCCGCTGCCGGTCCAGTACCGCGAGCACGAGACGACGCAGCTCGCCCGCCTGGCCGGGTTCGTCGCGCACGTCACCGTCGCCGACTTCGGCGGCCGTCCCATCGCGGCCGAGGTCGCCGGGCTCGACCTGCCGGACCTGCGCCTGGTCCTGGCCTACGGCGACGACCTCCCGCCCGGCGTGGTCTCCCTCGACGCCGAACTCGCCGAGCCCTGCGACGTCTCGGAAGTCGCCGCCTACGCGGCCGCCCATCCCGCCGACCCCAACGACTGCGTCACCATCTGCTGGACCTCCGGCACCGAGAGCACCCCGAAGGGCGTGCCGCGCTGCCACAACGACTGGCTCGCCATCGCCGCCGTGTGCCGGGACGCGCCCCGCATGACCCGCGACGACGTGCTGCTCAACCCGTTCCCGGTGGTGAACATGGCGGGGTTCGCCGGGATCTTCCTGCCGTGGCTGACGGTCGGCTGCGTGTTCGTCCAGCACCACCCGTTCGACCTGCCGACCTTCCTCGGCCAGGTGCAGCGCGAGCGCGTCACCTACACCGTCGCCGCGCCCGCGCTGCTGAACATGCTGCTGGCCCGCGAGGACGTGCTCAAGACCGTCGACATCTCCTCGTTGACCCGGATCGGCTCGGGTTCGGCCCCGCTGTCCCCGGCGATGGTGCGCGGCTGGCAGGAGCGGCACGGCATCGGCGTCATCAACTTCTTCGGCTCCAACGAGGGCGCCGGGATGCTCACCGACCCCTACGAGGTGCCCGACCCCGACGACCGCGCCCGCTACTTCCCGCGCTACGGCGTGCCGGGCGTGCGGTGGGCCGCCCGCGCCAACGAGTGGACGACCATGCGCGTGGTGGACCTGCTCACCGAGGAGGACATCACCGAGCCGGGCCGCCCCGGCGAGCTGCGCCTCAAGGGCCCGCAGATCTTCGCCGGGTACCTGAACGGTTCGGAGCTGGCCAGCCCGTTCGACGAGCGGGGCTTCCTGAAGAGCGGCGACATCTTCGAAATCGCGGGCGACCGGGGCCAGTTCATCCGCTACGTCGACCGGGCCAAGGACCTGGTCATCCGGGGCGGCATGAACATCGCCGCCGCCGAGCTGGAGGGCCTGATCGCCCAGCATCCGGCGGTCACGGAGGTCGCCGTCGTCGGCTATCCCGACCAGGTGCTCGGCGAGCGGATCTGCGCGGTCGCCGTCCTGGCCGAAGGGGCGACGTTGACGCTGGAGGAGCTGGTGGAGTTCCTGCGCGGCCTGCACATCGCCTCCTACAAGCTGCCCGAGCGGCTGGAGATCCGCGACGCGCTGCCCCGCAACCCCGTCGGCAAGATCCTCAAGCGGGAGCTGCGCGCGAGCGTGTAGGGCCCAGGGAACGGCCGGGTCAGAGGCGTTCGAGCAGCACCGCGACGCCCAGCCCGGCCGCTCCGCTCACCGCCGCCACCCCGTAACGGCCGTCGCGGCGCTCCAGCTCGTCCACGCAGCCGCCCACCATGACGGCCCCGGTCGCGCCGAACGCGTGCCCCATGGCGATCGTGCCGCCGTTGGGGTTGAGGCGGTCGGGCCCGGCGTCCAGGTCGCGGCGCAGCCGCAGGCACAACGCCGCGAACGCCTCGGCGAACTCGAACACGTCGATGTCGGCCGGGCGCAACCCCGCCTTGGCGATCACCTTCTCGACCGCCGCCTGCCCCGCCGTCAGCATGATCACCGGGTCCGTGGCCACGGCCGCCGACGCCACGACGCGGGCGCGCGGCCGCAACCCCGTCGCCTCGGCCGCCGCCGCGTCGCCCAGCAGCACCAGCGCCGCGCCGTCGGCCAGCGCCGGGGATGTCCCGACCGTGTGCAGGTGCCGGATCTCGCCCGCCTCGGGGTGCGCCGCCAGGGCGATCGCGTCCTGCCCGTCCGCGCCCAGACCCGCGAACGCCGGTTCCAGGGCGGCCAGCGACTCCAGCGTGGTGCCGGGACGGACCAGCTCGTCGCGGTCGAGCCCGGCCACCGGCACGACGCCGCGCGCGAACGCGCCGTCCGCCCACGCCTTGGCCGCCTTCTCCTGCGTCTCCACGCCGTACGCGTCGAGCCGGTCGCGCGTCCAGCCCTCCAGGGTCGCGTTCAGGTCGGCCGCGACGCCCATGTGCACCGAGCCGATCCGCCGGATCACCTCCGGGTCGCAGAACAGCGGGCCGCCGTCGCTGAACATCGGCACCCGGGAGGTGCTCTCCACCCCGCCCGCCACCGCCAGCCCCAGGTCACCCGCCCTGATCCGGGCGGCGGTCTGCGCGACCGCGTCCACGCCCGAGGCGCAGAACCGGTTGAGGGTCGCGCCGGGCACGGCGTCGCCCCAGCCCGCCAGCAGCGTGGCGGTGCGGGCGAGGTTCGCGCCCTGCTCGCCGACCTGGGAGGCGGTGCCGATCACCACGTCCTCGACGGCGGCCGGGTCCAGGCCGGTGCGCGCGGCGAGGGCGCGCTGGAGGGCGACGACCAGCTCCACCGGGCCCGTGCCGTGCAGCGCGCCGCGCCGCGAGCCCTTGCCGCGCGGGGTGCGCACGTAGTCCAGGACGTAGGCGTCGGAAGTCATCGGGGCCGCCCTCTCGGCTAGTAACTCTGTTAGTTGTAGTATCGCATGACAGGACACACCACGGGAGGCGTCGATGGGACGGACCGACATCTGGGTGCTGGGCGGTCACCAGACCGACTTCGCCCGCAACTGGGCGCGGGCCGGGCTGGAGTTCGCCGACCTCACCCGCGAGGTCGTGGACGGCACGCTCGCCGCCGCCGGGATCGCCCCGGCCGACGTCGAGGTGATCCACCTCGGCAACGCCTTCGGGCAGCTGTTCACCGGCCAGGGCCAGCTCGGCGGGATGCCCGCCACCGTCGAGCCGGGCCTGTGGGGCGTGCCCGCCGCCCGCCACGAGGCCGCCTGCGCGTCCGGCGGCGTCGCGGTGCTGGCGGCCATGGCCGAGCTGGAGGCGGGACGCTACGACTGCGCGCTGGTGCTCGGCGTGGAGCTGGAGAAGACCGTGCCCGGCGACGAGGCCGCGCGCCACCTCGGCGCGGCGGCCTGGACGGGCCACGAGGGACAGGACGCCACCTTCATGTGGCCCCACATGTTCAGCGAACTGGCCGACGAGTACGACCGCCGCTACGGCCTCAACGACGATCACCTGCACGCCATCGCCGAGCTGAACATCCGCAACGCCCGCGCCAACCCCAACGCCCAGACGCGCGGCTGGACGTTCCCCGACGCCGCCTTCACCGCCGACGACGAGGCCAACCCCCTGGTGGAGGGCCGCGTGCGCCGCCAGGACTGCAGCCAGATGACCGACGGCGGCGCGGGCGTCGTCCTGGTCACGAGCCGCTGGCTGGCCGACCACCCCGAGGCCGCGCGGGGCCGCAAGCTAGCCCGCGTCTCCGGCTGGGGCCACCGCACCGTCGGCCTGCCGCTGCGGCAGAAGTTCGAGCGCAGCGCCGACGACGCCTACGTGCTGCCGCACGTCAGGCAGGCCGTGCTGGACGCGTTCGGCCGCGCCGGGATCGGCGGCGTGGACGACCTGGACGGCATCGAGACCCACGACTGCTTCTCGATGTCGGAGTACATGGCGATCGACCACTTCGGCATCACCGGCCCCGGCGAGGGCTGGAAGGCCGTCGAGAACGGCGAGCTGGAGATCGGCGGCCGCGTCCCCGTCAACGCCAGCGGCGGCCTCATCGGCGGCGGCCACCCGGTCGGCGCGACCGGCGTCCGGATGCTCCTGGACGCGAGCCGCCAGGTCACCGGCACCGCCGGGGACTACCAGATCGAGGGCGCCCGCCGGATCGGCACGCTCAACATCGGCGGCAGCACGACCACCACCGTCAGCCTGGTCGTCGAGGAGGGCACCGATGGACGTTGAGATCGTGGGGCGGGCCCTGGCCACCCTCCCCGAGGACGACGACCACCCCTACCGCACCGGCCCCTGGCGGCCGCAGACCACCGAGTGGCGCGCCGACGACCTCACGGTGATCGAGGGCGAGGTCCCCGCCGACCTCGACGGCGTCTACCTGCGCAACACCGAGAACCCGGTGCACCCCGCCATCCGCCTCTACCACCCCTTCGACGGCGACGGCATGGTCCACGTCGTCGGGTTCCGCGACGGCAGGGCGTTCTACCGCAACCGGTTCGTCCGCACCGACGGCTTCCTCGCCGAGCAGGAGGCGGGGGAGTCGTTGTGGGCCGGGATCGCCGACCGTCCCGCGCTGTCCAAGCGCCCCGGCGGCTGGGGCGCGCGCACGCGCATGAAGGACGCCTCCAGCACCGACATCGTCGTCCACAACGGCCACGCCCTGTCCAGCTTCTGGCAGTGCGGCGACCTCTACAAGCTCGACCCCCTGACGCTCGACACCGTCGGCAAGGCGGCCTGGGGCGGCGGCTTCCCGTCCGACTGGGGCGTGTCGGCGCACACCAAGACCGACGACCACACCGGCGAGCTGCTGTTCTTCAGCTACTCCACCGAGGCCCCCTACCTGCGCTACGGCGTGGTGGACGGCCAGGACCGGCTGGCGCACTTCACCGACGTCCCGCTGCCGGGCGCGCGCCTGCCGCACGACATGGCCTTCACCGAGAACTACGCCATCTTCAACGACTTCCCCCTGTTCTGGGAGCCGGACCTGCTCGCCCAGGGCAAGTACGCCTCGCGCTTCCACCCCGAGCTGCCGAGCCGCTTCGGCGTCATGCCGAGGCGCGGCGACGCTTCCCAGATCCGCTGGTTCGAGGCCGACCCGACCTACGTGCTGCACTTCGCCAACGCCTACGAGGACGGCGACGAGATCGTCATCGACGGCTTCTTCCAGGGTTGCCCCGAACCGCCCGACCCCAAGGGCGAGGGCGTCTACCAGCGCATGTTCCGCTTCCTGGCGCTGGAGCGGATGCAGACCCACCTGCACCGCTGGCGGCTGAACCTCGCCACCGGCCAGGTGAAGGAGGAGCGGCTGAGCGAGCGCTACACCGAGTTCGGGATGATCAACCCCGCGCACGGCGGCCGCCCCTACCGCTACACCTACGCCGCCACGCAGAAGCCGGGCTGGTTCCTGTTCGACGGCATCGTCAAGCACGACACCGCGACCGGCCACCAGGAGCGGTACGCGCTGCCCGAGGGCGTCTACGGCAGCGAGACCGCCATGGCGCCACGCGTGGGCGGCGCCGCCGAGGACGACGGCTACCTCATTACACTGACCACCGACATGAACACCGACACCTCCGAGTGCCTGGTGTTCGACGCGGCGCGGCTCACCGACGGCCCGGTGGCCCGCCTGCGGCTCCCCGAACGGATCTCCAGCGGGACCCACTCCGCCTGGGCGCCCGGCTCGGCGCTGCCGCGCTGGCGCGAGACCGACGCCGCCGCCGAGGCGGTGGGGCTCTAGAAGGGGAGACCGCTTGGACGAGGCGACGCCGACCCCGCTGCCCGAGGGCGGCGAGAACGCCATCGGCGTCACCCTGGGCCTGATGGGCGACGAGTGGACGCTGCTCATCCTGCGCTACGCCCACCAGGGCGTGCGCCGCTACGCCGACTGGCGCGAGCGCCTGCCCATCTCCGACTCGGTCCTGGCGGCCCGGCTGGCGCTGCTGACCGCGCAGGGCCTGCTGGAGCGCACCGCCTACCAGCGGCGGCCCCTGCGGTACGAGTACCGCCTCACCCGCAGGGGCCGGGAGTTCTGGCCGGTGCTGGTGGCGATCTGGGCCTGGGAGCACCGCTGGGTCGAGGGGCGCGACGCGTCGTTGCCGTGGATGCGGCACGCCGTCTGCGGCCGTCACATGCAGCCGCGGATGGCGTGCGCGGCGTGCGGCGAGACGGTCGAGCCGCGCGACGTGGCCAGCCGCCTCGGCCCGAGCGGGGGCGGCGGGCGGTCGGTCCCGGCCGCCGCCACCCGCCGACGTTCGGGGGCCGCCGCCGGGGCCGGGGCCGGGGCGGGCCTGTTCCCCGAGACGATGGCGCTGATCGGCAACCGCTGGTCGGTGATGATGCTGGGCGCGGCGTTCCTCGGGGCGCACCGGTTCGGCGAGTTCCGGCAGATGATGGGCGCGCCCCCGGCGATGGTCTCCGACCGGCTGCGCACCTTCACCGGCCTGGGCGTGCTGGCGGGCGAGCCCAGCGCCGACCGCGCCGACTGGACCTCCTACCGGCTCACCGCCAAGGGCCGCGCGTTCTTCCCCGTCGTGATGACCGCGATCGACTGGGGGCAGCGGTGGTTCCGCGCCCCCGACGGGCCCGCGCTGGAGTCGGTGCACCGCGCGTGCGGCCGCCCGTTCGGGCCGCGCCTGGTCTGCGACGGTTGCGGCGGCGCGCTCGCCGAGCACGACGTCCTGGTCGAGGAGGCCCCCGCCGGGGCCACCGGCCGCTGAGGCCCGCTACCTGACGGGCAGCCGGTGCCCCTCCCGGGGGTGAGGCGGCAGATCACCATCGGGCGCGATGCCGGTCCGGCGGGCCGCTCGGCACGCTGGGGCCATCGAGTCAGAGTTGCCTCAGGGAGCTTTCCGCCATGAACCCCAGCAGTACCCGCGTTTCCCGCCGGATCGCCGTGACGGGCCTGGCCGTGGCCGCCGTCACCGCGCTCGGCACCGTGAGCGTCCCCGCCCACGCCGCCACCCCCGCCGCGTCCACCGCCACCGCCGCCCACGCCCTCACCAATGCCGCCGCCCACACGCCCGTCCACGCCTCCGCCCACGACAAGCGCGGCGAGGTCGTGGACTTCGACCACCTGCGCACCTTCACCGCCGACGAGGCCCGCGAATGGCTGGCGTCGGAGACCTTCGACCCGGCGGCGGTCCGGTACGGCGTGGACACCTACCGCCTGATCTACCGGACCGTGGACGTCCGCGACCGCCCCACCACCGCCAGCGGCCTGCTGGTGCTGCCGCGCAACGGCGAGCGCCGCCTGCGGACCGTCTCCTACACCCACGGCACCATGAGCGTGAAGGAGCAGGCCCCCTCCACCGCCGACGACGTGTGGGGGCCCGGCGCGGCCGTCACCTACGGCGGCGCCGGGTTCGCGGCCGTCGCGCCCGACTACCTCGGGCTCGGCAAGGGGCCCGGCGTGCACCCGTGGAAGAACGTGCCGTCGGAGACCACCGCCGCGCTCGACATGCTGCGCGCCGCGCGCAACTTCGTCCCGAGCGTCGGGCGCGAACTGGAGCGGGACGTGCTGATCACCGGGTTCTCCCAGGGCGCGTCGCCCGCCCTCGGCCTGGCGCGGGCCCTCCAGGAGGGCGCCGACCCATGGTTCCGCGCGCGGGCCGTCGCCCCGATCAGCGGCGGTTACGACTTCCCCGGCGCGCAACTGCCCGCGATGGTGCGCGGTGAGCTGCACCCCAAGATGAGCGTGGCCTACACGTCCTACCTGTTCACCTCGTGGGACCGCATCCACGGGCTGTACGAGACGCCGGACGAGCTGTTCCGCAAGCCCTACGCGAGCCGCGTCGAGAAGTACTTCGACGGCACCACGCCCGGCGACGTGATGCTGAAGGGCCTGCCGGGCACCATCAAGCGGCTGCTGACGCCGCGTGGCAAGGCGCTGCTGCGCCACCCGACCGGCACGTTCGCCCAAGCGCTGCGCGAGGACGCGTCGGCCACCATGGACTGGACGCCGCGCATGCCCGTCCGCCTCTACAAGGCGGCAGGCGACGAGCAGGCGACCACCGCCAACACCGACCACCTCGCGGCCCGGCTGCGCGCACGCGGCGCGCACCCCGAGGTCATCGACGTGGGCGGCAAGACCTACGGCGAGTCGCTGCACCTCGGCTCGAACTTGTCGGGCACCGCCCGGGTCGCGGCCTGGTTCAGCGAGCTGCGCTGACGGGCGGCCCGTCCGGGGCGGGCGGGACCGGAGGGCCGAAGCGGATGACCTTCAGCCGGTCGGCGGCGGCGCGGTCCAGCACCGTGACGCCGTCGGCCGGTGGCACCGCGCCGGTCCGCTTCGCCTGCTCCAGCAGCGGCCGCCACAGCCGGATGTGCCGCGCCATCGTGGCCGTCGTCACGACGCGCCCGCGCGCGTACTGCCCGGCCCGCGCCGTGCGGGGGGCGACGTCGATGAGGATCAGGTGCACCTCGCCGCCGCGCCGCCGCGCCAGCCAGGCGAAACCGCGCAGGATGTGCGGCCAGGTCCCGCGCGTGTGCGCTATCACACTGCGGCCCTGCCGCACGGCGCGCGTGATCCGCCACACGTGCGTCAGCTGCACCAGCGGTACGCGGGCGCGCGGCGGCACCGGGCGCAGTATGCGGGCCCACCAGTTGCGGGCCTGCCGCGAGTCGATGACCAGCGCGGATCCCACGGCGACGGGCGCGCGCTCGTCACCGCGCAGCCCGTACAGCCGGTCCAGCAGGGTGCTCTTGCCGGCCCCGGGCAGGCCCGCCAGCAGCACCAGCGCGCCAGCGGGATAGTTCAAGCTGGTGGTGTGGGCGGTGGTATGGGCAGCGGTGTGGGCGGTGCTGTGGGTGGCGGACTCGTTGAGTTCGCGGATGGCGGCTCTCCTGGTATCGGCCCCGAAGATGTCGTCGGTGGTGAGCACAACGAACACCGGGCGGCGGCCGTTCCCAGGCCGGGTCGCAGGTCAGACGCCGGGCCGGACCCAGGTCAGACCGCGTCCCAGGGCACCGCCTCGTAGGCGGCGGCGATCTCCGCCAGCCGCGCGGCCGGGACCGGCAGGGCCGCGCCGTCGATCTCCGCGACCGGCGCGACGCCCTGCGAGTTGGCGACGAACGCGCCGTCGAACGAGGGCGCGTCCGCGAGCCGCACCACCTCGCGCCGCCACGGCAGTCGCTCCTGGAGCAACTGGAGGGTGACCCCGGCGAGCTGTGGGGCGTCCGGCCAGACGATCTGGTCGCCGTCCAGGAAGCCGATGTTGGTGATCGCGCCCTCGGCGACCACGCCGTCCGGGCCGGTCAGCAGCGCCTCGTCGTAGCCCTCGCGCGCGACCCGCCGCCGGTGGTAGAGCTGCCCGAACCCGCCCAGGTGCTTGACGTGCGGGACCGGCCGCAGGTACCCGACCGAGCGCAGCCGCTGCGGCGCGGGCGACAGGGTGACGGGCGGCCGCACCACGACCAGGACCGTCGGCTCGGTGGCCCCTTCCGGCCACTGCACGATCACCCGGACGGACGCGTCCCGGTCGCCGGCCGCCCGCCGGACGCAGTCGCGGACCCGGTCGCCGTCCAGCCCGGTGCCGAACAGCTCGCGGGTGCCCTCGTCCAGCCGCCGCAGGTGGAGGCCGAGACCGCGCACCCGGCCGCCCCTGGTCTGCATTGCGGTGAAATGTCCGTAGTTCAGGACCGCCGGTTGCAGGAGATCATCTACCGTCGCCGCACGGCCGTTGACCTGGATTCGTGACCGCATCGTGTCCTACTCATCCGTACCCGAGTTGTTTGTCTGCCTGCTCTGGGGGGACCAACCGCGACATGGCAACCATCTTGTGGCTCATCGCAGTAGTACTGGTCATCGCGGGCATCTACGTCATCGTGGCGCGCCGCGACCTGCTCTGGGGCATCGTCCTCATCGTGGTCGGCCTCCTGGTGGGGCCGGGCGGGGTGAGCATCTTCAACCCCTAGCGGCGCGGGCGCGTCCCGCGCCCGTGCCCTGACCCCGATCCCCGTTCCCGATCCCTGATCCGAACCCCCGAACCAGCCCCCAAAAAACCGCCGCCCGACCCCGCCGCCGCGCCGCCGACGGTGGGGCGGGCCTCATGAAGGCCCGAAACGGGAAAACCCGCGACAAGCCCCGCGGTCGCTACCAGCCGCGCTTGCGCCATTCGGGGATGCTCGGGCGCTCGCGGCCGAGCGTGGAATCCTCGCCGTGGCCC
Organism: Actinomadura hibisca NBRC 15177; assembly: GCF_001552635.1. Lineage (GTDB taxonomy): Bacteria > Actinomycetota > Actinomycetes > Streptosporangiales > Streptosporangiaceae > Spirillospora > Spirillospora hibisca. The sequence continues at coordinate 19,142 of NZ_BCRO01000066.1, read as the reverse complement.
GGGTAGAACCACGTCGTGTCCGGCAGCCGGTCGAAGACCCGCTCCTGGACGTCCCGCATGAGCTGCTCGAACAGCCCCCGGTCGCCCCAGGTGTTGCCGACCCCGCCCGGGAACAGGCTGTCGCCGGTGAACAGGTGCGCCCGGTCCCCGGCCCCCTCGCCCTGGTACAGCAGCGCGATCGACCCCGGCGTGTGCCCGCGCAGGTGGATCACCTCCAGCTCGGCCCGGCCCACCCGGACGGTGGCGCCGTCCTCGACCGGCTCGGCGACCGGCACCGGCAGCGGCTCGGCGTCGTGCGGGTGCGCCACGACCGGCGCGCCGGTCGCCTGCACCACCTCGGCGAGCGCCATCCAGTGGTCCTGGTGGCGGTGGGTGGTGACGACCCGGCTGAGCGGCCGGTCGCCCAGCAGCTCCAGCAGCCGGGACGCCTCGTTGGCCGCGTCCACCAGCAGCTGGTCGCCGGTGGCGGCGCAGCGCAGGATGTAGGCGTTGTTGTCGTAGGGCCCGACCGCCACCTTGGTGACGGTGAGGCCCGGCAGCTCGCGGACGTCGGGCCTGCCGCCGACCGTCACGTGCCCGGTGTAGCTCATGCGTCCTCCTTCGCGCGGCGAACGGTCGCCGTCCGAGGCCCCATCCTCCCGCATCCGGTGCCCGCTGGCCCGGGTGCCCGATCATGCGCGCGCCGCCGTCCCGGCGGGATGAGTCGGCAGACCCATTCCGTCCGTGCACTTTCTGGCGGACGGCCCGCTCCGCGCGGCGCACGATGGTGGAGGGACGGGGCAGGGGACGGCCGGAGAGGGGTGCACACGATGGGGAGCCGCCGGTGATCGAGCATGACGTGCGGCCCGGGAGCTTCTGGGCGCTGCTGGCCCCCGCCGACCGGCAGGCGTTGTGGGCGATGGGCGGCCGCACCGACGTGCCGCCCGGCGGGATGTTGTTCCACCAGGGCGTGGTCGCGCCCAGCGTGTGCGTCGTGCTCCGCGCGGGGGCGCGCACGGCGGGCAACGCGGTGGCCAAGGAGTTCGTGGGCTCCAGCGAGGGCGACGAGTCGATCATCGACCTGTTCGGGCCGGGCGACCTGCTGGGCGCGCTCGCGCCGTGGGGCCGCCCGCAGCGCGCCACGGTGGCGGCGCTGGACCACCTGGCGGCGCTGCGCATCGACCGCCGCCAGTTCGGCAGCCTGCTGGCGGCCAACCCGCAGGTCGCCGAGGCGATGATGCGGGGCATCGCCGAGGCCGACGCGCTGGGCGGGCGGCGGCACGCCGTCCGCGCCGCCGAGCACCAGCAGCGCCTGGCCTGCCACCTGCTGGAGCTGGCGCACCGGTTCGGCGAGCGCACCGCGCGCGGCGTGGAGATCCCGGTGCGGCTCAGCCAGGCCGAGCTGGCCAACTGGGCGGGCATCTCGCGCGAGACGCTGGTGCGCTGGTTCCGGCGCTGGCGCGCTCGCGGCATCCTGGACGGCCGCCCGCGCCCGCTGACGATCCTGGACCCCGACGCGCTGCGGCTGGCCGCCAGTCCTTGGGGCGACGAGTGGTCGATGGGCGGTGACGGGGCGGTGAGCGGTGTCCCGGGCGTCGGCCTGGCGGTCCGCCAGCAGGTCCGGTTGGACGGGCACGCGGGCGGACCCACCGGAGGTTATGGCGGCGGGCACGCGGACGGCTCGGCGGTGGTGCCCCAGGCGTTGCGCCCGCCCGCCGACAAGCCCCACTTCGCCGGGCGCGACGTCAGCATCGGCAAGCTGGACCTGCTGCTGGGGCAGACCGAGCGGCCGCGCGGGGTGATCGTGCAGGGCATGGCCGGGGTCGGCAAGACGACCCTGGCGGTGCACTGGGCGCACCGGGTCGCCGACCGCTTCCCCGACGGCGTGGTCTTCACCGACCTGCGCGCCTCCCACCGCACTCCCGTCGCGCCCGCCGAGGCCATGGGGCAGGTGCTGCGCGGCGTCGGGGTGCCCGGCGACCAGCTCCCGCGCACCGAGGGCGAGCTGGCCGCGCAGTGCCGGTCGTTGCTGGCGGGCCGCCGCCTGCTGCTGATCCTGGACAACGCGGCGGGGCCCGAGCAGGTGCGGCCGCTGCTGGCGGCCGTGGACGCCGGACTCGTCGTGATCACCACGCAGCGGCGCATGGCCGCGCCGCTGGAGGACGCCGACATCCGCGTCCTGGAGCTGCGCGAGCTGGCCCCGCAGGAGGCGGTGGAGCTGGTCGCCGCCGTCCTCGGCCCGCGCGACCCCCGCGTCCGCCAGGAGCGGCGGGCCGTCGAGCGCCTCGCGCAGGAGTGCGGCCACCTGCCGCTGGCGCTGGCGATCATGGCGGGGCGGCTGGCCGAGAACCCGTCCGGGAGCATCGCCGACACCGTCCGCGAGCTGGAGGAGAGCAGGTTTCCCGTCGTCCCCGCCTACGGGACCGGGCTGCCCGTCTACGGCGGGACGGCGCAGACTGCCCAGCCGGGTCTGCATGTCGCGCTCAGCCCCACTTTCGAGGTCGCCTATCGGGGGTTGCGGCCTGATCAGCGCGCTGCGCTCCGTCGTCTAGGGCTCATCTCGGGTCCTGATTTCACGCCCGTCGCGTTGGCGGCGCTGACCGGACGCACCGAGGCCGAGGCCCGCCAATTGCTGGAGGGGCTGCGGCAGGCGTTCCTGGTGCAGGAGGTCGGGACGGGCCGCTACCGGATGCACGACCTGTTGCGCGACTTCGCGCGCGACCGGGGCTTGGCCGAGGACGCCGACGTGGACCGGCTGGGCGCGCAGCGGCGGTTGCTGGCCGGTTACCTGGCCGAGGCGCGCCGGGCGGGCGCGGTGCTGCTGCGGCACCGTCCGGCCCTCGGTATGGCCGCGCCTGTACGCGCGCCCGCGCGTCCCGTTACCGCCGCCGCGCGTGCTGTCGCGCTCGCTTGGTTCGAGGCCGAGCGCCGTAACCTGGTGGCGGCCGTGGACCAGGCCGCGCGGCTGGGACTGCACCGGACGTGCTGGGAGCTGGCCGACGCGCTGTTCGACTTCCAGGGGTTCCGCCGCTACAGCGAGGACACCGTCACCGTCTGCCAGGCGGGGCTGCGCGCCGCCCGCACCGAAGAGAACTGGGCCGCCGCAGCGGTGATGCTGCACGGCCTGGCGGTGGCGCACTTCGAGCTGGGCCGGTCGGTGCAGGCCATCGGATACGGCGAGGACGCTTTGCGCGGGTTCCGCTCGGTGATGCCGCCCGACCGGTTCGGCGAGGCCGTCACGCTGGCCACCCTCGCCGACCTGCACGTGGCGCTGGGCCGCTACCCGACCGGCATCGACCACGCGCGCCGGTCGTTGGAGATCCACCGCGAGCTGGGCGACGACGGGGGCGTCGCCAAAGGCCACGAAACTCTGGCCCGCGCGCACCTCAACCTCGCCGACTACGCCGCCGCCCTGCGCCACGCGCGCCAGGCCCTGGACCTGCGCCGCGAGGCGGGCGACCTGCCGGGCACGGCCGAGTCGCTGCTGACCCTGGCGCAGGTGCACCGGCGGCGCGGCGCCGTCCACGACGCCGTCAACGACGCGCTGGAGGCGCTGGCCATCCGGCAGGAGGAGGGCGACCGGCACGGCGCGGCGCAGGCGCTGACCGAGCTGGCCCGCATGCACGCCACGCTGGGCATGCGGGACCTGGCCCGCCGCGACGCCGAGCAGTCGCTGCGCACCTACCGGGCGCTGGGCGACCGGCGCGGCCAGGCCCGCGCGCTGACCACGCTGGGGCGGCTGACCTGCGACGCGGCCCGGTTCGCCGAGTCGTTCACCTACTGCGGGCAGGCGCTGGGGCTGCACCGCGAGACCGGCGACCCGCACGGCGAGGCCGAGACGCTGGCGCAGATCGGCGTGGTGCACGCGCGGCTCGGCCGCTACAGCGAGGCCCGCGAGCACCTGGTGCGCGCCCTGGAGATCCGCCGCGCCATCGGCGACCAGCACGGCGAGGCCCACGACCTGGAGCACCTGTCGGTGGTCATGCGGCGGCTGCAACGCCACCAGGAGTCGTTCGTGCTGGGGCTGGAGGCGCTGGACCTGTGGCACCGGCTCGGCGCGCGCGGCGGCCTGGCGGGCACGCTGGGCAGCCTGGCCCGCACCTACCTGCGGCTCGGCCTGAACGAGGAGGCCGAGCGCGCCGCCCGGCAGGCGCTGCGGCTGCGCCAGGAGTCGGGCGACTGGTACGGCATGGGCGTCGGCATGGACACCTTCGCGGCGGTGCTGCGGCACAGCGGCCGCCCCGCCGAGGCGCTGGGCATGGAGTGCGAGGCGCTGCGGCTGCTCGGCGAGGTCGGCGACCGGCACGGCGAGGGCACCGCGCTGGTGCACCTGGCCGCCATCCACCTGGACCTGGACGACCCGTCGGCCGCGCTCGCGGTCGGCCGCCAGGCGCTGGACCTGGCCGTCGAGCTCGGCGACTCCCGCGAGCAGGCGTACTCCCGGCACACCATGGGCCGCGCCTGCCAGCGCCTGGACCGGCACCGGCAGGCCGTCGGGCACTTCCTCGCCGAGATCGACAGCCGCCGCGACATGGGCGACCACCGGGGCCAGCGCCAGGCCCTGGAGCGGCTGCGCGTGTCCTGCGCGGCCCTCGGCGACCAGACCGGCGCGGCCGACTGCGACCGGCGGATCCGCGCCATCGACCAGTGGCTCGGCTCGGATGTGTCCTAGGACGCAGACCCGCGCCGCCGGGTCGCGTTCACTGGTACCCGGGGGCGGGGTGAGGAGGCGGAGATGGCCATCACCACGTTCTGGGACGTGCTGCCCGAACGGGCCCGCAAGGCGGTGCGCGACACCGCCGCCACCGTCATGGTCCAGCAGGGCCGGTTCCTGATGCGCGAGCACACCCGCTCCGCGCAGGTGTTCGTGCTGCTGGGCGGCGCGGTGAAGGTGTGGGTGGAGCGCGGCGGCGAGACCGTCATCCTGGACGTGCTGGGCCCCGGCGACCTGGTAGGCGAGATCGAGGCGGTCGACGGCGGCGTCCGCGCCGCCAACGTCGAGGCCATCACGCCGGTCGAGGCGCTGTCGCTGCCCGCCGAGCGGCTGCGCGCGGCGCTGGACTCCTGCCCCGGCGCGGTGTGGGCGGTCGCCGCCGTGCTGGCCGAGCGGCTGCGCGACGCCAACGTGGTGCGCAGCGGCCACTGCCCCGACGACCCGGTGGCGCGCCTGGCCAGCAGGCTGCTGCGCCTGTCGGCCCGCTTCGGCACGCCCGTGCGCGGCGACGGCACCGTGGTCCCGGTGCCGATATCCCAGCAGGACCTGGGCCGGTGGGCGGGCATGGGCCGCCGCAAGGTCGCCCAGATCCTGGCCGGGGAGCGGTTCGCCGGGGGCGTCGCGGTGGCGCGCGGCGTCATCACCGTCCGGTCCGAGGCGGAGTTGCGGCGGCTCATCGACCCGCCGCCGGGGTAGCCCGCTAGAACGTGCTGGGCGGGAACGGCCACGCGGGCGGGGCGGGCAGCGCGCCGTCGGGCCGCATGGCCAGCCCCGCGCCGCTGGTCCGGCCGCTCAGCCAGCCCAGCAGCGCCCGCCCCGAGCCGGTGATGCGCGGCCCGTCGCCGAGGCGCGTCTCGTCGCCGGACTCGGTGGCGACCAGCCGGTGGCCGTCCAGCTCGCCGCGCGACCCGACCGGCAGCGCGGCGAGATCGCGCAGCGTGCCGCCCAGCGCCCAGCGCACGTAGGGGTCGGGCCAGTCGGCGGGCCCGTATCCGGCCGCTAGGTCCACGTGGTGGACCTCGACCTCGTGCCAGCGCCGGTAGAGCACGTACCAGGCGGGTTGCTCCCAGCCCAGCATGGCCCGTACCTGGACGTCGGCGGCCTCCGGCGGCAGTGCCCGGAACTGCTCGGAGAACCGCGCCGCCGACGCCCGCACGTCCTCCACCAGCTCGGACCCGCCGCGCCCCGCGCCCGCCTCCAGATCGGCGTTGCGCGCCTCGACGCTCGGATACTGCGGGATCTCCACGCCGGTGCGCGCCCACTCCAGCAGGTTCCACAGGGAGTCGGCGTTGCGGGCGATGTGGGTGGCCACGTGCCCGCGCGTCCAGCCGGGCAGCGCCGACGGCCCGCGCAGCTCCTGCTCAGACAGCTTCCCCAGCGTCGCCAGGACCCGCTCGGTGCCCGCCTCGACCTGTTCCAGCACGCGCCGCCGCTCGTCCGCGCCCATCAGCAGCCTCCATCACCTCGCAGGAGGCTCCATCCTCGCCCACCGCCGATGGAACGCACCAGAGCGTGCGGGAGGTGGCCCGGAGGAAGCCGGAGTGACGGGATAGCGTCGGAGGGATGAGGCACCCGATCTGTGTGACGTGCGGAGTGCAGTACGCCGAGCCGCGCGACGACTGCCCCATCTGCGAGGACGAGCGCCAGTACGTCGGCTGGGACGGGCAGCGCTGGACGTCGGTCGAGGAGCTGCGTGAGTCCGGGCACCGGGGGCGCGTCGCTGAGGAAGGGCCGGGCGTGTACGGGGTGGGCACCCGGCCGCCCACGGCGATCGGGCAGCGCGCGCTGCTGGTCCGCACGCCCACCGGGAACGTGCTGTGGGACATGGTCAGCCACATCGACGACGACATGGTGCGCGAGGTCCGCGAGCTGGGCGGCGTGGACGCCATCGCGATCAGCCATCCGCACTTCTACGGCTCGATGATCGAGTGGGCGCACGCCTTCGACGCGCCGGTGTACATCCACGAGGCCGACCGCCGGTGGGTCGCGCGGCCCGACGAGGCGGTGCGGTACTGGAGCGGCGACACACTGGAGATCGCGGAGGGGTTGACGCTGGTGAACGCGGGCGTGCACTTCGCGGGCGGCCAGGTGCTGCACTGGCGGGATGCCGAGGACGGGCGGGGAGCGCTGTTCTCGGGCGACATCGTGCAGGTGGTGAACGACCGGGACTGGGTCAGTTTCATGTATTCCTACCCGAATCTGATCCCGGAGCGGCCGCGCACTGTGCGGCGGGCGTTGCGCCTGCTGGAACCGTACGCGTTCGACCGGGTGTACGGCGGCTGGTGGAAGAAGATCGTCCACGTGGACGGCAAGGAGGCGGTGCGCCGGTCGGCCGACCGCTACCTCCGCTTCGCCCTCGACGACGAGTAGCCGCCCGGCCGCCCCGGCGGATCGTTTTGCCCGACCGGGCGGATCATGACCCGCCGGGCGTGGGCGGATCGTCGGGCAGGGGCAGGAACCGCCACACCCCGTGTTCCCGGTGCCCGTTGATCAGGCTGTGCACGTGCAGGAGCATCGACAGGCGGTCGTCCTCGACCACGCCCCAGTAGTCCACGGTCCCCGAGTCGCTGACCGCCGAGAACGCCAGCTCGCCGCCCTCCAGCCGGTAGCTTCCCTGCTGCGGGCTGGAGTTGCCGGGCACCATCCAGCGCGCCACGTTGAGCGCGTACTCTTCGGGCGGCCGCTGGTCCCCGATGGTGCAGGCCACCACCTTGCCCTCGGGGAAGAAGCGCAGGAACGACGTCGAGTCCTCGGACGCCGGGCGGACGTAGAACCCGTCGTGCCGCGGCTCGGCGCCCGGTCCGGTGTCGCTCGCAGGTGACATGAGGGGCACCCTAGTGGGGTTCCGGCGGTTCCGGTGGCGGCAGATCTTCGAACACGTGTACGGTTTCGATGAGGGTGACAGCCCCCGCCGGGGCGGGTGGGGCGCGCGACGAAATGCGGCGGTCCCCGCCGCTGTTATGAACCTCGGGGATTCTGTCGCACCCCCTCGCTAGCCTGGAGACCGATCCGCCGTCTCCCTCATCGCGCCCAGAAAAGGAACCGGATAGCCGCCGTGCATGACCGACTCATCGTGCGTGGAGCACGCGAGCACAACCTGAAGGACGTCTCGCTCGACCTGCCGCGGGACTCCATGATCGTGTTCACCGGGCTCTCCGGCTCCGGCAAGTCGTCGCTGGCGTTCGACACGATCTTCGCCGAGGGCCAGCGCCGCTACGTGGAGTCGTTGTCGGCCTACGCCCGCCAGTTCCTCGGGCAGATGGACAAGCCCGACGTCGACTTCATCGAGGGCCTGTCCCCGGCGGTGTCGATCGACCAGAAGTCCACCTCCAAGAACCCGCGCTCCACCGTCGGCACCATCACCGAGGTGTACGACTACCTGCGCCTGCTGTACGCCCGCATCGGGCACCCGCACTGCCCGATCTGCGGCCGGCCGATCAGCCGCCAGGCCCCGCAGCAGATCGTCGACCGGGTGCTGGAGCTGGCCGAGGGCACCCGCTTCCAGGTGCTGGCGCCGGTGATCCGCGGCCGCAAGGGCGAGTACCTGGAGCTGTTCCGCGAGCTGCAGTCCAAGGGCTACTCCCGGGCCATCGTGGACGGCCAGGCGGTGCGCCTGGACGACCCGCCCAAGCTCAAGAAGCAGGAGAAGCACGACATCTCGGTGGTCGTGGACCGCCTCTCGGTCAAGGACACGGCCCGCCAGCGCCTCGCCGACTCGGTGGAGACCGCGCTCGGCCTGGCCGGCGGCACCATCGTGCTCGACTTCGTCGACCTCCCCGAGGACGACGAGAACCGCACCCGCATGTACTCCGAGCACCTGTACTGCCCCTACGACGACCTGTCGTTCGACGAGCTGGAGCCGCGCTCGTTCTCGTTCAACTCCCCCTACGGCGCCTGCCCCGACTGCACCGGCCTCGGCACCCGCATGGAGGTGGACCCCGAGCTGGTCGTCCCCGACCCCGAGCTGAGCCTCGCCGACGGCGCGGTGCAGCCCTGGTCCAACGGCCACGTCAGCGACTACTTCCTGCGCCTGCTGTCGGCGCTCGGCGACGCCATGGGCTTCAACCTCGACACCCCGTGGGAGAAGCTGCCGCTCAAGGCGCGCCGCGCCATCCTCAACGGGCACGAGACCCAGGTCCACGTCCGCTACAAGAACCGCTACGGCCGCACCCGCTCCTACTACACCGCCTACGAGGGCGCGATCCCCTACATCCAGCGGCGGCACGCCGAGTCCGAGAGCGACTCCACCCGGGAGAAGTTCGAGGGCTACATGCGGGAGATCCCCTGCCCCACCTGCGAGGGCGCGCGGCTCAAGCCGTACGTGCTGGCGGTCACCATGGGCGGCCGGTCCATCGCCGAGGTCGCGGCCATGCCGATCGGCGAGGCCGCCAAGTTCCTGCTGGCGATGGAGCTGAACGACCGCGACCGGCACATCGCCGAGCGCGTCCTGAAGGAGATCAACGCCCGGCTCGGCTTCCTGCTGGACGTCGGCCTGGACTACCTCTCGCTGGACCGCGCCTCGGCCACCCTCGCCGGCGGCGAGGCGCAGCGCATCCGGCTGGCCACCCAGATCGGCTCCGGCCTGGTCGGCGTGCTGTACGTGCTGGACGAGCCGTCCATCGGCCTGCACCAGCGCGACAACCACCGGCTGCTGGAGACCCTGCTGCGGCTGCGCGACATGGGCAACACCCTGATCGTCGTCGAGCACGACGAGGACACCATCGCCGCCGCCGACTGGGTGGTGGACATCGGCCCCCGCGCCGGCGAGCACGGCGGCGAGATCGTGGTGTCGGGCACCGTGGACGAGCTGCTGAAGTCCGAGCGCTCGATCACCGGCGCCTACCTGTCGGGCCGCCGCGAGATCAAGGTCCCCGAGATCCGCCGCCCGCGCCAGAAGGGCCGCGAGATCACGGTCAAGGGCGCCCAGCAGAACAACCTGCGCAACGTGGACGTGTCCTTCCCGCTCGGGGTGTTCACCGCCGTCACCGGCGTGTCGGGCTCGGGCAAGTCCACCCTGGTCAACGACATCCTGTACAACTCGCTGGCCAAGCAGCTGAACGGCGCGCGCACCGTGCCCGGCAAGCACCGCCGCGTCAACGGCGTCGACCAGCTCGACAAGGTCGTGCACGTCGACCAGTCGCCGATCGGCCGCACCCCGCGCTCCAACCCGGCGACCTACACCGGCGTGTTCGACCACATCCGCAAGCTGTTCGCGCAGACCACCGAGGCCAAGGTGCGCGGCTACCAGCCGGGCCGCTTCTCCTTCAACATCAAGGGCGGCCGCTGCGAGAACTGCGCGGGCGACGGCACCATCAAGATCGAGATGAACTTCCTGCCGGACGTCTACGTCCCGTGCGAGGTCTGCCACGGCGCCCGCTACAACCGGGAGACCCTGGAGGTCCACTACAAGGGCAAGACCATCGCCGAGGTGCTGGACATGCCGATCGAGGAGGCCACGGTCTTCTTCGAGCCGATCAAGGCGATCCACCGGCACCTGGCCACCCTCAACGACGTCGGCCTCGGCTACGTGCGGCTCGGCCAGCCCGCCCCGACCCTGTCGGGCGGCGAGGCCCAGCGCGTCAAGCTGGCCGCCGAACTCCAGCGCCGCTCGACCGGCCGCACCATCTACGTGCTGGACGAGCCGACCACCGGCCTGCACTTCGAGGACATCCGCCGGCTGCTCGGCGTGCTGAACGGCCTGGTCGACAAGGGCAACAGCGTGATCGTCATCGAGCACAACCTCGACGTGATCAAGACCGCCGACTGGATCGTCGACATGGGCCCCGAGGGCGGTTCGCGCGGCGGCACCGTGGTGGCGACCGGCACGCCCGAGGAGGTGGCCAAGGTGGAGGCCAGCCACACCGGCCAGTTCCTGGCCAAACTGCTGACCTGACCCGCACCCGCCCGACGGCGTGTCCGCTCACCACGGTGAGCGGACACGCCGTCGGCGTTCCCTCAGCCGCTACCGAACAGGTGCGTCCAAACAGTTAAGTAATCACTTGACTATCATGGACGGTCGAGCGAATACTCAAGTACATGCCTAACCATGCCGGTTCGCTGGACCGGGTCTTCCAGGCCCTCGCCGACCCGACGCGCCGCGCGATGGTGGAGCGCCTGGTCGGCGGGCCCGCCTCGGTCAGCGAGCTGGCCGGGCCGCTGGAGATGTCGCTGCCGGCGGTCATGCAGCACCTGCGCGTCCTGGAGGAGTGCGGGCTGGTCCGGTCGGAGAAGGCCGGGCGCGTTCGCACCTGCCGGATCGAGCCGGCGGCGCTGCGGGCGGCCGAGGAGTGGATCGTCCGGCAGCGCACCCCCCGGGAACACCGCCTGGACCGGCTTGGCGACGACCTGGAGCACGGTCCCGAACAAGGGAGTCGATGATGACCGAGCACGACGTCAAGCACACGACCTTCACCCTGGAGCGCACCTATGCCGCCCCGGTCGCGAAGGTGTTCGCCGCCTGGGCCGACCCGGCGGCCAAGGCCCGCTGGTTCGCCGACGGCGGCGACCACGAGTTGGACTTCCGCGTCGGCGGCCGGGAGGTCAACCGCGGCGGCCCGGAGGGCGGCCCGGCGCTGACGTTCGAGACCTGGTACCGCGACATCGTCCCGGACGAACGCATCGTCTACACCTCGACCCTGTCGGCGGACGGCGTCCTGGCGACGGTGTCGCTGACGACGGTGGAGCTGTCCCCGGCCGACGACGGCGGCACCCGCCTGACGCTCACCGAGCAGGCCGCCTACCTCGACGGCGCCGAGGACCCGGCCTGGCGGGAGCAGGGCACCGGCTGCTGGCTCGACGCCCTGGGCGCCGAACTGGGGGCCGACGGCTGACCTGGAACGGCCCTGGCCCCCTCCTGGCAGGGAGACTGGCTTCGTCCGCAGCGTCGACACTGCCATGGACCGCCTCCATCAGCAGGTGTTGCAGGTCGTGAAGCTCGACGTCCCGGCGGCCGAACCCAGGGGCACCTGACCGGAGGGGCGGTGCGCGACCGCCAGGACCCTTCGGAATGATGGTGGTCATGAGTGACGATGTGACTTCCGGGGGGACCGGGCGGGACGGCGTCGGCCGCCGCGCGGTGTTGTGCGGGGCGGGGGCCGTCGGGGCCGCCGCGCTGGCCGGGTGCGGGCCCAAGGCGCGGCAGGCCCAGCCCGCCGAGAGCCTGCGCGGCAAGGAGATCGCCAAGGTCGCCGACGTCCCGGTCGGCGGCGGGAAGATCTACGCCGACAGCAAGCTGGTGGTCACCCAGCCCGTCCAGGGCACCTTCAAGGCGTTCAGCGCGACCTGCACGCACTCCGGCTGCCTGTGCAACCGGGTGGCGAACGGCACCATCGACTGCCCCTGCCACGGCAGCAAGTTCAAGATCGCCGACGGGTCGGTGGCGCAGTCCCCGGCCAACCGCGGCCTGCTGGAATACCGGGTGCAGGTGAAGGGCGACGGCATCGTCGTCGTCTGAAAAGAACATTCAACTTTGAACCATTCTGCGCCGCCGTCCGTACTCCCCGGTGACAGGGCACGCACGCGACGGACACGGAGGGCGATCACATGGCGCGGGAGTCGGTCGAGGAAGCGTTGACGGGGCCTGCGGCGGGGCCGGACGGCAGGACCCGGCGCGGGCTCCTCATCGGCGCCGGGCTCGCGGGGGTCGCCGGGCTGGCGGCGGCCTGCGGCGGGTCCGACGACGCGGGCGGCGGCGACGGCGGCGGTGACGCCGGGGGCGACCCGTCGCCCACCGGCGGCGGCGACCAGGGCGGGGGCGGCGGCAAGGCCATCGCCAAGACCGGGGACATCCCGGTCGGCGGCGGCAAGGTCTTCAAGGACGAGAAGGTCGTGGTCACCCAGCCCGCCCAGGGCGAGTTCAAGGCGTTCTCGGCGCTGTGCACGCACCGGCGCTGCCCGGTCGGCGACGTGTCGGGCGGCACGATCAACTGCCCCTGCCACGGCAGCAAGTTCAAGATCACTGACGGTTCGGTGGCGAACGGGCCCGCCGAGACGCCCCTGGAGCCGCGCACCGCCACCGTCCAGGGCGACCAGATCATGCTGGCCTGACCGGAGCCCGCCGTCCGGGCGGCGGGGCGGGCCGTCCGGACGGCGCTACCGGTCCCGCCCGACCGTGCCGGACCCGCTGGCCACCGGCTCCTGGCCGGGGGCCCGCCCGGCCCGGTCGGCGGCGCTGTCGGCGGTGCCGTCGACAGCGCCGTCGGCGTCGGCCTTCTCCAGGCCGCCGTTCTCGGGGATCTCCGCCCGGAACCGCGGCAGCGCGTCCGGATGGTGCTCGCGCAGGTAGCGCACCATGTGCTCGCGCACGTCGCAGCGCAGGTCCCAGGCGCTCGCCGAGTCCGCCGCGCTCATCAGCGCCCGCAGCTGGACCAGTCCGTTGGGCAGCACGTCGGTCACCTGGAGCACCCAGTCGCGGTGGTCCCACAGCGGGTGCTCCCCGAGCATCGAGTACAGCTCGGTGCGCAGTTCCTCCACCGGCACCGCCCAGTCCACGTGGAACACCACCGCGCCGATCACCCGGCTGGTGTGCCGCGTCCAGTTCTCGAACGGCCGCTCGGTGAAGTAGGACACCGGCAGGATCAGGCGCCGGTCGTCCCACAGGTGCACCACCACGTACGACAGGGTCAGCTCCTCGACCCGGCCCCACTGGCCCTCCACCACGACCACGTCGTCCAGCCGCAGCGCGTCGCTGAACGCGAGCTGCAGCCCGGCGAACAGGTTGCCCAGCGCGGGCCGGGCGGCGATGCCGACCACCAGGCCGGCCACGCCCGCCGAGGCCAGCAGCCCCGCGCCCAGCGCCCGCACCTGCGGGAAGGTGAACAGCGCCGCGCCCACCGCCAGCATCACGATCACCGCGGCGGTGATCCGGCGCACCAGCAACATCTGGGTGCGCGCCCGGCGGGCCCGGCGGTTGCGGTCGCCCTCCACGCGGGTCAGCCGGTTCAGCGCCGGGTCGGTCAGCGCGTAGGAGATGCGCAGCACCAGCCACGTGGTCGCGCCGATCACCGCGATCCGCAACGCGCGGTGCACCGGGCCGTCCAGCGCGTCGGGCAGGTACTGGTAAGGCAGGGCGCTGCTGACGCTCACCACGGCGGCGAAGGTGAAGGCGGGCGCGGCGACCGCGCGGGCGGCGGCGCCGACCGGCGGCCAGCGCCGCGACATCCGGCCCGCCAGCACGCGGCGGGCCGCCTCCACAACGATCACGGACGCGGCGACGGCGATCGCGAACACGATCCAGGCCCAGAACGCGGACACGCGGCGATGACCTCCTCGGATAGGGGATAGGTGTTTTGGTGGAATATCTAGCTATTCACCCCTTTCCGTTGGCGCAGGCTTGGAACGAGATCCACGTCACTCCCGTCCCGGCGGCCCCACCCGCCCGCGCAGCGCGCCCCACGTCGGGGACCCGCGGCGCGCGTTCTGTCGGTCCCGCCCACTACCCTTGCTGACGTGGCAGATCCGGCGACCTACCGACCCGCACCGGGGTCCATCCCAGAATCGCCAGGGGTGTACCGCTTCCGCGACGAGCACGGCCGGGTCATCTACGTGGGCAAGGCCAAGAACCTGCGCTCGCGGCTGAACTCCTACTTCGCCGACTTCGCCGGGCTGCACCCGCGCACCCAGACCATGGTGCGCACCGCCGCCCGCGTCGACTGGACGGTCGTGGGCACCGAGGTGGAGGCGCTCCAGCTCGAATACTCCTGGATCAAGGAGTTCGACCCGCGCTTCAACGTCAAGTACCGCGACGACAAGTCCTATCCCTACCTCGCCGTCACCCTGAACGAGGAGTTCCCGAGGGTGCTGGTCATGCGCGGCGCCAAGCGCAAGGGCGTGCGCTACTTCGGCCCCTACTCCCACGCCTGGGCCATCCGCGAGACCGTCGACCAGCTCCTGCGGGTCTTCCCGGTCCGCACGTGCAGCGCCGGGGTCTTCAAGCGCCAGCACCAGCTCGACCGGCCCTGCCTGCTCGGCTACATCGACAAGTGCTCCGCGCCGTGCGTGGGCAACGTCAGCCCGGCCGAGCACCGGCTGCTGGCCGAGGACTTCTGCGCCTTCATGGCGGGCGACACCGGCCGCTTCATCAAGCGCCTCGAACGCGACATGCGCGAGGCCGCCGTCTCCCAGGAGTACGAACGGGCCGCGCGGCTGCGCGACGACGTCCGCGCCCTTGAGGCCGCCCTGGAGAAGCAGGCGGTCGTCTTCTCCGACACCATCGACTGCGACGTGGTCGCCTTCGCCGAGGACGAGCTGGAGGCGGCCGTCCAGGTCTTCTACGTGCGCGGCGGCCGCATCCGCGGCCAGCGCGGCTGGGTGGTCGACAAGGTCGAGGCCGTCACCACCCCCGACCTGGTCGAGACCTTCCTGCTCCAGATCTACGGCGAGTCCGACGCGGTGCCGCGCGAGGTCCTGGTGCCCGAGCTGCCGCCGGACGCCGAGGCGATGAGCGAGCTGCTGGCCGAGCGGCGCGGCGGGCCGGTGCGGCTGCGGGTGCCCCAGCGCGGCGACAAACGCTCGCTGCTGGAGACCGTCGCCCGCAATGCCCACGAGTCCCTCAAGCAGCACAAGACGCGCCGCGCCAGCGACCTCACCACCCGCAGCCTCGCGCTGCGCGAGCTTCAGGAGGCGCTGGAGCTGGACGAGGCCCCGCTGCGCATCGAGTGCTACGACGTGTCCAACCTCCAGGGCACCAACGTCGTCGCCTCCATGGTGGTGTTCGAGGACGGCCTGGTCCGCAAGAGCGAGTACCGGCGCTTCTCCATCAAGGCGGTGGAGGGCCAGGACGACGTGCGCTCCATCCACGAGGTGATCACGCGGCGGTTCCGGCGGTACCTCGCCGAGAGCGAGAAGGCGGGGGAGCTGGCGCTCGGCGACGCCGAGGAGGAGCCGGCCGGCCACCAGCCGATCGACCCCGAGACCGGCCGCCCGCGCCGCTTCGCCTACCCGCCCAACCTGGTGATCGTCGACGGCGGCCCGCCGCAGGTCGCCGCCGCCCAGCGCGCCCTGGACGAGCTCGGCATCGACGACATCGCGGTCTGCGGCATCGCCAAGCGGCTGGAGGAGTTGTGGCTGCCCGGCGACGACGACCCGGTGATCCTGCCGCGCAACAGCGAGGGCATGTACCTGGTCCAGCGGGTCCGCGACGAGGCGCACCGGTTCGCGATCTCCTACCACCGGCAGCGCCGCTCCAAGGCCATGATCGAAAGCGAGCTGGACGGCGTCCCGGGCCTCGGCCCGGCGCGCCGCGCCGCGCTGCTGAAACATTTCGGCTCGCTCAAGCGGTTGAAGGAAGCGACGCCCGAGCAGATCGCCGAGGTACCGGGCCTGGGCCTGCGCAGCGCCGAGCAGATCGCCGCCGCCCTGCACGGCGGCACGGTCCCGGCCGCGCCCCCGGAAACGACGCCGGAAACGGGAACGGCCCCGGAAACGATCTCTGACACGGGCGCGGCCAACGACGACGGGGGAGAACGACCATGACCACCGAGACGCGCGTCCCGGACATAGTGATCGTCACCGGCATGTCCGGCGCCGGGCGCAGCACCGCCGCCAAGGCGCTGGAGGACCTGGACTGGTTCGTGGTGGACAACCTGCCGCCCGGCCTGCTGGCCACCATGGCCGACCTCGGCGGCCGGGTGAAGGACGCCGTGCCGCGCATCGCGGTCGTGGTGGACGTGCGCAGCCGCGCCTTCACCGAGGACCTGCACACCTCCATCGCCGAGCTGGAGGCGCGCGGGGTGCACCCGCGCGTGGTGTTCCTGGAGGCCGGCGACGCCGACCTGGTGCGCCGCTTCGAGAGCGTGCGCCGCCCGCACCCGCTCCAGGGCGACGGCCGCCTGGTGGACGGCATCGCCCGCGAGCGCGACCTGGTGCGCGAGGTGCGAGCCGAGGCCGACCTCGTGATCGACACCAGCGGGCTGAACGTGCACGAGCTGCGAGCCAAGATCGTCGGCTTCTTCGGCACCGACACCGGCGAGTCCAGCCTGCGCGCCACCGTGGTCTCCTTCGGCTACAAGTACGGCCTGCCGGTGGACGCCGACCTGGTGGTCGACTGCCGCTTCCTGCCCAACCCGCACTGGGTGCCCGAGCTGCGGCCCAAGACCGGCCGCGACGCCGACGTGCGCGACTACGTCCTCGGCCAGCGCGGCGCCAAGGAGTTCCTGGACGCCTACACCGAGGTGCTGCGCCTGCTGGCCGACGGCTACGAGCGCGAGGGCAAGCACTACGTGACCCTCGCCGTCGGCTGTACCGGCGGCAAACACCGTAGTGTGGCCATGGCGGAGCAGATCGCCGCCCGGCTGCGGGACGAGGGCATCGAGGTCCAGGTCGCCCACCGTGACCTCGGCCGCGAATGACGACCCGGCGGCGGGCCTTCCGCCCCGGGTCCCGGACGAAGGAAGCGACCGCACGGTGAAGCCCCCCGGCCCCAAGGTCGTCGCGCTCGGCGGGGGCCACGGCCTGTACGCCTCCCTGTCGGCGCTGCGCCGGGTCACCGACCGCCTGACCGCGGTCGTCACCGTCGCCGACGACGGCGGCTCCAGCGGGCGGCTGCGCCGCGAGCTCGGCGTGCTGCCGCCCGGCGACCTGCGCATGGCGCTGGCCGCGCTGTGCGGCGACGACGAGTGGGGCCAGACCTGGCGCGACGTCGTCCAGCACCGCTTCCGCAGCCAGGGCGACCTGCGCGACCACGCCGTCGGCAACCTGCTGATCGTCGCGCTGTGGGAGCTGCTCGGCGGCGAGTCCGGGCAGGCCGCCGGATCCACCGTCGCCGGGCTCGACTGGGTCGGCCGCCTGCTGGGCGCGCACGGCCGGGTGTTGCCGATGGCGTCGGTCCCGATGGACATCGTCGCGCAGGTGCGCGGCGCCGACCCTGCCCGCCCCGACGCGGTCGTGCAGGTCAAGGGCCAGGTCGAGTGCGCCCGCACGCCCGGCGCCGTATTGGGCGTCTCGCTGGTGCCCACCGACCCCCCGGCCTGCCCCGAGGCGCTGGCCGCCGTCGACGACGCCGACTGGGTGGTGTTCGGCCCCGGCTCCTGGTTCACCAGCGTGCTGCCGCACCTGAAGGTGCCCGAGCTGGCCCGCGCGCTGACCGCGACCCGGGCGCGCCGCGTGGTCGCGCTCAACCTGGTCCCGCAGCCCGGCGAGACCGACGACTTCTCGCCGCAGACCCATCTGGAGGTGCTCCAGGCGCACGCGCCCGACCTGCGCGTGGACGTGGTGCTGGCCGACCGGGGCGTGGTGGACGACCCCGCCGCGCTGGACCGCGCCGTCAAGGCGCTCGGCGGGCGGCTGGTGCTGGCCGAGGTCGCCGCCCCCGACGGCTCCCCGCGTCATGATCCCGCCCTGCTGGCCCAAGCCTTCGTACAGATATTCGCCGACTGACGTCGGCCGCGGCCGGGATCGGCCACACTGCTGGAAGTCCGATAGGGGGAGGGTTCGTATATGGCGATGACCGGTGTGGTGAAGGACGAGCTGAGCCGGCTCACGGTGCTCAAGCCGTGCTGCCGCAAGGCCGAGGTCTCCACGCTGCTGCGGTTCGCCGGGGGGCTGCACCTGGTCAGCGGGCGCATCGTGATCGAGGCGGAGATCGACACCGGGGCCGCCGCGCGGCGGTTGCGCAAGGACATCGCCGAGGTGTTCGGGCACACCTCCGACGTGGTGGTGCTGGCGCCCAGCGGGTTGCGCAAGGGCAACCGCTACGTGGTGCGGGTGTTCCGCGACGGGGAGTCGCTGGCCCGGCAGACCGGATTGATCGACAACAACGGGCGGCCGGTGCGGGGCCTACCCCGGCACGTGGTCGCGGGGGCGGCCTGCGACGCCGAGTCGGCCTGGCGCGGCGCGTTCCTGGCGCACGGCTCGCTCACCGAGCCGGGCCGGTCGATGTCGCTGGAGGTCACCTGCCCGGGGCCGGAGGCGGCGCTGGCGCTGGTCGGCGCGGCCCGCCGGCTGAAGATCCACGCCAAGGCGCGCGAGGTGCGCGGGGTGGACCGGGTCGTGGTGCGCGACGGCGACGCGATCAGCGCGCTGCTGACCCGGCTCGGCGCGCACGACAGCGTGCTGGCCTGGGAGGAGCGGCGGATGCGCCGCGAGGTGCGCGCCACCGCCAACCGGCTGGCCAACTTCGACGACGCCAACCTGCGCCGCTCGGCCCGCGCGGCGGTCGCCGCCGGGGCCCGGGTGGCGCGCGCGCTGGAGATCCTCGGCGACGAGGCCCCCGACCACCTGGTCAACGCCGGGCGGTTGCGGCTGGAGCACAAGCAGGCGTCGCTGGAGGAGCTGGGCCAGCTCGCCGACCCGCCGCTGACCAAGGACGCGATCGCGGGCCGTATAAGGCGTCTGCTGGCGATGGCCGACAAGCGCGCCCAGGACCAGGGCGTGCCCGGCACCGAGGCCAATCTCACCGCCGACATGCTGGCTCCTTAGTTTTGAAGCCCCGGCCCAGGGCCGCTCGCCTGGC